>NZ_AUJR01000042.1 GCF_000424325.1 [Clostridium] clostridioforme AGR2157
CAGCCAACGGATACAACCAGGCAAGCGAGAGCTGGAACCCGGAGAAGCCGGAAGCCGGAACAACGCAGTTCACGGAAGATACGCATTATACAATCCGCTTTACCGAAAACGCGGCAGTGGAGATAACCTATGTGCCGGATGACGCAGAGCATGGAAGCACAACGAACAGCCCTGATAAAGTAAGCCCGGCAACGGGAACGCCGAAAGGCTCCGTAGCGACAGCAAAGGAAGGCTACGCGTTCAAGAACTGGACGAAGGACGGAGAGGTGGTAAGCTGGAATGCAGAGCTGAAGCCGGAGGACATCGCGAAGGTGGGAGGCCTGTATGTGGAATCTGAATACGTGGCGAACTTCGGAGTGGATGACAACGGAGACCAGATCCCGGATGAGTACCAGATTAAAGTAACCTACAGTGCGGTGAACGGAAGCGTGGACCTGACGGAAGCGCAGTATGTGACGCTGTATAAGGATGACCATTATGCGACGAAGGAAGAGGGAGGCGTGGGAACGCTGACCGAGGACCAGATAGCAAAGGCAACAGCAGCCAACGGATACAACCAGGCAAGCGAGAGCTGGACTCCGGAGAAACCGGAAGCCGGAATCACGCAGTTCACGGAAGATACGCATTATACAATCAGCTTTGCTGAAAATGCGGCAGTAGAGATAAGATACATACCGGATGACGCAGAGCACGGAACAACGACTAACAATCCTGATAGTGTGAATCCTGCAACAGGAACGCCGAAAGGCTCCGTAGCGACAGCAAAGGCCGGATATGCGTTCAAGAACTGGACGAAGGACGGAGAAGTGGTAAGCTGGAATGCAGAGCTGAAGCCGGAGGATATCGCGAAGGTGGGAGGCCTGTATGTGGCATCCGAATACGTGGCGAACTTCGGAGTGGACGACAACGGAGACCAAATCCCGGATGAGTACCAGACAATTTTCTATTATATCAGTGCAGATGAGACGAAGGGTACTGTTAGTACTGTGGAAGAAGTTCATACCTTTAGGGATGAAAATGGACATTACACTGAGAAAACAGCAATAAGCCCGGATGGAGCAACTGCGATAGCAAAAGATGGCAATGCATTTGAGTACTGGATAGACAACGAAACAAAGGATCCGACATCTGACATGAGTATTCTGAAGTCAAAGCAATACTTAGAAGATACCACCTTCACAGCATACTTTGATTCAGACGAGAAGGGAAAAGGACCAGACGGAAATGAACCCGATGGAGTACCGGATAAGTATGAAACAATCTTCGTATACAAGAGTGCAGATGTAACAAAGGGTACCGTAGATGCGGATCCACTTGAGGCAGAGGTTCATGTATTTAAGGACGTGGATGGCAACTACACAGAAAAGACACCAGTTAGCCCGAAGGGAGCAAACGCAACAGCACTGGATGGTTTTGCATTTGACTACTGGACTGATAGAGAAGTTAATGACTACACTCCAGACATGTCAAAGATGAAGTTGAATACCTATCTGGTAGATACCACTTTCACAGCATACTTTGATGTTGATGAAATCGGCACAGAAGAACCAAACACACCAGACGGAGTACCGGATAAGTACCAGATTATGTTCCAATATGTATCGGAAGACACAAATCATGGAACAGTAATAGGAGCGGTAACCGAAGTCAGGACTATCTATGAAATCGTTACAGGAGAAGATGGTAATGACCACAGGGAACTGAGACCTGCAAGACCGAGCGCTGACGTGACAGTATCCAGCGTTGGAAGATATTCTTTCAATAACTGGACAGATGGAAGCAGGAGCTATGCTGACGCGAATGAGATTAAAGCTGCGGAGTTCATACAGAGTACAACCTTTACCGCACAGTTCAATTATAACGGCGGCGGTGGCGGCGGCGGAACCGGTGGCGGCCCAACCACAGGCGGTGGACGCTACACAGGTACACCTGGTGGCCCAGGCTTTACAACCATCACCCCAGAAGATGTGCCGTTAGCACCTCTTCCAGAATTACCAGTAGATGTAACCTTAATCGATGACGATGAAGTGCCGTTGGCACCACTGCCAAAGACAGGTCAGACATCTAAGAGAACCACATTGACCATGATATTATCAGGAATCTTCGTTGCGGTGACAGCGTTAAGCAGGAAACGTAAAGAAGAGGATTCATAACGGTCCATTACAGTCAATGTAAAAACAAAATAGCAGTATAACAGGAACCCCTGGCCAATATGGTCAGGGGTTCTTTTACAATCAAATTTGCAGTCAAATGAAATAACTCAAACTTCCCATAGCTAAAATGGGATTGTTCCTTGAAAACTCAATACTTTAGAACACAAAATAGCTTTCAGGCAGCCGACTGAGCATCAGAAAGCGCATCCTGCATGTATTTTGGAAGATGCCCGATAAAGCTGGATGTGATTCTTCCAGCTGTGCCGGCTTAAATCTACAGACTTTCCCCGTTCGTCTCAATCACTTTCTTATACCAGTCAAAGGAATCTTTCTTACTGCGCTTCAGCGTACCCTTTCCTTCGTTGTCCTTGTCCGCATAGATGAATCCGTAGCGCTTCTTCATCTCGCCGGTGCTGGCGCTTACCAGATCAATACAACCCCAAACCGTATAGCCCAAAAGCTCCACTCCATCCTCATTGACCGCATCCTTCATGGCCTGAATATGCGCCCTTAAATAGTCAATGCGGTAATCGTCATGGATCGCTCCGTTCTCGTCCGGCGTGTCCACCGCGCCCAGGCCGTTCTCTACGATGAACAGCGGCTTCTGGTAGCGGTCGTACAGGCTGTTCATGGTGATGCGAAGGCCCAGCGGATCAATCTGCCATCCCCACTCGCTCATTTTCAGGTACGGATTGCGCATGGAGGCCATCACGTTGCCCGCGGTCTGCTTACTCAGCTCCGGATTGGCGCTGGTCAGACGGGATGCGTAGTAGGAAAATGAGATAAAGTCCACTGTGTTTTCCTTGAGAACAGAAAGGTCTTCCGGCCCCATAACAAGCTCCACTCCCGCTTTTTCCATGCGTTTTCTCGCAAAGGGCGGGTATTCGCCGCGGGACTGTACATCGATAAAGAAGTAGTTGTCCCGATCCCGTCCCATGGCCGCCCACACATCCTCCGGGGCGCAGCTGTAGGGATAAAAGCTTCCTGCCGCCAGCATACAGCCTACCATGCAGCCCGGCATCATCTCGTGAGCCATCCTGGTTGCCAGGGCGCTTGCCAGCAGTTCATGATGAGCCGCCTGGTACTTCACCTGGGTCTCGTTCTCTCCCGGCTCAAACACAAGACCTGCGCCCATAAAGGGTAGGTGAAGCAGCATGTTGATCTCATTGAAGGTCAGCCAGTATTTTACCTTCCCTTTCAATCTGGTAAACAGGGCGCGGCAGAAATTCAGGTAGAAATCCACCAGCCTCCGGTTTCTCCAGGAACCGTACTCCGTTACCAGGTGCATGGGCACATCAAAGTGACAGATAGTGACCAGCGGTTCAATGTTGTACTTAAGGCAGGTGTCAATCAGCTTCTCATAGAAATCCAGTCCCTTTTCATTAGGCTGTTCCTCGTCCCCCATGGGGAATATCCTGGACCAGGCAATGGAAAAACGATAGCATTTGAATCCCATCTCCGCAAACAGACGGATATCTTCTTCATAGTGATGGTACATATCAATGGCTTCATGGGAGGGATAGTAATGGTCGCTGTCACAGGCCAGCATCTTCATCCTGCCGCTCATGACCGCACGCCTGTCTGCCCCTGCCGGAAGCACATCCACGTTAGCAATTCCTCTTCCGTCCAGGTCGAATCCGCCTTCACACTGGTTTGCCGCCGTAGCGCCTCCCCACAAAAATCCTTCTGGCATTTTGCTCATGATGAATTCCTCCTTCCATATCTCTTTTACATAACTACAAGCAGTTCATCCGCCACATCCACCGTTCCAGAAGCGCTGGTTACAATGTCCGCAAACTGATTGGTGTTGGTGATGATGACAGGAGTAACCAGGGAATATCCTGCTTTCTGGACAGCGTCCATATCAAATTCCACCAGGATCTGTCCTCTCGTTACCTTGTCTCCTTCTTTCACCTTCTTATCAAAGCCCCGGCCTTCCATCTTCACCGTATCCATGCCGATATGAATCAGAACCTCCACGCCGTCATTGCTGGTTACTCCTACCGCATGTCCGGTGGGGAAGATTGCGGAAACCACTCCATCGCATGGGCTGCATACCTTGCCCTCTGTGGGAATGATTGCCATGCCTTTTCCCATCACTCCGCTGGCGAATGCCTGGTCGTCTACCTGATCTAGCGGGATTACTTCGCCTTTTACCGGAGCAAACACGGATTTGGGAGCGTCCTCATCCACCGAAGCCTTTTTTGCCAGAGTGGTTTTTTTTGCCTTCGGCTCATCATCTGTATAGGTAGCTATTGTCATTACAAAGGCTAAAACCATCGCCACCGCCACTGCGATCACAGCCCAGATTACATTGGACATAGGCTCGCCGTCTTTGACAAATGACATGAATCCGAAGAAGCCCAACGCGCCGGACTGATATCGTAAAACCTTGGCTCCGCCCAGGATACCGCCGCCCACTGCTGCCGCGATACAGGAGATAATGAACGGTTTTTTCTTAGGAAGTGTAATACCGTAAATACAGGGTTCCGTAACACCGAACAGACCGGAAACCAGGGCTGGGAGCGCCATTGTCTTCATATTCTTATCTTTAGTCTTAATATAAATAGCCGCAACTACCATAGACTGCGCGAACGAAGCCGCAAAGTAAGGAGTCATGAATAAATCGCTTCCATATGTACTGATATTGGCAATTCCGATCGGGATAACCGCCCAGTGCAGACCGAAGATAACCAAGATCTGCCACAGCGCGCCAATCAGGATACCGGTTACCACGCCGCCCAGCACCGGAATCGCAAAGATCGCCTGGAAAAACGCGTTCAGCAGGTTGGTAAGGATGCCGGCCACCGGACCAATCACAATAAAAGTCAGCGGAACAATGATAATCACCGTCAAAAACGGTACAAAGAACAGTTTTAAGGTATCCGGAACAATCTTCTTAAAGTATTTTTCAAGCTTCGCTCCCACTCCGGTGGCCACCAGGATTGGAACTACGGATGAGGCGTATCCTGACTTGGGATATACCACCGGGATTCCCAGAAAGGTGGTCTTATAATCCAGAGCCATCAGGGTGCCCTCAAACAGGGTGCCGGTGGTCTCCAGGCCAACCATGGCCGGATACAAAAGGGCAGCCGCGATGCTCATGCCCAGATATGGGTTACATTTAAACTTCTTTGCGCAGGATGCCGCAATGATCATGGGAAGGAAGTAGTAAAATCCATCTCCAATGGCATACATCATCTGGTAAAATCCGCTGTCCTTCACCGATGCTCCGGCAACGAACACCAGCACGGCCAAAAGACCTTTTACAATACCGGCCGCTGCCAAAAATCCCAAGATCGGCTGGAAGGTTCCGGACAGCAGATCCAGCATCCAGGCCCCCCAGGCCATATTTTTGTCGCCTTCTGCTTCTTCGGATTGCGCGCCGGATATATGTGCTTTTTCGCAAACCACCTCATATACCTGCGGCACATGATTGCCGATCACCACCTGATACTGTCCTCCTGACCGCATGACCGTAACGATCCCGTCGGTTGATTTTAACACCTCCGTGTTGGCCTTTGACTCGTCCCTCAGCTGGAAACGCAGCCTGGTAATACAGTGCGTCAGACTTACAATATTTTCCTTTCCACCCACGTTCTGAATGATTATGCGGGCCAGTGCGTCATACTTACTTGCCATGTTCTCTCCTCCTATAGCTTAAGTTCATTTGTCTCGCATGGCTCTGTTGATATTCAAAGTCATGTAAGCAATTTCCTCCATGTTGGGCTGTACCTTCATCTGCTGTAAGATGAATTTTGCAATTTTAGCGCTGCAATCATATGCCGCCGGAAATTTTGTACAAATCAGCGCGCAGATCTCCTCATCCTCACCATGGTGCATCTGATTGGTGATGATTCTTCGCAGCATATGTTTGATATAGACCATCAGTTCCTCAAACGCAAATGACCTGTGGTCCAGATCTTTTTGGAAATGATACTGGATGATATTGATGATATCTTTTGTCATGACAACGATGTCGTAGCCCCTTGAATTGAAATTCCCCATCTCCGCATTGACGATGTGGATGGCGATAAATCCTGCTTCGTCTTCCGAGAGGACTATGTTCAGCTTTTCCACAATAATACTGAGGGCTTCGATTCCCACAGCGTATTCTTCCGGATAGTAATTCTTGATTTCCCACAGAAGCGCATTGGGCAATTCAATGCCCTGATTTTTCCGCTCCACAGCACAGCAAAGGTGCTCTGTCAGTCCGATGTGAATGCTGCGATCCAGCCTGTGACGCAGCTTTTTGTGGGCAATGCTGATAATCTCCTCTGCCGTCTGAATGTACTCATAGGGAATCCCAGCCGCAATTCCGGCAAATTTGGATACTGCTTCTGAGTCCTCCAGGTGAAACTTCTTCTGGATTATGCTTTCATCAAACACGCCTTCGGTTTTGTAGTGAAAACCGATTCCGGTTCCGATCCAGATGGTTTCCCGCCCGCTCTCATCCAATCCACTGACCACATTGTTATTAATGATCTTTGTTATCTCCATAACCAGTCCCTTTTCCCAAAACAAAAGACCGGCATTATCCCAGACTGCTGCATTGTATATACAACAGAATAGGATAACCCAGTCTTGCCTGCTTTACCAGTGACACCTTACGGCTATACCTGACCTTTTGTTTAAATTATATAGTAATATTACCATGCGCGGAGGGGTTAGTCAACTTGTTTTTTGGCAATTTTACTTTTTCGTGGTAGACTTCCCCCGTTTTTTTGACTTATGTTACATGTCTTCAAATTTTGTAAACCCGACTCTACTTCCACTGTTTTTTCAGTAGCAATTTCAAGGAGTTTCAGAGATTTCCCCTCCAGGCCGATGATCTTGTGACCTGGCATCATCACAGGATTATGAGGGGTCAGCTGTTTCATGATATCCATAAAGATAACCGGGTACATTCCTGCTCCAAACTGGGGAAGCATATCTACAATGCGCACTTCGGACGTCATGTTATGATTATAGAGATACTCTGCTGTTTCAAGGCCTGTAAGTCCCCCGCCGATTACAGTGACACGGCCATCTGTCATTTTGCACCGATCAGTATATCGGAAGACATGATCACATTGTCGCTGTCCAGTCCTGGCAGCGGCGGACAGATCGGTTCAGCACCACCTGCGAGGAATACTGCCATCGGATTATATTTTTCAACCGTTTCCACAGTAGCGTTTGTGTTTAAGAGAACTTCTACGCCTGCTTCTTTCAGTTCTTTGGACATGGTATCAACTATGCTGTTTGGTTATACAATAAACCCAACCAAGAGAAAGGCGGTATTTATGGACAATCAAAAGTTTGGACAGTTCATTCTCTCTCTTAGGAAAGAGAAAGGTTGGACGCAACTTGAGCTAGCTGAAAAACTCAATGTAACCGATAAGGCAGTATCAAAATGGGAACGTGGAGTTTCCCATAGTTAAAGATACGTAAGTAGGTAATGATGGAGGTGATACCAATAAATACGAATGACAATGCAACCTCAAAGGCTGACCCTTGGGCAGACCGGATCCATGCTTTTCAGGAAAGCGGTTTATCCCGCAAAGAATGGTGTCAGCAGAATGGAATCCCACAGTCTACACTGGGTTACTGGATCCGAAAGCTCCAGTCAGAAGCCGCTGAGACAGAAAGTGCTTCTGATCCTATTGAAGTTGCTGCGGACTGTCCAGCCAGATATCCTTATCCCCAATTAGTAAAATAATTTCATGGAATGGCTTCTCCTGCTTGCCGGAACGAATTTTCTCATAGTTATCGTCATTCCGGCGGTCATTTCTGGTCTGCTTCTCATTGTACCGGGCAAGTGCTTTATCAATCGTGATATACGTCCTTGATATTTTCATTGCAGTATTCCACGTTCAGACATACCATGGACGGAAAGACCTAATCCAGGGACGATATCATATGGTACAGGATCCAGTATGAAAAAGGCGACCCTTATGAACGGCATGTAGACGGTGAGCTGATGCACAACATAGCAGTTGTCTTTGATTTGAAAGGCGGAACACTGAATGATTCTACGGCCCCCTGCTGACCTACAGCCTGCAGAAATATGGGGTGATAACAAACAACCTGATTCCTTCACTGGAGGGAAGCGGATTCAGCGGCTGGAAGGTCGTGGAATCCTCGGATGCAGGTTTTAAACCAGATCAGTTATATCAGGCATCAGAAATCAACAACCATGAGTTTACCGGCAATGTTGCCTTTGAAGCGGTTTGGGATATCAATATGTATACTGTAAATGTGGAGATGGTAGACAAGGAAGTTCCGGCGAATGTGCTTGACAGTAAGCTCTGGAGCAGGTGCCCTTTGGGACGGGATCCGGAAGCGGACGGCAGGCTGAACGGACTGATTCCTGAATCAATCGACGGGACAGACGGAAACCATTATATCTATACCGGAATGATGTACAAGTCCTATGAGCCTGTACAGGGTGTCAGGAAAAATGGAACCGCGGTAACACTCCGGATATCAGAGGAAACAGCGGTGAGGTTCTGGCGGAAGCGGCGGCTCAGGAGGCGGATCCGGCAGAAGGTATGTATCCGCAGATGCAGGTCCAGGAGTAGTTACCCTGGAGGAAACCCTGTTCCGCTGGCCGAGGCCCCGGAGACAGGTATGGCAGTTATTGATGACGGATTAAATAAGCCTCATTAAATAAAGCATAATAAATAAGGCATAATATAAACCATAAAGTGAGGGGACACAGCAGTATGGAGGAATTCTGTACTGCTGTGTTTTTTATGAAATTTTAATAATTTTTTCACAATCAGACGTGGTGGAAATACCTTTGTATTTGGGATATAATAACCCCACCAAATAACAGGAGGCAATTCATACATGAAACAATTTTATCCCAACCGTTTTAAAGATAAGGTAATCATTCTGACTGGCGCGGCCAGGGGTATCGGTGAGGCCACAGCCATCCGGGCGGCGAAGGAAGGAGCGAAGCTGGTGCTGGCTGACCGGCTGAAGGAGGAGGGAGAGCGTGTGCTCAAAGCTGTCAGGGCAGAAGGAGGCACAGCCATTTTCCTGAATCTGGATCTGTCCGCGGAGGAGCATGCAGAACAGATGGTGGATGCGGCAGTGAAGACTTATGGACATCTGGACATTGCCATTAACAACGCGGGCGTCATGGGAAATCCCAGTCCGCTCCATGAGTTAGAGCAGGAGCAGATGGACTACACCATGGCGAACAACTTTTATTCCGTATTTTTCTGCTGCAAGCACGAAATCAGGGAATTCATGAAGGAAGGGAATGGGGGCGTCATTGTCAACAATGCATCCATTGCCGGGCTCACAGGCCTTCCGGGCAATCCTGCCTATGTGGCGTCCAAACATGCGGTCAACGGACTGACTAAGAACCTGGCCCTTGATTACGCCAGATACGGAATCCGCATAAACTCAGTCAATCCCGCAGGCACCACCACGCCCATGGTAGCCGAGGCATATGAATATGTGAAGAACCATAGAGAGGCAGCCATCAAAGCCGGTATGGACCCTGCAAAGGCCCAGTCCATGGCCGGACAGAAGCTCACCTCCATGCTGGAACGGGAGGCCACGGCAGAGGAGCAGGCGGCATCCATCCTGTTTTTGGTATCAGATGACGCCACCCACATGACAGGGGCCACGGTACAGACAGACGGAGGATGGACGTCCTTTTAGGAATGCCTGATATATGCTATAATATCCTTATATTTATATATATATATGATAAGATGATATTGGAGAAAACAGCAGCAAATCGGAGGTATAGTAAAGATGCAAAGCGATATGCAAACTCAGGTGTCCCAATCCCAGGCGGCCCAGTCTCAGGCGACCCAATCCCCGGTTCCTCAGTCCCCGGCTCCCCAGTCCCGGACTCCCCAGCCCAAGACAATGAAAGCCGCCGTCTATAAAGAAAATGGTATCATAACCCTGGAAGACCGGCCTGTCCCCAGGCTGAAAGATCCGCAGGATGCCATTATAAAGGTGACCCTTACCACCATCTGTTCCAGCGATATCCATATTAAGAACGGCGCTGTCCCAAGGGCTGTGCCGGGAACCATACTGGGACATGAGTTTGTGGGCATAGTGGAGCAGACCGGGGAGGCGGTAAGAAGGTTTAAGCCCGGAGACAGGGTGTCTGTGAATGTGGAGACATTTTGCGGGGAGTGCTATTTCTGTAAGCGGGGCTATGTCAACAACTGTACCCATGAGCACGGAGGATGGGCGCTGGGGTGCAGGATTGACGGCGGTCAGGCCGAGTATGTAAGGGTTCCGTTTGCTGACAACGGACTAACGAGGATACCCGGTGAAGTGACGGACGAGGCGGCGCTGTTTACAGGCGACATCCTTTCCACCGGTTACTGGGGGGCTTCCCTGGCGGAAATCAAACCGGCTGATACGGTAGCTGTTATTGGCGCAGGCCCTACCGGGCTGTGTACCCTGATGTGCGCAAGGCTTTACGGTCCCGGAATGATCATTGCCATTGATACGTCTGATGAACGGCTGGAGCTGGCTAAGGATCAGGGACTGGCGGATGTCGGCCTCAACCCGCTAAAGCAGGATGTGGAACAGGAGATAAGGAAGCTGACCCTTGGACGCGGCGCGGATGCCGTATTGGAAGTGGCAGGAGGCAGGGATACCTTCCAGATGGCATGGAAGATTGCCAGGCCCAATGCAGTGGTCTGTGTAGTGGCCTTATATGAAGAACCGCAGATACTCCCCCTCCCGGACATGTACGGGAAGAACCTGGTTTTTAAGACAGGAGGAGTGGACGCTTCCTGCTGTGAGGAAATCATGAAACTGATAAAGGCCGGAAAACTGGATACCAGCTGTCTGATTACCCACAGGGCAAAGCTTGAAAACATTATGGAAGCCTATGATGTGTTTGAGAATAAGAGGGACCATGTGATAAAGTACGCAATTGAGGTATCATAAGGCTTATGGACGTTCAGAGTAATTTGAGGACATTTACAGATATATAAGAAAGAAGGAATGAGTATGGGCAGGAACTGTTGTATCACCATTGAGCGTCAGTACGGAAGCGGAGGAAGGGAGGTGGCCCGCATCCTGTCGGAGCGCCTGGGGATTCCCTGTTATGGGAGGGAGCTTCTGGCAGTGACGGCGGCAGACAATGGAATCAGCATCGAGGAACTGAAAAAGCTGGATGAAAAACGGACGGGAAGCCTGCTTCATGATTTGGTGCTGTATGCCTTCCGGTTCCAGAATTACAATAAGATGCAGGAGCCCTTTGATATTAATAAGGAGGTATCTGACACCATCCGCAGGCTGGCCCGGAAGGGACCATGTATCTTTATCGGAAGATGCGCTGATTTTGCCCTGGACGGAGAATGCGACGTACTTAAACTGTTTATCTACGCTTCATCCATGGAGAAGCGCAAACGCCGTATATGCGAGGTGGATGACATAGCCTTTGAGAAGGCGGAGGAAGAATTACAGAAGAGGGACAGCCAGAGAAGTGACTATTATCACTATTTTACCGGAAAAAACTGGGGTGATATGGAAAATTATGATGCCTGTCTGAATACCTCTGTATTGGGATATGAGGGCTGCGCGGACCTGATTATGAAAATGATGGAATGAGATTGTTGAATGTCATCAAAGGAAGTATAAAAACATTATATGAAAACGCTGCGAAAACGCCGTGATAATGCCGTGAATCAGCCGGATTCCAAACCAGGAAACCAGCTTCTTCACGGCATTTTTCTTCCTCCGCGCCCTGTCAGAAGAACCATCCCGTCAAATAAACGGAGAAATAATAAAAGTTGAGCCGTAATTTTGTGAAAAAAAAACGGGTTGATTTTCATTTGCAAAATGCATATAATATTTGTCAAACACAACAGTTGTTAAATACATATGATAGCCGCACAAAGCATTCCTTAGCAGTGTCTGCGGCAGCACCCGCAAGGAGGTGAGTACCATACAGGAAATAGCCACCATGATAGAAAAGAGCAAACGAAGGTTTCTGTGCATTAAATTCAAGGCCTGCGGCCTTTCCTTTTCCGAGGGAATCGCGCTACTGGTCATAGGCTACAGCAAATACAGCAATCAGGATACCATTTCCAGCCTGTCCGGAATTGATAAGTACCAGACAGCCAAGGTATTGGCTGCCATGGAGGATCGGGGATATATCAGGAGGGAGATTAACCCTGGGAACAAGCGTGAAAAGCTGGTTTGCCTGTCAGAAAAAGGAAAAGAGGCAGCTAATACACTGAAGGACATTATGGACCAGTGGGAGAAAATCATCTTTGCCGGAATTACGACCCAGGAGGAACGGGCCCTGGAACAGATTATGTGCAAAATCGTCGGAAATGTAAGGGAGTATGAAAGAAATATTGGAAGGGAGAAACTGTAATAACAATGAAACTGGCAAAATCCAAGAAGAAAATCATAGGGGCAGCGGCGGCTGTTATTTTATGCGCCATTGTCCTGGTGCTCATCTTCGGCCATGTGACCGGGGATGACCTGTTATTTAAGAATAAGAAAAATCTGGTGGTGCAGTCCTATGTGACCATGGATGAGAGCAACATCAACGCGCTGACAGGAGGCCAGATTAAGGATGTCCTGGTGGAGGAAGGGGATCTGGTGACGAAAGGCCAGGAGCTGGTCCGTCTGGACAGTGATACCCTGATGGCCCAGAGGGAACAGGCCCAGGCAGCCCTGGCCCAGGCGCAGGCATCTTATCAGAGCCTGTTAAACGGCGCCACAGAGGAACAGATGAAGCAGCTGCAGCTGGCGGTCCAGATTGCCCAGGCAAACCTGGAAAATGCCCAGGCATCCTATACCAGGATGGAGGCGGATTATCAGAGGACCTTAGCGCTGGTTCCGGCGGGAGCCGTGTCCCAGTCCTCCGTGGATGCGCAGAAGGCAGCCCTGGCTTCTGCCAAGGCAGCCCTTGACAGCTCACGTTCCAATCTGGAGATTTCCCGGAGCAAGCTTTCCGAGGCCCAGAACGGAGCCACGCCGGAACAGATTGCCCAGGCCCAGGCCGGGGTGGACCAGGCCAAGGCTGCCCTGAAACAGATTGACACCACCTTGGATAAATGTGTCCTCACCTCCCCTGTGGACGGTCTGGTGACAACGGTAAATGTCAAGGCCGGTGATGTGGTGTCCTCCGGACTTCCCTCCGTTGTGGTTGCGGACATTTATACCCCCTATATCACATGTGATGTGGATGAAATGAAGCTTCCCCGGGTAAAGCTGGACCAGGAGGTGGATATCTCCCTGGCAGCCCTGGGAAAGGATACATATAAGGGAAAAGTGGTGCGAATCAATAAAGAAGCGGATTTTGCCACCAAGAAGGCGTCCAATGAAGCTGACTGGGATATCCTGACCTACGGAATCAAGGTAACCTTTGACGACCTGACGGGATTGCAGGATGAGCTGCGTTCCGGTATGACAGCCTATGTTGACTTTGGAAAGTGATGTGATGGTATATGAGAGAATGGATGAAACGGGCAGGGAGCCTGGCATCTTCTGTGAAAAAACGGTACATAACGATTCCCATGCTGATTCTTCTTCTGGCACCCACCATCCTGAGTCTGCTCATGGGCGCTGAGTTCATTCACCTGCCTTTTCAGAAGGTCCCCACGGTCATTGTGAACCATGACCACTCTGAGACGGTCCAAAGCCTGATTCAACTGATTTCGGATAACAGGACATTTGACGTCATTGCATGTACGGATGAGGAGGATGACCTGAAGGAAGCATTTTACTACAATAAGGCCCTGGCCGGAATCGTGATTCCGGAGCATTTTTCAGAGGATTTGTTAAATGGCAGGGAAGCCAAAATCATGATTTTTAACGACGGCGCCCTTTCCACGGTTGCCAGCGGCATGAGGGGAACCATAGCCGAAGCCCTGGGAACCATTAAGAGCGGCTATATGCTGAAGCTGGCAGAGGGAAAGGGCATACCGCCCCAGGCAGCCATGAACCTGATTGCGCCCATGGGATATGTGACAAAGGCCATCAGCAATCCCTCCAAGAACGTGGCATACATGATGATGGAGGGCATCCTTCTTACCATTGTGCAGATTGGAGCCGGATGCGTGGGGGCCTGCGTGTGCGAGAGGGCGAGCTTTGGAAGGCTGATGAAGAAGGCCGGATTCATCACCGGCATTGCCTGCGTCTCTGCCCTGGGCTGTATGGTGACCCAGACCCTGTGTTTCGGGTTTCCGTATAAGAGTTCGCCCTGGGCCGGCATTCTGATGACAGTTTTCACCTGCTTCGGCATTACCCTTTTTGGAATACTCCAGAACCTGGGTACCGGGGGAAACTGTGAGGAGGCAGTGCAGAAATGCAGCATCATAAGTTTTACCATGCTGTTAGCCGGTTACACATTTCCGGTCATCTCCATGCCCTGGCCCTGTAAGTTTCTTACCTGGTTCATGCCCAATACCCATTATATCGTGCCTCTGAGGGACATGGCCCTGGTGGAGCGCAGCTTTTTGAGTGAGGCCCATCATGTTCTGTGGCTTATGGGATTCTGCGCGGTGATGGCGCTTTTGGTGGCCAAGAAATTCAGGGATGTCAGGACAGAGGCGGTAAGCCCGCTGACGGATAGTCCCCTGACGGAAAGCGGGGTGGCCGGCATATGATGAGCAGGATATGGAAGGAAGAAAAAAACACGGTTATCGGTCTTTTTATTTCCGTGCTGGCCGGCATGCTCCTGATTACTACTATCTGGAAAAATGATTACACAGAAAATATTCCCTTCGGAATTCTGGATGAGGACCGGTCCTCTTTGTCCCAGTCCATTGTGAAGCAGTTTGGCATCAATCCCTCTCTGGACATTGTATATTACGCGGATTCGGAGCAGGATTTGAAACAGGCCATCCTGGATAAGAAGATAGAGGCCGGCGTCATGATACCCGTAAATTTCAGCCGGGATATGTCACTGAAGAAATCACCCCAGGCAGTGATTTTTGCGGACTGCTCCAACATCATCACCGGAGGAGGGGCTGTGGGGGCTGCATCGTCTGTGCTGGGTACCATGAGCGCGGGAATGCAGCTTAAGATGCTGGAGGGAAATAACTTTTACCCCTCGGCGGCCCAGACCAGCCTGGGTACATTTTCTTACGTGGACAGGACCTTGTATGAGCCACAGGGCGATTACATCAGGAAAATGAGCTATCTGCTGGTTCCCTCCATCACCATGCAGACCTTCCTCATCTCATTTTTCATTCCTCTCATGATACGCAAGAGGAAAGCCCTGGCAGCGGCTGCCCCGGAAAAGCGGGGGGAGGAATTAAAGGACGGAATCATCAGGACGGCCGTGGTGGCGGGCGGCGCAGTGGTGACCCAGTTCGCGGCGCTGAGCGTGGTGGGGCTGTATAAGAATATTCCCCTGAGAGGGGAAATCGGCCTCTATCTGTTCAGCACAGTGCTTTTCATGCTGGCAGCCGTGGCCTTTGGCGTGATGCTTGGGTCCTTTACCAGGAGGCTGGCCTGCTTTGCACAGCTGTATATGATGTGCAGCAACCTGATTGTATTTACCTCAGGACTTATTTTTCCATACTATTTGATGCCGAAATGGCTCAGCATTGCTTCCAGGATATTTTCGCCCATTGCCAATATTGCCGTGGAATTAAAGGCTGTGAACCTGAAGGGAATCGGCTGGGACGCTGCCTGGCCCCAGCTGGCGGGAACGGCCCTGTATACCGTGTTCTGGCTGGCGGCAGGAGGCGCCATGTACGCTCTGAGCATTAAGAAGGAGCGGAGGCTTGCCGGGGCGGCGGAGTAAGGGGCGGAGTAAAAGGAATGGCAGAAAGGGATAGAAATAAAGGGATAGAGTAAAAGGGAATAAATGAGAAACAGATAGTCTTTTTTTGTGATGGTATACAGGGAATGGCAGCCAACAATGTTTGGAGAATGGGGTGTTGTCTTGCAAAGCAGGGCAGTGCTTTAATATAGCAATCACCACATTTGTGGGGCAGAACATCGGAGCCCGCAAGGCGCGCCTCTGTTAATCAGCGTATTTACAAATGAACCGCAGGCACGGCGCCCTGCGCGGCGTTGGACTTTCCAAGGTCCCCATGCTCTTTATGCTTCATGGTACGGTCAAGGCCGCCGCTCAGTAAAAAAGCGGCGGCTTTTCACTATTTACGCGCAATAAAAGGCGAAAAAGTCAAAAGCAGGCCAGCGGGGCTGAGAAAGGGGTCCTCAGATTTTTAAGGGAAAATCCCGAGGAAGCCGCCGGATACAGCATAAAACAGCTGGCGGACAAAACATTTTCCTCAGCGGCAACCATTGTCCGCCTGTGCAGGAAGATGGGGTTTGACGGCTATAAGGAGCTGCAGAAATCCCTGTTATATGAGTCAGCCCTGCGCAGGGAGAGTACACGGCCCATGGAGCAGGAGATAAAGAAGGACGACAGCCTGGAGGAACTGGTGAACAAGGTGACCTATAAGAACATAGTGTCCCTTGACAATACCAGGAAGCTTGTGGATTTGGAAATCCTGAATCAATGTGTGGAGCTGCTGGACCGGAGTCAGACCGTGTATCTGTTCGGAATTGGTTCTTCCCTGCTGGTGGCCAGGGACATGTATCTGAAGCTTATCCGGGTCAACAAGCCATGTGTGATTTGCAATGAATGGCATGCCCAGCTCCTCCAGGCCAGAAACATCCGGGGATGCGACCTGGCCCTGATCGTCAGCTATTCCGGTCTTACAGAGGAAATGATAACATGTGCCCGGGAGGCCAGGCTGAGGGAGGCGCCGGTCATCACCATATCCAGGTTCGAGCAGTCACCCCTGGTCCGTCTGGCTGATTATAACCTGGCAGTGGCTGCAACGGAACTGATTTTCAGGAGCGGGGCTCCAGGATATCTCAGCTGAACATGATAGATATTCTGTACACGGCCTATGTACACAAACGGTATGACGAGTGTATGGAGCAGTTCAGGAAGACCCATATAGCCAAATCCGAGGGGATGGATTAAAACCAAAACTCATTGTTAGGGGAGGAAACACCATGATAGATTTGTCAGTGCTGGTAACAGAAAGCAGGAATGGGGAGACCATGGGGCTGGACCAGATGACACCCCTGGAAATTGTTACCGTCATGAACCGGGAGGATGGGAAGGCAGTGGACGCTGTGGGGGAGGTCCTGCCTCAGATTGCCCAGGCCATTGCCTGGTGTACGGACAGTCTGAAACAAAAGGGAAGAATCATCTATATAGGAGCCGGTACGGCCTCCGGTATGCCAGGAAGGCTGGCTGCAGGACCGTGGCAGTGTCCTGCAACCGGGATTCTGAGATAGGAAAGGAGGCAGATCTGGCCATTGAACCTGTGCGGCCCGGAGGTCCTTACGGGTTCCACCAGGCTGAAGGCCGGAACGGCCCAGAAGATGGTTCTGAACATGATATCCACAGGAAGTATGGTGGGAATCGGCAAGGTTTACCAGAACCTGATGGTTTTCATAAATGTGGTCCTTACCGAAAAAGGGCGGGCATTGGTTC
The DNA here is from genome assembly GCF_000424325.1 of [Clostridium] clostridioforme AGR2157. Lineage (GTDB taxonomy): Bacteria > Bacillota > Clostridia > Lachnospirales > Lachnospiraceae > Enterocloster > Enterocloster clostridioformis_A. Next base: position 17,608 of record NZ_AUJR01000042.1, read on the forward strand.
AGGGCATGATGGAACAGATGGGCAACCATTCTGAGAAGGATACCATGAGGAAAGAAGATCTGGAGACTATTTTAAAAGGGTTAAAATGTCTGGAAAAGTATTTGCAGAGCTGAACTACTTTTCCAGATGTTTTTATTTTGCAAGAACAAGGAGGCAGAACATGAAAAAAATATTTACAGAGCTGAAAGCATTCCGGCTGGAACTTCTATTCGTGCTGGTCAGTGTGGCGGCCGGAGTAGGAGCCACGCTGGGGCTTCCTACCTATCTGTCAGATATCATTAACAAGGGAATCGCGGATAAGGATATGAATTACATTCTTCACACCGGCGTCATCATGCTGGGAATCGCCATTGTGGGAATGGTATGTAATATTGCCACAGGCTTTTTTGCTTCCAGAATCGCGCTGGGCTTAGGGCGGAATGTGAGGAGCAGGATTTTCACAAAGGTGGAATATTTCTCCCAGGCGGAGATCGACACATTTTCAACCGCGTCTTTGATTACGCGCACCAACAACGACATTACCCAGGTACAGAATTTCATGGTCATGTTTCTGCGCGTCATACTGACAGCCCCTATCATGTGCGTGGTGGGCATCATGCTGGCTTACAGCAAAAATCCGAAAATGTCAAGCATACTCGTGGTATCCATGCCGGTGATGGTGCTGATTATCAGCCTGATTGGCAGGAGGGCCATGCCGCTTTCCAGAAAGATGCAGACCAGGATTGACCGAATCAACCTGATTATGCGGGAAAAGCTTTCGGGCATCCGTGTCATCCGGGCATTTGGAACAGAGGATTACGAAGAAAAGCGTTTTGACGGCGCCAACAAGGACCTGATGAACAATGCCATGAAAATGATGCATGCCATGTCACTGCTGGGCCCGTCCCTGATACTGATATTAAACCTGACCGTGGTGGGACTTCTCTGGCGCGCGGGCCAGGGAATCGGCACGGAGCCCGTGATGCCGGGAGATATCCTGGCAATCATCCAGTATGTCATGCAGATCATGATATCGGTCACCATGCTTTCCATGATTTTCGTCATGTATCCCAGATGTGCCGCTTCTGCGGACCGTATCTGTGAGGTGCTGGATACTGAAAATTCCATCGGGGATCCGGCTGTGCCCAGGACATCAGAGGGGCAGAGAGGGTATCTCACCTTCCGCGATGTAAGCTTTTATTTTCCTGGAGCAAAAGAGCCGGCTGTCAGCCATGTCAGTTTTGAGGCAAAGCCGGGAGAGACAACTGCTATCATCGGAAGTACGGGCAGCGGCAAGACAGCACTGGTAGGATTGATTCCCCGTTTTTATGATGTGCAGGAGGGCGAGGTCCTGGTGGATGGAGTCAACGTAAAGGACTATGACCGGGGGACCCTCCGCCGGAAAATCGGTTATGTGCCTCAGAAAGCCCTGCTGTTTAAGGGCACTATCATGGAAAATATCCGTTTCGGGGATGATTCGGCCAGCGATGAGCGGGTGAGAGAGGCGGCAGCCATTGCACAATCCACGGATTTTATCGTAGATAAACCGGACGGATTTGACTCATCCATTGCCCAGGGCGGAAGCAATGTCTCAGGCGGCCAGCGGCAGCGTCTGGCAATTGCCAGGGCCATTGTCAGGAAACCGGAGATATATGTGTTTGACGACAGCTTTTCCGCGCTGGATTTCAAGACGGATTCAGCCCTGCGCCAGGCCTTGTCCAAAGAGACAGGGAACGCCACCGTGGTAATCGTAGCCCAGCGCGTCAGCACCATCATGAATGCGGACCGGATTATAGTGATGGATGAAGGGAAGGTCATGGGAATTGGGACACACAGGGAGCTTTTAAATACCTGTGAGACCTATCAGGAAATCGTCCGGAGCCAGTTATCAGAGGAGGAGATGAGTGCATGAAGCAAATGAATGTCAGCGTAACAGATAAGAAAATCAATACCAAGGGCACCATGGGCCGTCTGTTCCGTTTTATGAAACCATACAGAATCAGAACCATTGTCATGGTGGCCTGCCTTGTCATGGGAGCCGTGTTTACCACCCTGGGACCATATACCCTTGGCAGGGCCATGGATGCGCTGGTGGCCGTGGCGGTGGACGGCGCCGGGGTCCTTCAGGGATTTAAGGCGTTCATCACCGTGCTGATGCAATTGGGCTGTGTGTATATACTGGCCTTTCTTTTCAACTATTCCGGCCAATACATCGTGGCAGGGGTGGCGGAGCGCACAATGCATGATCTGCGCATGGCAGTGGACAGGAAAATCCGCCGTTTGCCCCTGGCCTACTTTGACAGCAATACATTCGGAGAAGTGTTAAGCCGCGTCACCAATGATGTGGATACCATAGACACCTCCCTTCAGCAGAGCATCAGCCAGGTTATCACAGCGGTCTGTACCATGGTATTCATATTCGTAATGATGCTGGTGGTCAGCCCTGTCCTGACCCTGATTGGGATTTGCGTCATCCCGGTTTGCGGCCTGGTGAGCATGAAGGTGGTAAAACATTCCCAGCGGTATTTCCAGGGACAGCAGTCCGCGCTGGGGGAGCTTACCGGGTATGTGGAGGAGATGTACAACGGACAGAACGTGATTGCCGCCTTTGGAAAAGAGGAGGACATCATCGGTAATTTTGAGGACATCAACAACCGCCTCTACGACAATGGCTGGAAAGCGCAGTTTTCTTCCAGCATCATCATGCCCTTAACACAGGCCCTGACCAACATCGGTTATGTGGGTGTGGCAGTTGTCAGCGGATGGCTCTGCATCAACGGCAGGCTGAGAATAGGTATGATTCAGTCCTTCATCCAGTATCTGCGCCAGTTCTCCCAGCCCATCAACCAGGTATCCAACATTGCCAACATCATGCAGGCTACCATGGCTGCGGCCCAAAGGGTATTTGAGTTCCTGGATGCACAGGAGGAGGTGCCGGAAGCAGAGAAACCACAATTCCCTGAAAGCCGGGAAGGAAATGTGGATTTCAGCCATGTGCGGTTTGGTTACACGGAGGGCCGGCCCCTGATTCATAATTTGGACCTGCATGTACATGCAGGCGACAAGATTGCAATTGTAGGGCCCACCGGAGCAGGAAAGACAACGCTGGTAAATCTGATTCTCCGTTTTTACGATGTAAATGGAGGGAGCATTACCATTGACGGCGTGGATGTGCGGGATATGAAACGGGAGGCCCTGCGCTCCATGATAGGTATGGTGCTGCAGGATACATGGCTGTTCGCAGGCACCATAAAAGAAAATATTCGCTACGGAAGGCTGGATGCCACTGACCAGGAGGTCATCGCCGCTGCCAAGGCAGCCCACGCCCACGGATTCATCATGGCTATGCCGGGAGGCTACGAGATGGAGCTTCACGAGGGCGCTTCCAATATCGCCCAGGGCCAGCGCCAGCTTCTGACCATTGCCCGGGCCTTCCTGTCAGACCCGGAAATCCTCATTCTGGATGAGGCAACCTCATCCGTGGACACAAGGACCGAGGTGGCAATCCAGAAGGCCATGAATAAACTGATGGAAGGACGGACCAGTTTTGTCATTGCCCACCGTTTATCCACGATTAAGGATGCGGAACTGATTGTGTACATGGAACATGGAGATATCAAGGAGGTGGGAAACCACAAGGAGCTTTTGGCTAAGGACGGCTACTATGCAGCCTTGTATAACAGCCAGTTTGCGGCTGAAAATGCGGGATAGGATGTTTAGAACAGTGCAGGCGTGAAAAAATCAAGGTGCAAGGGACAGGAAGGTTTGCGATACCATAAAAAAAGCCTGTCATGGGTTCATTCCTCCTGTAATGAACGCCCGACAAACAGTAGTGCTGTTCTTATTATAGCGCACCTGTCCTTATTTGTCATTGGGCGGTTTGACGGTTTCTGATTTTATGAGCCGTATCATCTTGTCGTGGAGCCGTTCCGAGCCGCCGCAGGAGGTAGACACTTCATAGTATGTGCCGTCGAACTTCTATATCTGTCCTAACTGCGGAAATATGATTACTGCAATAACGGATACAAGCATATTTTGTTGTGGGAAAAAACTAAAATTACTGCAACCCGTGAAAGCTTGACAGGTGATAGTATTATGCTACGAAAACAATATCCGGAATGGGAATTGCAAGTGCGTATCCCTATTTTTGCACATGGCAGATTACTTTGGTATTGTAATAAGCATGTGACTTGCAAACATGGAAACGGGGCGGGATGCAGGGTTCCTCGTCATGTTAACATTTTTAATACATGACGTGTCGAAAACGTTGAAATGCTTATAGACGCTGCATTTGTAGAAAATACTCGTCAGATTTTCTAGGATCCAGGATTGATGATGAAATGATGGAAAGATAAAGCGTCATGCCAGCAGTAACTACTAAAGTGGTCATGACGCTTGAAATTGAGTTTATATTTTTTGCCTTCTGCATTTAAACAATTTAGGCTAATGTACGGTCTGTGTTGCAGTTTATCTAAGAGTAGTTATCTTGGTCTCCGCATACGCAATAATCTGATACAACACCCCCGACACAATACAAAGTATCACAATAGAGGTCACCACCATGGTCATGGCAAAGGTCTGGGAGCCATAGGTAATCAGATATCCCAGTCCGGCTTTGGCGCTCAGGAATTCACCTATAATCACGCCCACCAGACACAGTCCGATGTTCACCTTCATATTGCTTATAACAAGGGGAAGGGAACCGGGCAGCAGAACCTTCAGGAGCACATCCTTTCGTCCGCCTCCCAGGGAGTAAATCAGCTTGATCTGTTCCGCATCCATCTGGGAAAATCCTGTGTATAAGGTCAGAATGGAGCCAAATACAGCCACGGACACAGCAGCCACCACAATGGTCCGCATGTTATTGCCCAGCCACACAATCAAAAGGGGGGCCAGGGCGGATTTGGGTAGGCTGTTTAACAGAACAAGGAAGGGCTCCAGCACCAGGGCCACGCTTTTGCTGGACCACAGAAGCAGGGCGCATGCCAGGCCGAAGATTGTGCACACGGCAAAGCTGATAAGGGTTTCCATAAGGGTCACCCCTGTGTGGAGGAACAGGCTTCCGTCCTTTGCCATGGAAACCAGGCATTTGGCAATCATGACAGGGGAGCTGAAAATGAAGCTGTCAATCCAGTGCATGTCGGCCGCCAGTTCCCACAGGGCCAGGAGAAGGACCAGCAGCATGACGCGGCATATGGTCACCTGGTGGTGGCGCCGTATTTCACGGGCCACATATTCCTGCTGGGCCACGGACATATTGCAGGCTGATACGGGCTGTTTATCTCTATTCATATGTCTTCAGCTCCTTCCATACCATATTAAAGTAAGCAGAGAATTCCGGACAGTTCCTGCGGTCCAGGGAGCGGGTGCACATTTCCGGAAAATCAATGGACAGGATTTTCTTGATCCGGCCGGGACGGGGGGACAGGACCAGGATGCGGTCAGCCACGCTGATGGCCTCAGACAGGTCGTGGGTCACCAGTATGGCGGTCTTGTGTGTCTGACGGATGATGGAGCTGATGTCGTCGCACACAGACAGCCGGGTCTGGTAATCCAGGGCTGAAAATGGTTCGTCCAGGAGAAGAAGGTCCGGTTTAAGGGCCAGGGTCCGTATGAGGGCCGCTCTCTGGCGCATGCCGCCGGACAGCTCCGAAGGTTTGGCATATTCAAAACCTGCCAGACCGTAGGCCGCCATCATTTCCAGCAGTTCCTGCCTGGCAGGTTCGTCCAACCGCTTTTGAATTTCAAGGCCAAGGGATATATTGGAGAAAATATTTCTCCATTCAAATAAATGATCCTTCTGCAGCATGTATCCAATGGCTGAAGGAGATTTGGTCAGGGGGACGCCGTCTATGCTGATGGTGCCTCCCTCAGGCTGTGTCAGTCCGCACAGCATGGACAGAAGGGTGGACTTGCCGCATCCGGAAGGTCCCACGATAGCCAGGAATTCCCCGGGGGACACATCAAATGATATATGGTCAAGGGCCAGCGTCTCACCATCCAGCGAATGGTAGGAATAGCTGACCCCGTCTACTTCCAGTTTGGGAATCATGAAGAAGCTCCTTTCAATTAGAAATCAATTCCTTGATTTATTATATGTAGACAACGGGAAACCGTTCGCTCGGAGCAGGAAAAAAGAAAACAGGCCCCCGCCGCTTGGGCGCGGCAGGAAGCCTGCATGATAACAATATGAGTGGGAGCCGTAAGCCGTTACTTCTGGTAGCTCCAGCTCACCGGCGTGGGCCTGGCTGAGTCAAACACCTGGGCGGCGTCAAACAAATCGGTCAGGCGTTTCCTGGCCGGGTCTGTCTGGATGAGGTCCTCATACAGGCGGTAGCCGTCCAGGTTTCTTCTGGCCATACGGAAGTAGTTTGTACCCATCTGGGACCAGTAGGGCTTGCTGGCATCCACGTTGCAGAAATAGCGGAATCCCTTGGCTTCCAGGTAGGCAAAGCGGGGATTGTCCTGATGGTAGGGACGCCAGTCGGCAATGTCGTTGCCATAAGGATAGAGGATGATATCGGTGGGCCCTATGAGGGACTCCACCTCGGCCTCCCATTTGTCCGTATCGGTCCGGAAACGCTCCTCATCAATGGCAAATCCGGCCTCCGGGTCATCCGCCACGCCCAGGTGCAGGTGGCCCCAGCTGTGGGAAGCCAGCTCCCAGCCATTATCCTTCAGACACTGGGCCACCCTGGCTGCCTGTTCCCGGTCAGCCTCATAGGTGGGGCTGCCCTGGTAGGAGGAGGCAGTTCGATACCCCAGTATGCCTTCATAGCCGGTAAATGCGATAATGGCCCTTGCCCCTTTGTAGGAAAAGTCGGGGTGCTCCTGTATGAAGTCCTCCAAAAGCGGAATCAAATCATAGGAACCGGTGGATGTGGTGCCGTCGTCCATGACCATCTCGCAGGTGGGCTTTCCATCCTCGCCAATCACGACCCGTTTGGCAAACCCGTCCCCGTCCATGTAGGGATAGTAGCAGACATCATCCTGGGACATGACAAAGGGCTTCTTTCCCTCCGGGAGCATGACGCTGCCCTTTACAAAGCGGACGTTTCCGTTCTCATCAGGTGCCTCGTAGGCCACATCGTGGATGCGGACCAGCACATAGCCCTTCTGGTACATATCCTCCAGTATCTTAAGAAATTCATCCCTGGTGGTCATGACGGAATTATAGTTGGCGCTGTCCGTATCCCCGTCAAATGCCTTGGAGGTATCCATGATAAGGGAGTGGAAGAAAATGTGGGTGACAGCGTTCATGTCGGCGGGAGCCAGGGCGGCCTTCTGTGATTCATACCGTGCCAGCGCCTCCTTCATACGGGAGTCCTTAAGGTCCAGGCCGCTGGAGTTGATAAGCTCTGCCGCCTTGTCGTAATCATAACCCATGGCGATGCGGTCAGCCTGGGCTATGAGCCGGGAAATATCGTCCTGGGGAGCTACCGTGGAAGGCTGGTCCGATGAGCCGGAGGAACTATCTCCGGAAGCCCCGGAGGAACCATCGCCGGAGACTCCGCCGGAATTGCCGCCGGAAGCCCCGCCGGAGGAATCCGGACCATCGGAAGCGCTGCCCCCGTCCGGATTAGGAGAGCCGCCCTGCCCTGATGCGGCAATGACCTGGACCGTTCCGTCCGGCTGTTTCGCTAAAACAAACCGGTAGAGGGCGAAAGTGCCTCCCCCTGCCAGTACAGTGATTGCTAATAATAAAATAAATATAGGAAGATGCCGTGACATCCGTGCAAGCTTCTGCCTGCGCCTGCGTGACTGCCTGCGTCTGAAATCTGTTCTGCTCATAAAATCTCTCCTGTATCTGGTACTTGCCTACTCATTATAGCATAGAATCCATGAAGTGGGTACTATGAAAGAAAAACAAATATTGGAATTGAAATTCATCTTTTTCCGTGGTATGTTTAAGTAGATATGAATAAACATAAAGGAGAACAGGAACATGGAAGATATGGTAAAGGATCCTAATTGCGCATATTGTATGCAGGGAGAACTGGTGGCTAAGTTCGGTTATCCTGTGTGCGAGATGAAGACAGGCTTTCTCTATGTATTTAAGGAGCAGAGCAAGAAGGGCAGGGTCATCCTGGCCCATAAGAAGCATGTCAGTGAGCTCATTGACCTGACCGACGAGGAGAGGAATGATTACTTTGCGGAGGTGGCCCAGGTGGCCCGCGCCGTTCATAAGGTGTTCCGGCCGGACAAGGTAAATTACGGCGCTTACGGAGATACAGGACATCACCTGCACTTTCACATTGTCCCCAAGTATGAGGGCGGTGAGGAATGGGGCGGTACCTTTGAGATGAACAGCGGAAGGACCATGCTCACAGACGCTGAGTACGAGAAGATGGCAGAGGACTTAAGACAGGCCCTGAAGGAAGTATAATTATAATAAGGCAGGAAAATAAGGTAGGAAAAATGCAGCAGGATCCGGTATAATCACGGCCCGCTGCATTTTTTTGCGGTAGAAACCAAGGTTTTGCGGGCATAAGCTGTCTGTCCACTCCCATACAATTAGTAGCAGATGATTTTATTGGAGGAAAATATGAGACGGATTGCAGCGATATTGTGCTCAGCAGCAATACTGGCCTCCTATCCCGGGATTGCCGCCCTGGGTCAGGAGCCGGAAATAGCCATCCCCGTGGGAGCAGGGGTATCAGGGAGCAGTCTCTATGGACAGGAAGAAGGATGGACAGGAGGGGATGCGCAGGCGGCGGGAAGCGGGCAGGAAACGGGAGGCGCGCAGGCAGAAGGAAATGTGCAGGCAGCGGGAAATGCCCAGGCAGCGGGAAATGCCCAGGCAGCGGGAAATGCCCAGGCAGCTGAGGCGCCTGCGGACCAGAACCAGGCAGCGGTCCAGATAGCCGCTCCATCGGCCATTCTCATGGAAGCGTCAACCGGACAGGTAATCTATGAAAAGGGTGCAGATGAAAAGCGCAGCCCGGCCAGTGTTACCAAGGTTATGACGCTGATATTGATTTTCGATGCCCTTCAGTCCGGGAAAATCCAGCTGACGGACGAGGTGGTCACCAGCGCCCATGCCAAATCCATGGGAGGTTCCCAGGTGTTCCTGGAGGAAGGTGAGAAACAGACCGTGGAGACCTTGATTAAATGCATTGTCATTGCATCCGGCAATGACGCGTCTGTGGCCATGGCGGAGTACATAGCAGGCAGCGAGGATGAATTTGTGCGGATGATGAATGAAAGGGCAGCCGGCCTTGGCATGGTCAATACCCATTTCGTGGATTGCTGCGGCCTTACGGAATCCGCGGACCATTACACCACGGCCAGGGATATTGCCATCATGAGCCGCGAGCTGATTAATAAATATCCGCAGATACATAATTATTCCACCATATGGATGGAAAATATAACACATGTCACAAAGCAGGGAACAAAGGAATTCGGCCTGTCCAATACAAATAAGCTGCTTAAGATGGCAACTAATTTTACGGTCACGGGCCTTAAGACGGGTTCCACGTCCATTGCCAAGTACTGCCTGTCAGCCACGGCGGAAAAGGACGGGGTACGCCTTATCGCTGCCATCATGGCTGCGCCGGATTTCAAGGCCAGGTTTGCAGACGCCCAGACACTTCTCAACTATGGTTATGCAAACTGCAAGCTCTATGAAGACAAGGAACATCTGCCGCTGCCCCAGATGCCGGTTACAGGAGGCGTGGAGGATGAGGTAGGGCTGACCTACGAGGGAACATTTTCCTACCTGAGCCTTAAGGGGGAGGATTTGGGAGCCATCGAGAAGAAGCTGGTGCTTCTGGAATCCGTACCCGCCCCAGTGGAACCGGGGCAGAAGGCAGGCGTGCTGGAATACTCCCTGGGCGGCAAAAAGCTGGGAGAGGTTAATGTGCTGACCAACGGAAGCATACGGGAAGCAGGGTATATGGATTATTTGAAGAAGCTTGTGGGGGCTTGGAAGCTGAACCGGCAGTAGGGCGTTGGGGGTTGGGTATTGCGGGTATTAATAGGCTGTCCTCCTGGTGGAGGACGGCCTTTTTAGAGGGATTTTTAACGGAAAATATGGCTGCATTCATTATTAGACAATGAATATTAAAATAGAAAAAAGTACCAATTACATCAGGCGGGAATAAAGATAATATAATGTATATGACAAACAATTTTTCGTCTCATTTCTGTGATTCTATAAAAATGCATAAAAATACCCCCCTAATCAGGAAAAAGCCCCCCTTATTTGTGAAACTGAAGCTTGGTATAATAGAACCAGAGATAAAAGTCAGACAATGGATTATGAAGAAGGACAGGTGGCTGAGAATGAACGATACAATTGTTTCCATGGAGAATATCTGTAAGAGTTTTCCGGGAGTCAAGGCATTGGACCATGTGCATTTTGAACTGCGCTCAGGAGAAGTCATGGCGCTTCTGGGAGAAAATGGTGCGGGAAAAAGTACACTGATGAAGGTGCTCAGCGGTGTCTACACAAGGGATGAAGGGAAAGTGGAGATATTCGGCAGGGAGTACGGGGACATGAACCCGAAGCAGGCCCAGGAAGCCGGAGTGGCAATCATCCATCAGGAACTGAACATGTGCAGGCATCTGTCGGTGACGGAAAACATGTTCCTGGGGCGTGAGAAGGTAAAGGGTATGGTCCTGTCAAATAAGGAGATGGAGGAGGAAGCCAGAAAGATTCTGGAGGATCTGAAAATCGATTTGGACCCGCATCAGGTGGTGGGGGACCTGCCTGTGTCCAAGCAGCAGATGGTGGAGATAGCCAAGGCACTATCCACCCATGCGGAAATCCTGATTATGGATGAACCCACTTCCGCCCTGACAGCCAGGGAGATAGAGGATTTATTCCGAATAATCCACAACCTGAAGGAAAAGGGATGCGGCATCGTGTACATTTCCCACCGGCTGGAGGAGCTTCAGTCCATTGCGGACCGTGTGACCATTATGCGGGACGGTCAGTACATAACCTCCATGAATTTCCGGGACACCACCCTGGATGAGATAATTGCCAACATGGTGGGACGTGAAATTAAGAAAAAGTTCCCGCGCGTTTCCTGCAAAAAAGGAAAGAAAGTACTGGAAGTAAAGAACCTGAACGCAGGCAGGATGGTGCGGGATGTGGATTTCTCCCTGTATGAAGGGGAAATCGTGGGATTTGCAGGGCTGATGGGAGCGGGCAGGACCGAGACCACCAGGGCCATATTCGGCATTGATCCCAAGGAGAGCGGACAGATTTTCCTGGACGGAAAAGAGGTGGCGATTCACAAGCCCGAGGATGCCATAAAGGCAGGAATCGTGCTGGCCCCTGAGGACAGGAAAAAGGATGGACTCTGTACAAAACTGAGTATCCGGCATAATATAGCCCTGCCAAACCTGGATTTGCTCTGCAACAAGATGGGCGTGGTAAGCCGGTCCAGGGAAGATGAGATGTGCCGGAAGGTGGTGGCTGACTTAAAGGTCAAAACCCCCAATGTGGATGTGAATGCAGGCAATCTGTCCGGCGGCAACCAGCAGAAGGTGGTTGTTGGAAAATGGCTGGCCCGTAATTCCAGGGTGGTAATATTTGATGAGCCGACCAGGGGAATTGATGTGGCTGCCAAAGTAGAAATATATAATCTGATGAACCAGCTAAAGCAGCAGGGAATTGCAGTCATGTTCGTGTCCTCGGAGATGCCGGAGGTCATGGGAATCGCTGACAGAATCGTCGTCATGTGTGACGGCCGTATTACCGGTGAGCTGATGGCAGAGGAGGCCACCCAGAACAGCATCCTGACCCTGGCAACCAGATTTGAGAAGAAGATTGACTTATAATGAGGAGGAGAAAGGTATGAATCACAAGAATCAAGGGGCCCTCAGACAGTTGTTGAATATAAGGGGCATGAGAGGGGCTTTGACTGCCTTTGCGGGACTCATTGTCATTTACATAGCATTCGGGGCAATTAACCCCACTGTATTTTCAGGACAAAATGTTACAAACCTGTTCCGTTCCATGTCAAAGTACCTGATTATCGGTATCGGTCAGAGCTACGTGCTCATAACAGGCAACATTGATTTGTCCATTGGTTCCGTGGTGGGCATGAGCGCCATGATATCAGCAACCCTCATGACCCATGGGGTTAATCCCATGGCCGCCATACTAATTACACTGGTCTGCTGCCTGGCCATCGGCGTGGTAAACGGTATTCTGGTGGGAAAGTTCCAGCTTCCTCCGTTCATAGCAACCCTGGGCACCATGTTCGTGGCCAGAGGCGTGGCTTACATGGTAAATGGGAACCGCAACACGGATGCCATCAGTTCCGGCATTGGCAAGGAAGCGGCTGATAAGTTCCAGGCATTTTTTTACTATGGAAAAACGGCTGGGGTGTTTAATACCTTCTGGATTGCCCTGGTACTGTTTATCGCATTCTTTTTCCTGCTCTCCAAGACCAGGACAGGCCGCCATATCTACGCCATTGGTTCCAATGTGGAGGCAGCCAAGCTCTCCGGAGTCAGCGTGGTGGCGACAGTCACAAAGACATATCTGGTCAGTGCCTTCTGTTCCTTTGTGGTAGGTCTGATTCTCTGCGGCCAGGCCAATATGGGCAATATGGAAGCAGGCAATATGTATGAGATGTATGCAGTGGCAGCCGGCGTCATCGGCGGTATCTCGCCACTGGGGGGAACGGGAATCCTGCTGGGTACCTTTGCAGGGGCGGCTGTATGGCAGACCCTTGAAAATGGACTCAACATGATTGGGGTCCAGGTAGGAATCCAGCGCCTTGTCATTGGTATCATCGTGGTATTTGCAGTACTTCTGGACGTGGTGCTCCGCAAGGGAATGCTCATAAGGAAACGTCCGGCAGCGGAAAAAAAGGTTTAGGAACTTTATGGAATTAGACGTCACGGGCCAGCTTCCCTGACGCTAATATAAAATGAATGTGAAAGTGAACATGCGTGTACGCAAAAAAGGAGGAAATGCAATGAAAAAAATGTTAGCACTGGCTTGTTCCCTGGGCCTGGCCGCGTCCCTTATTACCGGGTGCGGCAGCAAGACTGAGGTTGTATCAGCCACCACCGCAGCGCAGTCATCGGCAGAAGCAGCAAAGACAGAAGCGCCGGCAGCTGGTTCCGACACCATGATTGCCCTGATTACCATGGATTCCATTGACCAGCACTGGGTGACCCTGAACGAGGGCGCGCAGAAGGCTGCAAAGGAGCTGGGTGTAACGGTCCAGTTTATGGCTCCCAACACCAAGGATGACGCGCAGCAGATTGAATGTGTGAACAATGCGGTATCCGCAGGCGCCAAGGCCATCATCGTGGCAGCCAACGGTCCGGACGCCATCTCATCCGCATTAAAGGAGGCGCAGTCCTCAGGCGTAAAAATCGTATATGTAGACTCCCCGGCCAACGTGGACGCAGAGGCAACCTTCTCCACGGATAATAAGGCGGCGGGCAAGACAGCAGGCGGGGAAATGCTTAAGGCCCTGAAGGATGCAGGGGTGACATCCGGTTCCATCGGCATCATCAATGTAAATGCAGCAACCGATTCCTGTGTAATGCGTGAAGAAGGATTCCGTTCCGCATTTGAGGGCAGCGGATTCACCCTGTTAGAGACACAGTACGGCGAAGGCGACGCAGCCAAGTCGCAGAGCATTGCGGAAAACTATATCACCCAGGGCGTTGTGGGCATCTTCGGCTGCAACGAGGGTTCCACCACAGGGGCCGGCAACGCAATCAAGGCTTCCGGCAAAGACGGAATCATCGGAGTTGGCTTTGACAAGTCCGATGCAATCCTCGGCCTGATTGACGACGGATACCTGCTGTGCACCATGGCCCAGAACCCGGACGTTATGGGCTACAAGGGTGTGGAAGCATGTGTGAAGGCTCTGGAAGGCGAATCCTTAGGAGGAACTGTGACGGATACAGGAGTGTCTGTATTGAAGAAGTAAGAAATCACCAAGAATGGATATGCCAGGAACGCCGCTCTGAGGAACGGCGTTCTTGTTGAAATGTAAAATAGGGCATGTTATGATTAAGGTCAGAGGAAGGGCGCGGGTATAGCCTGGAAGGCTGTCTTAGGGGGAGTGGTATATGTTAAAGGTAATAATAGCGGACGATGAGCGCCTGATATGCAGGCTGGTGCAGATGCTGGCGGACTGGGACTCACTGGGCATGGAGGTGGTGGCCATGGCGGAAAACGGCCTGGAGGCGCTGGAACTGGTGCAGTCTAAGCGTCCCGACATACTGATTACGGACATCCGTATGCCTGGCTGCGACGGGCTGGAGCTGATACGGAGCGCGAAACAAATCATGCCGGACCTGGAAGTGGTGATCATCAGCGGCTATGCCCATTTTGAGTATGCCCAGAGCGCCATGCGGTACGGGGCCGGCTACTATCTGTTAAAGCCCATCAAACAGGCGGAGCTGATGGAGACACTGGAAAAAATCCGGGAAAAATGTGAATCCAGGCTGGAGACAATGGCATCCATCAGCAGGCAGCATCAGAACAGCCAGAAGGATTTGAGACGCATCCGGGAGAGTCTGGTAAAGGATTTGATGACGACCCCTACGGAGCTGACAGCGGAAGCCCTGAGGGACATCTACCATGTGGAGACATACGGCGGCATATACCAGGTGTTCATGGTAAAAATAGACGGCAGCACTGACCAGGTCAGCCGTTCCGGCCTGGAAGTCATGCAGGAGAAAATAAAGGACATCTTCAGTAACTCCCTGGCCCCGGTCTGCCATGACATGCTGCTGTATTTCCAGTCCTGTACCGGCTGCGGCGTCATGAATTACGACCCGGCTAAAAAGGATGAGGTGCGCAGAGGGCTGAGGGAATGCCTGAATCACCTGGAAGTAAAGAGAAGTCTGCTGGGCCCCTTTGAATTTTCCGTCTCCCTGGGAATTGCCGTGGATGCGCCGGAGAAAATGCCCCTATCCCTGGAATCAGCCAGGAACGCCATGACAGAGCGCCTGATTCAGGGAACCGGAAGGCTGCTGGATACAGTGCCGCCGGGCTCCGGCATAGAAAAGCAGAACCTGCTGGACAAATACGTAAAGGTGATGGAGCACACCGTGGACAGCCTGAGCACAGCAGAGGCAGGGGAGGCCTGCCGTATGCTGGAGACAGAGGCCCTGGGGCTGGATCATATATGCGGCAGGGAGATACTGGAGCTGGTGCTGTCTGCAGGCCGCCTCTTCATCGCCCGTACAGCCCTGAGCAATGTGGAGGAAATCCAGCAGGAATTTGTGAACAGCTGCAGCCAGTGCAGGACAGCGGGAGAGCTCTTTGGCCAGCTGGCCCGAATCCAGGAACGGCTGCTGTCTGAGGCCAGGGAGCTTCGAAGCAGTGAGGCCGCAAGACCGATTCGCATTGCCAAACAATATGTGATGCAGCACTTTGACGAACCCATTACCCTGGAGACCGTGTGCGAGGATATCGGTTTCAGCGTCAATTATTTCAGTATGCTGTTCAAGCGTGAGACAGGGGAAGGATTTGCAAAATACCTTACCAGGGTACGGATTGAGGAAGCCAAGACACTGCTTCGCGAGACCGGTATTCCCATTGCGGAGATATGTGAGATGGTGGGGTACAGCGACAGGAAGCATTTTACCCATACCTTCCACAAGGCCACGGGACTGAATCCGGTGGAGTACCGGAAGCTGTATGGATAAAGGGAACAGGAGGGAGGCGGGGAAATGGAACAAAACAGGTTCAGATATCTTTCAGTGCGGGTCATGGCGCTGCTTATTGCCGCTCTGTGTTTAACACTGTTTCTGACCGTGGCCTGCTTGGTCCAGGCGTTCCGGGGAAATGCACCCTTCTGGCCCGGCGTCATGGGCGCTGCGCTGCTGCTCCTTTCCATATGGGCCTTCAGTACATGGATACTCAGGCCCTACCTCCAATTGGAACGGACCATGCACCTGTTCCTGGAGGGATATACCACCACTGATCTGACTGACTTGTGCCAGGTGGTCCCGACTCCCATGGTGTACCGGATGCTGGAGCACATGATGAAAATTATGGATTCATCGGAACTGCTTAAGCTTAACAAGCGGCAGGCCCAGTATCTGGCGCTCCAGAACCAGATTAACCCCCATTTCCTGTACAATACCCTGGAGAGCATCCGCAGCGAGGCTTTGATTGCAGGGCTTACCAGCGTAGCGGATATGACGGAGGCCCTGGCCACATTTTTCCGCTACACCATCAGCAAGGTGGAAAACCTGGTGTCCGTGGAGGAGGAGTTGGAGAACTGCAGGACCTATTTCCGGATACAGCAGTACCGGTTCGGTTCCCGTCTGAGCCTGTCCATGGAATGCGATCCGGAAGACCGGGAGGAGATATACGGCAGCCGGCTGCCGAAGCTGACCATGCAGCCTATCCTGGAGAACAGCATCATCCATGGAACGGAGTGCAAGATAGGCACAGGTCACCTGACCATCCATCTGGAGCGGAGCGGAAAACGGCTGCTGATACGCATCTCTGACGACGGGGTGGGGATGGATGAGGAGGTATTGTCCAGGATGAACGAGCGGCTGGGAAAGAGCGGTCAGGCATTTGCGTCCCAGGGTTCAGAGACCCGGGGCGGCATAGCCCTTGTAAATGTAAACAACCGGATTCACCTGCTCTTTGGAGAGGAATACGGGCTTCATGTATTCTCCATGCCGGGAGTTGGGACAGATGTGGAAATCAACCTGCCTGCCATTACCAATGACAGGGACTTAAAGAACAAAGAGGCATTAAAATGAGGGAAGAGATTCTGCGCATGGAGCGGGTGACTTACCGGGAACAGGGAGTGGCCCTGCTGGAGAATTTCAGCATGACAATCTGGGCCGGCGAGATACTGGGCCTGGTGCCGGTAAACCACCTGGGCCTGTCCGCCCTGGTGCGTCTGCTGCAGCAAAACCTTCCCCTGCATTACGGCTATGTGTATTATAAGGAAAAGCTGGTAAACGACTGGCGATTTCCATGTACAGGCGTGAACCATACCATCATGAACCTGACCGCCATGAATCAAACCACCATGAACCGAATCAGCGTGATTCGCAACCGGAGCTGCCTGGCGGAGGGACTGACTGTGGCCGACAACATTTTCGTGCTCCGTCCCGGATTCAAGAAGCGGCTGATGCAGCCTCATATACTGAGGGAACAGTTGAAGCCCTTCATGGAGGATATTGGAGTGGAGATTCCGGCCGACGCCTATGTGGAGGAGCTGACCAACTTTGAGAGGTTTGTGGTGGAGCTGCTAAAGGCAGTTGTGGCAGGCAATCATCTGGTGGTGCTGGAGGACATCAGCACCTTCATCAGCGACGCAGAGCTGGAGCAGCTGAGCGGAATCCTGCACCACTATGCAAAACAGGGCATGTCCTTTCTCTACATAGCCGCTCATTTCGAGGAAGCGCGCCAGGTATGCGGGCGGACGGCCCTCATGCTGAACGGACAGATTATAAAGTGCTTCCAGGCAAAGGACAAAGCGCCGGACCCATTTTTCCTGCACTGTACCGAGGACTTTGACCGTCATGTGCGGGAGCAGATGGACCAGAGGCCAAGACCAGAGGAAAACCGGATTGTGTTTCAGGCAGAGGGAGAACTTAGGTTTTCAGTGGCAAGGGGAGAATGTCTGGTGATGCAGGATTTGGATAACTGCATGATTCAGGAACTGATTCCGGTCCTGTCCGGTGAAGGAAAGCCGTCAGCGGGACAGATATTCATTGAAGGAACGCCCCTGGGAGGGAAAAATGACCGCCGCATCGCAGTTATCCAGGAACTGCCGGTACATTCCATGCTGTTTTCCAACCTGAGCTATCTGGATAATCTTTGTTTTACTCTGGACCACCGGGTCAGGGGCGTGTGGGGAAGCAAGCGCATTAAGAAAAGCCTGCGCCAGGAATATGCAGGACTTTTGGGAGAGGATGTATTTGACCTGCCTGTGGACCGTCTGACGGAATGGCAGAAATACGACCTCATATATACCCGCATATACCTTCAGAATCCCAAAATCGTGTTCTGTGTGCAGCCCTTTAAGAGCGCGGAGGTAGCCCTGCGCATCCATATCATGGAGCTGCTGGAACGGTTTTTAAATAAGGGGATTCCTGTGGTGATTATGGCGGTGAACCTGGCAGATTCTCTGGCTCTGGCGGACCGGCTCCTGCGGGTGCGCCGGGGCGGGCAGGTACAGGAGTATCATAGGGATGAGTTTGCGGCATTGCCGGTGAATACGCCATGGCTGTATTTGTATCAGGAGAAGTACAGACAAGAGTGGTAAGGCGGCGTGGATGGGTGGCGGACGGCGTGGATGGGTGGCGGACGGCGTGGATGGGTGGCGGACGGCGTGGATGAGTGACAGGCGGAGTGGGTGAGTTAAATGGAATCAGGCCGGATTATATACTGTACGGCATTTGGGCAGGTAACAGTTTATAATCCGGCTATTTATAGTTAAGGGAGAGGAAAATTATTTTGCCGCCTGCTCAGAAAACTGTGTGGTAACAAGGTCCTCATAGGGAACCCGTGCTGACAGTTCACCTGCCTCTTCCAGGATGTTTTCCAGAAGCTCAAAGCTTTCTTTCTCAAATACGGTGTCATCCTTCCATGTATCCTGTTCCTTATAACGGCCTACGATGACCGCGAGTTTATCCACCGGCGTTTCCTTGAACTGGGGCTGTATGGTTTTGGCAATTTCTTCGGCTGAATGGGAATTTACGTAGTCCATGCCTTTTTGGATGGCATTGGTAAACTTCTGAATGATTTCCGGGTTTTGCTCCACATAACTCTTCCTGGCACAGTAAGCAGTGTAAGGGACATATCCGGATTCTGTTCCAAGAGAGGCCACCACATACCCGCTGCCTTCACTCTCCAGAGTGGTTGCAAAAGGTTCAAATTCCACGGTATAGTCCGCATCATCGCTGGTAAAGGCAGCTGCGGTCAGGCCGAAGTTGATGCTCTGGTCAATGGAAAGGTCTGTCTTGGGGTCCATGCCGTGTTTCTTCAGGATATACTCGAAGACCATCTGAGGCATGCCGCCTGCGCGCCCGCCGAGAACCTTCTTGCCTTTCAGGCTTTCCCATTTAAAATTGTCCTCAGGCTGACGTCCCACCAGGAAGTTACCTGCCCGCTGTGTCAGCTGGGCGAAGTTCACCGCATAGTCCTGGGAACCTTCCTGGTATACGTAGATGCTGGCTTCGGAGCCCATGAAACCGATTTGGGCGTCGCCGGAGATAAGGGCGGTCATTACCTTATCTGCTCCGGCACCGTTGACAAGGGTCAGGTCGATGCCTTCGTCCTCAAAATATCCCAGCTCAATGGCTGCGTATTGAGGGGCGTAGAAGATGGAATGGGCTACTTCGTTGAGGACCAACGGGGTGTTGCCGGAGGATGCACTGCCGGAGGATTTTGAACAGCCGGTTAGGGCAGCGGCGGTCAGGGCTGCTGCCAGAAGAATGCTAATTGCTTTTTTCATCAATATGCTCCTTATATGATTTGGTATATTATAGTCTATTAGGGCTGGGGGGAATCGGTGAGTAAAATTGGGAACTGAGAAATAAAATGGCTGCGGGAAGCTGTGTTTAGCGTAAAATAAATTTCGGGAGATGGGAATTTATGTAAACCATAAAAAGGAATGAAAAGAAAGTTCCAGATGAGGATAAATCTATTAGTGATTGCTCATCGCTTAAGCCGATCCTTTCTGATTTTTTTGTCTGCCATTCCGACTTTCGAAAAGTCCTCCGTATACAAAGATAGAGTTCTGATATCTGTAAGGCAAATCTGACCATTCTGCACTACCTCCGCCAAATCCCATTCCATCATTCAAATGAATATTCAACAAAAACACTTGACAATACCGATGAAATGTAGTAAATATAAATATAAGGACATGTTATGGACATGACCGAAACTAGAAAATCCAAAAGACTGCAGCTTTTGGAAAGGGGATAACCAAGGAGGTCAGAATGAACGAAGGTGTTAATTATTTGGATTATGCCAACAGCCCTCTGATGTGGGCAGCAGCGGCTTTGGCAGTAGCGGTGGTAGTGTTTCAGTCAATTCTGTTTATGAAAAGGTCTATAAAGGCAGCCAGCGAGTCAGCTCTTACCACGGACCAGGTACACAAGGCAATCAAGAGCAGCGTGATATCATCCATTGGCCCGTCCGTAGTAATCCTGGTCACCATGATATCCCTGCTGGTCACCATGGGTGCGCCGGTGGCGTGGATGCGTCTGTCATTTATCGGTTCTGTTAACTATGAGGCCATGGCAGCCGGATTCGGCGCGCAGGCTATGGGAAAGACACTTCAGACCATGGATACCATGGCATTTGCCTGCGGCGTGTGGACCATGGTATGCGGCTCTCTGGGCTGGCTGATTTTTACCTTCCTGTTCTGCGATAAGATGGACAAGGTTAACCACTTAATGTCAAAGGGCAATGCCAAGATGGTTCCCATCATTTCCGCAGGCGCCATGCTGGGTGCATTTGCCAACCTGGCTTCCGGCAACTTTTTTACGGCTGAGGGTTCACTGACCTTTACCAACGCACCGGCTATCGCTACCATAGCGGGCTGCGTCATCATGATGATACTGGTGAAGCTGTCCAGGGCCAGGGATATCGGTTGGCTCAGGGAGTGGGCATTTGCAATCGCCATGTTCAGCGGCATGTTTATCGGATATGCTGTCAGCGTAATCTAAGGAGGGTTAGAAGATGAAAAACGATTATTATTCTGGTACATATATCCCCGGAATCGTGAAATGGGGAAAGATTACACTGCTGCTGGGCATTTTCGCAGGATTCCTTCCTGCTCTGGTGATGGCCTTCAGAGGCTACATGCCTCCGGTGTCCGCCATTATCGCGGGCACTCTGATGCAGATCAGCGTAAGCGGAGCATTTTACATTGTTGAGCCCATTTCCTACTTCCCGATTCTGGGTATTCCGGGCACCTACCTGACCTTCCTCTCAGGCAATACCTCCAACATGCGTGTGCCATGTTCTTCCGTGGCACAGGAGGCGGCCGGAGTGGAGATGGGTACGGAGGAAGGCTCCATTATTTCCACCATCGGCATTGCAACATCCATTCTTGTCAATGTCGTGATTCTTACCGTGGGAGCTGTTGCGGGAAGCGTTATCCTGAACATTCTCCCTGCACCTGTGAAGGAAGCGCTTAATTTCCTGCTTCCCGCACTTTTTGGCGCTGTATTCGGACAGTTTGCCGCAACACGTCCCAAACTTGGCGTGGTGGCTGCCATCATCGCCATTGGTATGAACTGGCTCATGAAGCTGGGCTTCCTAAGCTTCATACCGGGCAATCCATCCTATGTGGTAATCCTGGTAGCTGTATTTGGCTCCATCTACGCAGGCAAGCTTCTCTACAAGAAGGAGCTGCAGGCTGACTGACAGGGTGGATATATATGGAAATGACATATATGAAAAGGATATAGATGGAAAATAAAGATTTTTGCACAAGCGCCCGAAGCATGGGCGCTAAGTGTACATGAAGGCCTATAGAATGAGGAGGATGACTATGCTGTCACGGGAACGGTTGCAGGAACGTTTTTTGGAATTGGTTAAGATTTACAGCCCTTCCGGCGGGGAGAAGGAGCAGTGCCAGTGGCTTATGGACTATTTTAAGGAGAGGGGAATAGAGGCTTCCATAGATGAAGCCGGGAAGGCATATGGAGGAAATGGCGGAAATATTATCGCCCATATCAAGGGCGAGCCATGTAATCCTCCCTTCTGCTTTGTAGCCCATCTGGACCAGATTGAGCCGTGTAAGGATGTGAGACCGGTGGTGGATGGACACATCATCCGCACGGACGGAACCACAACCCTGGGAGGCGATGATAAGGGGGCCGTGGCCTCCATACTGGAAATCGTGGAGGATATTGTGGAGACCAACAGACCCCACAAGGAGTTTTATATCATGTTCACAGTCTCTGAGGAGACAAGCATGCAGGGAACCAAACACATGGACCCGTCCCGCCTGCCATGTAAGAACATGGTCATAGCAGACGCAACAGGCCCAGCAGGAATCATTGCCTATAAGGCTCCGGCCATGGAGGCCATAAGGTGTACGGTGAGAGGCCGTAAGGCCCATGCGGGCATTGAACCTGAGAAGGGAATCAATGCCGTCGTGGCAGCGTCCAGGGCAATCAGCCGGATGCATATCGGGCGGATTGACCAGGAGACCACATCCAATATCGGGCGGATCGAGGGAGGGGCAGCCACCAATATCGTGACCGATGAAGTGACATTTACCGCCGAGATACGTTCCCACAGCATGGATAAGCTTAAAAATGAAGTGGCCCACATGGAGGAATGCCTGAAAGCAGCCTGCCTGGAGATGGGAGCCGCCTATGAAATGGAACATGAACTGGCATATCCTTCCCTGGAGGTAAGTCTTGACAGTGATTTGTACCGCATGACAGCCCAGGCCATGGAGAAGGAAGGAATCGAACCTAAGCCCATGGTCATCGGCGGAGGCAGCGACGGCAATATATTGGCCGGATACGGCTGCTGCAGCCTTATATTAAGCGTTGGCATGATGGATGTACATACTGTACAGGAAGCATTGGATATGGACGAGCTGTGGAACGCCGCCAGGGTTATGAGCCGGATGACAGAACTTTAAGTAAGATGACAAGGAATGATGATATGGACAAAGAAGAATTGAAACAGAGATGCCTCAATGTGATTGAGGAACACCAGGACGAGATCATTGCCCTGGGAAAGGAAGCTTATAAAACGCCGGAGCTGGGCTATAAGGAGTTCAGGACAGGAAAACTTATGGAGGAAGCCTTCCGCAAGCTTGGGCTGGAGCCGGAGACCGGTGTATCCTATACCGGCTGCCGTGTATCCTCCGGTCCCAAGGGAAACGGTCCCAGGGTGGCGGTGATGGGCGAGCTGGACTGCATTATGTGCGACTCTCATCCGGACGCGGCTGAGGGCGGACTGGTTCATGCCTGCGGGCACAATGTACAGCTGGCAAACCTGTACGGGGCAGCCGTAGGAATCCTTACGTCAGGCGTTATGGAGCACCTGGGCGGCGCCGCTGACTTCATAGCCATACCGGCAGAGGAATGCGTGGACTATGAGTACAGGAACCGCCTCATGAGTCAGGGAACCATCCACTATCTGGGAGGAAAACAGGAGCTTATGTACCGTGGAGGCCTGGACGATACGGATATGGTTCTTCAGTGCCATATGATGGAGATGGAGCCGGGAAAATGCTGTATCCTGGACACCAAAGGCAATGGATTCATCAGCAAGACCGTGCATTTCCTGGGAAAGGCAGCCCATGCCGGGTTTGCCCCGGAACAGGGAATCAACGCCCTGAACATGGCGGAGCTGGCCATGAACAATATTCATGCACTGAGAGAAACCTTCAGGGACGAGGACAAGGTGCGGGTAAGCATTGTAATCAAGGAGGGCGGAGGTCTGGTAAATGTGGTGCCGGAGCGTGTTACCATGGAAATCATGGTTCGTGCCTTTACCATTGACGCCATGGAGGATGCCTCCCATAAGGTGAACAGGAGCATGAAGGCAGCTGCCATGGCTCTGGGGGGCAAGGTGGAGATTCACGACTGTATCGGCTACCTTCCCCTGAACACGGACCGTCAGATTGCCCGTCTGTACCGGGACAACATGATAGCCTACGAACACGCCGGGGAGGATGCGTTTGTGGAGGACTGGGAGACAGCCGGTTCCACGGACCTGGGGGACATTTCCCAGATCATGCCCTGCATGCACATTTGGGCAGGCGGCATAAAAGGCGGCCTCCACACGGAGAATTACCGGATGGACGACCCCTACACCGCCTACATTGTACCTGCTAAAATGATGGCCCTTACCATCATCGACCTTTTGTGGGATGGAGGCGCAAGGGGAAAGGAAATCATGAAGGATTTCCGGCCTGCCCTGACAAAGGAGGAATATCTAAATCTCTTAAAAGACCATCAGGTGGTTGATTTATACGACGCTTCTGATTTATAATCGGTATAAGGCGCGCTGTGCGCAAAAAATCGGGAGGTTGACAGTATAAATGATAGTGGGAGTAGTGGGGCCAAAGGAATCCTGCGGAATCATCAGGAAAGCAATTCATCAGATTGACCAGAGTCATGAGGTGCGTTTATATACAAGGGAGCTGGTAAGAGAGGCCGTGGATGTCATTGACACCTGCGAGCAGGAGTGCGACGGTGTGATATTTACCGGAAGCGGCATCTGCGACTATGTGCTGGGGCATCACCAGATGCACAAACCTTACACATACATCAAGCGGTCCGCCAGCAGTATTTCGGAAGTATTTCTGAAAATGGTCAGGGAAGGGCGTGAAATCGACACCTTCAGCATTGACGTGGTGGAAAAGCAGATTATCGAGGATATCCTGGATGCCTTTCACATACAGCCCAGGAATATATATACCTGCCCGCTGCTTGCAGGTGTGGCGGAGGAAGAGTATGTTGCATGGCATATGGAGCTGCTGGAGAAGAAGATGACCGATGTGGCGGTCACTGCTTATGTGGCAGTCTATCATATGATAGAAGAAAAGGGCGGCAGGGTCTTTTACCTGGAGCCCAAACGCTCCCAGGTCAGGGATGCCCTGGCCGATCTGGAGAAGGGCTGGGCCCTGGCCCAGGCAGAGTACTCGCAGATTGCGGTGGAATTGATTCAGATGTCCAACTTCCCTGAGAAGGAGGACCAGTATTACAATGCCATGGCAAGCAAGGCGGAATTTGAAGTGGAACTGATACGCTACGTAAGGGGAATCCAGGGATCTGTATTCCCCTTTGGGCGTGATGAATATGTGATTTATGCCAATTCCGGAGTGGTGAAGGGCAAGAAGAACCACAAGGACCTGAGGATTCTTCAGGGGGAGGGAAAGAACCTGGGACTGGTGGTAAATATAGGTCTGGGCATGGGCGTGACAGCTTACCAGGCAGAGATGCATGCCAGGAAGGCTCTGGAATATTCTCTTGGCAAGGGGGAGGGAGGAATCTTCCAGATTGATGAGGAAGAGAAGATTCAGGGCCCCCTGGGCCTGGTGCAGCAGCTTCGGTACAGCATGATATCCTTTGAACCCAAAATCCAGACGATCTCTGAAAAGACTGGACTCAGCATGGAATCCATTCTGAAGATTCAGGCCATTGCGGATGTGAGGAAGAGCTATGTGTTTGACGCTTTGGAACTGGCCGAATGTCTGGGCATTACGGTCAGGAGCGCCAGGCGGATTCTCAGCAAGATTCAGGCAGCCGGC
The DNA here is from genome assembly GCF_000424325.1 of [Clostridium] clostridioforme AGR2157. Taxonomy (GTDB): domain Bacteria; phylum Bacillota; class Clostridia; order Lachnospirales; family Lachnospiraceae; genus Enterocloster; species Enterocloster clostridioformis_A. The sequence goes on from NZ_AUJR01000042.1 coordinate 42,792, forward strand.
CTGGGGACGGTCTGCGCCAGGGAAAGCGCTGCCAAGGGCGGCCGCCCCAGGGCTCTGGTAGAGCTGAAATTCGGTCTCAGGGATATGGATTAATACCTGTTCCGGTTGTCACTGCGCTGTATTTCTGATAAAATGGTTCCTTGGAAATGTAATTGGGAATAGAGAAGCGGATACAGGAGAGAAAAGCAATGGACTACAAGATAATCGTACTGGATTTGGACGGTACACTGACCAACCGTGATAAAATCATCACGCCCAGGACAAAAGAGGCCCTGATGAAGGCCCAGGAAGCAGGAAACGTGGTGGTGCTGGCATCCGGCCGTCCCACGGCAGGCGTGGAGCCGCTGGCAAGGGAGCTGGAGCTGTCACGTTTCGGCAGCTATATCCTGTCCTACAACGGCGGGATGATAACCAACTGTAAGACAGGTAAAACCGTGTTTTCTTCATTGCTGCCCAGGGAGTCCAATCAGAAGATCATCGGGCTGGCAGAGGAGCACAGGGTAGATATCCTTACATATGAAGGCGGGGAAATCATCACCAACAATGAGGAATGTCCCTACGCCATAGCCGAGTCCAACATCAACCATCTGCCTCTGCGCCAGGTGGAGGACATGAAGTCCTATGTGGATTTTAAGGTGCCCAAGTTTCTGATGCTGGATGACGGCGATTATCTGGTGACCGTGGAGCCCAAGGTAAAGGCCGCCATGGGGCGCGATTTCAGCGTGTACCGTTCCGAGCCGTATTTCCTGGAAATCATGCCAAAGGGAATCGACAAGGCCCAGTCGCTGGCCCGTTTGCTGGAGGTGCTGGGGCTTGACCGGGAGCAGATGATAGCCTGCGGCGACGGATACAACGACCTGACCATGATTAAGTATGCCGGCCTGGGCGTGGCCATGGAAAATGCCGTCCTTCCGGTGAGGCAGGCCGCTGATTATATCACTGCATCCAACAACCACGACGGCGTAGGGCTGGTGGTTGAGAAATTCATGCTGTCCTGAAACAGGCAGGGAAAACAGAAGAAAATATATCCGGGAAACGCACAGAAAAAGTGCCGGAAAAAATCTGAAAAAAAATGCCCTTATAAAATCTCCTGCCACGTATGGACTTTCAGACTTTAATATGCTAAAATGAACAAGTATGGGGCTTATATGACCTGTAATCATTTTACAATACATATACGGAAGGAGAAGGCCGTATGAATTATAAGGAGAGATAACCAGGACATGAACAAGAAAATTAAAACAGAAGCAGTGGACCATCTATTTGATGCCATACTGACCTTAAAGACTCCGGATGAATGCTATAAGTTTTTCGAGGACGTGTGCACCATCAATGAACTGCTGTCCCTGTCCCAGCGCTATGAGGTGGCCAAGATGCTGCGGGAAGGCAAGACCTACCTGGAGATTGCGGAGAAGACCGGCGCATCCACAGCTACCATCAGTCGGGTAAACCGTTCGCTTAATTATGGAAGTGACGGATACGACATGGTATTCGCCAGGCTCACAGGGGGAACGCAGGCAGACAAAGGGGATAATGAAAGCTGAGTATGATAAAGGGTGTATTAAAAAACGGATATAGCGGCAGGAATTGCCGCGATATCCGTTTTGGGTGCGCCCGGCGGGCGCACGTTCTAACGGGTGAAAGTCCCTGACCCGCCCGGCAGTGGGAAGGGTGCAGCCAATGGCAAGGGCGTCATCGTGAGGTGGGGTCTGAAGGAAGCCGGAGGCAAACCACTGGCCTGTAAAAGTTGTCCGGATAGGCTGTGAAGCGTGGATGAGGTTGCCTAACAAACTAAAGTCCAATAACTGCACGGAACGCCAGCAGTAAACGGGGCAGGTATAAGTGGGAAAGAACGTGTGAGTACCCGGGGAGGTCTCACGGACGTGAAAGTGGCGATAAAACATTCGCTGTCACGGAGTAAAGCTTGCCGTGAGAAGT
>NZ_AUJR01000043.1 GCF_000424325.1 [Clostridium] clostridioforme AGR2157
AGCTGCCACAGCTGATTCCCGCAGGACCTTGTTGGCCTTGGCCTGCTTACTGTCTGCTTTCTTTTTCAATCTGGTACCTCCCTTTCTCCTCAAAATATCAGTTTAGGCAAGTAAGCGATACCACCGTGTTTTCATTTCGGCTGGTATGCTTTGCCCTCGGTTCCGCTCTCCTGTCCAGTGCGTTCCACCAGCTTCTCCGTCACAAATAAAACCGCTGGCTTTTAGGCTGGTTCCTGGCTCACTCTGCAAAATATAGGTAATGATTTTTCGGTATCCCATATCCTTTGCAATCCGACAGCACGCTCCATATAACATGCTGCACGCATTGTATGTACCATCTGTACATAATCTGTTGATTTCGCAGGTCAGGCCATCATCCAGGAATCGGCTCACTGGACGACCGCATACAGCACAACCAATAAGTTGTTCACCCTCATATAACCCCACCGAAAACTTATGGCCGACCGTGGCCTTGTGATGGCGGTGAAAGTGGTTAATAAAGTCACTGGCTTGCTTAAATGTTATAGGTCTAATTTCCGTTTTATTTCACTCCCTTCGGCAGCTAAATCTTAATTTTATTTATTAGCCTTGTAAAAGGCATTGGCAAATCCTGGCGGCGTTATTGCCCTGATTGCTGCCCTATCAAGCCCCATGCCCTTGTACTCATCCGGGCAATTCGCATTGCACCAGGTCTTGCAGTACGTCCGCCCGTTAGCATACCTTTTTGTCATACCTTGCGGCTTAATTTTGACTGTAGCTGCCGGCTCCTTGAAATACCCCCAGATATCCGTAGGCTTAATCTGCATATCGCCGAATTGCCAATGCTCAAAAGTATAATGTGGCCGGCCCAAAAACTGCCTCATAAAGCCTACGGGGTTTTCCAGCGCCCAGAACGCCAGCTTATTGCTCTGCCTACAGTCCCAGATAATCCGCAGACAAGCCGCCATGACCTCAACGCCAGATGCAAAGTCCCTCGGCCTACCACCTTTTGCCAGACTGAACTCTGTACATGGCGGCGCTGCCAAGATGCCATATACTCCTTCGGGTGGCCTATATGTACGCACATCCTGTTCTGGAAGTGTAATCAGCCGCACATCATACCCGGCCTCTCGATATGGTCGGCTCCAAGCTCCTGTCCCGCCACACAGGTCCAGGATAATTTTGTCCTTATTGCACATGCTGTTTTACCTCCAAAATATTAATTTCCTTGAATTACAGGTTAATAAACCCTTTGTCCGCAGCCACAGTATCCCGGATATTTCATCAAATTCTTACATTTTGGGCAAAAATATTTTCCTTCGATAATTACCCGCGATACAGGTTGCTGCTTTTCAAGAGCATCATACGCCATATCAAGTGCAACAAGTTGTTCTTCCGTAGGTGCTCCCTTAAACATACGTTTTATAATATCTATTGCCTCTTTCGGTTCCATATTTTCCTCCAAATGTCATGCATGTCCATCGTGATAAAACAGCCACAGCATCTTACACCTCCATAAAATCTCAGTTTTGCTTATTAAAATCAATCTTACGCAAATCCAATTCTTGCTTGAGTTCGCGAATAATATCTTTTAATTGTTCCTTGTCCTTTGCATGTCTTGCTTTCTCTGAATACGTTCTTAAAATTCCCGATACATCATATTGATTCATTCTATTTCCTTCTTTCTTTTTGGTTAAATATTAATTCTGATTACAACCGGCATCCCCAGACTCCTTCACAAGTTCCTTGTCCATCTGCCTTATTACCTCGGGCCACTCACACAACCCGGTATTTTCAATCTCCACTGGTCTCCAGCTACAGGTATTGCAGTCCTTACCATCATCTCCCGACTGTGCCATCCTTCGGCACTCCTGGTAGTCCTTCTCCATCTCGTCTGACACATCCAGACGCAGCTCCGTGTGCGGCGCCGGGAATAATTTAATCTTTCTCATGGCTCTCCTCCTTCATCTCCTTCAGAACTCTGCACACTGTCCCTTCATGTAGTCCCATATCATCCGCAATCCACCGATTGCTCCGGCCAGCTTCATGCAACGCCATCACCTTGCCTTTGTCTACCCTCTTGGCCCGTTTGGGATGACCGTCCACTGCGGACCTATCTTCCACGCCGGAATCCCTGGATCCGCTTTTATTTTTGTCAATGGGGGGGGGCACCACGCATCATACGTTCAAGCTCGAAATTATCCATTGCAGGTTCGTTCCGGAAGAACAGGCAGACCTCCAGCAGGTTTTGCAGTGTATCCGGGGAATAGTCCGCCCATCGTTTCGGCTCCGAGGTATTCGGCGCCATAATATTAATCTCCTGGCCTACGGCAGCCAGCCGCAAGGCCTCTATCATATCAATCTGTTTCACGAACATAATCCTTAACCTCCTCCAGTCTGCTGATTGAGACTTCATACGCAATCCGTTTCTCACACTCGGCCTCACTTAGTTGCTTCACATATTCCCTACTCTGTACCCGGCCCCATGTCCTGACCCTACTCCCCACCTCAAGACCGGATGCATACCGGGCATTCCGGGCCCAGCTAATGCATGGTATGTAATCAGACTTGCCATATGGTCGGTTGACGGCCAGAAGGATGTCCGCAATCTCTCGTCCCAGGGGAGTCCTGCGATAAACCGGCGGCTTACAGATATAGCCGTCCAGGGATATCCGGTTTGTTTTTGTATAATCTGTAAATTCTTCCATGAAACGGACTTCCCGGACAAAAACGGACAACTCCAGGCGGTTTCTGATGCCCTCATGGCGGTTATAGGAACGGAACTGGCCAATGGCCTCCATCGTACCCCCGGAATAATCCCGGCGCACATCCAGCAGACGTTCGGACACCATTAACGGTAGGATATCCTCCTGGCCACTGAGCCGCCTCACAGCAACATCCACCATATAAAAGCCTTCTCCAAAAGCCTCATGGCTAAAGGTAAATTCCGATACAATCTCACCGATTACGCTTACCTTGTTGTTTTCAATCATTTTTTCTGACATAGTACCTCTCCTTATCTCATCGTCTCATACATCTGTTTCTTTTCGTTCCACTCCACTGCAACAGGAGCCCCGCAGTCATAACATGTTATATCGAACTCCGTGTCTGTCATGTTAGTCAGGTACCTGGCCTGTCTGCCGCATTCACATTTCATATACAGCGGGACCATATGTTCCATCCTTGTTACAGCTCCGCATTCACACCGGTAATGATTCAGCCGTGTCTTGGCGCAGAAGCCCCTGGTCTTTTCACAGACAGGGCATTTCATGTACAGATACCCGCCATACCCGGCTGAGATGATTTTAGGCGCCGGTTCTTCGCTTTCCTTTTCCGAAACCACAGCTGTTTCCCCCACTGTCTCAACCTCCTGTTTTTCCTGACCTGGATAAACTTCTTTCACCGATTCCCGAACCGGTTCCGATTCCACAGCTACGCCTTCCTGCGGCTTCCGTCCCCTGCTCCCAATCAGCCACAATGACTCCGCCAATTTGCGGAACGCCGTCCGCGCCTGGCCCTCCTCCATGTCCATCACCATATATGCTCCTGGCATTGATATCCTAATCTTCATGTTTCCCGTCCTCCTCACTCGTTATTTTTCCTTAGTTCCTCTACACAATCCGGGCAAAGTTCAAATCCACGGAACCTTGTCGCGCATTCAGGGCACATAGGGTTGTTACAGGTCTTTACATAGCTTCTTCGTATCCCCACAGCTATCGTATGCTTAGGCATATCGCATAATTGGGTGGCTTCATTCTTCCCGCAATATCTGCACATTCCTTTTTTGCCCATGACATTGCTTACTGCATATCCTCCATCCTCGTCCCTGTCCCGGTCCTCCAGCGCCTCATATACCGCTGTCAGTATCTTTTTCGCAAACGGGTCTCCGGATACCGGCCCATAATACTCCTGCAGCATTTCCGTCAGTTCATCCATTTCATATATCCCAGTTCCTCTTTCCAAGTATTCCAGAGCCCGGCCAAATACCTGCCTGCAATAATCAACGGCTTTCTTATTCTGGTTTGACAGATTATTCAGCAGTTTCTCATAAGGCTCCCTGTACTTTCCCTGCAGATCTTCTTTTGGCACCATCTGTTCGTTTTTCATCCGTACCTGATCCAGACGCTTGACTTCTTTCAGCTGGTCTGATAAAATCATCAAAACACTCCTTTCAAGGTATGTGGGGCAAAAACGGGAATTAAAAATGCCCCCCCAAAAACAACGTATTTACAATGGGTTCCGGCATTGGGGGGCAAAAGGGGCAAAAGAAAAGTTATTTTATATTTTTTATATATTTTTTTATTTTTTAAAACGAAAGAATATATACTGCCCCTTTTGCCCCCATCTTTAAAAAAGCAAGTAAATACAAGGCTTTGCAGTCTAACAGAGGCTTCCTGTTTTTGCCCCCTTTACTGCCCCCCAATTGCCCCCTGCTGCCCCCTTCCTACATCTGAGGGAATGGGAGAGTCTGCTGTTCATTTTCATCCACCTGGATAAAATCGCTTTTCAGTTCAATCCCCACAAAATACATAATCCCCTTGACCTTCACTTCCTCAAACCCCTTTTCCCGCAGGTTTGAAAAGAATATATTCTTCTTATAGATGACACGCTCATTTTCTTCACAGTACCGCTTGTATTCCTCAAACAGATCGCTCCGCTTAATCCTTCCCCCCGGCGCCTTTTGAAGGCAGTCCTCCAGGAATGCCTTCCCGCTGTCCGCTTCCTTGTATAATTCATTTACCAGGCGCTCACTATTCTTTGATGCCTTCAGTTCACCGGAATCACTCGCGTACATCTCACCCAGTGCATTCACTGCAGCCAGGATCGTACAGTCCACCTCCGCCGCCAGCTTCTCATCCAATCCGTAGTCCTTCTTCTGCGGCTTTTTGTTCATCTCAAAGATGAGAAGGCGCCGGTAATACGCATCCGATTTCTCGTCCAGATTAAGCGGTATCTTATTCGCGGAGAAAAGCAGCTTTGCATAGCTGCGGAACGTCACCGGGTCACGTCCCTTCTTTTCATACATCAAGGCGTCCTCGCCTGTGGCCTTCTTAATTACGTCGATGCTGTCCATGGCGCCGGATGGGATATCCGCGCATGAATTTAAGAGCTGGCAGTACAGATTGGTCGCGTAGAACCTCCTATTGAGGTCCTGCAGCGGGATGTTGGAACAGTTGTCTCCTCCTATGATTGTCTCAAACAGGTTGATGATGCGGCTCTTACCTGTACCTCCGGTACCCTTGATGATCATAAACTTCTGCTGCCTGGTATCCCGGGTCATGCAGTAGCCAAGATACTGCAGCAGCATCCGGCGGTCATCCGGCCCCGCGGATATCTCTGTCAGGAACCAGTCTGTAAACCGCCATCCGCTGTCCAGATCCAGGTCCGGGTGAATCTCATGAGGAATCTGATTGATTGAGAAATATTCCTTCCTGTGCGGCCGGAGCTTATGCTCCACCACATCATACATGCCATTTTTAAAATTAATCCATGTAACCGGATACCGGTTCAGGTCCGTAAACTCCCGCTGGATATCCTCCTGAATCAGCAGCAGGTTGAATATCTGGTTCAGCGCCGTTGACTTAATAAACTCCGTGTACAGCAGTTCCTGTATCCGGTTCTTGATGCGCGTTCCGTCCCGGTCCTCGCGGAATACCCCGCTTTCGTAGAGGTACAGCACCCCGTTCATGGCGAACATATCCATCTCCTGCATCAGGTAATCCACCACGGCCTTGTCAATGACGCGTCTGGGGTTGCCGTATTTGTCCAGTTGATGGAACTGGCGTTTAAACTGGACCTCACTGCCCGGTCCGGCGATGCGCTGTATATACCGCTGCAGGAGCTCTTTTAATTCCTCCAGGTTTTCCGGCAGGGACAGATATTCCTTCCCGCGGAACAGCTTCCAGCCGTCCTCCTGGTATGTGATGCCGCCTATGCGTCGGAGAAATTCCTTGATTTCCTCATTTACCCCTTTGCGGTAACAGGCCAGCACGTATGTATAGTCACACATATAGGTACCCGTGTTGGCCTTCTCCTCCATATACTCCCGGAAACTTTTCAAGGTGAAATACTGCTCCGTCAGCTGGTCCCTTCCGATGAATACCGCCCTCCGGCCGGCGGCGATAATCTGTCCGCACAGTGTCACATCATCGTTGATAAAAAGCAGGCGGTCCTCACCTGGCTCTGTCCGTATCATGTTGTCAAATATGGTTTTATTCATTCCGCTCTGCTCCTGATGGCCGGATTCCCGGCCTGAGTATTAATTAAATGGCAGGCCCTCGTCCTCCACATTGTCAGGGATTTTGGAAAACCCGCCCCCGATATCCACAGGAAGCTCCGGCTGGGCCGCCGGCTGCCTGGACGGGTCGAACCGTGTCACATTCGGAAATGTCTTCCCGTTATATGTCCGTTCCTCTACCGTGGCCAGAAAGCTTCGATGCATCATCACCTTGCCGAACCACTCCGGGGACGGGAAGTCATAACCATCCGGCACACCTGTTGCCCTGGCAATCAGGTTTATCTTCCATGCTGCATTGTCCGTAAACGTGAACCGGTCAAACCGGATGCGCATCCCCTGGGACTCCTGCTGCACATCCTTACGTATCTCATAGTCCAGTACTACCTGCTGGTTCCCACTGGTGCTGGTCACTACATCAAATGCCGCAACGGTTACCTCATACTGCCCTGGGGCTATCCTGCTGGGTTCCGTGTTTTTATAATCTACTTTCATACAATCATGCTCCTTTTATTTTTACTTGATATGCCTTAAGCCTGCTTTCATCAATCATGCACCCCAGCTTTCGGTATACTGCTTTCCTGCTCCGGTACTGGCTCATGCACAGCCCTTCCTGTTCGTCCACGAAATCATATACGGCGGGCTTTCCTTTCCCTTCTGCGGGGCGCATGATACGCCCCACGGCCTGCTGTATGGCTACCTTGTCCCGGTGCGGGGTCAGCAGGTACAGTTGCTCCAGCCTGGGAATGTCAAGCCCTTCCTTAGCCAGTGAGTATGTAGCGAACAGCACACGGGACTCTCCTGATTTCATGCGTTCCAGAGCTGCCTGCCTGGCTTTCCGGCTGCTCTGCCCGCAGATGTACTCCACACCATCCATCATCCCATCCAGCTCCCCGGCCAGGCGCTGCAGCTGCTCCAGGCGGTCACCCAACACCAGCGCTGGCCGCTTTTCGACTGTCAGATATTCCATAATGGCCAGATTCCTCTCCGGCGCGTCCACCATATCACTCAGCATGGCGCCAAACTCCAGCGTTGTGTCACCTTGGTACCGGTATCCGGTCGGAACGGCTATTACTTCTGGCGCAATCACGTTCCCTGCCTGGTTCAGTTCTTCCTGGTGGACTTCATATAGTTTCTTTCCCAACAGATAATACATGCCTTTGATAAGTCCGTCTGAGCGGTGTTCGGAGGCTGTTACGCCAATCCGGTACAGTGCCGGAAGATGCTCAAGCACATGCTCAAACATGCCTAGTTTGGAATCGCTCATAAATGCCCGGTGGCATTCATCCACCACCACGGTCCCAAACCGGCGGCCGATGCTGTCCAGGTCCTTACCCTTAAGGCTCTGGACCGTGGAGAAGGTGATGTGGCTGCCGATGGTATACTTTCCTCCGCCAATGATGCCGTACTCCCCTTCCTGCAGGTGCAGCTTTCCCCGGGCCCGTTCCAGCGACTGGTTTAGCAGGTCATTGGTATGGGTGATCCACAGGGACGGCTGTCCCAGCTCCGCAATCACCTGCAGCGCGGTCTCCGTCTTCCCGGCCCCGCAGGGCATCACAATGATTCCCTGTTTTCCGGACCGGACGGCCTGGATGGCCGGGGCCTGGTATGGACGCAGCCTGATATCCGACCGGAACTGCACCGGACTGCATTTGTTCATGCGGTGTTCATACAAGCGCAAGTCCGGATACATGTCCCACACATCCTTAAGAAGCCCCCGGGGCAGGACCAGCCTCCCGTCATACCATGAATAGAATACGATGCTGGCCGGTATGCTCCATGGACGGCGCCCCATGTTCAGCAGCTTTGCATAGGCTGGGTTGGCCATGACCAGATGGTCATTGCACCAGGTTATGAGCTCCTGTGGCGGCTGTTCTATGCTAATCACGCTGTCCACTGTTATCCTCATGGCTCCAGCCTCCCTTCCGGCATGGGGGAGAGCCTGACGAACACATAGGGCTGTCCCCTCTTGCTGTATGATTTATTCACAATCAGCTCCACGACCTGAGAGTCATCCTTATAGGCTATTCCGTTCAAGCTGTCCAGGACAATCTTAGCAATGTTGTCCGCATCCGGTTTCTTGGTCGGATAGATACGGTCCAGAAGCATGGCGCCCTGCCGGCTTTTGCTGGTGCTCTTGGGTATTTCATGATACACTTCCAGCTGGGCCCGTACCGGCTTGTCGAACAGATCCACGGTGCTGGAGGCAGCCGCCTCCCGGAAACACAGCTTCACCAGGTTCTCATACTGGGCCGTCTCCTTCGGGGTATATGTAATTCCTACCCGGGTGACCCGTGGCCGCGCCTTCCCCTTGATAGGTCCTGGAATTTCAAACGCGATCACGTTAAGCATACGGCACACCTCCCGCAGCTGCATACTCCTCCGTCTTGGCTTTGATGGCCTCCATATCTTTCTGCCGGATTTCAGACGGGCTCTGGTAACCGAAAGCCTTATAGGCTGCCTGCAGGACCTCCGGGAGTTCCTTGTATGGTTTTGATAACGCCGTCCACTGCTCCTTCGTGATGGGCTTCTCCCCGAGCAGCTGTGCCGGATCCACTCCGTCATCCAGCCAGGCCTTGAGCTGCCGTCCCAGTTCAGGAGTTATGATTTCCCCGTACTTGTCCAGGAAGGTCACATCCTTGCTGGCCGTGGCGATGTGGCTCCTGGCGATATCCAGTACAATGTCAAATTCATACTCTGTGTCATCCCTCTGCACAGGAGCCAGGCCTACCTTCACCGGCTGCGTCTTTCCACGTTCGTTCTCCTGCATTACATAATCCATCTTGGAGCGCATAGTCACGATGGTGTGGCACCCCACGGCAAGGATGGTGTTGACCAGGCTGTTCTGAACCTTCCCGGCTTCATTCCATGCCGTATAGCTGTTCTTACCTGCCTGGGCGGCAATCCGGTCCTTTACATCCAGGACGCCTCCCTCGTTGTTCCAGGCATGCGAGAAGCTGTCCACTATCACGACTCCATCGGGCCCGACGACAGATGCGGCCTCCTTCACCAGAGACGTATACCGCTCTGCCGTATAGGGAGGATAAAGGGGGCAGTACAGGAACTTTCCCGTCCCAAGGTCCGTCCTGTTCGCATACATCCGCGCCCTTTCATGCTCCGTATCAATGACGGCAATTTTGCTCCAATCACCGGTAAGCCCATATGCTATATACAGGGCGCCCAGGGTCTTCCCTGCACCGGATACGCCAGTGAGCGCCATCCTAAGCTTGCTTTTCGCCCGTACAACTTCCTGAAAGTTTCCCATAAGCTACACCTCCACCTTGAATTCCGCCGGCGTCTCCTCAATCCAGATGCACTCCACCAGCTCTCCGGTATCCTTGATAACCGGATGTTTTCCCTGGGACAGGTCCAGGAGCTTCTTTAATTCTCCCCACCTTGCCTTCTCATCCGTCTTGATGTAATCCGGCATCCCGCTTTCCTTTAAGTATTTCACAAGTTCATCCTCTTCATAGACAGGCTTGACCTTCGGCAGTTTCAGAACCAGTGACCCGGACAGCAGGCGGTAGCTTTCCTGGGTTTTGGTCTTACGGTGAGGGACCTGCATGAAATAGCTGCCAAGGAGCGAACGCAGATAGGAGGTCCTCTGGTTGAAACGCCGCTCTGCTGCTTCAACCTTCTGTTCAATCCTGGCTGTCTGTTCTTCGGCCAGCTCCCTGATACGGTTAAACTCCTGCTTTTCTTCATCTATTTTCCGGATAGCCCAGTCTGCCTTATTGTCATCATCAATCACAAAGGCTTTCTTTTCTTGTGGTGCTTCCTGGCCGTCGTCCGCTGCGGCAATTTTCTCCATCTCATCGGATACAACCATATCCCACTCCTGTTCCTGCAGGGCCAGGGCCTCCTCTTCCATCATGGTCTCATCTATCTTCATCTTCGTCCTCCTCATTTTCTAAAAATCCGTCCAGATACGGGTCAAATATGACCTGCTTAAGCGCATTCGCCACCCTGTCATCCTGGCGGCTTGGCAATAGAAGGTAGTTGTCTCATTGTGCCAGATAAGACCTCCGGACATGTCCTCCCTATAACATGGGTTCCCGGGCAGCTCCTCCTGATTAAAGTCGATGGCTTCCAGATCAATCAGATCCAGAAGCTCCTTCCTGACATGGCAGAGTTCCCCGTTGAGGTTTGACTGTATCAGGCCATACATCTCCTCATTACGTTCCTCATAGACATTGGTCCAGAAGGCAGGCCGGCCGGATATCCGGTATCGCTGGACCACATGGATGCTGCGGCCTTCCCCGGTATCTATCTCATACTGAGGCATGGGATTTTCTTTCGATATCGTGAAGATTTCTCCTTCTGCCGGAAGAATGCCGGCCAGCTCAATAATCAGGGACTTCACAATGTTGGGCATCCCGTCATGCATGATATGTACCGCCCAGGCGCTTCCCATAATTGAGTATCCACTGTCAATGTTGCCAATGGTCAGTTTCACATCCTTGTAATCCCGCTTCATCAGTTTTTTAAGCTGCGAACTGTTGATAAACATTATTTTTCCCTCCTCTATGGTTTTACCTTTTTTTAAGTTCATCCAGCGCAGTAAGGTATAACGCCTGAAGGGTCGAAGCCTGGTCTCCTATATCATCACCGGCTAACGCTTTTGAAACGCCTGAAAGAAGAGTAACTGTAAGAACAACGACGTCTACATAATCGCCCCGTATCGTTGTCTCAGCTTTCTCCCCGTGCGCTTCAATCCCCACGATAGGTACATTCTTTTCAGCTTTAATCATTGATTTTCCCTCCTGAATCCCTTATACTAAGGGTGTTTAGTTTATTTTGTTATTGGACTTCGGACGGCTCCACCCGTCCGGGGTCCTTTTTCATTTCTTCCAATATCTCATTGACCGCAATCTCGGCCCCCGCCTCAATCCTGCCTGCATTATCGGTTGTAACGGCATCGGACCGGACCATGGCCAGTATGATGATAGCTTTAATAACTTGCCTCTGCATCGTCCTCACCTCCTCTCACAGCCTCACGCCCATGGTTTGCCCAGACAACTCTGCGCGAATCCACATCTTGAGAATCTCAACCGCCTCACCAACCTTATCCGCTACTTCCCATCCAATCCACCGGCGGAGCCATTCGGTGTCCCCTGTCTGCAGCTGGTCCAGATACTCCTCATAATACTGGCGGTATGGGTCCAATTCCATCGCCGCGTAAACCTGCGCATCCTCCGCGTCCATCTTACTCACGGACAGTCTCGCTGCCCTATCCGCGATTGCCTCCATCTGTACTTTTGTCATCTTCATATCCTCACTTCACAACCTCACGCCCATGGCCAGCGCCATGACCACTATAGCTACCATCCACATCCCAAGCAGCCAGATAACCGCCGGCACAATCCACTTAGCTGCCCTCATGATTGGGCCGTCCCGGCGTCTCCTGCGCTGTCTGAAGGTCACCATACGCCTGTGCCCCATGATGTTGGTGAGTACCGCTGTTCCTGGCCCGGTGATGTCCAGGCGCCAGCCGGGATACTGGACCGCTGCTTTGGCGCGGATGCGGTGCTCCGCAAATGTTTTAGCTCTCATTGGCTTGTCTCTCCTTTCTATGCTTGTCCTCCATGGCCGCCCTTAGGCGGTCTTTCTCTTCCTACGAAATCCCAGTGGAAGCATTAGATTGTCCTGCAGCGCATAGGCAATGCGCCTTTTTTCTTCATCAGTCAGTGATTCCATCGGAACATCCTGACCATCAATTTCTATGTATTTGAATACTTTTAATTTCTGCACTATCACCACCCCTCCCTGGTAGATTGTATGCGGTACCGGTTGTACTTGTTTCCATCCTCTCATAGTCCTTGCACGGATACCACCGTGTCCGTTCTGGGCACTGGCTATACCGGCAGGTTTTGCATGTGGTTTTGATATGTACCGCCTCCCTCGTTGCGTTTTGTCCCCCTCCTTGGTATACTGTACTTACAGGCTCCCGCCAGAGCTGAATACATTACATGCAAGTGGAGGAACTTTTATGAAAGAACATATTTTCCATTTTTGTGGCCCGATTATCCCTAAATCCTATGAATATTTACGGAATCAAGTCTTAAGTGCATTATGTCAACAAGGTGCTGAAAAAGTTACTATTATGTTTTCCAGCGAAGGGGGTGACTTAAATTCCGGCTTCTCCGCTTATAACTTTTTCAGAGGTCTCCCAGTTCCGGTAAAAATGGTTAATGTGGGAACTGTTGAGTCCATTGCTATGCTCATCTATCTTGCTGCGGATGAACGTATTGCTCTTACAAGTTCTAGATTTCTATTGCATCAATTTAATTGGTCATATCCACATCAACGAGTTGATTACTCGCGCCTCAATGAGAACTCTAACTCACTCATGTTTGATTTCAGGCGATATGAGGATATCTTTAATGAGCGAACCAATCACGGAAATGGACTTATTGATATCTCTAAGTGCCTCAATGGTCAATCCGTTATAATTGATGCCGCCACCTCCGTAAATAATGGCATCTCTACTGGAACACTCCCTGTCGAGGGGAGCATACCGCCCAGAACTGAAAATACAATTCATTGGTGGAGTCAGGCCTGTTTTTAATTTTTCTTCCGGCTGGCCTTGAACTTGTCCTTCAAGGTCAGCTACTCTTTTTTCAAGAGCCTGCCACTTCTTCTTTGAAATCCACATCTCTCACTCCCTCCTTTCCTCATAATCCCATTGACACACATGTTCGATAGTGGTATATTCTCCTTATCGAACGTGTGTTTGTTTTTTATAATTAAGCAAGAACTCAAAGGATACTTCAAGGGATTTGCAAATTGTTGCTACTTCATCCGCATATATGCGCCTTCCTCCACTTAAAATTCTGGAAAAAGTATCTCTTCTTATACCTGATTTATCTGCTACCGAAGTGCTCTTAATAAGCTTATCTTTCATGTATAAATTCAGGCCATCTCTAAATTCTTTTTCGTAGATTTGCACATCCTGCAATTCTTTCACCTCCTTTTAAACAACATTTTGTTGTGTAAACCAATATTACTACACGTTTTGTTGTTTGTCAAGCATCAACTCAACATTTTGTTGTTTTCATTATTGACGTTTCAACATCAATGTTGTATAATTTATCAATATAAGGAGGTTCTAAGATGTCTAAGGAAGAGATTGCTTCAAAGTTAAGAGCAGCACGAGAAAAGGCAGGGTATAAGCAAGAAGATATAGCCAATATTTTGGGCGTTACACCGCAAAAGGTCAGTAGCTTTGAGACTGGCAGAACGCGCGTGGACGTTGATACTTTGGTGACGTTATGTAAGCTATACAACGTGGACGCCAATGATATTATGGGCATAGCTCCACCAGAAAAAAATCCTCTTGATAGGCTTATCACTGTGTATACTCGTAGTAGAAAGAACCTTTCTCAAGAAGAAAAAATGAGACTTGCTCGTATCATATTATCAGATGATGACGAGGAGTAGTAAATGGATTATCAAAGTCTATATAGCAGCATTTTATATGCTTATATGTTTTTTGGTATTAATTCATTTCCAATAGACTGCTTTGAATTAGTACGGAAATGTGGTTTCAGAACTGTGAAATATACAGACTTAAGTGATAAGAAGAGAATAGCCTGTCGAACCCTTAGCGAAGATGCCTGCCTTTTGGATGGAACATTGTTTTATGAGGCTAAAGCCCATCCGCGGCGGATACAATTTACAATAGCACATGAATTTGGCCATGTCTTCTTCAAAACAGACAATGAGGACAAAGCTGATGCATTTGCCAGCCACTTCCTGGCTCCACGGATTATGATACATAAATACGGTTACCGGGATGCAGAACAACTGCATGATGCTTTTGGCCTGTCCTACCGGGCCGCCAACCGAGCATTATTTTCCTACAAGGAATGGTTCCGCAACATCTCCTACAGCGCAACCAGAAAGCCCACGGAACCGGAGTTACAGCTGGAGCATATCTTTTTCCCAGAATCAAACTTGGTTCCGCTTATGGAAGGTATTGACCAGCCAGCCAGGGGGCGTTATACTGAGGATAAGGATGACTACTCTGAATTGGATGAACGTTCTGATTTTATGAGATTAATAAGCAGATGGCACGGAGACTGTGGCTTTGTCCTAGCAGAAAACAAATGGCTTTATGGGAATGATTTATGATTAAATAGCCTATGGCTTTTAATAAAAACGAATATCTTTATAGGAGGATTTACTTATGAGAAAAGGAATTGTATTAATTGCAACATTATTAACTGTATCACTGGCCGGTTGTTCTTCATCTGCGCCCGCTCCGGCCGACAACTCTGCTGAACTCGAAAGCCTTACAGCTCAGGTAGATGAACTTAAAAAAGAAAATTCAGATTTAAAAGCCCAGTTGGAAGCCACTACGGAAGCTGAAACCACTGAAGCGGCAGCTGCATCTAGTTCTGTATTAGCAATTGGCGAAGAGGGCACATTAAAGGACTGGTCCATTGTGGTCACAAATGCTGAAATAGCGGATTCCATTAAAGAAAATGATTATTATGGATTCTCTCCAGAAGAGGGAAACAAGTATATGGCCATTGACGTGACCGTATCCAATAATGGTAAAAATGCTGCAAACTTTTTACCAAGCTTCGGTATGGGAGATGACATCTCAGCAAAAGTATTGTATCAAGGCGACTATGAGTTCAGTGCGACTAATTTACTAGGATACAGCAAGAGCCTTTATGATACAAGCGTCAATCCGTTATCCACCAAAAGTGGTATATTAGCATTTGAAATACCTGATACAGTAGCATCCGCTGAAGAAGAACTTATATTAGTAATCTCTGCCGGTAAGGATAATTTACAATTTAAAGTTCGCTAAAGTAAGCAAAAAGCCCCAGGAGCTGCGAACTCCCAGAGCTTTATAATCAATCAGCTTATGGCTTTTTAATAACACACTAAAGAAAAGAGGAAACGTACATGGGTTCATTACAGCTATCTGATTTAGATAAACACGTATTACAACAGCTGAATATTGATGTTTTTAGCGAATCCAGAAATTATTGGTTTTTGCGTACACAGGCTGGCACTTACTTTGATGAATTCTATTTCAATAACTATATCGGAATAGAATGGGATGATATAGTTGACACCTCAATTGATGGAATTGAAGCTATGGCTAAACTTGTACAAGAAAATATCCTTCTGAAACCAAGGTAACTTATGTTGCTGGCCAAATCATGAAATTTATACATGGGTTTAAAAAAGGGGATATCGTTCTAATCCCTAATAAAGATTCCAAAATTATAGCATTTGGTGAAATTGCAGAAGATAATATATATGTCAGTGAAGACGGAATAAATGACCCATTGTGGGAACTTTCATTACCTGATGAAGATAATTCCACCCCTATTCTTCGTAAACGCCGAAAAGTAAATTGGCTTAAATATATGCCTAGAGAAAACTTAGATCCATATCTACAGACCTTCATTTATGCACACAATACAATAGTGGATTTAAACTCATATGCACTATTTATTGACAGAACAATATCTGATTTTTATATAAAAGGTAATTATGGATATTTTACATTAAGAGTAAATCGTCCTAGTAATATTCCATTTGATGATTTAACAGACTTGTTTTTGCTCAATCGCTCTTTATGCGATTTTATTAATGCATATTTTCCTGACTATCACATAGAGCGAGGAGAATTAATATGTAAAATAGATGTGCAGTCTAAAGGGCCCGTGCAATTTACAGGTGCAATAACAAAGATAACGTTGGTAGGGTTGATTTGCATGATTTTGTGTGGTGGGAAGATTAGTTTGAATTTAAAAGATGGTTTTGAAATAAGTTCAGAAGGAATTCCCAAAATTGTTGATTCCGCAGTGAACGTCTATGATACGATACAGACTCACCAAGAAAACCAGGAATTAATTAAAATGAAATCAGATTACGAAAAACTGCTTGATGATTACAAAAAATGCCAAAAGCAACTAGAGCTTTCGGCACCTAATGAGAATGGAGAAATTGTAATAACCAGTGATTATTCTAATTAATTTATAGTAACAGAAAAACACACAGTTACTATAATTATACTCAACACAATGCATACTATTTCGTTTAATAAAAATTTATGGCAAACTATTTTGCTAGACCACAGTGTTTTAAAAATAGAGTATCTTAAAATAAGATAGACACTGCCAAATAAAAATGCATATGTTCCCAACATGCCAATAAAATTGGTCAGCATGCTATCACCTCCTTCATTAATACTCTGTAATTTCATTATAAATGAATATAAACATTTTTCAAGATACGAATTGTGAACAATTGTTACAGAAAGATTAAATTATACAGGTTATCACTTTAAGTAAATAAAGACCCCCAGGAGCTGCGAACTCCCACGCTCCTGGGATACCACCTTGAAAACATAATATGTTTACCCGGACAGCCGGGAGGGCGTGCGTGCCATTCGTTCTGAGTCTTGACAGGAAGGATGGTTGCTTATGAGTACATATGAGGAATTTCAGATTATATTAGGTGTTGTCTTGTTAATCGTTGCAATCCTGAACATGAAAAATAAGTAAGCCGCCCTGCTCCTTGGCCGGATGGGCGACTTACTAAAGTTGTTATAATTCGCCAGGACGGATAGGCTTAATCTATCTCCCGGCTGTCTTGTTAAGTATATTATACCAAATATACGGAAATTGTCAAATGTGAAAAGCGGCCCTGTTACCAGCAGGAACCGCCCTCACATAGATTTCTCTTACCGGGTCGCCCCAGAAAAATATAATTAATTACCCTAAGCAAGTAAATTATATCATTCCTAGAGCGTCCTGGCAAGGGGCGTATTTTTTATACCCTTTTTCAAGGTTCGCTAAAACCTTATGGATTGTAATGTGGGTCGAAATGTGGATTAAAAAATACCCCAAACTCATATACATGATAGGAACAGGAGATGATATAATGCCAGCAACACCACCTTTAGAAATCGGCGCTGCCTACGTCCGTGTCAGCACGGACGACCAGACGGAGCTGTCTCCGGATGCCCAGATACGCGTCATCATGGACGCAGCCAAGGCAGATGGATTTATAATACCCAAAGAATACATATTCATTGAGAAGAAAGGAATCTCCGGCCGCAAAGCAGACAACCGGCCAGAGTTCCAGCGCATGATAGCCATTGCCAAATCCCAGAAACCGGCCCCATTCAAACGGCTCTACCTTTGGAAGTTCTCCCGGTTCGCCAGAAACCAGGAGGAAAGCACATTCTATAAAGGCATCCTGAGAAAAAAATGTGGTGTAGAAATCAAGAGCGTATCTGAACCAATCATGGAGGGCATGTTTGGCCGGCTAATCGAAACCATAATAGAATGGTTTGACGAATATTATTCCATCAACCTCTCCGGAGAGGTATTGCGCGGCATGACGGAAAAGGCCCTCCGTGAAGGCTACCAGGCCACGCCCTGCCTCGGCTATAAGGCCGTCGGGGAAGGTAAACCTTTTGCCATTGAAGAAAAATCATATACCATTGTAGAGTATATTTTCCAGACCTACCATAGCGGGAAGGATATGACCGCCACGGCCAGGGCCGCCAATGCCAGAGGATACCGGACCCGCCGCGGCAACCTATTCGACCGCCGGGGCATTAATCGGATTCTTGCCAACCGCTTTTATATTGGCGAGGTCATATGGAACGGGTATTCTTTCCAGGGCACCCATGAGGTACGTCCCACCGTTACCTCCATATTTGACGATGTTCAGAAGCGGATTGAAAAGGAATACCGGCCCCAGAAACGCCGGGAGGTTTCCAACAATGTTCACTGGCTTTCCGGTTTGCTCAAATGCAGCATATGCGGCGGCAGCCTTGGCTACAATCGTTCCAATGACCAGAAGAAGCGGCCTGACTTCTTCCAATGCTGGAAGTATGCAAAGGGGATGCATCCGGGTTCCTGCTGCCTAGCCGTACACCTGGCGGAAAAGGCTGTGATTGAATCGCTGGAGGAAGTCCTTGAAACAAATGAATTGGAATATGAATACATCCAAAAGACCGATGATGCTGTAAACGCAGAAGAAATCGCCATTCAGGAGGCCCTTGCCCGCTTAGAAGTCAAAGAACGGCGTATCAGGGAAGCTTACGAGAATGAAATTGACTCCCTGGAGGAATATAAGCAGAATAAGCTCCGTCTGAAGGCTGAACGAGAAGAACTCATGGCGGATGCCGAAAGACTCCGCAGGCAGGCAGAACAATCTCCCGCCGCAGTTCCAAGCAAGGAAGATATCATGCGCCAGATTGCGCATGTGCATGAGATTCTGGCAGACCCAAATATCAGTTATGAGATAAAAGGAAATGCTCTCCGCAAGATTGTCAAAGATATTGTTTTTGACCGCAGTCAAGGGCATTTACATATTCATTTTTATATATCATAGGTTATTACAGTCCGGCCCGCCATATTGACTCATTATAAACTGAGCCATCTGAGCATTGGGCTCTTTGATATTAACCGGAAATTCCAATCTCTTCTCATAAATCCACATTAATAGCACCCTCCTTCCCATGGCCATGGATCGTTAATCCAGGACCAGTATGCAGCATCCCTATTGGCGGAAGCAGTCAAAGGTCCAAACTGGGCCTCAAAGGCTGCTGCTGCATTTCTATATGCGTTTGCCATCTGATTATAGTAATCAATGGCGGCTGCATCACACGGATGGGTGTCAAGGTAGAGATTCGCGTCAACCACTGCAAAGCCGGCCTGGTCCACCTCAAGGAGCATGGCCTCACGGGAAGCATTAAAGTCGGGATTCATCATCTGATTCATCATCTGATTCATCATCTTCCGCACCTCCCGTAATTAAATTGTAAATCCAGGTCAGGGAAAATGGTTCCCTGGACAAGGCCTCTCTCAGGGGCATAGGTGGTCTGCCACTGCTGCCACGGCACATAAGCCATGGCTACCGGAAACTGCTGCTCCAGCACGCCTCCTTCAGTAGAGGGACACGACATATTAGCTGGCTGAGTGGCTGGGGCTGCAGGGGCAGGATAGGAAAGCTCAGGATTGCTTCCCCATGAGTCCCATGGAAATGTGTTCATGTCTGGATAATTCGGATTTGTATAAGAACCGCATCCATTTCCAAACGATGTACCGCTAGACATGCGGCCGCGGCCACAGCACTGGGTACTTACATCTGTATAAGAATCCATAGGTTGGATACTCCTTCCATTTATCTTTTTCTACTATAGTTTATGAGAAGAAAAAGAACGGGTGACAATAAAATACATTGAGACAATCACTCACACTTTGTCCGGGCGTCCCATATGATATAGTACAAACCAACAAAAAAGGAGAGTACAATATATGTGTTGCTTTAGATTTTGCAGATGTGGATGGAATCGTTGTAATTGTGGATGTGGCTGTGGCTGTGGCAGTAACAGCGGATGTGGCTGTAACAATAGTGGCTGTGGCTGCGGTTGCGGCAATAACAGCGGCTGGGGCTGTGGCTGTAACAACAGTGGCTGTGGCTGTAACAACAGTGGCTGTGGATGCGGTTGCGGCAATAACAGCGGCTGGGGCTGCGGTTGCGGTTGCAGCGGAGGCAATAACAGCGGCTGCGGTTGTGGATGCGGCGGCAACAGCGGCTGCGGCGGCCATGATATCTGTGCAGGCACCAGACGCCAGGCATACAGGGAAGGCTTCCGCAATGGCCATTGGGAAGGCTTCAACGATGCAACCTGGGGCAATCGATGTGGCGGCCCTGCCCCCCGTACAGCCGGAGGACCTGGACCAGCTATCGCCGAAAGCAGCTGTGGCTGCAATAGCTAATATAAATTGATAAACAGCAGGTATGCAGAACAGGACCTCCCTGCGAGGCCCTGTTTTATGCACCTGCTCTCTTTTTAACCTCCTTTTGACATCTTTTCGACATCATTCGACATCTTTACTCCCCACATCCCCGCCTACATAACGGACAGCCATTGACAATCTTCCTTTTTCTGGTATATAGTTGGTTTATATTCATTATCAATTCATACATATAACCACAGAAGTTTTTTTCATATGGATGCACAAAAACTGGAACAAATACAAAAGGTCTTTTCCAACGACCGTTTTGCCACGGATAACGGGGCAGTCATTGAGCAGGCGGATGAGGGATATGCAAAATGCTGGCTGGAAATACAACCGCACCATCTCAATGCGGCGGGCACGGTCATGGGGGGTGCCATCTTTACCCTGGCTGACTTTGCCTTTGCGGTTGCTTCCAACTGGAACAAACCCTTCACGTTTCAACCACGTCCCAAATCACCTACCTGGGTGTTGCCAGAGGCACACGCCTCATAGCTGAGGCCAGAAGGTAAAGGAAGGACGCAACACCTGCTACTATCTGGTGGAAGTGAAGGATGACCTGGGCAATGAGGTGGCCCACGTGACAGCCAGCGGTTTCTCCAAAGGATAGTCATGATTCCCTTGAGCAGGGCGCAGGGCGCCTTGGTGATGATGACGGATACCGCGTCCCTTGCCACTTCCTCTTTGATTACCCGCTCCAGTTCCGCCTGGTCAAAGGCGTTCACCTCACAGACATGTTCAATGCCCAGTGACCTGCACAGACCGTAAATATTGATGGCGGGAACCACCTGTCCCTTAAGGGTCTTGCCTGAGGCGGCATGGTCCTGGTGCCCCGTCATTCCTGTGGTGGAATTATCCAGGATGACCACTGTGCCTGTGGCCTGGTTGTAGACCATGTTCATGAGAGAGTTGATGCCTGTGTGCATGAAGGTGGAATCACCGATTACAGCCACCCAGTTCTTAATATACTCTCTTCCCTTTGCCTTTTCCATGCCGTGGAGAGTGCTGATGCTGGGGACATCCCGGACACAGTTACCCAATCTGGGCCACATCCTCGTCCGAGCGCCTCCTGCCACGGCCAGGCGGGCCACACATTCCTTCCATACCTCCAGGTCATTCTCCGTATATCCCACCACAGTAGGCTTTCCCGTGGTGCCGCTGGATGCATGGATTCTTAGCAGTTCCTTCCTGGGAACCGCAAACAGGCCATAGGGATAATTATCCCTCATATCCTGTTTTGTTACAAAAGGAAGCTTCTGCAAATCCTTCAGCGTCTGTATATGCTCCGGCTTTACACCTGCCTCCTCCATCTTGGCGCGGTATGCCGGTACCTTCTCGTAAACCCGGTTCACCGTGTCTTTTAGGCGGCTCAGCTGTATCGCTTCAATCTCCGCCCTGGACATTGTCTCCTCTTTTGCCCAAATCATGTTGTCTGACCTCCCTTTCCCTGCACCCACATCTCCTGTCTGGTTTTCCGTACTATCTCACTTCGACGTGACAACGCATTGGCGCATTATATTGTCTGGCGACATTATACCATCCTTTCCCGGATTTGTCTGCTGTTTTTGTGCATATTTCATATGAGTTTTCTGTTTGCGGTTTTTACGCCGGAAGCATCTGCACAAATCCAAAGAGCGACCATATCTACATATTATCACAGTTTCATGACTTAGGTCATATGAGGACGGGACATACTGCCAATGTCCCTGTATATTAACAGGGAACCATGCATCCCGCCTTATGGCGTTTTCCATGGTTCCCTGCAATCGCAAGCCCTCACTGTGCCGGACGGCCGTGTCCCGCTACACCAGGACTCCCTCCTGGCTGCGCAGCTTTACCGCTGCGGACAGGTCCGTCTTTTTATGTTCCTTTCCGCCCTGTTCCCGACACTTCTTGGAACGTTCCCCGGCGGTCTCGCACTTCTGGTAGAAATACTTGATGATGTCCTTTCTGGTAATGATACCAATGAAACTCTTCTGATCATCCAGTACCGGCACAAAGTTCTGGTTCAATGCCTTCCCGATCAGATCCTCCATATCTGCGTCTGCCTTAACCGGACGGTTGTCACACCGGCGGCGTATGGCTGTGACAGGTATCCTCTCAGCCCCTTTCAAATCCAGGTTGAACTGGTTCTTCATTCCCCATAACAGATCACCTTCCGTCAGCGTCCCTACATAGCGCCCTGTCCTGCTGACAATCGGTACCGCAGAATACTTGTGGTGCTCCATTTTCTCCAAAGCCTGCCTTAACGTATCATCCTCGCTTATATACGCCACGTCACTTTTAGGAGTCAGGAAAAACAGTATGTTCATTTTTTCACTCCTTTTTCCCGTATTCTTAATTAAGTATAATGCCTGCCTCTGAACCGAATGTGAACAAATTATTATAAAAATCTGAAATTTCTTAAGATGCAGGAAATATAGATATATTTATATGTGCATTACACCTGCGGGAGCCGCCGTACTCTGTCTGACCACCAAATACGGCTGAAACATAATATTTTTCTTTGTATCCTGTTTCTGTTTCTGGCGGATAATCCGAATCATCTGCTGAACCGCCTCTGTTCCCATCTCCTCCACCGGCTGATGAATTGATGTAAGAGGCACACTCAATATCTCTGAAAAAAAGATATCGTCATATCCAATCAGCGATATGTCTTCCGGAACAGAGATTCCCTGCTGCTTTAAATAGTGAAACACGCCATACGCCGACATATCATTATAGGCAAAAATTGCTGTAACATCTTTTTTGAGCAGATACTCTGCCCCCCGCACGCCGCTGCTCAGGTCATAGTCCCCATAAAATATAAGGGACGGGTCAAATTCCACTCCTTTTTCCATCAGCGCCCGTATATAGCCCTGCGTCCTCCGGTTGGAATCAGCCAGATCCTTTGGGCCGCCCACGCATCCAATCCTGGTATGGCCCAATTCCAGCAGATGTCTGGCTGCAAGATATCCTCCCTCATCATGGTCCACAATCACGGAACAGCCTTTGACCTCAGGATAAAAGCGGTCCACAAGGACAAACGGTATGTTGAGTGAATCCATCAGCGCCACCATTTCCTCCACTTTTTCACTGTCATTCTCCCTTGCCATACAGATCAATACTCCGTCCACACCCTTGTCAGCCAGCATCTGCAGATATTTCATCTCGCGCTCATGAAGGTCGTTGGTATTGCACAGTATGAGATTCCAGCCGTTCCTGCGGCATTCATCTTCAATGGACTTAGCCATATTAGCAAAAAAGTTGTTTCGGATGTCAGATAAAATCAGGCCCAGGGTTTTTGTCTGCTTCTTTACCAGCCCCACGGCTAATTGATTTGGCCGGTAATTGAGTTCCTTCGCAGCCTGGAGAATCGCCTCCTCTGTTGCCTTTGGAATCTTATGTGCCTTTCCATTCAGTACCAATGATATGGTGGTAATAGAAAAACCTGTGTACTTCGCTATATCCTTAATTGTTGTTCGCAAATCCTGCCCCCTGTTAAAACATGCTCAAAATCTTACATTTCATTATATCATAAGTTTATCATTTAGCAATGTACCAGCAAAATTTTTCCATGACTCGAATTGCCTCAAAATACTTAGATATCTCCACGTATTCATTGGGCTTATGACACATCTGAGGCTCTCCCGGACCAAAGAGCAGTGCCGGACAGTCCGGCCAGGCTGTCCGGAAAATGGATGCATCTGTAAAATAGTTGATACCGGTCTCTCTGGAATCATCGCCTATGAACCCTTTCAGCATGTGAAGCCACTGGTTTTTTGGGCCTGTCTCTACCGGCATCCTGTAATTTGATATCTCAGGCACAAAGGACAGACCCCCGTTATATCCTTCACACCGCTTTTCCATAAGGTATTCCAACCGGTTCAGAACCTTCTTTTCATTCAAAGGCGGTACAATCCGGATATCAGCCAGGAACCGCGCCCTGTCCGGCGTCATATTGGGGGCAATTCCTCCCTCCGCCATGGTAATCTGGAGTGTGCTGCGTCCCAGTACAGGATGCTCCTCCCTCTTAAGCTCCTCTCTCAAATCCGCCAGCAGGCCAAAGCCCTGCTCCAGGGCATTGATTCCCTGCCAGGGTTCTGCTCCATGGCTTGTCTTGCCTGAAACAGACAGCTTTAACCAGATACATCCTTTCTGAGCCACACCAGCCTGACATGAAGTAGGCTCTCCAATCAGGAGCAGCTTTGGAAATAAATCAGGGTATTCCTTTATGATTTCCTTTGCGCCCAAACCGCCCCGTTCCTCATCGCAGGTTCCCGCAAAAACAATCGTCTTCTGTGGAACGCATCCACTCTCCGCCAGCTCTCCCAGAACAAAAGCCATGACTGCCAATCCGCTTTTCATATCACTGGCTCCTCTTGCATAAAGGCGCCCATCCTGTTCTGCACACACGGCCGGATTGGTATTCCATTCGTTTATATCTCCATATGGAACTGTATCCAGATGACCGTTAAAAAGTATGGTCTCCTCTGTTTTTCCTTTGAGTACGCCAATCACGTTGCCGTGATGCTCATCAATCAGCTGAACCCTTGTTTCCATACCCTTTCTTTTTAAATATTCTGCCAGATAAACAGCTGCCTCCTGTTCCCTGTCCTTTCCGTTGACACTGGGTATATCCAGTATGTGCTTCAAAAACTCCAGAGCCTCTGTTCTTTTCTGTTCCTCTGTTCTTTTCTCTGTTTCCATCTGCAATCCTCCTGCAAAAAGAGGACTGCCGCCCATGGAATCCTTGATTTCAGGCAGCAGTCCCCATTCTTATTCTTACTTTGTCAGCCAGTCCATGATTCCCTGCCACATCCTGTTATAATATTCCCACTCACAGAATTCCGGCGGTGCCCAGTGGGGGGCGCAGTCCGTGGTTACTACAGCGCTCTTTCCCTTTCCATATACCCCAAAGGCAATAAACGGGTCATCATCTACCACAGCGGCCACAACCGCTTCCGGCTTTGCAATGGTCTTATTATATCCCAGTACCTGCGGGAACTCCCCCGGAATCCCGTTCAGGGCTTCATGCTCAGCAACTGTCACAGGCGTAGTTCCCTCGCAGTGCTCCATACGGTCGTCCACGGTAAGAACCTCTACCGGAAGAACCTCCTGCACCGCAGTATCATGCCATTTTCCTTTTGCATCCACGCCTGAAAAGGTAAGGTAGCCTCCCACCATCATAAGGGCCCCCCCATCCAGCACGTAATCGCGAATCAGATTGCATCTGTTTGGTTTCTTCTCGCTTCTCATAAATGTGGCTGACGGAAGAAGAAGCGTATTTGCTCCGATGTCAGAGAGAATCACTGCATCGTATTCCTTTAATTCTTCCATTGTAAATGGAAATTCCTCTCCTGCCAGATGGTTCGGCAGAAAAGTAACCTCATAACCGCCTTCCTCCAGTGCTGCTTTCAGCCATTTTTCTCCTGTCTCATATGCGGAGGTATAAAAACTGTCAAATCCTTTCACATGTGTGGTATAACTCATCCAGGACTCTCCTGCCAACAATACTTTCTTGCTCATCTCTCTTCTCCTTATTCTTCATTCTATTTATTTGCCTTACACCATTCCAGTATGAGCTGGGCATAAACAAGAATGGCTTCCAGATATGATTCCGCCTCCACATACTCATTGACAGAATGGCACTCTTCCAACCGTCCGGGGCCAAACTGCATGGTGGGGCAGCCCGCGATGTTCTTCCATAATCTCGAGTCACAGCCTGCAGGAGAACCGACCAGGCGCACCTGCCTTCCAAGGGCTTTTTCGTATCCATTCATAAAGCAGGCCACAAAGCTGTCACCGGATTCCTGTTCAAAGGCCCCTCCGGCCTGATACATGGTTATCACCGGCCTGTGCTGGCGCAGCCACATGTCACTGTCAGCCACCCGGTTCACCGCATCTGTAAATTCTTCTACAATTTGATCATAACTCATCTGTCTGGGCAGATAGTGGATGCATGTCTCAAAATAGCAATGTCCCGGCACGGTGGAACCGGCGCTGCCGCCGTGAATCGTACCTATATTCAGATTGGGAGCAGGAAGCAGGGGATGTTTATAGGTCAGGAGCCATTTGTGTTCCAGCTCCTCCAACTCCCGAATAACCTTAAGCGCCTTATCAATTGCGCTGACTCCCTTCCACTTTGCTCCGGAATGATTTGCTTTTCCCTCAAACTCCACTTTAAAAAAGACAAATCCCATATGGGCCAGAATCAATTCATCGGAAGAAGGCTCGCAGACAACCACTCCATCGGCTTTTTCTCCTGACATGATTGCGGCCATAGAACCATTGCCTCCGCCTTCCTCGTCGCAGACTGAAGTGATATGTACATCTCCCGGCAGTTGTACACCGGCATCCTTAAGCAGCTGCACTGCCATAACAGATGCCATAAGACCGCCTTTCATATCAGCCGCGCCCAGGCCGTAAAGCCTGCCGTCATTCATGGTTGGCGTGTGCGGCGGCGTATTCCACTCATTTTCATTTCCCGCAGGCATGGTGTCTATATGGCCGTTAAACATCAGGCTCCTGCCGTCTTTGTCACCCTTAAAAACAGCATACACATTATAGCGGTCATCGTAATTATGTCCAATGTTTCCTTCCTGATATTTTGTCAGGCATTCTTTAATGGCTTCCTCTGTCATGGGATCCCGGCGGATGATATCCGCGCCCATATCCCCGAACAATTTCACCATATACTCCTGCCCCTGTTTTTCCAGTCCCCCTGCTATCCCATGGCCCAAATCATGGGTATCGATAGCTATAAGGTCCATCAAACGCTGTATATATGCCTGTTTATTTTCTTCCAAAACTTCTTTTAGCGGCCTCATAATTTCAACTCCTTTTTCGGTCAGACATGGCTGCGGCATTTCATCACTCTCTTAACCATATTAACCGTAATTACGGATTCCCTGTTCAATGATATCCCAGAACTTTTCCACATCCACTTCCACTGCCACATTGCTGTTGGGCTCCCTCTTGGAATATCCGAAGAAGTCACAATTCGTACGGCCGTAGCTCTGAACGCTGCGGATGTCTATTTCCGTAAACATTGCTTTCGTAGTAAGGACTGTCGGGTCTATCAGGTATGCTATGGTCAGAGGGTCGTGGAGAGGCCCTCCCTCCCATCCGAATACAGCTTTTTGGCTCTTGCTGAAAAACCGCATCAAATCCGCGAACAGCATTGCCGGCGGCGTGCCGATTTTTTCCATTCGTTCAATCACGGACGGATAACACAGTACTTTTCTGGTCACGTCCAGTCCTACCATGGTTATGGGCCTATTGCATGTGAACACCACGTGGGCCGCATCTGCGTCCGCCAGGATATTGAACTCTGCCGCAGGCGTCACATTTCCCAACTGATAGCAGCCTCCCATAAGCACAATCTCACGAATCTTGGGAAGAATTCTCGGTTCCAGGCGGATTGCCATGGCAATATTGGTCAGAGGGCCTGTGGGTACAAGTGTAATATCGCCGTCCGATGCCATCAGCGTATCTATTATATACAGCACCGCGTGTTTATCTTCTGCTTTTCTCCGGAGAGGAGCAAATACCGGTCCGTCAAGTCCTGTCTCTCCATGTATGTCATCTGCAATAACCTGCTTATCCCGTATCATGGGCTGTCCGCATCCTGCGTACACCGGAATATCCAGCCCCAGATATTGGCATACATTCAGCGCATTGGCAGTTGTTTTCTCCAATGTCTGGTTTCCGGCGACCACTGTGATACCCAATAAATCAATTTGCGGGCTCTTAGCTGCCAGCATTATGGCAACCGCGTCGTCATGGCCCGGATCACAGTCTAAAATAATCTTGCGCTTATCCATATCTTGACCTCCTGCTATTCAATCGTAACCAGCGAACTCTTTTTCTTCTCCTGGGCTTTTTTCTTAGATATCATGGAAACTGCCAGCACAGCAATGGTCACCACGTAGGGCATCAGCAATACAAACTGGGATGGAACACCATACGCCTGTATACGGGCTCCCAATGAATCCGTAAATCCGAATATCAGACATCCAACCGCTGTAAGTGCAGGATGGGCTCCTCCAAAATACATGGCAGCCACACCCATAAATCCTCTGGAATTCGTCATGCCCTCTGTAAAAAGCCTGCTGTATCCAAGGGACAGATGAGCTCCTGCCAGCCCTCCAATCAGACCGGATATGGCTATTGCCTGGTATTTCATGGCATTTACATTAATTCCCGCTGTCTCTGCAGCCATGGGAAACTGTCCCACTGCCCTCAGCCGCAGTCCCCATACTGTCTTATAAAAAAGAAACATCATAAGAAATACCAGCACGATAACAAACCATTCCGTAACACTCCAGTTGTTAAACAGGCTGTCCAGAACAGGCACGCCGTCTAAAAACGGTATATGTACCTTAGGTATTCCTTTAATCTGCGGGCTGGTAAAGGAGCCGCTTACTCCAAGCATGCTATTGAGCATGAATTTGGTAAAGGCAATGGCAAACAGATTAATACCCATACCAATGGCACAAATCTCTGCCTTGTACTTAATGTGCCCCACAGCCATAATCATGGCAATGAGAAGGCCTGCAACCATTGAAATAAGGATTCCCAGAACCCAGCTTCCAGTCAGATAACTAACAGTTACAGCTGTAAATGCACCTGTAAGCATGATACCCTCAGTACCAATATTAAGAATATCCGCCTGCTGGGTAATGGCTGCACAAAGAGCTGCATATATGATGGGCGTAGCTGAACGGAACGTCGCATATATTAATGAAATATCAAAAATCTTATTAAATTGCATATGTCCTCCTCCTACTGCGCATCTGCTTTTGCCTTGCGTTTTTTGTTAAACTGGAACAACAATTCCATGGTAGCCACGATAATAAAGATAGCGGTAATGGTATCTACAATGGATTTTGGAACACCGGTATTCTGCTGCATACCCAAAGCTCCGGAGCGCAGCACTGCCAGGAAAAACGCGATGAACGGGGTGGTAACCACATTGTTCTTTACAATCAGGGAAGCCAGCATACCGTTTGTTCCCAGGTTCGCGGCAAAGTTATTCAGGAAGTATCCATATGTACCCAGCACCTCGATACAGCCTGCCAGGCCGCCAATGGCGCCGCTGAGCATCATGGTACGGATAAACACCTTCTTCGGATTGATTCCAACATACTCAGCATTGGCCGGATTGGTTCCCACGGTTCTTATTTTATAGCCCAGCGTTGTTTTGTTCAGCATCCAGATGACAGCAATTACCGTTATAATAGCTATAAACAGCCCCGCGTTGGCATTACTTGGTTTCAAAAGTTTGGGAAGCGTCACATTCACCGGTATGGACTGCGGATTGGCAACGCCTGCACTGATTGGTCCGCTTACTAAATAGGAAGTGATATACAGTGCCACACTGTTCATCAGAATGGTAGTACACACCTCACTGACGCCGTAATACGCCTTTAAAAATCCCGGAATCCATGCCCATGCAGCACCTGCTGCAACGGCAGCCCCAAAACATGCCACCAGCAGCAAAGGCTTTGGAAGCCATGTGCAGTAGATTCCCACATAGGCAGCTGCCATACCGCCTAAGAACACCTCGCCCTCAACGCCTACATTGAAGGCTCCTGCCTTAGCCGCCACCGCAAATGCAATGGACGTCAAAAGCAGCGGGGTAAAGTTGGCCAGGGTTGTACCAATCTTCAGCTTCCCGACAAAAACTCCCTTAAACAAAGCCGCATATGCTTCCAGTGGATTTTCATGAATCAGCAGTATAAAAACAGCTCCTATGCCCAGCGCCAGAAGAGCCAGCAGTAAAATCCTCCTCAGGCTTTTCATCACTGATTCTACTCTTGGATTCATTGTCTGCCTCCTTCCTGCTCCTGGATACCGCAGCCTTCCATATCATGGCCGCCCATCATCAGAAGCCCCAGCTTTTCTTCATCTGCTTCCTCCGCCATCATGCGCCCTGTAATCCTGCCCTCATACATAACCACAATACGGTCAGACAAAGACATGATTTCCTCCAGGTCCGCAGATACCAGAAGCACTCCCAGGCCCTTTTTCTTGACATCCTGCAAAATAGTGCGGATTGATTCAATAGCGCCTATATCAACACCTCTTGTAGGCTGGGATGCCACCAGAAGTTTTCCGCCTATGGAAACCTCTCTCGCCACCACTACCTTCTGGGCATTTCCTCCCGAAAGTGAGGATGCGGGAATCTCAGTATCCCTGGGACGTATATCGAATTTCTCGGCCATCTCTTTCGCAAATGGGTAGGAGGCAGAATCATTTACCATGATTCCCCTGGCAAAGGGCGCTTTGTCCTCCTGAACTGCCACCAGGTTCTCCCGTATTGTCATGGTACGGTTTAAACCTCTGGTATTTCGGTCTTCAGGAATATGGGCAAGTCCGGCTTCCCTGGATTTCCTTGGAGAAAAATTAGTGATTTCCGTTCCTCCCAGAATAACACATCCCTTCTCCACCTTTCTCAATCCGGTTATAGCCTCTATAAACTCACTCTGTCCATTCCCATCAATACCGGCAATTCCCACGATTTCTCCTGCCCTGACTTCCATGGAGACACCGCGTATCTTGGATATCTCTTTTTCCCCCGATGTCCACAAATCTCTGACCTCCAGGACCACATCACCGATATCAGCCTTTTCCTTTTTTATGTCCAGGAAAACTTCCCTTCCTATCATCATCCTGGCCAAATCCGAAGGGGACGTATCCTGTTTATCTACGGTACCGATAAAACATCCCTGCCTCATTACCGTAATACGGTCCGATATCTCCATTACCTCATTGAGTTTATGTGAAATGAAAACAATGGACTTGCCGTCCTTCCTCAAATTCTCCAGAATCTCAAAAAGCCTGCGGGTTTCCTGAGGCGTCAGCACCGCTGTCGGTTCATCCAGTATGATTATATCTGCTCCTCTGGTCAATATTTTAATGATCTCCACTCTCTGGGCTTCTCCCACGGAAATCTGATTTATTTTCTTACTCATTTGTATATCCATGCCGTACTGGTCTATATAGTGCTGCACTGTATTTTTTGCTTTTTCAAAATCTATGGTGCATCCCTTCCTGGGCTCAAATCCCAGAATAATATTCTCCAGTACCGTAAGCTCGTTGACCAGCATGAATTCCTGGTGCACCATGCCTATTCCTTTTTCTATGGCAATCTTGGGGGTGATGTGGCTTATATTCTCACCTTTGATTTTTATTTCTCCCCCGTCAAAATCATATAGTCCGTACAGCAGTTTCA
This sequence comes from [Clostridium] clostridioforme AGR2157, assembly GCF_000424325.1. Taxonomy (GTDB): domain Bacteria; phylum Bacillota; class Clostridia; order Lachnospirales; family Lachnospiraceae; genus Enterocloster; species Enterocloster clostridioformis_A. Next base: position 31,220 of record NZ_AUJR01000043.1, read on the forward strand.
TCATGGTGGATTTTCCTGTTCCATTTTCACCAATCAGGGAGTGTATTTCACCCTTCTTCAAGTTGAACTGCCCATCTTTTACCGCCTGTACGGAGCCAAATGATTTCCTGATACTATTCATTTCCACTACATATCCGTTCATTCCGGTCACCTTTTTCCCTGAATCTTTGCCTCTAAAGATTTCATAAAACCCGGGGCGGGAAGACATATTCATGCCCTGCCGCCCCTGAAGTATTTCCGCACTTTATACAGCCTTACTGAGCGTCCTTGCCGAATCCCTCGTAGTTATTTACCACAATCTCGCCAGAGATGATCTTATCTTTCAGTTCCTGCACCTTGTCCTGGATATCTGCAGGGAACTTATCGCCTAAATGCTCTTTAATGACTGCGAAATCAGTTAAGTCCACACCATCGTTAGAAATTTCCAGATAGCTGGTTGTATCCCCTTTGAAGTTACCCTCCACAACAGATTCAATCACGCTGTAGCAGGCTGTGTCAACTCGTTTAACCATAGATGTCACTACATGTCCCGGCTGGTCGTTATCCTGATTCAAATCAACGCCAATCGCATATTTTCCAGCTTCCTTGGCTGCCTCCAGAATACCTGTACCTGTACCGGAAGCCACATTCATGACAATGTCAGCGCCCTGTTCATACTGAGCCAATGTCAGTTCCTTACCCTTAAGTGGATCAATCCATGTTCCTGCATAAGACTGAAGAATGGTGATGTCGGGATTTATATATTTTGCTCCCTGCTCAAATCCAACATAGAAATCGTGAAGCACCGGAATATCCTGGCCTCCGACCCAGCCTATAATGGCATCGTCATTTACACCTTCAATCTCGGAATGAGTTGTGAACATAGCTGCCACTGCACCTGCTAAAAAGGAACCCTGATTCTGAGCAAAACTGATGGAAACCACGTTTGGCCCTTTTACAGTTGTATCGATGATAGCAAATCTAACGTCCGGATAGCTGTCTTTATATTTCTCAAGGTATTCCTGGAAATTAGAGTTAGAGCAGATGACCAAATCATATCCACCCTCGCAGCACGCCAGAAGGTTGGCTTCCCACTCGTCTGCGGTAGTGCCTTCCAGGTTCTTTACCTCCACCCCGAAATCCTTGGCTGCCTGCTGTGCGCCGGCATTACAGGAATCATTGTAGGATTTGTCACCCAGATTACCAGAGTAGACAACAGCTACCTTTATCGGACTTTTGTCCTCAGAATCTGCCGCCTCACCGGAGCCTTCCCCTGCAGTCTGCCCGCTGCCCGCATTGCTCTCCGTCTTAGCTCCTGTGCTGCCGGATCCACACCCCACCAGACTTAATCCTAATACTGCCGCCATCGTCATTGCCATAAAACGTTTCTTCATAAAAACTACTCCTTCCTTCACCTGAAATATAATTGTTTCCTTTTACCAAGAAAAAGCGTTTAGTAAAGCGTTTTTCCAAATTTATTTCGTGGTTTAATCTTATTACTATTTCTTTAATTTGTCAATAGATAGATATTTCACTATATTTTTCCGTATTTTTTATGCATTATTTACAGTTTTTTTCATATATCTGGTCACGCACTTCTGACTAATAATTTCATTATTGGTAAAAGGATTTATCTACCTCGATACAGTTTCTGACCGTCAAACAAGAAAATGGCAGGAGAAGGGGTGTTTCTCACACCGCCATATCTCCTGCCATACCTGCTCTATACTTTCTTCCTACTTCCATACAAATTCCTATACTGTCCCGGCGTCATATTCTCTGAGCTCTTAAACCTCCTTGTAAAGTTGGACAGATTTCCGTCCTTTAGTCCACCAGCTTATCCAGTTCCTTCACATGCTCTGTCTCATTGGAGGTCTTATGCTTTGCCTTGGATGCGTACAGATTCACGGAAGCCTGGGACTTCTTAATAGGCTGCATGGTGCCTGCTCCGGCCACGCATCCTCCCGGACACGCCATTCCCTCCAGAAGGTAGCCATTGTATTTCCAGGCCTTTGCCATGGTCAGCAGTTTTCTGCATTCCTTAAGGCCCTCTGCATTGGCTACCTTAATCTCCTTTTCCGGATAACGCTCGTGAATCACATCCACCACGGACTTGGCCACGCCGCCTGCCACCGCAAAGTTACGGCCGTCCGCGGAAGCGTCATTGACACCTTCCGGATCTTCTTCTATCTTCTCCATGTCCACATGCCGGGCGTCAAAGATGCCGTCCATTTCTTCAAAGGTAAGGACGAAATCCACATCGCTTCGTATGTCCGTGCGCATGGCCTCCAGCTTCTTGGCTGCGCAGGGACCGATGAATACAACCTTTGCATTGGAATGGTGACGCTTAATCAGCCTTGCTGTCAGAGTCATGGGTGTCAATGCCATGGAAATACAGTCCGCATGCTCCGGGAACAGCTTCTTAGCCATCATGGACCAGGCCGGGCAGCAGGACGTAGCCATAAAAGGAAGCTTTTCCGGCACTTCCCGGATGAAGTCAATTGCCTCCTGGGTAGCGCACAGGTCGGCTCCCACCGCCACCTCAAATACGTCCGCAAACCCCAGCGCCTTCATGGCTGCACGCAGCTTGCCAGGCGTCACCTTGGGACCGAACTGTCCCACAAAAGCCGGGGCAACTGCCGCATAAACCCTTTCCCCTGACTGGATGGCCCGTATAACCTGGAATATCTGCGACTTATCCGCTATGGCGCCAAAGGGGCAGTTCACCAGACACATACCGCAGGACACGCATTTATCGTAATCAATATCCGCCTTTCCATTCTCATCCGTGGAAATGGCATCCATGCCGCAGGCAGCGGCGCATGGTCTTTCCTGGATAATGATGGCCTTATAGGAACAAACATCCGCGCATCTTCCGCATTTGATGCATTTGTCGTCATTGATGTGGGAGCGGCCATTGGTCCTGTCCAGCTTGATGGCATCCTTAGGACACACCTCCTCACAGGGATGGGCCAGGCAGCCCTGACAGCCGTCTGTTACAAATACCCGCTTTTCATGACAGGCATTACAGGCAAATTTAATCACATTAATCAGAGGAGGCGTATAATAGGTCTCCGGTCTGTCTGCCGCCTCTATGTTATCCGAAACCGGTGCATGTTCCGCCGCGCTGCGGTACGGAAGCCCCATGGCCAATCTGAGCCGTTCCCCGACAATGGCCCGCTCCAAAAAAACATCATTACGGAAATTACCCACTTCTCCCGGTATAATTTTATACGGAAGCTCTTCAATACGTTTATCCACCGGCCATTCCGTATGATAGGCCATCCTTGCCACTTCCCTGAATATCCTGTGTCTGATTTCCTGTATACGTGTCTCCACTCCTCGCATATTCCTGCCTCCTCGTTATGAGCACTTAGAGACCGTCTTCTGGTCTCTTACGTGCGATACATGCCGCTTTTAACAGTACCGATTATATACCAGCCCATGAAAAATGCAAATATCACACGTCATACACAAAATGCGGAACAGGCCGTCCGTCCACCAGAGACCGTGTTTCCCCGTCCTGCACCGCGCCCATGTTCCTGTAAAATCCCACGGTATCCCCAGTGTGCGACGCCCTGGCAAGCCGGCGCAGCGCCTTCGTATCTTCCGGCTCAGCCCTGTCAAACCGCAAAGTCGGCCTTTTATACCGGCCGGGATAAAGGGTCTTTGCCTCCCTGGTAAACCTTGCCACCATGGCTGTTTTCTGCTCCGTATATCCATCCCGGTCATGTTCGTATTCCTTCCAGAGTCCCAGCTTCAGCGCCTCGTAGCAGCTTCCGGATGCTCCCTCAGATAATCCCTGAAATACAGCTCGTCATTATCCCCTGCCTCCCTCAGATGCAGATGGAATACCTTCTGCGCAAATCCCGCCGGCGTGTACCCCCTGTTGAACGAAATCCTCCCCGCCTTTTCCATCATGCAGATGTAGCCGCCGCGGATGACATGCTCCTTCATGGCCTGCATATCCGCGCCTTCCCTTATTTCCACCAGGATATCCACTATGGGCTTAGCCCAGATGGATGGGATGGATGTGCTTCCCACATGACTGATTTCACAGATATCCTCCATGGGCAGGATATCCAACAGCCGTTCCCTTTCCTCCCGGTACCACTGCGCCCAGACCTGCCTGTGCTCTGTGAGGAAAACAGGGAACAGCTGCCACAGTTCCTCCAGGCTCATGCCGGAAAACGGGTCCTGTTTATCCTTCATTATCATATCTCTCCAATTTTCTCTCCCACTCCTCCTTCACCCCCTTCATCCTGCGGAAATAAGAGCTCATCTCATCCGCCATGCCTGAAAGACGGTTTAAAAGAGTGGAGAAATCCTTTAACATCTCATCGTCCTGGAAATAGGGATATACGATATCATGGTCTATCTCACTCCAGCCCTCCTCAAACAGGGTCCTTCCCTGGATTTCCACATAGTATCCCTTATATTTGATGATATAGTGGAGAGAGCGGTATATTCCGTTGGACTTAATCTCAATCAAATTCTCATCATAAATCCTGGTGTCCCCGTTCCTGCGGTAGACCTTTGGCCTTTCCGCGATGTAATAATGCCTGGGGTCCTCATCAAAATCCTTTATTCGGTCCACCACGTAGAGACCGGGATTATTCTCAAATACGCTGGTTATATATTTATGGAAATGAATCCAATCCTCCCGGTAAAGAAAAAACACCCGAATACCAATCAGGTCCGTGATATACTTATGATAATTGCTCCTGTTTATATCCTGAAACCGTTCAAAATGTTCTTTGCGCTTGCGTATGATTTTCTCTATCAGATGGCCGGGATCCTTAGTGCGGTACCGGTAGGAATGGATGCCTGCCCTCTCAATATCATAGAGATAATCGTATACAAAATCCTTACCAATGCTGCGCAGTTTTCCCTCAACGGACAGATAGTCATCATATATGGCCGCCAGCTCCTCCCAGTCCAGACCGGCTGCCCTAAGTTCCTCAGGTTCAATGTTGTAGCTTGTCAAAAATTTTTCCTTGTCAATCATCTGGTATAATTCCTCCTGTGTGTCTAAAATGTCTGCATATCCTCACAGCCGCCGTACTCCATCCATCAATGAGGTTTCATCACCAATGCCCTCTCATCCACTGCCCGCAGGGTTGCCAGTATTCCGTCCAGGTGGTCGTACTCATGCTGAATCAGCTCCGACATATCCCCTTCCAGGTCCATGGAGCAGTCGTTCCAGTCCAGGTCTTTATAATATATGATGCACCGTTTATGCCGCTTTACCCTGACCAGAAGGTCAGGAAATGACATACAATCATCCATCACGTCTATCATCTCCTGTTCAGGAAAGGAAAGACGGGGATTGATAAACAGCACCGGCGTGTCCAGGTGCCGGTAAATAACACGTTTCTTCACTCCAATCTGAGGCGCCGCAATGGCCCTTCCCACTCCATATCGGGCCCTAAATGCCAACAGGGTATCCTTTAAATCCTCCCGCACCTGTTCCATCTGCTGCAGCTCCTCTATTTTCACTTCCCCGCTGACCTCATATAATTCAGGATTTCCCAATAACAGAATCGTCCGCTCCACGTCAAAACCTCCCTCTGCGCTGTTTTCGTCCCCGTACAACGCGTTTTCCTAAGTATATCACGATTCCATCCTATTTCCAAATCCCAATTAAAGGGTACGGCAAAAAAAATCCGGACCGCCTCCATACATGGGGCAGTCCGGGCCTGTATGCCTTTTTGGAAAAGTTGGAATATACCCTGACCTAAAAACGTAAAAAGAGCCGTGAACCCGTTTTTTCTCAATTCCAGGGTCCATGGCTCTTATATGATATTACCCGCACACAGCTGGCTCCGATCCTAAAAAACCGGCTGTATCCCAAAGCGCCCTCATCCCGTCAAGACGCCCTAAATCATACATCTGCTGTATCTTCTCCGGTCTGTTTTCTGTCCGGCTGATTTTAATAAGATGGCTGGGGCGTATAACGAAGATTTCCCCGGCAGCCTCCATGCGTCTGACCTCCTCCAGTTCCCGGTTATACATCAGGTAGCGGCACTCCATGGTTTTTATGAATTCAGGATATCTGCGGTATACCCTGCGGATAGCGGGGAGCATATGGTTTGGCTTTTTGCGGTAACCATCCGGCCGCGTAAGTATGACCAGGCTTCTTCCAAAGCCCATCTTGCGGAATGCCGCCGCGGGAATGGAGTCGGATACTCCTCCGTCCAGCAGTTTCTGTCCGTCTATTTCCACAATCCTGGAAACCAGGGGCATGGATGCAGATGCCCTGATCCATTGTATGTTCTCTCCCCTCAGGCTGTCGCATCTGTGGTATACCGGCCTGCCGGTCTCCACATCCGTGCAGGTGGCATAAAACTCCATGGGCGAAGCCTCAAAGGCGTCATTGTCAAATGGGTCCAGCCGCTCCGGCAGTTCGTGATAGCAGAACTCATTTCCCACCAGGTCGCCGGTCATTACCAGAGAGCGGAAGCTCATATACCGCGGGTCGCGGCAGTACTTCAGATTATAGCGTATGGAGCGCCCGGCCTGTCCCGCCACAAAGCTGCACCCATGGACGGCTCCGGCCGAAACGCCCACCAGACCGTCTGCCTTAATCCCATGTTCCAATAAAACATCCAATACGCCGGCGGCGTAAATGCCCCGCATTCCGCCGCCTTCCACAACAATTCCAGTTTTCATTTCCATCTACCTCTTTACAGACGTATTTTAGGTATTAGCCCTTACCTCATCCCACTGGCCATGGCCTGTCAGCCAGTTAAGAGCCTTGTGCCATTCCCTTACCACCCTGGTCTTCATGCCCACAGGCTCCGGCAGTTCATGGCGCCTGGCATTGATGCAGGACCATTCCAGACAGGAAATAAGGTCGCAGGCATCTAACAGCTCTCTGGGGCTCTTAGGCCTGGACTTTGCCATGATTTTACTGATACTGGTGCCATTCCTCAGAGACTTTACCAAATCAGCGGGATTGCACGGATGGTCCGGGAATCCCAGCTCCTCCACCAGTCCCAGAGCCCACTCTACCACGTAAAGGGATTCATACTGCCTTAAGAAAGACAGGACTTCCTTCCTGTCGGGAGCCGTATCGTGAAGATACTTCCACTCCCTGGGAGAGAAATAATCCTGGGTATTGTTATTATCAATATAATCCATCAGGAAATTCTGGGCCTTTTCCACTCCCTGTTTTTCATCCAGCAGGCATTCCGAATAAATGGCAACACCCATAATGGCCAGGGCCCTCTTGGCGGTCTCCTCCAGGGAGGGGCAGGTTATCTGTGAAGCAGGCTCAACCGCCGGCAGCCATCCGGGTACATAGATGGCATTCCCGATAAGCGTCTGCATGGTACGCATCCTGCGGTCTACCTGTTCCTGGGTGATATCCTTTCCGGCCTTTAAGTCCGGCTCCTGATAGGGAAGATAGCGGGTAAAGGCGCTTCCGCCCTTGTCGGACAGAATCAGAAGCTTTTCCCCATTTTCCCCGCAGCAGAACATGCTGTCCTCTTTATCTTCCTGATTCTGGATCAGGATGATCCCCTCCAGGTCGTTTAAGACGGACACAAACATGTCCTCAATCATGGTCTTCTTGCCCTCAATATCCTCCTCGTCTTCCACGTCAAAGGCATATTCCACCAGCACAAAACTTCTGGCCCGTCCAATCTGGTACAGCAGGTTGGTCTTAACATCCACCACCCCTGTTTTAACCTGATAAAAATGGTCGCAGGTTCCCTCCACCTGTCTCTTTATGAACTCCTCCGCCTGCTCGCCGGCAGACTCGCTGGCCACCGCCAGACGGATTTCTATATCTCCGTTGTGCAGAACCAGGGTGTCTCCCATTCCCTCCGGGTCCAGGCCAAAGGTTGCACACAGAACTTGAATGATTTTTTCCTGTGACGGGATATCTGAGAAAATGAATGCCTTGCCTTCATATCGCTTTGCTGGGGCTGATGTCTCTGTTGTATTCTTTTCTTCAAACAATTCCATATAAATCTCCTTCTTGATTACACCGTATAAAACAGTTTGATTATACTATGTTTGGTGGGAAAACACAAATTATTCCTTATATTTTCTACTATTTCCCTTTAAAATAATCCGAAGCCACCATCCCATAGATACACTCATCGCATATCCCCTGATTATTCCACCCATACTGCCGGAGGGTCCCTTCCATTTTAAGCCCGCAGGCCATCATGACCTTTCCGCTGTTCACATTGCGCGTATCGTGCCGGGCCTCCACGCGGTTGGCACCCTCCACCTCGAAAAAGAACCGAATCAGCTCCGCAAACGCCTCCTTCATGATTCCATGCCCCCACCACTTTCTGCCCAGGCAGTAACCTACCGTCACCCGGCCGGCCTTCTGGTTAAGCTCCGGGACAGAAATGTTTCCAATGACATTTCCCTGGTCTTCCTTCCACTCTATGGCCCAGTTATAATAATCCCCGGACGCATAAGACTGAATCCAGCCCTCCAGGATTCTCCTTGTCTCCTCCGCATCCTTATGAGGTTCCCAGGAGAGAAACTTCGTGACCTGAGGATCGTTTGCCCAGTTTCTGAACATGGCGCCGGCGTCCTCTATCACAAAAGGGCGCAGCACCAGCCGCTTTGTCTCCATTCTCACGGTTCCTGAATTCTTCATAAGGTTCCTCTCCTTTCCTGCACATACAAAGGATGTGCGCAGCATGATTGACTGGCAGCAGAATATTATTCTCTAATATAGCACACATCCCGCATTTTAGGAACCCTTAATATCCTAAATTATTCCATATAGCTATGCTTCCTCCGCTTGCTTCTTCTTTAACTCCATAGCCCCTGCCTCTGCCCGCTCCTGAAGGATGGGATTGTCAAAACACAAAAATGCTCAAAGGCATCGGGATATGGAAATACCTTTAATTAAGCTTACCTCTTTAAGCAAAAAAAGCTCTCCGGCCGCATCATATACCGGAGAGCTTTTTCCATAAAGCTTTCTTCAAGTCCCATCTCTATTCCATCCCTGCAAATATTTATTCCACTCCCGCTTTTTTGCAGATATCATTGAGACAGCATGACTCGCAGTGGGGTTTTGTCCTGGCCGTGCAGACGTCCCGGCCATGGAATACCAGCCTGTGGCAGAAATCGCTGCCCTCCTCAGGCGGTACAAGCTTCCACAGAGCCATCTCCACCTTCTTGGGCTCCTTGATTCCATCCACCAAACCCATGCGGTTCACCAGGCGGATGCAGTGTGTGTCCGTCACAATGGCAGGTTTTCCAAACACATCCCCCATAATCAGGTTGGCGCTCTTTCTTCCCACTCCGGGAAGCTTTAACAGGGCGTCAAAGTCATCCGGCACCTTGCCTCCATACTGTTCCTTCAGTATCTTCATGCAGGCGCTTATGTCCCTGGCCTTGCTGTGTCCCAGGCCGCAGGGCTTCACAATCCGTTCAATGTCTTCCACATCCGCCTCTGCCAGGGCATCCACATCCGGATATTTGGCGTAAAGGTCCTCAACCACCACGTTCACCCTTGCATCTGTACACTGTGCCGCCAGACGTACACTGACCAGCAGCTTCCACGCATGGTCATAGTCCAGGGTACAGCCTGCATCGGGATATTCTTTTTTCAGGCGGCCTATGATTTCCAATGCTAGTTTTTCCTTAGTCATGTTATATCTCCTTTGTATGCTGCAGCGCACTTCTTTTTAACTTCTTTTTTACTTCCTTTTTACTTCTTTGTATCTTCCTGCGCTTCTCTTTTCACATACATCTTATTATACATGACACAGGTTTATTTCTCAAGGGAAATACCCTGGGGCAGACTGTAAAGACAACGGCCCCAGGGCAGATTATTCCTGTTGATATCACATATGATTATTTAACAATAAACGACTTTCTCTTACTCACCACATCAAATATAACGGCTGCCAGCAGAACGCCGCCCTTTACCACCTTTTGCAGGTTCTGGTCCACACCCATGATGCTCATGCCCAGATTCAGCACGCCCATGAGGGTTGCGCCCACGATAACCCCGGGCACTGTACCGGTGCCGCCGTATGCGGAAGCGCCGCCGATGAAGCACGCGCCGATTGCGTCCATCTCATAGCTGTTTCCAGCCGTGGGGTTGGCGGAGTTCAGTCTGGCCACTGTGACCATGCCCGCGATGGCTGCCAGAAGGCCCATGTTCAGGTAGGCCAGGAAATATACCCGGTTGGTATTGATGCCGGAAAGCTTTGTTGCCTTCTCATTGCCGCCCACAGCGTAAAAGTAGCGGCCTGTGGTGGTCTTGGAGGCAATCTGTAGATTCCGATGATGACCGCAACCCAGATAAGAGCGTTTGGAATCCCCTTGTACTGGGCCAGACGGAACATGAAGGAGAGCAGGACAACGCAGATGACTGCCATTTTGACCACAACTCCCGTAAGGGGCTCCACATAATACCCCTTTGCCAGTTTCTGTCTCCTTCCATTGAACACGATAAAGGCATAGGCAACACAGGCAATGACTCCCACCAGGAAACAGGTCAGGTTAAAGCCCTCCACTGCGAAGAAATCCGGCACATAGTTGTTGAACAGCACCAGAAACTGGTCCGGTATGGGGGCCAGCGTCATTCCCTGAAGCACCACGTTGGAAAGCCCCCTGAACATCAGCATGCCGGCCAGGGTAACGATAAAAGGTGGAATCCTGACATAGGCAATCCAGAATCCCTGCCATGCTCCCACCAGCATTCCCATGATGGCCATGGCGATGAGTGTAAGGCAGGGGCTGATGCCCATTTCCACCATCATCTTGCCTCCGATGGCGCCCACGAAGCATACCACGGAACCAACCGAGAGGTCGATGTTGCCTCCTGTCAGGATACAGAACAGCATACCGGTGGCCAGGATAAATACATAGGCATTCTGGGCAATCAGGTTGTTTACGTTCTGCGGAAGAAGCATCTTGCCTCCCGTGTTCACGGTAAACAGTATGATGATGACCGCAAGGGCGATAATCATTGTATATTTTTTCAGAATCTCTGAGATTTTCAGCTTTTGATCCATGGTCTACTCTCCTTTATCAGCTTTAAGAATACAGGACATAATATATTCCTGGGTAGCTTCCGAAGCGTCCACTTCCCCGGCCAGCCTGCCCTCATTCATAATATAAATGCGGTCGGACATGCCCAGCACCTCGGGAAGCTCCGACGATATCATGATGACGGACTTTCCCTCCTCCACCAGACGGTTTATGATACAGTATATCTCATACTTTGCGCCTACGTCGATTCCCCTTGTGGGCTCATCCAGAATCAGGACATCGGGCTCCGTGAACATCCATTTTGCCAGAAGTACCTTCTGCTGGTTGCCGCCGCTTAAATTTCCTGCGTTCTGTTCCACTCCAGGACATTTTGTCTTCAGCTTATCCTTGTACTCCACAGCCACCATGTATTCTTTGTCCTTGTCTATGACTCCATGGCTGCTGACCGCCCCCATGTTGGCAAGGGTGGTGTTTACACGGATGGGATTGGACAAGATAAGGCCGTTCCCCTTCCTGTCCTCAGTCACATATGCGATTTTATGGCATATGGCATCGTGCACCGTATTCAGATGGACTTCTTTCCCCTCAATATAAAGCTGTCCCGATATATTGGTGCCGTAGCTCTTTCCGAAAATGCTCATGGCCAGCTCCGTACGTCCTGCGCCCATCAGCCCGCAGATTCCCACCACTTCTCCTTTGTTCACATGAATGGACACATGGTCCACCACCTTCCTGTCTGAGTACAGGGGATGGTATACCACCCAATCCCTGACCTTAAGGGCAGTGCCGCCGATGTTGATGTTCTCCCTCCTGGGGAACCGGTCTGTCAGCTCACGTCCCACCATGCCCTTTATGATCCGGTCCTCTGAGATGTCATCTGTCTGTTTATCCAGTGTCTCTATGGTGGAGCCGTCACGGATGACCGTTATCTTGTCAGCCACATATGCGATCTCGTTGAGCTTATGGGAAATAATGATGGATGTCATGCCCTCCTGCTTGAATTTAAGCAGCAGCTCCAGCAGGGCTTTGGAATCATCCTCATTGAGGGAAGCAGTTGGTTCGTCCAGAATCAGCAGCCGGGCCTTTTTGGCAAGGGCCTTGGCTATCTCCACCATCTGCTGCTTTCCCACCCCGATATCCTTGATCAATGTATGGGAGGACTCATTAAGGCCCACTGTCTTTAAATAGCGGTCAGCCTCGTCGTATGTCTGGTCCCAGTTAATTGCCATCTTCTTTCCTTTTTCATTTCCAAGGTACATGTTCTCGCCAATGGACATATATGGAATCAACGCCAGCTCCTGATGGATGATGACGATTCCCTTTTCCTCGCTGTCGCTGATTTTATCGAACTTGCACACCTGTCCGCCGTAAATGATGTCGCCCTCATATGTGCCGTAGGGATATATGCCGCTGAGCACGTTCATGAGAGTGGATTTACCGGCTCCGTTTTCCCCCACCAGCGCGTGGATTTCTCCCTTTTCCACCTTCAGGTTTACATTGTCAAGGGCTTTTACTCCGGGGAAGGTCTTGGTGATATTTCTCATTTCCAAAAGTATCTCTGCCATTCTATCCCTCATCGGATAGGGGAGATTTTAACCTCCCCTTCCACACCACGTAGCGTACCGTTCGGTACTACGCGGTTCAATAGTTTACTCGGACTTTCAAATAGTGGGCAGTCATATCGGGATAACCAAGTCTGTCCACTATGATTCTTTTGGTGAGTGCCGAGTTGAGCATTCCCGCCGCTCTCCACACTCCCTTTCGGCAGTTCGCCATCTCATGCACCTTCCACTCTGGTAAATGTAACGCCCGCAACATTTTATATCTTGTGCGTACCTTCTTCCATTGTTTCCAGTACACCGCTCGGATTCTGTGGCGCAGCCACTCATCCGTCTGTTC
>NZ_AUJR01000044.1 GCF_000424325.1 [Clostridium] clostridioforme AGR2157
AAAAACTACATAGGCAACGTCATGGCGAAGTTACATCTTCGCTCTTTTGCTATGCCATTTTTTATTTCAAGTCTATTATACACCATTTTGGCCGATTTGCGAAGTTTCCTGAAAAGTAAAAAGAGTTCCCATACACGAGAACTCTTCCTTATTTTTTATGCCGCTGCTTTTTTTATATCGGCAATCATTTCTTTTGTCACCGTAATTTCTTTTACATCACCAGCTGGGGCGTGCAACATGATGTCCGTCATGGCAGTTTCCAAAATCGCCCTCAGTCCCCTGGCTCCTGTTTTGTTTTCCTGTGCGATCCTGGCAATTTCCTTTAATGCATCTTCTTCAAATGTCAATTCTACTCCGTCCATCCCCAGAAGTGCCTGATACTGTTTGATGATTGCATTTTTCGGTTTTGTCAGAATATTGATCAGTGCCTTTTCATCTAATTCATTCAGCACGACCGTCACCGGAAGCCGTCCGATGTGTGATGGAGACATTTTCTCCCTTTTTTGCGATCTTATCGATTTCGTCAATATAGATGATCCCCTGCTCAGCGCTTTTAATATCTCCATCGGCAGCCTGGATTAGTTTCAACAGGATATTTTCCACGTCCTCACCGACATATCCCGCTTCTGTTAAGGCAGTGGCATCCACGATTGCAAACGGAACATTTAAGCACTTCGCCAGCGTCTGCGCCAGATAGGTTTTACCTGAGCCGGTCGGGCCAAGCAATAAAACATTTGATTTCCCGATTTCTACTCCATTTGCTATCGGGTGCATCAGTCTCTTGTAGTGGTTATAGACTGCCACCGACAAGACCTTTTTTGCCTCATCCTGTCCGATTACATATTGATCCAGAAACTCCTTAATCTCTGTCGGTATCGGCAGTTTTGTTTTTTTCTTTGTTTTAAGAGAGAAGGTAGTGTTGTGATAAGGGTTACTGCCATCTTCTTCCAATATCCTCATTGCTGTCATTCATCCAGCTTCCAAACACTCCTCACAGATGAATGGACCTGCTGTTTCTTTTGCAGAAATCAATACACCCACTTCATCCGAACCCTTACCACAAAAACTACAGCATTGCTTATTGGCGGAAATTTTTCTATTTGCTGGCATCTGTTTTATGTAAACAAGGGTTCTCAGCTAATGAGCCGAAAACCCTTGTATTTACTAGCAATTTTCATTTTTTATGAAAATTTTGATTCTTAGTCCTCTACAGATACTATCTCGCGCTTGTTGTAAGAGCCACAAGCCTTGCAAACTCTATGAGGCATCATCAGGGCACCGCACTTGCTGCACTTTACCAGATTTGGAGCGCTCATCTTCCAGTTTGCTCTACGGCTGTCTCTTCTAGCTTTAGAAGATTTATTCTTTGGACAGATAGACATGGTTTACACCTCCTTCGACTGTTTAAAAATATCCTGGATAACTGACATCCTTGGGTCAAGTGGCCTATTATCGCAGTCACAAGTCTCGTGCTTGAGATTTGTGCCACATCTATCACAGATTCCCTTACAGTTATCACTGCAGAGAACCGCCATAGGCAGGTTCAAGGTTAACTCATTACCAACCAGCTGGTCGATATCCAGTTTATAACCATTTACGTAGGGCTGCTCGTCCAGATCTTCCACTCGTTCTTCATCACTCTGGTTCATGTCCAGTTCCTGGTCAATCTCCAGATGGAAAGGAACTCTCACAGGGTCAAGACATCTGGCACATGGCATAATCAGAACCAAATCAACGGTTCCCGCTAAGGTCAGCTTCTTATTTCCCATATTTGTTATCACGAATGACAACGGTCCCTTTTCTGCAATGTCGTATACAGCGTCGGCCATCCTGAACTGGGTCATCTCAAGCTCAGGCGTATATGTTTTGGACTTTCCCTCAACAGGAAACAGCTCAGATAAGTTAATTAGCATATTAACCTCCTAATACGCATCTCTTGCATTATACATACCATTGCACATTTTGTCAACTACATTTCCGTTTTTTTTCCAGAAGAATCGTGCCGAATTTGGTTCTTATATTGCTTTACCGTCATATTTTCAAACTTTTTGAAAACTTTGCTAAAATAACTGCTTTCATTGTAGCCCAAACGGAACGCAACCTCCGCAATGCTGTCCTCTGTAAAGTAAAAATAGCCCTTAGCCAGATGCAGTTTTCTCATATGAAGATACTCCGTAACGCTGACCTTAAACTGCTCCCTGAAAATACGGCTCAGATATCCCTGGCTGATTGCACAGTTCTCAATAATACTGTTGAGAGTGATATCTTCTTTTATATGTTTCTCTATATAAATAAAAATATTTTCCAGCAGCGGATAACGGCCGATGCTGTTTCGCCGGAACAGATAATCCATAACCCTGAAGAGCCAGAGTTCTGATGTTTTTCTGTCCGGAATCAGTACCTCATTGATTGGGAACAGTTCTGATATGTTTCCGCTGTCGCCATATACACTCCTGGTGTCCAGCAGGTTCTGTCCCAAATAGGTAAAAAGCTTAATCAGCCGGACGGAATCCTCCCCGCCAATTGCGTAAATTTCATCAATTACACCGGCAATTCCACCATAAAAATCCCCGAAATCTTTATTCCGAAGATAGGAAGCAAGGATTTCCAGTTGGTTCTGCACGGAATCCTCATGTTCTGTTTTGTAATTTTCCAGGATTTTCTTCATACAGCTGTATGTAATCGGCTTTTCCAGAACGTCCTTTACCTGGCTTTGGGCTGCACTTCGAATCAGAACATTGGCAGCATGGGCAGTAAGGATATATATACTAATCCCCGGATTGGACTGGTGAATAATCCTGCTGGCTTCCAGGCCGGTGATTCCCGGCATCTGCATATCCATGAATACAATATCAATCACATCCTCTTTACAGACACGGACCGCACGCTCACCGGTATCTGTCATGGAAACCACTTTGAAAGCACTATCCTTTGCAATCATCACATGCAGCGCTTCGCGCATCAGTATATCATCATCTGCTATCAAAACCCTGTACATGACTACTCAGTCCTTTCTTCATAATGCTCCGGCCACAATAAGATACTTTTCGATCCTTTGTTTCTGTAATTCTCCGTAATAATGCCGTACTCCTTTCCAAACAGTCTTTTCATCTTCTCCTTTGCATATTCCATACCCATTTTTATATAATAGCCTTCATGTTTGTCCTTATAAGCTTCATACTTGATATCCAGCTCTTCTTCCGTAAGTCCCGGGCCTGTGTCATTTATCTCCAGAAACATATTACCACTGTGCATATACCCTGTCACCGTAATTTCTCCGCCTTCCTTCTTCAGCATAATACCATTATAAAAGGCGTTTTGTATGAACGGCATTAAAATATCAGAGGGCATCTTCTGCATATGCAGTTCCTTCGGCACCTGGATGGAATACTTAAGCCGGTCCCCTGTTTTCTTTTTCTGGAATAACAGGTACTGCTCCGCATGCTCCAGCTCTCCGGAAATATGAACAAAGGCACTCTTTTCCGTATATTTATATTTTATATAATCAATATAGGAGCTCAGCAGTTCATTTGTCCTGTCGGCTTCTTCTATGATGGTCAGATTCAGCAGTGATGTCAGCATATCCAGAAGCTCGTATTGGTTGCTCCGCATCTCCAGTTCCATAAACCGCCTGTTAATTTGTGTAATTTCTTTGGCGTAGCTGTGGTTCAATACCTGCAGCTTTTTCATCCGTTTCTTCAGAATATCTTCCTGAAGGTGCTGGCTGACCTCGTTCTCGCTTAGCTGGTTGATTACCAGAAAAACCAGGTTCGCTATATCCAGAAATTTTTCATATGAATAAAAGGGAATCTCATCCAGTAACGGTCTGTATTCCGCAACCGCCTCATCCGCCTTGGCAGCGTGCATGACCGATGACAGCCTGCTGACAGATTCCGGGGCATCATTGCATTGAATCTGGCCTCCGATAAAACCTCCCAGATAATGGCCGCGGACAATAATTGGAATGGCCACCTCCAAAAGTCCGCAGGGACAAAAGTATACGTTTGTCTTTTGTGTAACCGCTGCCTGGATGGAACCGAAGGCATCCGAAGATTTACATCGCTCCATTGCCTCCGGGTTGCTGCGGACCTTTTCACAATAGCGTGAAAAGGAGGTTGCCGATGTAATGGGATCCCCCTTGAAATCAACTGTGATGAAAGCCAGTCCGGTTGCCTTGGAAAGGCTCTCCTGTATTGTCTCCAGCTTCTCTTTTCCGAACAGGTGGATGATATCCAGCTGATTAATACTGTTTTCTTCATTGATGCTGAGATATTCATCCAATGCATCTGGTTCTATCTCTTCCATATGCATCATCTTATGATATTCTGCCATCTGATTAATCCCTCTCTTTATGCCTGTAATTGTTATTTTAGCATCTTTTCACCATTTAAACAATCCTATTCCGGCCTGGGGCCAGGCGGTACAACGGCGTATGGAAAAAGGCCGTGCCAGCTCCTTTTGGGCAGCACGGTCTTATATCCAGCTTGTCATAAGGCATCTTCTCTGTCAATTAATAGATACTTAATAATATTTTCTTAATGGCCTCTGTTCCGGCTTCCCTTGGATTGCCTGCAAGGCAGTTGTCCATCAGGGCGTTATCCGTCATGTTCTGCAGCTGCTCTTCATATGCTTCTCTGCTGATTCCCAGCTCCCTGATAGAGGAAGGCATTTCCATGCACCGCATCAGGGTATGAATCAGCTCCTTTAAGGTGTTGACAGCCATTGCCGGTGATTCGTTCATGTCAACCAACTGGACCTTGTACGCAAGACTTGCGTATTTGTTCATGATATCATGGTTTACACTATTATAATCAATGACCTTATTTAACAGTATGGCATTGGCCAATCCATGGGGAATGTGGAACGTGCCTCCCAGCTGGTGGGCAATGCTGTGGTTCAATCCCAGGCCTGCCGTGTTAAAAGCCATTCCCGCCAATGTGGACGCCTCATGCATCAGGGTTCTGGCCTCTAAATTCTTTCCATCCCTGTAGCATTGTAAAAGCGCCTTAATCAGCAATTCAATTGCCTTTTCCGACAGCGCGTCCGAGAATACATTGCTCCCGTTTGCAACATAGGCCTCCAGGGCATGTGTCAGCACATCCATCCCTGTATTTGCCGTAATGGAAGGCGGTACAGACAATGTAAGCCTTGGGTCAAGGATGGCCACGTCTGCCAGAATATCATCCGATGATATCAGATGCTTGCTCTTACTCTCTGAATCCGTTATGACAGCGGCTGAGGTGACCTCTGAGCCGGTTCCGCTGGTTGTGGGTATGGTGATGAATTTCGGCTTCGGAACCAGATTCCTCACTCCGGCAAAGTAAATCATTCCCTTGGCCGTATCAATGGCAGATCCGCCTCCAAAACCAATGACAATCTCAGGACGTACCTTGCAGATTACGCTAAGCCCCTTTCCCACCACCTCGATGGTGGGATCCGGTATGGCCTGGTCAAATATATCCACGGTATTGCTGGAATCCAGCGCATCCAATATGTAGCTGATTGCCCCGCTCTCTGCAAGGAACTTATCACAAACCATCAGGACCCTTTTTTTTCGGATTTTCCGCAGATATTCCATTGCGTAGCTTCCGCTGCGTATCTTTGTTTTTATATATACATTAGACATTTGCACTTCTCCTTCACATTCAGTCCATATACTGCCGCGTACAGGGATTAACGGATACTAAAGGCATCAGTCATAACACATTTGCGCTTCCTGCAAAATGCCCTGGGGGATGTAAGTCCCTCTCCGGTAGGTCCGGCAATGGTGAAGGTGGTATACCCCTCGCCCCCCACACCGATTCCGGCGTAGGACGGAGCATTTTTGACAAAGATGGTGGTCTCCATAATTTTAGCCATCTTGCTGAGCTTTTCTACATTCCTGGAGTGCATCATGGCTGTGTGACGGTTCCCGTGCTCTGCCTGATGGGCATATTCAATTGCCGTATCCACATCACAGACCCGCACCACCGGAAGAATGGGCATCATCATTTCCTCCTGAACAAGCAGATGCTCCTTCGGAACCTCCATGATGATGACCCTGACACTGGCGTCCGCTGTGATTCCCAGCTTACCCAGGATATAACGGGCGCTCTTTCCCACAAAGGATGTCTTCGGACCTCCTTTTTCATTGGTTACAAGCGTTACCAGCTGCTCCAACTGTGCCGGGTCCGTAATTTGATACGCACCGTTTTCCTTCATGTTGTGAATCAGGTAATCACAGATTGAATCCACAGCAAAAACTTCCTTTTCTGCGATACATGGAACGTTGTTATCAAAACTGCATCCATCCACAATATCTTTTGCAGCCTTTACAATATCGGCTGTCTCGTCAACCACAACCGGAGGATTGCCGGCACCTGCGCCGATTGCCTTTTTTCCGGAAGACAGTACT
This sequence comes from [Clostridium] clostridioforme AGR2157, assembly GCF_000424325.1. Taxonomy (GTDB): domain Bacteria; phylum Bacillota; class Clostridia; order Lachnospirales; family Lachnospiraceae; genus Enterocloster; species Enterocloster clostridioformis_A. Next base: position 6,395 of record NZ_AUJR01000044.1, read on the forward strand.
TTCTTGACAATGGAGGGACCTCCGGTGGCCACCAGCAGACGGACACTTGGGTTCTCAATCATTTTATTGGTATTTTCTATGGACGGCTCTTCCACCATGGTAATCAGGTTCTCCGGGGCGCCGCTCTCTGTCAGGGCTTTGTTCAACAGCTTTACTGTCATCTGTGAAACCTTTTTTGCCCTGGGATGAGGACTGAACACAACTGTATTCCCTCCGGCAATCATGGAAATGGAATTGTTGATGATTGTCTCGGTGGGATTAGTGGTTGGCGTAATGGCGCCAATGACGCCAAAGGGACAATATTCCACCAAAGTCAGTCCGTTGTCACCGGTCATGGCCTCTGTCAGCAAATCCTCCGTACCTGGAGTCTTCTCAGCCGCCAGCCGGTTTTTAATTAATTTATGTTCATAGTCGCCAATCTCCGTCTCTTCCACAGACAGCCTGGATATCATCTCCAGATTCTCTCTTTTAAGAATCGTCCGGCGGATCACATCCACATATTTCTGCCTGTCTGAAATTTTAGAGAATAACAGCTTTTTCTGCGCTTCTTCTGAAGCTGCAATCGCCTCATCCATTGTTTTAAATACGCCATACAGCTCTGCCTTTGGCATTGTAAACTTCTGGGGCTGTTCTGCCTTTATCTCCTTTAAAGCCTGTTCTACCATCTGTTCAATTACTTTTATATCCATATCCAAGCGTATCACACCTTCCTTCATTTATACGGGGCCAGCAGAGGCATTCCATGCGATGCCGAGAGGAGTAACCAAGAGCGCATCATTCGTCTTGACCGTTGTGATGCCCAATGCCTTCTCAAATGTATGTTCAAACTCGCTGAAGCAGCTGGCTCCGCCTACTACATAAACACAGTCCACCTCATATCCGGAAAGGAATCCTTTGACGATAGATGCCATCTTTTCAACCACTGGTTTTATGATTGGAAAGACATCCCTTTCTTTGTCTTTATCTGTTTTCAGTTTTTCGGCTTCCTCAATTGAGATTCCATAATATCCCGCAAGGACCAGAGTCATATGGGTTCCGCCAGTAGGCTCATCTGCGGTAAAAATCACCCTTCCGTCTTTCAGTATGCTGATTCCGGTGGTTCCGCCTCCGACATCCACAACTGCCCCGTCTCTGATTCCCAGCACCGAGGCTGCCGCGGTGGGTTCATCAATCACATGAATCACTTCAAATCCGGCCCCCTCCACCACATTAGCAATACACCTTACGTTTCCCTCGATGATTCCCGGGGGAACCGCGGTGGCCGCTGTTTCCAGGGGCACTCCAAGCAATTCCTCCAGCTGGGCCTTCAGGCGGCGTACGGTCTGCATTGCGCCCACAAAATCCACCACAATGCCGTCCTTTACTACTTTGGAAACAGCGGTCGCGCCTGCAACGGGATGGTTATTCTCATCCGTGACAGCGATTACTATGTTGGCAGTTCCCAAATCCACACCTGTCTTTAACATCCCTGAAAAGGGATTGCATTTGTTCTCCCTTATCAGCTCCGAAAATTCAGACAGCACTTCTTTGGTCATGAGCATATAACCCCTCTTTTCTAAGCTTGATTTATCGCCGGATTATGACATAATCATTGTTCTTAAGCGCACATGCATTGGCTTCATCCACATCCACATGCATCTCCAGTTCAAATTGTTCTGACACCCGGATTAAAACATCTCCAAACACTCCGTGTCTTTCACCGAATGTTTCCACCTCCACGATATCCTTATCCCATACCCCCATGGCCTCCGCCTGCTGCGGCGTCATATGGATATGGCGGAGCGCTACAATCGCTCCCCGGGGCAGCCAAACCGTACCCTTGGGTCCCACCATTTCCAGTCCGGGCGTTCCTGTCAAATCTCCCGACTCCCTGATTGGAGCTTTGACGCCCAGGCGGAAGCTGTCTGTTTTGGATATCTCTATCTGGCTTTGCTTTCTGACCGGTCCCAGTATACGCACCCGTTCAAACTCACCTTTTGGTCCGCGGATTGTCACAGTCTCATTGCAGGCATATTGCCCCGGCTGTTTTAAATCGCTTTTTTTGGTGAGCTGATACCCTTTTCCAAACAAGGTCTCCAAATCTTCCGAAGTCACATGAACGTGCCGGTTGGAAACTCCTACAGGGATTTTAAACGCATTATATTTTGTAATCTTATCTATTACCCGTTCGGTAATCAGTTTCAGCAGTTCTTCATTTACCATCATGTTCAACCCCTTCCGGAAGTTTGTATACCGGCCACGGAAGCCGGTATACACTTACTGGCATATTATAATGATTTCGGTAAAATTTTCTCTACATCCGTATGCGGTCTTGGTATTACATGCTGGGATACTACCTGGCCCACGTTTGCCGCAGCGGCAGCGCCTGCATCAACCGAAGCCTTCACTGCGCCCACATCCCCGCGGACCATAACAGTTACCAGTCCGGAACCTATCTTCTCGTAACCGATAAGAGCCACATTTGCTGCTTTTGTCATTGCGTCCGCCGCCTCAATTGCTCCTACCAGACCTTTTGTCTCAACCATTCCCAATGCTTCATTTGACATATTATTTTCCTCCTGAATGTTATGTTTTATTTAATAAAAAAATCTAAAAAGCCAACTGTTTCAGCAGCCAGGCCTTGTCGGTTTCTTCCCACCTGAAACCCTGGTCATCCCTCCCGAAATGCCCGTATGCTGCTGTCTTTAAATACTGCGGTGTCCGAAGATTCAGTTCTGCGATGTAATCAGCTACCCCAAATGAAAATACGGATTTGACCAGTTCCTCGATGTGGCTGTCCGGAATCCTGCCCGTTCCAAAGGTATTAATGGTAATTGCCTCCGGTTCAATGCCTCCGATTACATATGCCAGCGCAACCTCACATCGGTCTGCCAATTCCGCCGCCACAATATTCTTAGCCACATAGCGGGCCATATAAGCAGCCGATCGGTCTACCTTTGTGGGGTCCTTTCCCGAGAAGGCGCCGCCTCCATGTTTTCCAACGGTACCATAGGTGTCAACCATGATTTTTCTTCCGGTGACGCCCGTATCCCCGGCAGGCCCTCCTATGACAAAGCGTCCTGTGGGATTTACATGAATCCTGGTTTCCGGCGTAATCCAGCGGGAATCAATTACCGGCTCTATGACCGTACAGCGTATGAACGCATCCAGCAGCTCATGGGAAACTGCCTCGCCGTGCTGTGTGGACACAACAACACTGTGAATGCTCACCGGTTTCCCTGCCTCGTCGTACTTCATCGTAATCTGGGTTTTGCCGTCAGGATATAAAAAATCTGTTTTCAGAACCTTCCTCACATAGGCCAGACGTTGGGCCAGGCGATTGGCCAGATGGCAGGACAGCGGCATCAGGCTTTCTGTCTCATTGACAGCATAGCCATACATGATTCCCTGGTCTCCTCCGCCCAGAACCTCCTTCCCGGTTTCGCTGCTTCTGGTGACACCCATGGAAATATCCGGTGACTGGTTATGGATATTGGTAAATATCATACATGTATCAGCGTCAAATCCTTTTCCATGTTCCGTGTAGCCTATTCTTCTGATAATCTCCCTGGCCTTTGCCGCTGCATCCACATGGCCCTTTGATGTGACCTCGCCTGCCAGCATCAGCGTGTTCGCAGATGCCATAGCCTCTATTGCCACCCTGGATTTCGAATCCTGCTCCAAATATGCATCCAGAATGCCGTCTGCAATCTGGTCACACACCTTATCAGGATGGCCTTCGGTTACAGATTCCGAAGTTACGTAATAAAATCTGTCATCCCGTCCTTCCATCATTCCATCAACCTGCTTTCCTAATTACAATCAGCGAATCGAAAATCCACTTGTCAACGTGCATCTTCTCCTGCGGGCAAAATGCCTTGCCGTGGTAGTACCCTCTCCTGTGGTGGTTGCGATTGTAAAGCTGGTATGACCTTCTTTATCAAAGCCGATTCCCATAAGGGAAGGACCGTTTTTAACAAACACTGAGGTCTGTAATTCCCTGGCGGCCCGGTTCAGATGCTCGATGGACTCAGAATGAATGGTTGCCGTATGTTTATATCCCTGCTCCACTTCCAAGGCGATTTCCAGAGCCTCGTCAAAATCAGCCGCCTTTACCAATGGCACAAGAGGCATCATAAGTTCCGTGGTAACAAAGGGATGCATCCGCCCTGTCTCTGCCACAATCAGTTTTATGGCTTTGCTGGCGGGAATGCCGGCATATTCAAGAATCTCCTTGGCGCTCCGGCCTTCCAGTTTCTTATTAATCACAAAATCCTCTGTGACTGCGGCATTCAGAAGTTTCTGGATTTCCGCCTCATTCCGGATATAGTACACACCGTTTTTCAGAAGTTCATATATAAAACGGTCTGATACGCTCTCCTCCACAACCATACACTTTTCTGATGTACACATCAGATTATTGTCAAACGAAGCGCCTCTTACAATATCTCTGGCCGCCTTTTCCAGATTGGCTGTGGCATCCACAATCGTGACAGGATTGGCCGGTCCGGCTCCAATTACCTTTTTACCGGACGTCATGGCCTGGCGCAGGGAACCGCTGCCCCCGGTGCAGACAACCAGGTCAACATCAGGATGGCTCATGACCTCTGTGGTAAATCCCATCAGACTTTCATGAAGGGTGACTACCAGATTGTCAATGCCGCTGATACTGCGGATTGTCTCGCTGATAATCGTGGTCAGGAACTGTGAAACCTTAACTGCTCTCGGATGTGGGCAATGGATGATTGCATTCCCCGCAGCCAGCATACCGATGGTGTTGCTGATAAGAGTCGCGCAGGGATTGGTGCATGGCTGTACCGCACATACGATACCAAAAGAGGAAAGTTCATAGAGTGTCATTCCATGGTCGCCTGTATTGACTTCTGTAATCAGGTCCTCCACGCCGGGCGTTTTCTCGATGGCAAGTTTTATTTTCTGTGCCTTATCCTGGACAATTCCCATGCCGGTTTCCGCAACTGTCATGGCGGCGAGTTCATTTGCAATGGGACGAAGTGCTTTTTTCACTCCTTCCAGGATTTCCTGCCGTTCATTCAGGGTCAGCTTTGTATATCTGCCATAGGCTCCCTTTGCAGCTGCTACTGCATCGGTCACGCTGGAGTAAATACTGCTTTTCATGTCATTCATTACCTCCTTTCCTTAAAAATGACTACACTATATATCCATTGTATCTACGATTCCGATAATTGCCATATCAATGACAGCCTCCCGCTTGGACTGGTCCACACGTACAGAAGAGCCCGAACCAATCAGGACTGTCTCACCAATTCCGGCCCCTACATAATCCACAGCCACTTCCTCTGAATCAATGAAATTACCATGTCCATCAATCCGTCTGATAATCATCAGTTTGTAGCCCACCAGGGAGTTATCTTTTCTGGTAGCCACAACTGTTCCTATTATCTTAGCTAATCTCATGCCATTCACATTCCTTTCACGGAGAATCCGGCTGTCCTATGTCATTACCGGTATTCCTGATTTCAATTAACTGTTTTTTTGCCTTGTGATACCGGTGCCCTTGGCAGATGATGCGCGCCGGACAGCTTTCTTTGGTTTTTCCGCCGGTGTTGCCGCCGGCTCAGACTCTTCTGGCTCAGACTCTTCTGGCCCTGGCTCTTCCGGCTCAGACTCTGATGTCGTGGCCTCATCCCCCGGCTTAAGCGGCTCTGTCTCTGACGGCTGTTCGGTCTCTTCTGTTTTCCCGGTTTCAGTCTCCTCCTGCCCGTCTTTCATCGGAGGGGAAGGCGGTACTGGAGGATCGGGACAGCAGAATGCCTGTTCCACATAATCGGACGGCCTTGGAATGACCTTCCATGAAACCAGTTTATTGTTTGCCGCTCCAATCTGCTTTCCCGCATTGACGGCAGCGTTAACGGCTCCCACATCCCCGGCAATCTTAATAGTCATGTATCCCAGCCCCTTTGTGTTTTCAATCTCCAGAATGCGGATATTGGCTGCTTTGGCCATGGTATCGGCGGCCACAACTGCTGTGGACAGTCCGCTGATTTCCACTAATCCCAATGCCTGTTTCATCCTATCACCTCACTCTCCTTTTTATTTGAATACTATCTTTAGAAATTTCGCCCTGTCTTTTGCCAAATCTGTAACGATATCTCCGGGCTGAAGATATATGACGCCGTCAGAAGCAAATTGTTCCACATTGGACGACGATATTACTCTTTTTTTCTTTTTATCCGGCTCCCGTGTACATGTGCTGTTTTCTGTCCGGCCAGTCGATATGCGGCAGGTCATTGCCAGGTCCGGCCCTTCACACGGTATTTCATAAGGGGCCCTGCCTGAAAACTCCTCTGCGCTGCATATCTCGATTCCAAACTCCAGCGCCTGCCTGTAATACTCCATGATACGTCTCCGGTACGCAGGTTTTTCATTTCCGGAAAACTTTGCCAGGCCCGAGCGAAGAAGTACAACCCGGCTGCCCTGTTCCATGCATTCTGCTATCCATGAAGTCTCATATGTATCGCTGATGCATAATGCTGTTTTCACCAGTACGTCCCTGGGAACTACCGGAAGCAGCGTCACTGCCCTGTCCAGGTCATCCGGCATTTCACCGGAGCGGTACAGGATTTTGCCGAACGATACGGACTGCCTGAGTCTGGCCTCATATCCCATATCCTTCCAGGATGAGGGAATTACGGGAACAATATCATATGCATCCGACCCTTCCATTTCCTTTAGAAACTCCATATACCGTTCGCTCCATGAGGATACGCACAGCATATACAGCGTCTGTCTGGTATCCTTCATGCATTCCGCCCTTTTTTCCGCCTCCAGATCACTTAACACACGCAGTACCAGTTCTTTCAACTGTTCTTCACTGATATTCAATTCTTTCACCTCGTTTCAAGGAATGCCCCTATCCAACGGATAGGGGCATTCCCCGCTGCAACCGCTGACAGATAAGTGATTCTATCTGCTGCCTTTATTCAAGATGTGGAAGAATCTTTTCAACATCTGTATGAGGACGTGGAATAACGTGGGTAGATACAACCTCTCCAACTGCTGCCGCAGAAGCCGCTCCGGCGTCGGTAGCTGCCTTAACCGCACCAACGTCACCTCTTACCATGACGGTAACAAGTCCTGAACCAATCTTCTCATATCCCACCAGTGAAACATTGGCTGCCTTGACCATGGCATCCGCTGCTTCGATTGCACCCACTAAGCCTTTTGTTTCGACCATACCTAATGCATCTGCATTCATATTAGAACCTCCTTAATTGATTCACATTCTCCAGACCGGTCTTACTAGATGTACGGAGTTGTTGTAGACTTCGGTTCAGCCCCCAATGCCCCCAGCATCTTCTTTCCGGCTTCAATGGAAGCCTTCACTGCCTGGCGAACGGCTCCTGAATCACCGGTAAATGTAAGGATAACCTCGTTGGAATAGCTGGTGCCGCAGGACGGTGAGCAGTATCCTACCACCTCCACATTAGCTGCCTTCACTGCAATATCTGCCAGAACCGTGCCGATTGCGGCCGGGCCTGCACATGTCATGCCGAATGCCCTTCCAACCGGTGCGCCCAGCGCCTTTTCCAGACAGTAGCTGGCTCTTGCGGTATACTGGAACTCCAGATGACCTGCATCGTTTCCATATACATCGCCGAAATATTTCGGAAGGACCTGAAGGGCGATCTCAACTGCTCTTCTTGCATCCGACACATCATCTGCACCAATATATATCAAACTGCCGTGTCCGGCCCCGCCTTTTGTATCTCTGGGAAGCTCCACAGAGATAATCTCGGTGTTGGTTGCCTTTACAGCCTCGTCAACCGCCCAAATCTGAGGACCGGCGCCGACTCTTCCGCCTACAATACCGATGGAACGGTATTTGCCTAATTTCATTACATCTACCAGAAGGGGGTCCACACTGGCAATCACAAGTCCGATTGTATCTCCGATTGCTGTTCCTACAAACTCGGTCAGTCCGATATTGCTGCCGCAGCATTCTTCCTTTGGCGCCTCTCCCCTGCATTCCTCCTGCTTGATGCCAAGCTCGTCAGAAACCTGCTTCATTACCTTCTCAATTAACTGCTGATCCATTCTTCTTCCTCCATTCTAAAATCGTGTCTAACCGCCAATGATACATTGAAAACCATAACTCTCCACCACTGTCCTGCATTCCTCCAAATCCTCCGGAGCCAGCGGTTTGACCTGCTTCATCGTATAGTCCTGGCCTAACAATCCATACTTGTTCTCGCCAAAGGAATGGTACGGCAGCAGATGTATGGTCCGTATGCCCACCAGAGTTCTGGCAAACTCCGAAATTGCCTTAATGGCCTCCACCGAGTAATTAAAGCCCGGTATCACAGGAACACGGATTACGGTATTGGATATTTTACAGATTTCGGGAGCATTTTTAATGACCGGTTCATTGCCAATGCCTGTAAACTTTTTATGCTGCCCGCTGTCCATGTGCTTGATATCCAGAAGCACCGTATCCACATAAGGAATTACCTTTTCAATGGCTTCCCTGCTTCCCGCGCCTGTGGTTTCAATGGCAGTGTGCCATCCCTGACCCTTGCACGCCTGCAGTAGTTCAGAAGCAAATTCATACTGTACCAGCGGTTCACCGCCTGACAGGGTGATGCCTCCGCCGGAACGCCTGTAGGTAGTGGCATCCTTCTTCAGCTCCCGGATTACCTGCTGGATTGACATTGTCTTTCCTTTAAGCACCAGAGCGCCCGCAGGACATGCGTTGGCACACTCACCGCATCCGCTGCACAGCTCCCTGTTGACCCAATTTTTATGTTCCGGGCTGATTGCCCCCCTCCTGCAGGCCGTCATACAACGGCCACAATGGAGGCAATCATCTGCTTTATACATGATAACTGGCTTGATACTTTGGGATTCAGGATTACTGCACCACTTGCAGGAGAGAGGACAGCCCTTTAAAAACACGATTGTCCGGATACCCGGCCCGTCATGCAGGGAAAACCTTTGTATGTCGAACACGGTTCCTGTTAAATTATAATTGATTGAATCCACGCCGAACTCCCTTCACTGTATTATGCTGAAACCCCGCTATAAAGTCTGTTCTGTACGGCTGATAATATCATCCTGAACTTCTTTTGCCAGAACGGTAAACTGCGCGCTGTATCCTGCGACGCGGACCACCAGGTCCTTGTAATCCTCAGGCCGCTCCTGGGCGGCAAGCAATGTTGCCCTGTCAATTACGTTAAACTGCACATGCATGCCTTTGTGGTCAAAATAGGAACGCACAATGGATGCGAAGCGCTTCAGTCCCTCGTCTCCTGCAAGTGCGGAAGGAAGGAACTTCTGGTTGTACAGAGTACCGTTGGAATAGTTTGCATGGTCCAGTTTAGCCACGGACATGGCTGCTGCTGTCGGCCCGTTGGTATCCTTGCCCTGTCTTGGGGATACGCCGTCGGCCAAAGGAGCCTTGGCAAGTCTGCCGTCCGGAAGGGCGCCTACGTCCTTTCCAAATAATACATTGGCTGATACAGGATAGCAGCCTGCCTGGAACTGTCCGCCGCGCGGATTCTTATACTTCTCTACCTCGTAGGAATAAATCTGTCCGCAGCGCCTTGCAATCATATCCACCTCATCATCATCGTTCCCGAACCAGGGCGTATTCTCCATCAGTCTCTTAATATGTGCATAATCAGCATTCACGCAGGCTGCTTCTGTCTTGGCCGGCTCTGCCGCTGACGGCCAGCGGCATGCCTGCGTTGGCGCGGACAGCTGTGCCTGAAGGTCTGCCAGATTGATGGAACCGTTATTGCTCAGAATCCGTTTCACTGCCTCGTAAATCTTCGCCTCATCCGTACAAGCATCAGCCGCGGGTGCAAAAGCATTGCATGCATAGCCGAAGTTATTGGCCAGGGCCTCCTTTAACTGGGCCATGGTCACTTCCTTGCTCTCAAATACATGTTTCTTGATAGCACACAGGGAATCGCCGGAATCAGCTACGCCAAATGCCTGCGGTCCTGTAAAGTTATAGATTGCTCCGCCCTCCTGAACGCTCTTTCCTCTTCCGATACAGTCATCAACCAGTGCTGACAGGAAGGGGAGAGGGGCTCTCTCTGCATGTGCGTAGTCAACACAGTTGTCAGCTTCGGCCAGATGATATACGAAATATTCCATCTGTTTTTTGTATGCCGCAAAGATATCCTCCAGGCTGTTAAAGGACGTGATATCACCTGTCTGCGGTCCCAGCTGCTTGTCGCCCACCTTGCCGTTATTCAGGGTGATTTCCAGGACCTTGGCAATATTAAAGAATGCGGCATCATGCCATCCCTCTGTCTTATGCGGGCACTGAGGCTCCACGCAGCCGATGATACAATAGCTTCTGGCATCCGCCAGGGATATGCCTCTGTTGCACAATGCGGGGATGATGACTTCGTCGTTATACATGGCCGGCACGCCCAGTCCAAGACGGGTCACTTCACACGCCCTGTAGAGGAATTCATCCGGTGTGTTCTGGTGAACACGGATGGAGAAGGACGGCGCGGGCAGTGCCACATGGGCAACTGCTTCCATACACATGTAGGAAACTTCGTTGGTTGCGTCCAGTCCGTCTTCTGTCTGACCGCCTACAATCAGGTTCTGGAACACTGCGTATCCTGCAAATGCCTGGGCGGACACCTCGTCGCGTGTCTTGTTGACGTCATTTAACTTAACCCAGATGCAGTCTACCAGTTCCTGTGCAAATTCCTTGGAAATATTCTTGTCTGCCGCCAGATGCGGATACATGTACTGGTCAAAACGTCCTGGTGAAATAGAATGTCCGTTGGCTTCAATCTGAAGGAGAATCTGAACAAACCAGAATGCCTGGCATGCCTCGTAGAAATTGGCCGCACCTCTTTCAGGAACTCTGTCACAGTTGGCGGCAATCTGAAGCAGCTCGGCTTTTCTTACCGGGTCCGGGCAGGACGCTGCCATTTCCCCTGCCTTCGCAGCATAGCGGTGCGCAAAGTTGATGGCTGCTGTATATGTAATCACAAGAGCCTCGTAAAAGTTTTTCTTTTTAATATATTCCGGGTCGCTGGTGTCCAGCTTATCCATTGCTTCAATCACCTGTTTGATGATTCCTGTAAAACCAATGGTCAGGACCTTGCCGTAGTCCACGCACACATGTCCTACGCCGCCGTAGAAATAATTGCCTACTGTAAATACTCCGTTGGCAATGCAGTCCTTTGTCTCCTGAGACATATAGGAGTCGGCTAAAGCGCTGGTGGTCTTTCCTTCCCAGTATTTGAACGCTTCATGCAGTTCTGCCGCGGTCTCTTTTGGTATCTGGAAGGGATCCGCCATTCTGGTGCCCATTGTCTCAAATTCCTTCTCAACCCAGTCATAAGAAAATTCAGGACAAATCTCTGTTGAACGCAGATTCTTTGTAATTGCGCCTACAATCAGCTCATCATCATGAATGGTAATGGGAAGATTGTTGAAAATCTTTTCAGCCGCCTTGGCACGGCGCATAATAGGAGACAGCCCCTCTGTCTCTTTGTAGGACTCTGTTACGAGAACCGCCCTCTCAGACTCAACATACGGAGTTGCATCCACTATTGCTCTCTTAAGACGTTTCACTCTTTCGGTTGGTTCTGTAAACCCCTTTGCTATCATACAAATATCCTCCTTTATTTTGTTTTCTATTTATGGTTTCCGGTTTCCAAGAATGCCCTGCCCACTTCCCCCAGGGCGTTCCTCCTCCTCATAATATCCTATGGAGGCGAAAAATAAGACATATTATTAAAACGTAAAAAAAGTAAAATACAAACTTTCTGTGTATTTGGCGCCTGCCATTTTCACTACAAGGCCGTGACGCCCAACAGCTTCAGAAACCCTCTCAGAATCTCTACATTTCCCGGCCATGCAGGGGATGTTACCAGATTATCACAAATCACCGCCTCGTACGGCTCCTTTTCCATAAAAATGCCTCCCGCAGCCAGCACCTCCGGACGTACTGCCGGATACGCCGTGACCTGTTTTCCCTTCATCACTCCTGCCGCAGTCAGAATCTGTACCCCATGACAGATAGCCGCAACCGGTTTTTTCAGATCCATAAAATAATGTACCATGTCCAGTACCCTTGGATTCAGTCTTAGATACTCCGGCGCCCTTCCGCCTGTAAGGAACAGTCCGTCATACTGCTCCAGCTTCAGGTACTGGAACGAAGCGTTGAGCACAAAATTATGGCCCGGCTTTTCAGAATAGGTCTGGTCACCTTCAAAATCATGGATAGCCGTCCTTATGACATCGCCCGCCTCTTTGTCCGGGCAGACCACATCCACCTCCACTCCAGCTACCTGCAAGGCCTGGTACGGAACCATTACCTCATAGTCCTCCGTGTAGTCACCTGCCAGCATCAACACCCGTTTCATCTGTTTCCTCCTCTTTCTCCCACGGCATCACATCTCCCTCTTCCCTCAGGTAATTCAGGATATCACCCACTCCTTCGCCGGTCACGGAGCTGACATAGAATATTTTTTTGCAGCCCGTAAGCTCCAGCCACATGGCAGCCAGGTCCGGCCTGGCATCCGGCTGGTCAATCTGAGTCACGATTCCTATGACCTCCCTGGTTGCCATGGACACAATATGGGGGCTGTATAATGAATAATCCTCAATGGCGCTTATCAGCAGTCCCACGACATCCGCCTCATAAGAGTACAGGATCAGCGCTCTTGCCAGTGTTTTGTTCTCCGCATATTCCCCCGGTGTGTCAATAATCACATCATAATTATTAATGTACTGGGTCTTATGGTATGTTATCCTCCGGCCCTTCATGGCCTGTGTCAGCGTTGTCTTTCCCGCGCCGCTGCGGCCCACCAGCATGATTTTCTTCATGTTCCATCCCTCCCTGCTTACTGTCATGGAATCAGGCCTTTGTTACCCTGCACACAGTAAAGCCCAGTTCAGACGACGTATACTCCAGAATCCGCTCAAACGCAATATTGACATCAGAAATGGTTCCCGTGATGATGAGCGTGCCGCTGAACCGGTCGATAAAACCAATCTGTATGGCAGATGCCTTGATGGCCAGGTCCGCGGTTATGATCGCTGTCTCACTGGGAGTAAGGGTCAGCACTCCAATGGCTGACCGGTGATAATCAACCCTTGGGTCCAGTCCCAATTTTCTGTAAATAACCTCATCCGGGCTGGCTATAATATGAGCCATGGTAATCTGTTTGCCTGGTACCGATTCCTGTATGATTCGCATTAAATCTCCCTGGCTGACCTTCCAGTCTTTTATTTCCATTTATCCCCATCACCTTTCCGACTTTATTTTTATATTGTAACATCACGCAAAGAGTTTCCCTTAGTAATAGACAAACTGATTTATTGTATTATCCAGACCTTTCTCTTGGAACGGTCAAGTTTGGATAATACCGTTTTTTAGACTGGCCATTCATTGTACGGGATGTCTTTTTTCTTTATAATGAATGAGAAAGGGTGCTTAATGATATACGAAGGGAGATATATATGACGCTGTTAGAACAAATAAAAGAAGCGGGGATCGTCGGGTGCGGCGGAGCCGGTTTCCCTGCCCATGTCAAGCTGAACTGTACCGTGGAATATCTCATTGTCAATGCCGCCGAATGTGAGCCGCTTCTGCGGACCGACCGCTGGCTCATGATTCACAAAGCAAAAGAGATTGTTGCCGCCGCCGGCATGATTGGCGACATGGTGCAGGCAGGAAAACGATATATTGCACTGAAGGAAACATATTCCGAGGAAATTGCTTCCCTGGAGGCCGCTATTAAAGAGCTTGGCAGTTCTGTCAGGCTTTACCGGATGAAAAACTTTTATCCGGCCGGCGATGAGCAGATCATGGTCTGCGATATCACGGGCCGTACGGTTCCTCCTTCCGGAATCCCCCTTGATGTGGGAGCCGTTGTCTCCAATCTGGCCACAGTCCACTCCATTTTCAATGCTGCCCAGGGGCAGCCCTTTACTGAAAAATATCTGACTGTCACAGGCACCGTCGGAGCCCCATGCATTGTCCGCGCCCCCCTGGGAACACCCTTTACAGAGTGCCTTTCCCTGGCAGGAGGAAGTCTGCTTTCTTCCTATCACGTAATCGCCGGAGGACCCATGATGGGAAAATGTTATGATATGAAAGAAGCCGCCGGACTGGCTGTCACAAAAACCACATCCGGTTATATCATTGTGGCTGATGATATCCCCCTGGTAAAACAGCATGATATTCCGGTATCTGTTACCCTGAAACGGGCTAAAATGTGCTGCATCCAATGTTCCTGCTGCACTCAGATGTGTCCGCGTCACCTTACGGGCCACCCCATAAAGCCCCACATGATCATGCGAAGGCTGGCATATGCCCAGTCTCCCCAGGATGTGCTGGAGGACGAGAATGTAAAACAGGCCATGATATGCAGTGAATGCGGCTTATGTGAAACCTATGCCTGTCCCATGGGCCTTCAGCCCCGCCAGGTCAATATCTATATCAAGAATCTGCTCCGGCAGAATAAGTTCCGCTACCAAAAGCCTTCCGGAACCTTCACACAGCTGGAAGAGCGAAACTGGAGGAAAGCGCCGTCTAAGCGCATGGCGATCCGTCTGGGCGTTGACCAGTATTACGACTATCACATTGACCGTTTGGTGACCGCAGAGCCCGATTTTGTGCGTATTTCCCTCAGGCAGCACATCGGGGCGCCAAGCGTGCCCAAGGTACAGCCCGGCGACAAAGTTGCGTGCGGTCAGCTGATTGGCGCGATCCCTGAACAGGCACTGGGGGCCAACATCCACGCAAGCATATCCGGAACTGTTGCCCAAGTCACTGAAACTGAAATTGTCATCTCTGCTGACAGGCAGTAATATAGGAGGAACATCGTATGATTACCATCGGTTTTTTAGAGTTAAACAGCATAGCCAAAGGTATCCAGGCGGCGGATATGATGCTTAAGGCGGCGGAAATCAGGCTTGTCTCTGCAAGACCCAGCTGTCCGGGTAAGTATCAGATATTAATAACAGGGGAGGTCTCGGCCGTGGAATCGGCTTTAAGAACCGGCGGGGAAAGTGCAAAAGCCAATGTGGTGGACCGCCTTCTCATTCCCAGGGTGCATCCCCAGGTGATTGAGGCCATCAACATGTCCTCCATGCCTTCCAGCCTGAAAGCCCTGGGTATCCTGGAATTCTTCTCTGTCACAGGCGCTATCATTGCAGCCGATGCAGCTGCCAAAGCAGCCAGTGTTTCCCTGATTGAGATTCGTCTGGGCACCGGCATCGGAGGAAAATCCTTTGTCACCTTTACAGGGGATGTGGGTGCAGTGGAAGAAAGTGTGAAGGCAGGGGCAAAAACAGCAGAAACCAACGGTACCCTGGTGGAGAAGGTCGTGATTGCACATCCGGACAGGGAACTGTACCGCAGCCTGCTCTGATAAGGAGGTAAAACCATGAATGATACATACGCAGCAAAGGAAATAACAGCTGCCCTGTTAGACGTTCTGAAGCCTCAGGGCTTATGTCTGAAGGAAGCTCTGCGGCTGATTGAAAAAGCCGAGAAAATGGCTGAAAGCATCCATGTCCCCATGGTCATCACAGTGGTGGACCAGGGAGGAAATATGGTTGCCATGCATCGGATGGATGATTCCCTCCTGGCCAGCATTTCCATATCATATTCAAAGGCATACACGGCAGCAGCCCTTCGCGTTCCGACCGAGGACGCTGCCAGGGATATCCTGCCGGGACAGCCTTTATACGGCCTCCAGCAGACTCATCCTGGCAGGTTCTGTATCTTCGGCGGAGGACTCCCCATTATGAAGAACGGAAGCTTAATCGGCGGCCTGGGAGTATCCGGCGGTACCGTGGAACAGGATATGGCCGTGGCCAGATATGCATTATTAGCGGACTAATCCATTATAATTAACCATATAAAAAGACAGGAAACTCTGAAGCCTTCAGATGTCTCCTGTCTTTCCCGTTTCCGGTCTTACATAAGGCTTTGTATACGGCCTTTTATGCGGCCATTGGAAGCCTTATATCCAGTTATTCCTGCCCTTCCTTCTTCTCCTTATTGGGAATGTAATAACAGTTGGGGCATTCATCCGGATCCTTCTCCGCCTTCTTATTTTGATAGATGCAGCTTGGACAATCGTCCGGAGTCTCTTCTATCTTATCCGTCTTGTAAAAATTGCCGGAATATTTTTTATCGCTCATACCGTTGCCTCCTTAAAAACGTGGTGTATTTCTCCTCTATTTATGATATCATTATAACAGAAATCATCATGCATATAAAGGAGGAATCAAGATTGAACCGAATCATTGGAAAAAAAGCTCCTGATTTTCATTTAAAAGCGGTCTCCGGGGATGGAGAAGATTTTTTTGACGTAAGCCTTGATACCTATAAAGGCCATTGGCTGGTCCTGTTCTTCTATCCTATGGACTTTACATTTGTCTGCCCTACTGAGCTCACTTCCTTCAGCAATGACCTGCCTCTGTTTGAAGATGCTGACGCCAGACTGCTTGCCGTCAGCACAGACAGTGAGTATACCCATCAGGCATGGATTAGAAACGGCCTGGGCCGGATTGGATATCCACTGGGCGCTGATAAGACCCTGTCCATGTCTGCTGGCTACGGCGTTCTTCTGGAAGACCAGGGTGTTGCACTGCGGGGCCTGTTCATCATTGACCCGGACCAGATAATCCGCTACAGCGTAATTCATGACAATAATATTGGCAGAAACACCCAGGAGGTTCTGCGCGTTTTAAAGGCGCTGCAGACAGGTTCGCTCTGCGGGGCTAACTGGACCATTGGAAGCCAGCCTCTGAAAGAGGACAGCCCCTCTCTCCCTGATGCCTTCTCTACTGACAAAACGGTGAGGATTTATACCCTTCCCGGCTGTTCCTACTGCCGCCAGGTCAAGGAATTCTTATCCGACAGAGGAATTTCCTACGAGGAAATCAATCTGGAAAACGACGCGGTAGGACAGGCCTTCATGGATAGCCGGGGCTATACAGCCCTTCCTGTAACCGTCATTGGCAGCCATGAGATATCCGGGTTCCGTCTGGATAAAATCAGGGAGCTTCTGCTTTAAACGCTGAAGAATCCGCTTCCAAACAGTATATTTATAATAAAAGTAAAGACAAAGATAGTAAAGGCCGGAGGGTCTATATGGGTGTCGCAGCAGCTGTTAAATGTCTTGCCCACAAAATCACCGAACAGTGAGGCCAGTATTCCAAATACAATACCCATAACGGGATTTTGGGAGGAAACTGCTGCCAATGCAGAAATCAGCGCAATGTGATGGGTTGCCGGCATGGCAAATCCAGTCTGGGCAAAAATCAGAGAAACAGCTGCTATTCCGAAACAGAGTACCGGATAGCTGCCTATGGCTGCCGCTGATGCCCCGCCATCCAGAAGCTCCTGATACACAAAACCGGTTGTGGTTCCCAGCCCCAGACCAAGGATTACATTACAGAGCATTCCCTTGCCGCCGGTAAAATACTCCCTGGACTCACCAGGCGCAGCCTTTCCTATAAGGCCGCTGGAGCCAAACACCAGGCGGGCAATGACGGCTGACAAGATGACGGTAAATCCGGGAAGATCTGTATTCAGGTGAAGAACCGACCCAATCAGATAATGAATGAGAAAACCTATTATGCCAAACACACCGCCTACCAGCAGTGTGGCAGGGTCTGCCAGTCCATTAAGACAAGACAGGATATCAGTTCCGCTGCCCAGCTTCTTTGTCCTGCCTGCGTAGGCGGATGCCGCCACGCCGCCGGCAAAGGCGATATGGGGACCAAGATAGGATCCAAAGGCAATAAATCCCACTGTCATGTCTGCGCCTCCTGCCATGGCTGCCACCGACCCTGCAATAGCAATTACGCCGGTCAATATAAATGCAGGAAGCGCTCCCATATATGCTCCTATGATTCCTCCCCCAAATGATGCTACTAATGCAAACAAATTCATATGCTTGTATTCTCCCTTCTCTTTTTTAATCTGCCTTCAGGCAGTCCCCTTATATGTCTCCTTCCCTCCTTTTCCTGCAATTTTGTTATAATGATTTTAACATCCAAAGTGCTGTTTTTCCTTATCCTATTCATACGAAAAACAGGTATTTTCAAGACATCTTCCTTCATTTATCCCAAAAACGGACAGCAAAAAGCCGGTGTACATGTCTCAAAATTACATGTACACCGGCTTCTCACCATTCAGATATACTATTTCACTAACGCAAGTGTTTCCCTTGCAATTGCCAGCTCCTCGTTGGTAGGAATAACCAGTACGCTTACCTTGGAATCAGGAGTCGAAATCACGATTTCCTGTCCTCTCTTTGAATTGGCCTCGTCGTCAATTTCAATTCCCAGGAATGCAAGATATTCGCACACTTTCTTCCTGGTAATCTTGTCGTTCTCGCCTACGCCTGCGGTGAACGCAATGGCGTCCACGCCGCTCATTGCGGCCGCGTATGCTCCCACGTATTTAGCTACCCGGTAGGCAAATGATTCCAGTGCGACTTCTGCTTTCTTATTGCCGTCATTTGCAGCGTTCTCCACATCGCGGAAATCGCTGGAAACACCGGACATACCGTATACGCCGGACTTCTTGTTCAGTACGTTTAACATCTGGTCAATGTCCATATTCTCTTTGTGCATGATGAACTGCAGGGCACCCGGATCTACATCGCCGCTTCTGGTTCCCATCACAAGACCCTCTAATGGAGTCAGTCCCATGCTGGTGTCCACGGATTTTCCGTTGAGGACAGCCGAAATGCTGGAGCCGTTGCCCAGGTGGCAAACCACTGTTTTAAGGGAATCATAAGGACGTCCAAGGACCTCTGCCGTTCTCTTTGACACATAGCTGTGGCTTGTCCCGTGGAAGCCGTATCTTCTCACCTTGTATTTCTCATAATACTCGTAAGGAAGTCCATACAGGTATGCCTTCTCCGGCATGGTCTGATGGAAGGCTGTATCAAATACACCTACCATTGGAGTATTGGGCATCAGTTCCTGGCAGGCACGGATGCCGATCAGGTTAGCAGGATTGTGAAGAGGCGCCAAATCGCTGCACTCCTCAATTGCCTTAACTGCCTCTTCCGTAATCAGGGTAGATGAGGTAAAGGCTTCTCCTCCATGAACGATTCTGTGTCCCACTGCCCCTACTTCGTCCAGGCTCTTAATCACGCCTGTCTTATCATTGGTCAGAGCATCCAGTACCATCTGAATGGCCTTGGTATGGGTAGGCATAGGAGAAACTGTTACTTCCTTTTCTCCGCCTGCCGGCTGATAGGTAATCTGGCTGCCCTCAATACCGATTCTTTCGCAAATTCCCTTTGCAAGCACAGCCTCTGATGCTGAATCAATCAGCTGATACTTTAATGATGAGCTCCCACAGTTAATAACTAATATATTCATTGATATCTCCTCCTCCGGCTTATTCAGCCTGTGCCTGAACAGCCGTAATTGCTACTACACCCACAATATCATCTGCACAACAACCCCTGGACAAATCGTTAACCGGCTTTGCGATTCCCTGGGTAACAGGGCCGTAAGCCTCTGCCTTAGCCAGTCTCTGAACCAGCTTGTATCCGATATTACCGGCATCCAGATCCGGGAACATCAGTACATTTGCCTTGCCTGCCACTTCGCTGCCCGGCGCCTTGGAGGAAGCAACCTTTGGTACAAGGGCTGCATCTAACTGGAGTTCCCCGTCCAGCTTCAGCTCCGGATAAAGCTCTTTTGCGATTCTGGTGGCTTCTACTACTTTGTCCACATCAGGATGCTTTGCAGATCCCTTGGTAGAATGGGACAGCATGGCAACCCTTGCCTCCTTCTGTACCAGCAGTTCAAATGAATCAGCAGATGATTTGGCGATTGCTGCCAGCTCTTCCGGATTCGGATTCTGGTTCAGTCCTGAATCGGCAAAAATAAAAGTTCCCTCTGCTCCGTATTCGCAGTCCGGAACTACCATGAGGAAGAATGCAGATACCAGTTTTGTGCCTGGTTTTGTCTTGACAATCTGCAGGCATGGCCTTAATGTGTCGGCCGTGGAGTGGCAGGCACCGGATACCAATCCGTCTGCATCTCCGTTTTTAATCATAAGACAGCCGTAGTAGGCATAATCGGACAAGATGATCTCCTTTGCCTTTTCCGGTGTCATTCCTTTTGATTTCCTCAGCTCTACAAATAAATCAATATACTCCTGAGTCTTCTCATAGGTCTGAGGATTGATCACTGTTGCTCCTGATACATCCAGTCCCTTGCTGTGGTCGGCAATATCCTCCGGTGTTCCTA
This sequence comes from [Clostridium] clostridioforme AGR2157, assembly GCF_000424325.1. Classification (GTDB taxonomy): domain Bacteria; phylum Bacillota; class Clostridia; order Lachnospirales; family Lachnospiraceae; genus Enterocloster; species Enterocloster clostridioformis_A. The sequence goes on from NZ_AUJR01000044.1 coordinate 26,630, forward strand.
TAATGATCAGATTGGCGATGTCCTCTTTTAATATCGTTTCGGCCGCCTCCCAGGTTCTCCTGTCCATAGATTCTGGCAGTACTATAGTCTTTTTGTCAGCCCTGGCACGAGCTTTAATTAAATCGATAAATCCCATGATAATTTACCCCTTTCCTTGGTGTATTTAAGCATACGTCTTTATTATATACTGACAGAATTGGAGATACAAGCCGATTTTATCCAAATATTGCACTTTTTCGTATACCTGAGGTCTTTCTGTGTTTATTTTCCACCTTTTCTGCTGTGATAACAGGTGTGAAGCAGTGTCTGTGCCAGCTCGCCCATGGGTTCTCCCAGGAATCTTTCATACAGACGCTTTATTTCCCGGTTATCAAGGGAACTCCTGACCATTCTCTGTTCATCCGCCCGATAGAGAGATTTAATTCTTTCCATTCTCAGCCGGTCCGGAACCGGCAGAACGCCGTTGTCCGGCTGTCCGCCGCCGCTGATACACCCTCCGGGACAGGTCATTACCTCCACAAAATCATAGGAGTCAATGTTCCCTGTCCCAATCAGCTGCTCCGCTGCCCTGGTACCATAGATAACCGCGGCGCGCACATCCCGTCCTCCAAGGGACACCACGGTCTCCTTTACCTGGTCCAGCCCCCTGACAGGCCAGTACTTAAGCAGCAGATCCATTGGCTCCTTTCCGCTTACAACGGAATACGCCATGCGCAGGGCGGCTTCCATGACGCCTCCCGTATTGCCGAAAATCACGCCTGCCCCGCTTCCTTCTCCCATCAGGGAGTCAAAGGGAGATGGGTCCAGGCCGTAAAATTCAATGCCTGATTCCGTAATCCATTCTGCCAGTTCCCTGGTTGTCAGCACATAATCATTATCCATAAGCCCTGGTATGCCCTGGTATATTCCGGAAGAACACAGTTCCTCCCTGGATATCTCAAACTTCTTGGCTGTACAGGGAGCAACCGCGACATTCACAATCCGTCCGGGGTCAATCCCCTGCTCCCGGGCAAAATATGTTTTTATCAGTGCTCCCTGCATGCTGATAGGACTTTTTGCACTGGACAGGCATCCAATCCGATCAGGATGAAATGTTTCCACATACTTTACCCAGGCCGGACAACAGCTTGTAAACTGGGGCAGCGGATGGCTCCCGGTCAGAAAACGCCTGAGAAATTCCGTTCCCTCTTCCATGATTGTCAAATCTGCCGAAAATGCCACGTCCAGTACATAATCCGCCCCCAGCTCCCTGAGGGCCGATACCATACGGCCTTCCACAAAGTCTCCGGGCCGTCCTCCGAAGCACTCCCCCAATCCCACACGAACAGATGGAGCCGTAGAAAAAACAACAATATTCTGCGGGTCATTGATTGCCCGGACCACCTCTCTCCAGTGGCTTTTACCGCGGATTGCCCGCTCCGGACAGACTGCCGCGCACTGCCCGCAGTGGATGCAGGAAAAGGCATCTGCACTGATATCTGCCCATTGCCGGGCAACGCCGATTTCTTCCGAGCACACGGCCAGGCAATGGCTGCAGTCTGCACAGAGGTCCTGATTTTTTTCAATTGAAGGATTATTCAGGGATACGGGAACGCTTTTCATGCACCTGTCACTCATTAAATCCCAGCCCCCTTCTCTTGTCCATTATGACTGCCTCAATCTGATTTGCTGCTTGATCAATCTCAGTTTCCACAAAAAGCTTTCCGCCGGTCATCTCTTCCATTTTATTACAAAGCACATCCATGATAACCGGACTGCCTGTCACAAAGGGCGCCAGGCCCAGATGCAGGTGAAAGCCAAGGGCCAGGGCAAAGGCCCCGTCCGCCAGGGCCTGTTCCTCCAGCCATTGAGGTGCGGAGACCACAACCGGCAGCTGGGGCAAATCCACGCCCAGGGCTCCTGCCAGTTCCCCTGCAACAGCCTCAATCCTGCCGATGGCAAGACAGGGACCGAAATTGAGTACAGGAGGAATGCCAAGATTCTGACACACACCGGATAAGCCCGGGCCGGCCATTCCGGCAGCTTTGCGGCTCATAAGGCCGCAGTTTTCCAGACCTCCGCAGGTACATCCCGCCGACAGCACCAGTATGTCTTTAGCAATCAGTTTTTTTACCAGTTCCACCGTAAATACGTCATGGCCCCTGGCCCTCAGATTGGAGCAGCCCACAACCGCCGCCACTCCCTTTATTCTGCCGGCGGCAATTAAATCCGCCAGAGGAACGAAGCTTCCTCCCAATGCCCCTTTTAAGGTCATTTCCGTAACCCCTGTAATCGCCTCGCCGCATCCGTGCCCTTCCATGGGATTCTGCCGTTTTCCTGTTTTTACACGCCTCGCATAGGATGCAATGGCAGCCGCAATCACATTTATGCTTACATCCTCCCGCTCCGCCGCGCTATATGGCAGGTACCGGGCGCCTTTTTTCTTTGCCACATCATCCAGACAAAGCATGGGGATGGAACGCTTTTCACAGACAGGCTCAATTCCAGGAAGGGAACAGTTGAATTCCGATACCACAAGGTCAATGCAGCCGGTCATCAGTACTGCCTCGCTGCTGTAATTATTGCCTGCATGTCCGCAGAACACATCTTCATAGCGGCGGCCTCTGGCCTGGAAATCCTGCCCCACACAGGTACATCCGACAATCCGGATTCCCCTGGCTCCCGCTTTTTCTGCCATTGCCTTTATCTCAGGACGTTCCAGCAGTTCCGTCAGGCCTGCGAACATGGAGTGCTGATGCCCTGTAACCATGATGTTGATGCATTCCGGGTCAATCACCCGCATCCCCACCGGTTCAAAGCCTAATTCGGGTTCCCCCATCAGGATGTCGTTCAGGCGGTTGACCAGCACAAGTCCATATACTCCTGTGGAAATCCCCAGCCGCAGGCATTGGGCCAGCATGTCCATGGGATCTGAATTCAGATTGGTGGAAGTCTTCAGGACTGCATTAAATATCTCATCCTTGGCTCCCCCCGGAAGAATGCCTGCCTTTTCCCATAACCCGGTCCGCTTTCCATAGGCAAGCTTTTTTGTAAGCTGCATTTTCTCATCACAGGGCCTATGCAAATCCTCCAATACTGCCTCGGCCAGGCAAAGCGCCTTTTCGGAATCATCCGCCCCGTCAATACCCAGCTCACTGCACAGGCGGCGAAGCGCGGAAATCCCCCTCAATGTTCTTCCTGTCAGTGCTGCTGATTTTAATTCTTTGGCTGCCTGTTCCGCCACATGGATGTAGCAGCCTGAACCGGCTGCCACGGAGCGCAGGAAATTCCTTGCCGCTATGGTATCCCTGTCCGCGCCGCATACTCCTTTGGGTCTTGCCTTTGATATGCGGCACGGACCATTTGAACAGAGCCTGCAGCACACCCCATCCAGGCCGAAACCGCATTTTACCTCCTGTTGGACCATTCTGCGGTGGGAATGGTCCTCCGGCACTGATTCCAGAAACTCCTGCAGCTTTTTATCCGCACTGCTGCACATTGTTCTCTCCATATGTCCCTCCTTATGTATTTATATCATATGGATTCATTATAACATCTGGCCAATCAGTGTTATGTGTACAATCCAGACGTAAAACAGGCAATATCCATACCCCACCGTCAAAAACAGCCTTATCCGGAAACGCAAAAAATCCGCAGGGCCGCATCTTCCGGCCTGCGGATTCAGGTATCTGGTGATTAAATTTTCTCGTAACGGTCCACGTTAATCACAAAAATAGTGGCGCCGCCCACATCAACTGTCATGGGCATAGTTGCATAATTTACCATGGTGGTGCCTGATATATAAGGCATGTTAACAGTCAGCTTCTGATGCTGGCCGCACTCCTGCTTAATCACATCAATCACTTCCTGTACCTTATCATCTTCTGCACCAATCATCAATGTTGTATTCCCTTTTTTCAGGAAACCTCCTGTGGTGGAAAGTCTTGTAACACTGTAATGATGCTGGGTCAGCTGGCTTACAACATCATCTTCATTATCATTTCTCACAATTGCATACACTAATTTCATAAGCTGTACCTCCTTGGCGAGTTTATATACGTTAGTATAGCACATTTTCCAGTTAAGATCTGTAATTTTTTTAGCAAATGTTTCTTAAATTCATCAGCTCTGAGCTGCCGGCCTGGTTCCCAGGGTCACCTGCACATCGTGCTCCACATATGCCCCGTCCACCAGGGACTGCACCGTAAGGGTAACGGCTGCGCCGCCCTCATAGTAAGTGAGCATCTGCTTCAGTTCTTCCATACTGGTGACGGACTGTCCGTCAAACTTGGTGATGATATCCTTTTCCTTTAAATCAGAGGATGAGGCTGCTTGGCCCTCCACGATTTTATAGACATAGATTCCTACTGGCATGCCGTATATCTGTGATGTGGCGGCGTCAATGTTGGTACCCTGAATTCCCAGATAGCCCTGAGCGTCCTCGGATACAGCCACACGCGTTTTCTTTGTCATCAGGCTGTTTAAGATGTCCTGGGCCTTGGAAATCGGAATGGCAAAGCCCATTCCCTCCACTGCCGTGGAAGCTGTCTTGGCGGCGTTGATGCCGATGACATTTCCGCTTAAATCAATGAGCGCGCCGCCGCTGTTGCCTGGGTTGATGGCTGCATCTGTCTGGATAAAGGTCCTGTTAATTCCTTTTTCATCTGTGATCTCACGATCCAGGGCGCTTATATATCCCACGGTGACGGACTGGCCGTATCCAAGGGCATTTCCTATGGCGATGACCTGCTGTCCTACCTTGATTTCATCTGAATTGCCCAGGGTCGCCACCTTAATCTTGCTCATGGTGTCGGAAGGGATATCCTTTAACTGCACTGCGATGATTGCCAGGTCAGATGCTGAATCCGTTCCCTTCACCGCGGCGCTCACATCCTTGTTGTCAACAAATGTAACCTTTAAATCGGAAGCTCCATCCACCACATGGTTATTGGTGGCAATGAGAAGTTCCGTGTCGGTCTGGTTCACGATGATGCCGGAACCGCTGCTCTGCGCCGTGTAGGTCTGCGGCATTCCGAAGAAATCCCGCTGCTCCACAGTCATGGTGTCATTGATGGCCACAATGGACGGCATGGCGTTTTCCACGATGCCTGACACGTCGGTGACAGCGGATACTGCCGTGGCGCCCTGGTTTCCGGATGCCTGTGCATTGACCGGGGCTGCCTGCCCTATCTGGTTCTGCGCCTGTGTCTCAGCCAATGTGCCCGCGGTTCCATATGCGCCTGTGAGCCTGTTTCCCAGGTAATTCACACCTGTCATGACTCCGCCTGATACGGTTCCGAAGAGGACCGCTGCTGCCGTGATTCCTGCCACCCTCTTGGCATAGCGTCCTATGTTGGAATCATTCCGGCGCTTACCGCCGCCGCCCTGATATCCTTGATAGGAATTCCCGCCATAGTAGTCCTGGCGGCGGGCCTGGCTGCCGTATGGGCTGAATCCGGCATCTGCTCCCTGTGTATTCTGGCCCTGTGTATTCTGGCCCTGTGTATTCTGTCTCTGCTGGCTCCTCCCATCACCCGGGGTAGTCCAGTTTACGGTTGTCTCAGGTACATCCCTGTGTTCCATATTTTCATTTCCCAAGCCATTCATATTCTTATTTTCATTCTCGTACATAGCAAAGTCTCCTTTCATACTTTTCTCTGTTTTATTTAACTGTAAGGGCTGTTTCTTAATTGCTCTTGCTTTTTACAATTATTAATATAGCCGTCATTTATGGTGGAATTGTGAAACGATTGTGGAGAATCTGTGTTCTAATTATTATAGATTTATAAACTGAAGATTAACAAATGCCGTCTGGACGGAATGGATGTTTGCAGATATAATGGATATGATAAAATAAACTGAGAAAAAATCAGGACAGGGGTACAGAAACTTGGGACAGCCAGTAAAGTTGAAGCAGCCGGCAAAGGTAATCGGCATCATTGCCGAGTACAACCCGTTTCACGGCGGACATAAATTTCAAATGGAAGAAGCAAAAAAACGGACCGGGGCAGACTGGTGCATCGCTGCCATGAGCGGCGATTTTGTGCAGAGGGGGGAACCTGCGGTCTACAGCAAATATCTGCGCGCCAGAATGGCCCTTTCCTGCGGCGCGGACCTGGTGGTGGAGCTTCCCTCCGCCTTTGCAGTCAGCAGTGCAGAGGATTTTGCTGCCTGCGGCGTGGCCCTGCTCACAGGACTTGGGGCAGTGGATGTCCTGTGCTTTGGCAGCGAGGACGGGGATATCCGCAGGATTTGGACGGCTGCCGGTATCCTGGCACAGGAAGGCGGGGACTTCTCCTCACTGCTAAGCCTTGGACTGCGAAGCGGCCTCAGCTGGCCCCAGGCCCGCAACCAGGCCCTGCTTGAGATGGCGGACAGAGATAAGGATTTTCCTCTAAAGAGAGAAGAAATGGACAAACTCCTGGGCTCCCCCAACAATCTTCTGGGAATCGAGTACTGCAAGGCCATCCTGCGCCAGGACAGTCCGCTTATTCCGCTGACCATCCGCCGCCAGGGGCAGGGATACCACGATGAAGGTCTGGAGGGCGGACAGGCTTCCGCCTCAGCCATCCGGCGGATACTTAAAACCGGGGAGCCATCCGGGAATACGGACCTGCCTTCATATGCAAAACTGACTCCTGCCGCCAGGACGCACATTCCTCCGGCAATCTGGCCCCTGTACGGCCAGGAACCCTCCCTGGAGGCCAACGACCTGTCAGAGATACTGAACTTCCGTCTTCTGTCCCTGAAGCGGGAAGGAACGGATTATACGCAATACGGGGATATGTCGGCGGAAATGGCGCGCCGGCTGGACAACTGCCTTCTCCAACAGGTCAGCTGGGAAGGCCGGATTGAACAGCTTAAGACACGCCAGTATACCTATACCCGGATCAGCCGCGCCCTTCTTCACATGGTGCTGGGCCTGACCGCCGCCAGGGTACAGTCCTACAAAGAGGCCGGCCCTGCCCCCTATGCCAGAATCCTGGGGTTTCGCAAGGAATCCCGGGAGCTGCTGGCCCTGGTAAAGCAGCAAACCTCCATCCCCCTGATTACCAAGACAGCCGACGCCTCACACATCCTCACAGGAACAGCCCTGGACATGTTCTCACAGGACATCTACGCCTCCCATATCCGTCAGGCCCTGCTTTCAAAAAAACTGGGAAAGCCGGTTCGGAATGAATATAACCAGCCGATTTGTATTTTATGATATGATTTGTTTTTATGATATGAAAAGCAAAATGACAGGTCCGCGGATGCAATCCATGGCTGCGGACCTGTCATTTTATTTTCATATATCAGTTGTCTTTTATCTCTTCGCCGGACTCCCATAGCTCCGGGGCCAGCAGTTTAACCACAGTGGGCTTCACATGCAGGAAATCCGACAGCTCACGTAGCTGGGGGCCATTGTTCCGTTTCTTCCCCTGACGCACAGCCCGAATCAATATATTCTTTGGCGTATGCTCCATATCAATAAATTCCAGAATCTGGGTCCGGTATCCCCTGTATTCCAGGACCTGGGCGCGGATGGCATCTGTGTAAAGGGCTGCCATGCGCTCTTTTATCAGGCCGTATTGCAGTACCGGCTTAAGAAGGCTGTTTTCCATCTGCCCGTTGAGCTCATGCTGGCAGCAGGGAACCGACAAAATGACCCTGGCTCCCCAGTTCACTGCCTTTTCCAGGGCGTAATCCGTGGCCAGATCGCAGGCGTGGAGGGTGACCACCATATCCACCTTCTCCACGCCCTCAAAGGAGGCAATGTCCCCATGGCGGAAGGAAAGTCCCTCGTATCCATACTGCCGTCCAAGGCGGCTGCAATGCTCTATGACATCCTCCTTAAGGTCCAGGCCGATGATCCGCACCGGATATCCCTTCAGTTCCTTCAGATAATAATACATGGCAAAGGTGAGGTAGGATTTGCCGCATCCAAAATCAATAATGGTGGTCTCCCGGTCCTGGTCCAGGTTGGGAAGGATATCCTCAATGAACTCCAGGAAACGGTTTATCTGCCTGTATTTGTCATAGCGGCTGTTCACCACCCTGCCCTCTTTTGTCATAACGCCCAAATCCACCAGAAAGGGAACCGGGATTCCCTCTTCCAGGATATAGTGCTTCTTCCGGTTATGGGGCAGAAAGCCGGGAGAGCCTGATTCCCCAGCCGGTTGAATCCTGACAGACCGGGGATACCGTTTCACCTTCACTGTCACCTTTCCCTTCTTGCTTACCAGAATAAGGGCCTTTCCAAGGCCGGATGTAATCTCCGCCTGGCGGAATGCCCCTTCCAAAAGCCCTGTGACATAGTCTGCCGCCTCGTCTTTGTCCAGATTGCGGTGAAATGCCTGCTTTCCCGCCTGTTCTTCCGCCTGGAATACCAGCCTGCCCTTCATGAACAGGGGACGGATTCTGGACCTGGAGATTTTGCCGCTGTCCGTGGGGTTGCTCATGAGAATCCGCTCCAGAGATTCATTTAAGAACAGCTCCAGTGCCTGTTTGATTTCTTTACATTCTTCCTGATTCATGTCCAGCTCCTAATCCAGAAGTTTCTTTGCAAGGGCGGGGAGCTGGCTTAATGACTCGATGGAGCCAACCGGCCGCTCTGCCCTGCCAAAACCATATGCCGCGTGTACAAAGGGAATCCCGGCCACACCCGCCGCTTCCTCATCCATGTGGGTATCGCCCACATAAAAACAGCGTTCCAGATGATTTCTCTGCACTACCATGCGGATGTTATCTCCCTTTGGAAGGCCGGTATTGCCGTAGCACTCAATATCGCGGACATATTCCCGCAGGCTGCAGCTCTTTAGCAGCACCTCAATATATCCGCTCTGGCAGTTGCTGACAATATAAAGGCCATACTGGCGGCTGAGGCGCGCCATGATTTCCCCTGCCTCCGGATACAGGACTCCGGGATGGGACAGCAGGTAATGGTTCTCATAGGTCATGCACTCCTCCATCACCTTCCTGCACTTCTCCTGGGCCAGCCCCGGAAACAATGTCTTTCCAATATCCATCATGGTCTTTCCCATATTGTCATACATATCCTGAGCCGTAATCCTGACTCCTAAATGGGGATAACGGGCCAGCACCTCATTCCAGGATTCAGCCACCTGGGCAGCCGAATCCCAGAGCGTACCGTCCACGTCAAACAATATCCCTTTATTCATACCCACTACCATCCCTTTCCCATTCATATTCGCAGGCTTTGACTCTGAAACCATACAGCAGTCCTTCTGCATCCTTAATTTTCAGTACTGACCCATCCCTTTCGCAGCAAATCCGGATAGGGCTCCAGATGGGCATAATCGTTGAAGCGCTCCAATGTAAAACGGCCGGATGCCCCATCCCAGTTAAGCTCCGTGATGCTGCAGTTTTCCAGGTTCTTTCCGAGGATTCTCCATTTATTCATGGGAATTCCCAGGTAATGGGCTGTCATAGAACGGATGACGCCTCCGTGGGTCACCACAGCAATGCGCTCATAGCCGCTTTCTGTCATTTCCCTGAACACAGGTTGTGCGCGCCGGACCACATCCCCGGCGCATTCACCGCCAGGATAAGGCAGGTCCTCCTCCATAAGGGCCTGCTGCACCTTGAAATCCCTGTACTTCACCGCAATGTCCCGGTCTTCCATGCCTTCCATATGGCCAAAGGATATCTCCCTCAGCTCCGGCCGTATGATATGCTCCACATTCCAGTAGAGATTGGCTGCCTGAGCCGTTTCCACGGCCCGCAGCAGATTGCTGGAATACACCACCTGTATATTTTCATGAAACAGGCGCTCTCCTAAGAGAGACGCCTGCCTGTATCCTTCTTCACTTAAATCCACATCCACGTTGCACAGCTTGCTGCACTGCCTGCCGTGGCGTATCAAAAAAATCTTCATCTGTCTGCCCTCCATCCGGTTTCTTTAACCACGGACAGTATTAATTCTTAAAGCTGTGGATTGGCGCCGGAATTCTTCCGCCCCTGGTTACAAATCTCCTGCAGGAGAATGTGTTCACAGGCATAACAGGAGCATAGCCCAGCAGTCCGCCGAATTCAGCTGTCTCCCCTACCTTCTTGCCAATCACTGGAATCAGGCGTACCGCAGTCGTTTTCTGGTTCACCATTCCGATGGCTGCCTCGTCCGCAATGATGCCTGCAATGGTGCTGGAAGGTGTGTCACCCGGAATGGCAATCATATCCAGACCAACGGAACAAACACAGGTCATGGCCTCCAGCTTTTCGATGGTGAGGGCTCCCATGCTGACCGCGTCAATCATTCCCTGGTCCTCGCTGACCGGGATGAATGCGCCGCTTAAACCGCCCACATAGGAGGAAGCCATAACGCCGCCCTTCTTCACCTGGTCATTGAGCATGGCAAGGGCTGCCGTTGTTCCGGGCGCGCCCACGCGCTCCAGGCCAATCTCTTCCAGTATCTCAGCTACACTGTCTCCCACCGAAGGCGTGGGGGCCAGGGACAAATCAATAATTCCAAAGGGAATGCCCATGCGCTTGGATGCTTCCTGTGCCACCAGCTGGCCTACGCGGGTAATCTTGAACGCGGTCTTCTTGATGGTTTCACAGAGCACCTCAAAGTTGGCATCCCTTACCTTTGCCAGGGCAACCTTCACAACTCCCGGACCGCTTACGCCTACATTGATGATGGCTTCGGACTCAGTCACCCCGTGGAAGGCGCCTGCCATGAACGGGTTGTCGTCAGGGGCATTACAGAATACCACCAGCTTGGCACAGCCAAGGGAGTCATGGTCCCTGGTGGCTTCGGCTGTTTCAGTCACGATTCTTCCCATCAGTTCCACCGCGTCCATGTCAATGCCTGTTTTGGTAGAGCCTACATTGACGGAACTGCACACACGCTCTGTCTGGGACAGTGCCTGGGGAATGGAGAGAATCAGGTTCTTGTCAGCCCTGGTCATGCCCTTGCTCACAAGAGCGGAATAGCCGCCGATGAAGTTTACGCCCACTTCCTTTGCAGCCATGTCCAGAGTCTTGGCTATGGTGACGAAATCCTCAGGACGCTTGCAGGCAGAACCGCCCACCAGCGCAATGGGAGTGACGGAGATACGCTTATTTACAATGGGGATACCGAAATCAGCCTCGATATCCTGGCCCGTGGAAACCAGGTCCTTTGCCAGGGTAGTGATTTTCTTATAAATCTTTTCATTGAGCGCCTCAAGATTGCTGTCCACACAGTCCAGAAGGCTTATACCCAGGGTAATGGTACGCACATCCAGCTTTTCGTGTTCAATCATGTTGTAGGTCTCATTTACCTCGTACATATTTACGTTAATCATAGTTCTTTCGTCCCTTTCTTCTGAATTACAGGCCCGCCCTATCCTCTGGGGATGCCATTAGATACGGTGCATCTTCAGGAAGATTTCTTCCCGCTGAATCTTCACGCTCACGCCGATTTCCTCTCCGACCTGTTCCAGCTCCCGGGCTACTTCGCCAAAGGACTTGGGTATGTTCTCCACGTCCACAACCATCATCATGTTGAAAAATCCCTTTACAATGGTCTGGGTGATATCCAGAATATTAATCTGGTTCTCAGCCAGGTATGTACATACGCCTGCAATGATTCCTACCCTGTCTTTCCCTACTACTGTAATGATTGCCTTATTCATCCTCATTCTCCTCACGCTTTTGTTTTATTGAAATCCGGTGAACGGATATCCATACGTTTTACAGATATATGATTTCACTCATGCAGTCCCTGCTGGCCACGGAAATAGAAAAGTCAGAAGCCCCGTAAGGACAGTCTCCCTCGTCAATCTCCAGCCGTACGGTCTCGTAAGCCAGCTCCTCGTAATTATTCTCCTTGCTGAGATGTCCCAAAAGAATCTTTTTCAGTCTGTCGTGGAGGACGCAGTTCAAAAGCCTGCCCGCATTTTCATTGGACAGATGGCCGTGATCCCCTAAAATCCTCCGTTTCAGGTAATAGGGATAAGGGCCTGTCTCCAGCATCCTCACATCGTGGTTGGATTCCAGAAGCAAGGCGTCCAGTCCCTGAAGATGGTCTATGATATACTGGTCAAAATGTCCCATATCCGTGGCCACGGCCACGGACTTCTCCCCGTTCTGTACGCGGTATGCCACCGGATTCGCAGCATCGTGGTCAATCTTAAAGGGCTTCACAGTCAAATCACCTACCATGAAATCCAAATCCGGGCATACCGGAGTCAAAAGCCCTTTATCAAATTTGCCCAGGCTGCCCGCGGCCGCAATCTCATCCAGGGTTTCCCGGGTCCCGTATATGGGAATCTCATACCTGCGCGACAGCACTCCCAGTCCCTTGATGTGGTCCGAATGCTCATGGGTAATGAGAATCCCGTTTACATCGTTTCCCGTAAGTCCTATCTCATTTAATCCCTGCTGAATCCGCTTGTTGCTGATTCCCGCATCCACCAGCAGGTGGGTGCTGTCGGAACCTATGTAAATACAGTTGCCGCTGCTTCCGCTGGCAATACTTACCATTCTCATGTTTTACAGTCCTTTTGTCTTATTTATTCCATTCTGATTTTGTTCTTCAGGAGCCTTCGGATCTGTTTTCTGGTGTCCTCCACAGATCCGTTGTTGTCGATGACCGCATCGGAAAATTCCCTGAATCCGGCTTCCGGCGCCTGGCTGTTCATGATGCTCTCCGTTTTCTCCTTTGTGTAACCGCGGCTCTCTCTGAGACGCTCCATGCGGTTCTCCCTCAATGTATAAACATACCACATTTCCCCGCAGTTGTCACGGAATTCTTTTGAGGGAATGGCCGCCTCTATGACCACCAGAGGTTCAGGGCAGGCAAGCGCCTCCCCAAAGGCGGTATTCCATACCAGGGGATGGGTCAGGCGGTCCACCTGGACGCGTTTATCAGGGCATCCAAAGATTACCTGAGCCATGGCAGGGCGGTTGATGGTTCCGTCCTCATTCAGTATGGACGGCCCCAGGCAGTCCACCACTGCCCTGTAACTGTCCCGCCCCGGCTGCATCAAATCCTTCGCCACCTGGTCCGCCTGGATGACACGGAAGCCATACTCCTCCTTCAGTATCTCCAGCACCCGGCTTTTGCCGGATCCCACACCGCCTGTAATTCCCAATATGAACTTGCTGCCTGCGGGGGATGCATTTCCTATATTTTCCATATCCTGTAACCGCCCCTTCTGATGCCGTTATTTTCCTTACTTCTTCCCCTGTTTCCTACTTGGCGTCAAACCAGGATTTTCCCACTTCCGCCTCCACTTCCAGTGAGACTCTTAAATCCGCGGCATGTTTCATCTTATCGGTCAGAATGTCCTTAACCGCGTCAATCTCATCCTGGGCCGTCTCAATCAGAAGCTCATCGTGAATCTGAAGGACGATTCTGGATTTTAAGTTTCGCTTTTTCAGCTCCCTGTCCACCGCAATCATGGCTATCTTCATAACGTCTGCCGCGGTTCCCTGGATCGGTGAATTCATGGCCACCCGCTCTCCGAACTGACGCTGCATGAAGTTTGAGGACTTAAGCTCAGGAATGGGCCGCCTCCTGCCGTACAGGGTCGTCACGTAGCCTTGCTCCTTGCCCTGCTTGACCAGTCCGTCCAGGAATATCTTAACCCCCGGATAGGTCTCAAAATATTTGTCAATGTACTCCACTGCCTCCTTGCGGGAAATGCTGAGTCCCTCGCTGAGCCCAAAGGCGCTGATGCCGTATACGATTCCGAAGTTTACTGCCTTTGCGTTGCGGCGCTGGAGGGGAGTCACTTCATCAAGGGGTACATGGAATACCTGGGATGCGGTGATGGCATGGATGTCCTGGGCGGAACGATATGCCTCGATCAGCCTCTCATCCCCTGACATGTGCGCCAGGATACGCAGTTCAATTTGGGAATAGTCCGCGTCCACAAACACACAGCCTTCCTTGGGAACAAACACCTTGCGGATTTCCCTGCCCAGAGCCATGCGCACCGGGATATTCTGAAGGTTTGGCTCCGTGCTGCTGATGCGTCCCGTAGCCGTGATGGTCTGGTTGAATTTGCCGTGAATCCTTCCGTCCTCACCGATGTAGGATGCCAGGCCTTCCGCATAGGTGGAGTTCAGCTTTGTCAGCTGGCGGTAATCCAGAATTTTCTGGACCACCGGATAATCAGGCGCCAGCTTTTCCAGTACATCCGCTGCCGTGGAATAACCTGTTTTTGTCTTTTTTCCTCCCGGAAGCTCCATCTGTTCGAAAAGAATCTCTCCCAGCTGCTTGGGGGAATTGATATTGAACTCGTGGCCTGTCTCCTGGTAGATTTCCTGTTCCAGCTTGGCGATTCCCACCTTAAGTCTGTCCCCGTATTCCTTAAGCTCAGCCCGCTCCACCTTCACGCCCTCCTGCTCCATATGGAAGAGGCTGTAAATCAGGGGCATCTCTATATCTGTATACAGGCTGTACATTCCCGTATCCTTTAACTGTCCTGCCAGGGGTACAGCGGCCTTCCACGCGGTATACCCCATGTAGCATACACAGTCAACGGCATTCTTCTCACCCTTCCATAGGGCATCTCCCAGGTCCTCCTTCGCCAGCAGATCCGCCCTGGAGGGCACGGTAAGTCCCAGATAGTCCCTGGCCAGATCATCGTAGGCATAGGTATCCTTAAGGGGGTTCAGAAGATATCCGGCCACTCCTGCGTCATACACAGGATCCGTGTCCTTAAGTTCCAGGTACCCAAGCATGGATTTTAAATCCAGCGCCCAGAACTCCTTAGCGCCGTGGCTGTCCTGGCCCTGATTATTCTGGCCGTGGCTGTCCTGGCCCTGATTTCTCCCGCACAGCGCCCTGAGCTGCTCCAGAAGATATTCACCGGTAATCTGTTCTCCTGCCGCCAGACAGTAAATTTCCTCCTCGCCCAGGCATAGGGCCAGGCCTGTCACGGGATTCAGCCCGGATCTGGCCTTTTTTCCCGCTTTTACTTCCCCGTTCTCGTCAAAGCTGAAGGACAGCTGCTCCACGGTCTCCTTTAAAGCCTCGTCACTGCCCAATATGAGCTGGAAACCCGCCAGCGCTGCGCCTGCTGCCCTGCCAAATATCTTATCCGCTGTCCTTACATCCTTCACAAGGGTGAAATGGGATTTTATATCAGGTGCAGCGGCTTCCTGGGCAGCGGTTTTGTCAAACCGGGCCAGGATGGACTTGAATTCCAGACGCTTCATATACTGGTAAGCCTCCGGGGTATACAGGTCCTCAATCCGGGCGTCCCCGTAATTAAATTCCACAGGACAGTCCGTACAGATGGCCGCCAGCTTCTTGCTCATCTGAGCCATGTCGTAATGCTCCTCCAGAGCCTTTCTGGCCCTGGGAGGCTTAAGCTCCTCCAGATGGGCATAGGCGTTCTCTATGGACTTGTACTGGGCGATGATACTGGTTGCTGTCTTCTCCCCGATGGAAGGCACGCCCGGTATATTGTCAGAGACATCCCCCATGAGGGCCTTCACATCAATGAATTCCTCAGGCGTCACCTGATACTCCCGCAGCACATCCTCCGGGAAATAGTCCTTAATCTCAGTCACACCCCTGCCGGTTCTGGGGATCCGTATCTTAATGTGTTCATCAGCCAGCTGCAGAAGATCCCTGTCCCCCGATACCACGGATACCTGGATGCCCTGGGCCTGACACCGCTTTGCCACGGTTCCCAGTATATCGTCCGCCTCAAATCCCTCCAGGGTTATGATGGGAATTCCCATGGCCTTCAGCACATCCTTCATCACAGGAATCTGCTCATGAAGCTCCTGGGGCATGGGCTTTCTCGTCCCCTTATAGGCGTCATACATCTCATGCCGGAAGGTAGGCTCCTTTAAATCAAAGGCAACGGCTGCGTGGTCCGCCTTTTCCTCCTCCAATATCTTCAGCATGATATTTAAAAAACCGTACACTGCGTTGGTATGCAGACCCTCCGAATTCGTAAGGTCCGGTACCCCGTAAAATGCCCGGTTCATAATACTGTGTCCATCAATCAAAACCAATTTATCCATTAATACGAGTTCCTTTCTGTCTCTGTCACCACATTCTGAACTGAAGCACCAGCACTACCAGCACGGCCCAGAAGCACAGTGTGTTCACCGCATAGCGGGCTGTCTCAAGGATGCCCAGGGTGTGCACCCTCTGCCGGGACAGCTCCAGGGCTGTCTCAAGGGCTCCCTTGATGTTATAGGTGCCTGTTCCCTGGTCCAGCTGGCGGATACCCACGTCCACTGTGAAGTAAATCTCCAGCTCTTCCCGGCATTCCTCGCAGGTCTCAATGTGTTTTAAGAATTCTTTCAGTTCCTCGTCCGTAATGCTGCCGTTGATATACGGCATCACCAGACGCTCCGCTTCCCTACAGGTCACAGCCAGCACCTCCTGTCTATCATTTTAATCAAATTCTTCTTACATCATACAATAAATCAGCTTACTTTTCAATGAAAGATTGGGACGCCCATCACCTGGTTAAGGGCTGATTCCTGTATCCGACCCTGACATGAACCTGACGCGGCCCTGGTTCAGGACAGTCTGCCCCTTCCTGTATTCCCTGGGAGAAACGCCTGTCAGCCGCCGGAACACATCCCCGAAATAATTGCCGTCCGAGAACCCGCAGGCCATGGCCACACCGGTCACGGACAGATCCGTATTGCGCAGCATATCCGATGCCTTCTGGACGCGGATGTAGTTCAGATACTCCTTAAAGCAGAGGCCGGTGGAGCCCTTGAATTTCTTTGAAAAATAGGTAGGGCTCATATTGGCAAATGCAGCCACCTCCCCCAGCGTCAGCCCTTCCTGATAATGCTGGTTCATGTACCGGGCCGCACTGACCATGGCCTCCTCCGTCTCCTCCAGCGCGTGCCCCTCCCCGCGGGTCTCCTGGCAGCGTCCCAATACCACAAGAATCTGGTGCAGGAGACTGCGAAGCTGTATCTGGCAGTAGCTGTCACCCTGCTTTTCCTCATCCTGCATCTGGGCCAGCAGTTCCTCTATCCTAGTACAACTCGATTTAAATAAGCTTACAATTTAAGCATTGGTAGTAATCTGATTTCTTGGCTTACGTGTCCGTGCTTTGGGCGCACGTTTCC
>NZ_AUJR01000045.1 GCF_000424325.1 [Clostridium] clostridioforme AGR2157
TTGGATGATTTTTTTTGGACTATATGTAGGCACTGACTGGATAAGAAAATGTACATGGTCTTTATCTGTACCTACTTCCAAAAATCTTATTTCATACCTTTCCTGAATTCCCTCACACGTTTCTTTGATTACCCTATCTACATCTTCATCTATTACTACTCTTCTATATTTTGCTGGACATACGAAATGATACATGAGTACTGATACATTGTGTGACTTGCGTATTGTTTCACTCATCGCACAATTTCTCCTTTCCTTTTTCCTCTAGTATATCACTTCCTCCATGTCTTGAAAAAGTTTGTTACGCAGCAAGCTGTGGGGAATTAAACCCTCTTTTTGATTAAAAGCTACTCCGCCGTGTATCTTGAGGTTTGTTCTTTGGCATATAAAATTCTTTGTATTTCTTCTTAAAATCAAATGCCATATCTACTGCTCCTTCCAGAATCCACCCTTATGGAAATTCCCATTTCCAAGGGGCTTTGCTGTCAGTCTGAACATCACACATCCATCCGGACATACAATATCCTTCAAATATTTACTGCTGCCTCCAAGGTTTTCAAGATCGCCTCCGCTTCTGACAGCTTCCATAAGCGGATAAAGCATCATCATGGTCTTTGAACAGATTCCCTGTCCATCTTTATTAACCGGACATCCGTAAGTACATGAGTATTTATCGCCAACTTCTTCTCCGTTCCTGCAGTAATGCTCTGTGTGGTCACCCCGCAGAAAACCGGTGACCTCTATCTCAAATTCATATTCTTCGTCATACCATTTTTTCATCGTCTCTGACTCCTATTTACAATTTTTCTGATGAGCCTTTATCTTCTTCATCGCCCAGTCATAGTGACTGCTTGTGGTACTGATAAAATAACTTCCGATGCAGCTCCCGCCGACCCAGGGATAATAAGTGTTGGTAAACAATTCTTCCTGTGAAAATGTATCAAGGGCTTCCATATCCCGCTTCCAATGTGCTTCCTTTTTCTTTTCATCCGCCGAAAAGTCATAGCACATTGTTTTTTCATCCTCAGTTCTGTTTTCGATCAGTGTCAGCAGTTTCTCATAATTTGTGTTTGCCGCTTTTACCAAATCTTCCTTATTTCTTGGCCTTGGCATATCGTCTACACCTCATACTTCTTTTTTATACTGTCTGCTATATGAAAAAGTTCATTTCTGATATCTTCCGGCTCTAAAACCGTCACTTTGTCTTTACAGGTCAGTATCCAGGTTATCAAATTTTCTTTATCCGTGTATTCATGCTCAAAAAGCAGCGTCCCATCCGGCTGCACTTTAAATGATTCTGAACCCAATTCTTCAATCAGATGCCATTTCATCTCTGGCTGGAATACTGCTTTTACATCTATTCCACCAGGAAATATTGCTTCTGTAGACAAATCCGGCATTGGCACATCACGATTAGCTGCTTCTTCCGTTGTTTGCTTTATTTTATCCATACGATTCAGCTTGAACATACGATAATCTTTTCTGAGTTTACAAAAGCCCCAGACATACCAGCTGCTCCATTTAAAAATCAAAAAGTATGGCTCTATCTCTCTGGTACTGTCACCACTTGGTGCATAATAATGAAAGCTTATCACCTTTCTTTCCTCAATTGCATTCTGAATAAGCTCAATCTTTGGAGACAAAGAATCCTTATACCAAGACGAAAGGTCAATCAGTATCGATTCGCTGCCGCCTACATATTCAGAAGAACCTGTTTTAATCTTCTCCATAAGCTGCCCATAATAATGACTTCCACTTACGCTGTCAAGACTTCTTAAGCCAGTCAGTATCATCTGCATATCTTTGGATGTCAGCAGGGTTCTGTCCATCCGGTACCCATCCATAATGCTGATTCCTCCACCAACGCCTTGTGAAGTACTGATTGGAATACCCGCTTTACAAAGATCCTCAATATCCCTGTTAATTGTTCTTCGCGACACCCCAAACTTTTCCGCCAGTTCAGGTGCTGTAACCTTTTCCTCCTGCAATAATACGGAAAGAATTCCGATAAGCCTGTCTATCTTCATGACTTTTTCACTTCCTGTCTTATAATACCATCCCAAACATATCAACTATATGTCATGTTTATCATAACATTTTATACAAAATAAAAAAAGACTGCAAAGCATCAAAATCAGATACCTCACAGGCTTCAACTACCTTAGGCATTTTTTCATTCTGCCGTATGCTTTGGCATAAACTGCCGCTCCATTCCAGTCAAAAACCACATATCCCAGATGCTGATCTGCCATAGCCTTGGCAATTGTACTTTTTCCGATGCCCGGAAGTCTCTGATTCTTTGTATCAAAGTGGGAATTATTTTGAACATATTGTATCTTTTCCAGAAAAACTCTTGAACTTTGGAAATTAAGGTGTATAATAACGATAAGTAAAAACAGGGGAGCTTGTGTAGCAGGCTGAGAGGAAGTCATCCAACTTCGACCCTTTAACCTGATGCGGATAATGCCGCCGTAGGAAGTCATCATTGGACGATTTTTTACAGGAGGCATCCAGATGGTGTCTCCTGTTTTTTGCTTTACAACTGAATAAACGGGGAGCTTGCAAACAGGCTGAGAGGAAGGTGCGACCTTCGACCCAAAACCTGATTTGGATAATGCCAACGGAGGGAACGCTAAAAACAAACGGAAAACCTCCAAGTAAGAGGTTTTCCGTTTGTTTATTTTGCAGGAGGTGTACGCATGGTAAAGATAAACGGCGAATTCTTGGACATTGCAGGAAAGACGATTTCTGAATATCTCGCATCAACGGCCTACGATCCTAAGCGGATCGCAGTAGAGCGAAATGGCGAGATCGTATTCAAATCCCAATACGCCGAAACTGTTCTGGGCGATGGCGATCGCATTGAGATCGTCAGCTTTGTGGGAGGTGGTTGATTTGATACTAACAAAAAAGGCGTGGCAGAACGCTCTTGTGCAGCGGCATGGTCGTGAGCGACAGGATAGGTTTTCTGCTGCTACGGTTGCGATCTGCGGCTTAGGAGGACTTGGCTCTAATATCGCCATCGCACTGGCTCGCGCAGGTATTGGGAAACTGATTCTCATCGACTTTGACAGCGTAGACATCACCAATCTGCATCGCCAACAGTACAAGTTTTCGCAAATCGCTATGCAAAAAACAGAGGCACTTGCGGAAAATCTGCATGAGATCAATCCGTATGTAGAACTGAAACTCCATACTGTCCGCATTACGGAAGAAAACGCCGTGCCGCTTTTACAAGATGCAGACATCATCTGTGAAGCCTTTGATAATGCAGAAGCAAAAGCGATGTTGACTGACCTTGTGCTGGAACAATTGCCGGAGAAATATCTTGTAGCCGCTTCCGGAATGGCTGGATTTGATAGCCCCAACAGCATCCAGACCCGGCAAATCACAAAACGGTTTTATCTCTGCGGTGATGGTATCAGCGATGTGGCAAATGAAGTGGGCTTGGTATCATCCAGAGTGATGATCTGTGCCGCCCATCAAGCACATACGGTTTTAAGAATTTTATTGAACGAAAGAAGGAATGTAAAATGAATAATGATAAGCTGATTATTGGTGGACACGAGTTTAATTCCCGCTTTATTTTGGGGTCTGGCAAATATTCCATGAAACTCATCGAAGCGGCGGTTAAGGATGCTGGTGCAGAAATTATTACCCTTGCAGTGCGCCGTGCCAACACAAAAGAACAGGAAAGTATTCTTGATTACATTCCCAAAGGCGTGACACTGCTGCCCAACACCAGTGGTGCAAGAACCGCTGATGAAGCTGTCCGTATCGCCCATCTTGCAAGAGAGCTGGGATGCGGCAACTTTGTGAAAATCGAAATTATGCGTGACTCCAAATACCTGCTGCCTGACAATCAAGAAACCATTCGTGCAACGGAGATCCTTGCCAAAGAGGGATTTGTGGTCATGCCTTATATGTACCCCGACTTGAACACCGCCCGTGATCTTGTCAATGCCGGTGCTGCCAGCGTGATGCCCCTTGCTTCTCCTATTGGCTCTAACAAGGGTTTGGCAACCAAGGAGTTTATCCAGATATTGATTGATGAAATCGATCTGCCTATCATCGTCGATGCGGGTATCGGCAAACCCAGCCAAGCTTGTGAAGGAATGGAAATGGGTGCAGCGGCGATTATGGCGAACACCGCCCTTGCAACAGCTGGTGATTTGCCTATTATGGCTTCGGCTTTCAAAAATGCAATTGAAGCCGGACGCAAAGCATACCTTTCCGGTCTTGGCAGAGTGCTAACCCGTGGCGCATCCGCTTCCGACCCTCTGACCGGATTTTTACGTGATTAACGAGGTGCAACAATGGAAAATCAATTTTTTGTAGACTCAGAGTTTCTGTCCCCGAAAGCTCTTGCGAAAAAACACAAATTAGAAACAGACCCATCCTCCCGGAAAAATCACATGGAGTATATGCCGGGTATGGAGATCATCGAGTCCGATGTCTGCGGTAAAGTCATGGAGCAAATGAAAACCTATGACGCAAGCCGGTACACAGTAAAAGATGTAAAGACGGCTCTGGAACACGAAACTTGCTCCATTGAAGATTTCAAAGCCCTCCTCTCTCCTGCGGCAGAGCCGTTCCTGGAGCGGATGGCAGAGCGGGCAAGGTTGGAAACCAGCAAGCATTTCGGCAATACTGTCTATCTTTTCACGCCGCTGTATATCGCCAACTACTGCGAAAATTACTGTGTGTATTGCGGCTTCAACTGCTATAACCATATCAACCGCATGAAGCTGAATATGGAGCAGATCGAAAAGGAAATGAAGGTCATTGCTGACTCAGGCATGGAGGAAATCTTAATTCTCACAGGAGAGAGCCGTGGACAGAGTTCGGTTGAATATATTGGAGAGGCTTGTAAGCTGGCACGAAAGTATTTCCGTATGGTTGGGCTGGAAATCTACCCGGTCAACACCGACGAGTACAAGTATCTCCACAAGTGCGGTGCGGACTATGTAACGGTATTCCAAGAAACCTATGATACGGAAAAGTATGAACAGCTTCATCTCATGGGGCATAAGCGTGTCTGGCCCTATCGCTTCGATGCACAGGAACGGGCACTGCGTGGCGGTATGCGTGGGGTTGCGTTCTCGGCTCTGCTGGGGCTTTCTGATTTCCGAAAGGATGCTCTTGCCAGCGCACTTCATGTGCACTACCTGCAGAGAAAATACCCCCATGCAGAAATGTCCCTGTCCTGTCCGAGACTCAGACCCATCATCAACAACGATAAGATCAATCCTTTGGATGTTCACGAAAAGCAGCTTTGCCAGATCATCTGCTCCTATCGGATCTTCCTGCCCTTTGTGGGTATCACGGTTTCCTCTCGTGAAAGTGCGGCTTTCCACAATGGTATCGTGAAAATCGCCGCCACCAAGGTATCTGCCGGTGTTTCCACTGGTATTGGCGACCATGACACCAAGTATAACGGAAAAGAAGCAGACGAACAGCAAGGTGACGAGCAGTTTGAGATCAACGATAACCGCAGTCTGGACAAAATGTATCAAGACATTGCCAATGAAGGCTTGCAGCCGGTTTTGAACGACTATATCTATGTATGAGGAAAAGAAAATGAGAAAATTTGATCCAAGTTTATATTTTATCACCGACAGTACAGGTTTCACCGAAGAAGAATTTCTGTACCGGGTAGACCAGGCGTTACAGGGCGGGGTGACCCTTGTGCAGCTTCGGGAAAAGGACAAGTCCACCCGTGAATATATGGAGCTCGCCAAAAAGGTGCATATCTTGACAAAAAAGCACAATGTCTCCCTTATTATTGACGACCGGGTGGATGTTGCCCTCGCTATTGATGCCGAGGGCGTTCATGTAGGCGCAAGCGATATGCCCGTTGCAACCGCGAGACGGTTGATGGGCGATGATAAAATCGTCGGTGCAACCGCCAAAACCGTCCCGTGGGCAAAAGAAGCCTACGAACAGGGCGCTGACTACTTGGGCGTGGGAGCCATCTATCCCACCACCACGAAGGTCAAGACGGTGCTGACTTCCACCGATACCCTCCGGGATATTTGTAATGCTGTTCCCATTCCTGCAAATGCCATCGGCGGTCTAAACAAGGATAACATCGACATTTTAGCAGGTATTCCCATTTCCGGCATTTGCGTGGTTTCTGCCATTATGAAAGCGGACGATTCGAAACAGGCAGCCGAACAACTCAAAGCCAGAGCGAAAGAATTGGGCTTATGCTAAGAGGACGCCAATTTCCGAAAATGCGGAGCAGGGAATTCTGGCACTTATTTATAGCTGGAAAAGGAATGGATCGACAAACTGAGAGAATTTCAAGTTTTGTGTAAACAGAAAAAACTGATATAAGATATGACATTAGTTACTAAGGGGCAAAGCCGTTGCTTGGGCTTTGCCCCTATCTGTATTATAATCCAGATTCCGGGATTCGGTTTATAACTTTCATACACTCTCTTTCAAATATCCACCTGCATTTTTCCCGGCTTCCGCTCCGACTATATTATAAGCTGCCTGAAAATAATGGAATTCATCTTTCATCAAACCGCGTTCTTTCATCTGCGCAAATGACCGTGATACCATCACAACATCTTTGTTTTCCGCGGCTATTTGCTCTTGAGCCTGCATAATCTCTGAATAATCCTGCGGACCTGTACCATTGTAATGACCAATTTGAATCATAAAACATATTTCAATGCCATATCTCTTCATCTCTTTGAACATGCAGTCAAAAGAAGTCTTGTATTCTATACCAGTCATCCCCAAGTCGCCATCTGTCTCACCCTGGCACCACAGCATGAATCTGTGCCGAATCAGATAACCCGATGAACAAAGATATTTTTCCGCTCTCTTCAATCGACCGACTGCATCCATCAGGAATGCACTGCCCGGCTGCCACTGCGCAATGCTACTACCACCCTTGGAAGCTGACACACCTACAACCGCAATACCGGTTGTCTCATAATATGCATTACAAAATGCCGTCGCCAGAGAACCTGTTTTCAGATTCTCTGAAATCCCCTGCGGATTATTTTCCCTTCTGCCAAACGGTTCCACAATCGGATATAATCTTGTTGGATCGGATATAGCTCTGAATTCATATCCTGCCCCAGGCATCAGTACCGGAGGGGTTTCCGGCCATTCCTGAGAACTTATTCCTCTTCCCGCCATGTTCGACTGGCCCATAAACATAAATAAATCAATCTGCTTCCTCATCCATATGTCCTCTTCGGCACGTTTTCCCTGCTACCATACTACCACAATCCTTTCATCAAAAATAATCTATTAGACTTTGTCTCGAATCCATTCTCCGCATAAGTCTAACCAATGTGCAACGTGGGAATCCGCATAACGCCCCTTATCTGACTCTTCTACTTCTTTCGTAGCCAGAGATAACCCATGCACCCCTTTATGAAAAATATGTATCTCACTGGATATGCCCTGATTCATCATACTTTGGGCAAGCAGCAGAGAATTCTGAACCGGTACATCACGATCTTCCATGGTATGCCACAAAAACATCGGCGGCACGGAAGCATTGACAAGCTTCTCTACAGAAAAATTATCCCATAAGGATGTATCATCAGAGAGCCGCTCAAAGCTGCCTCTATGCGCATATTCACCTGCACTGACAACCGGATAACAGAGAATCAATCCGTTAGGCCTGCATGCATCCTGCTCTTTTTTCTCGGAGAAAAACTTTGGATTACTCCAGCTCACTCCAAGCATACCTGCCACATGTCCGCCAGCGGAGAAACCGCATACACATATTTTATTCGGGTCAACATAAAATTCTTCCGCCATAGCGCGCACTTGGGATACTCCCCATGCCAGGTCAAGCATCGGCCCATACATCAGATTCTGTCCCTGTACATTATATTCCATAACAGCCGCCTGAAATCCCTGTTTGAGAAACGCTTCTGCCACTGGCCTTTGTTCCCGGTCCGACAGCCACAGATATCCTCCCCCCGGGCAAATGACTACCATGGGAAGCATTTGTTTTGATTCATGATAATAAATACTGATTTTTGCACCGGTTTCCTCATTCAAAATAACATGCTCCATTACTCTTTTCCACCCCTTATTTTACAAATGCCGGAAGTACCATACTAATCTGCGGAATATAAGTAACCAACAGAAGGGTAATTCCCATCATTATGTACAACGGTATCATTGTTTTTGCAAGACGTTCAAATTTTATTCCGGAGATAGCGGAGCCAATGAACAGCGTACCACCTACAGGAGGTGTCAACAGTCCAACACCCAGATTGGTAATTAACATTGCACCAAACTGAACCGGGCTCATACCAATAGATGTGGCAATCGGCAGCAATATCGGTGTCGCAATCAGAATGATAGATGACATATCCATTAACATCCCCATAAGAATCAATATCACATTAACAATAATCAATACCACATATGGGTTTGTAGAAAAATGAAAAATGCCTCTGGTAATTAGCTGAGGTACTTTCAGATAGGCTAACAGCCAACCGAATGCAGAAGATGTTGCAATCAACAGCAAAATCATTGCCAGAGTTTTCACTGCCCTCATCACCATTTTAGGCAACTCACGGATTGATACTTCTTTATAAATCCCAAATGTCACAAACAATGTCCACAGCACAGCCACAGCAGCGGATTCTGTCGCAGTAACAATGCCAGTACATACTCCAATTACTACGATTGCAATCGTAATCAATCCCCAAAATGCCTGAACAAATGCTTGCGCTACTTTTTTAATATCAAACTTTCCATCTATAGGGTAGTTCTTTTTTCTTGCTTTTATATAGCTGTAGGCCATCAGGAGTGACCCCATAAGAAGTCCTGGCATTACACCCGCCATAAACAAGGCTCCCACCGATACTCCGCCTGCCACCATTGCATAGATAACCATATTATGGCTTGGCGGAATCAGAAGTCCCGTAACGGAGCTGGTCATGGTAATCGTAGTTGCAAACTCTTCATCGTATCCTTTTTTTTTCATCATCGGAACCATAATCGGACCAAGCGTTGCAGTGCAAGCCGCCGAAGACCCGGACACACAGCCAAACAACATGGAAGCCACCACCGTTACCATGGCCAGTCCCCCCCTCATCCATCCAACCAGACTGGATGCCAGATTAACCAACCGCTGGGCAATTCCTCCTGTACTCATAATTTCTCCCATCAGGATAAAAAACGGCACCGCCATAAGGGAATAACCATTCACACCTTTTACCGCATTCTGAATAACAATATCAGCCGGAATATTCAAGTACCAGCACGTTGTAAAACAGGATATCCCTACAGATATCGCAATCGGTGTCCGTAAAAACATCAGGCCGAAAAAAGTTCCAAGTAAGATTATAATTGCAATCAATTGTGTTGACATAATAAACTCCTTCCTCTGTCAATGCTTTCGATAATAAAGAAAATTCCAGATATCGGTACTGCCGCATAAAGTACCGTCGACGGCATTCCCAGGCCTGACATAATATTTTGTTCTGCAATACCTAACAGGGAATACCCATAGACAGTAAAGCAGATTCCAAGCAACATCGTCATTGCCAGCCCAAACCATTCCAGTACCAGTACATACTTTTCAGAAACCATATTATCAATTAAAGTCATTTTCAAATGTACGTCACTGGGGATTGCATAAGCCGCTGCCAGGAAACAAAACCAAACACCTAACAATAGTGCCAGCGATTCTCCCCAAGCCGGGGTGTAATGAAGGATATAGCGACAAAATGCCACCCCGGCAACTATGACAACTTCCAGCAGTAACAACACCATACTGACAAAATACAATGCCTGGTTAATAAACTTGAAAATGCGTTCCATATATAACCTCCTCTACTGCATTGATTGAATCTCTTCAATTATTTTCTTGTAATTTTTTCCATATTTCTCATAAACCGGCTGTACCTTTTCCCGCCATTCAGCAATATTATCCGGCTCAATAACAGGTGTACCTGCCTCCTCTAATTTCTTCATTGTATCCATATCATCCTTTTCAGCCTCAATACGGTTAAATTCTGATGCTTCTATGGCAGCCTCTCGAATCAGCTTCTGATCTTCAGTACTCATCATATTATAAGTCCGGCTACTCATAACCAGCGCGCTCAAACCGCATGTATGCCCATCTGCTACCATATATGGAGAAACCTCATTAAAAGAGTTGGAAAGATATCCGGACAGCGGCTGATCCGCACCGTCCACCACACCTGTCTGCAAAGAAGTAAACAACTCACTATATGAAATCGGCGTAGGAGAAGCGTTAAAACACCGCATTGTATCAAGCATAATTGCTGACTCCGAAATTCTTATCTTCATCCCGTCAAGATCTTCTGGCTTCTTCAATGCTTTACCTGTCGCAAAAAAATTACGAGAACCTTCATCCATGTAACTTAATCCAACAACACCGTCCACATTTTCAGTGATATCTTCAAGCAGCTCCGTTCCAATCTCACTGTTCACCACATTCCACTGATGATTTCTGCTGGTGAACAAATATGGCAAGGATAGAAGAGCAAACTCGTCTGCCCCAAAATCCGAAGCCGTGAATGGAGTAAATCTCACAAAATCCAATGCTCCCATCTGCACAGTTTGAAGCTGAGTTCTAGCATCCCCAAGCTGCCCGGCCGGATAAACTTCCACATATATCCGTCCATTGGATTTTTCACTGACAATATCCGCAAATTCATATAATACTCTTGACATAATGTGCTGTTCTGGATTTGCTTCCCCTGCACGCAGGATAATCTCAGCTTTTTTTTCCGCAGATCTGTCTCCTGCATCCGGGATTGTGGTAGGCTCATGGTACGATCCACATCCGCTCAACAGCATTGTCGCCATAAGACCTATACATACATTTGCAAAAATTTTTTTTCTCATAAAATACCTGCCTTACTCGTTTAGTTAAACGTTTAATCTTTGGGTATAGAATCCCCCAATTACACATAATCCTCAATATTTTCCTTTAAAATGACTCCTAGTCTAATTGGGTTAATCTGATATTGTTTACCTACTAGATAATGATACATCATCACCACAGCCTCCCGCAGCTGAGAAGCCGGATCCTTCCATATAGTTGCCTTGAGAATCCCCTTTTTAAAATAAGGTACTAGTTCGGGAAACGCATCACTACCTACCAAACACAGTTCTTTTCCTCTCCCCGTTTCCTCAACTATACGGCATGCCTGATAAGTCCCTGCGGCAGTAGTGCTGTAGATTCCGTTCAAAGAGTGATTCCTTTCCAGATACTCTTTCAACTTGTCATCACTCCACTCATCTTCATAAACGATATCCAGCACATTCTCTGGTTCCACTACTTCCATAACAGAAGAGAATCCATTAATACATTGTTTCAGCGACTCTGCCAGACGGATCCCTCCCAAAACCAGTGTTCTGCCTTTCTGTGCATCCGCGCCAAATGTCATAATTCCGGCAGCAAGGCGTCCAATTCTTTCATTATCCGCTGAAAGAAACATCAACTTTTTTACACCAAGCGCATCTGAATTGAGCGTAATAACCGGAATTCCTCTGTCATAAAAACTCTGTATCTCCTCATTCAGCATCCATCCATTCAGGCAATTAATAATTACTCCCTGGATATTATTCCTATCTGCCAATTCTTTTAACAGTTCCTGTAGCATTTTCTTTTGGCTTTCAGCAGTATTCCATGTAGGATATTTTGCAAAGAATACTTTAAAATCAAGATATTCTTCCTCCAGCTTTTCCAGCTCATTCCACATACTTTTAAAGAAGAAACTATTTGGAGCATTCTCACCCGGAATCACAACTGCAATCCGTATTTCAGACCGTTTCATTGCAGATGCTGCATCATTGGCTTTATAATGCATCTCCTGCGCCAACCGAAGGATTTCCTTCCTTTTCGTATCACCTACGCCCGGCTTATCATACAGCGCCTTATGTACTGTCACATAGGATACTCCAGCTGCTTCGGCTAAATCTTTTAACGTTGGACGTGTTTCCATATCATTACCTCTTTAAGTTAAACGTTTATCTTAAATGCAGTATTATCTTAACACAATTCGTTTCATATTTCTATGTGAAAACTATAAAGTAAACTTAGGTAAATTTTATATAACTTGCATAAATAGGTATTATTACAATGATGTATTCATGGATGTTCGCTCACAGTACTTTTACCGAGAACTGTGCAAGCATAAATGCAATAAATACAAGTACACATCCGAACAATTCCATGCCAGTATAATGGTATTGTAATTTAAGACACTTCCGGAGACATTTTTTAATGAATCTGATATACTGTAAATACTATAGAAAGAAGGATCATTATCATGTCACGAACAAGAAGAAGTTTCTCCTAAATTCAAATCAGAGCTGGTCATTGAACAAAGGAGAAAAAGACTTAAATACGATAGCTGCTGAAAATAGTATTCAACCAAATCTTTTTCGCAACTGGAAGAAGGAATTCCTTGATAAGGCTTCTGTTGTCTTCGACGATACACTTTAAACGCTCAGTTCAGCTTCTTTATGAAGCAAAAGGTTGCCGCTAAAGCCAACCTGATTGCACTTCTGGATCAGACCTATCCGGGAGTCAACAAACTCTTCGACAGCCCCACACGCTCCGACGGAAGCGAAAAGTGGGTGGATTATGCCTATTCATTCTGGCATGTGGACTGTGTCCGTAAGGCCGGTTTAAAGACATTTACAGAGCGCTACCAGAACTTCTGTAAAAAGCACCACTATAACTTTCAGCCTGACAAGCCGAAACAGCTTTTTAACGCCTCCAGGGAATTAGTTGCTGTTTTTCCAAAGGAGAAGACCTACAAACTGCTGATACAGCAGAGCATCCAGCAGCTGAACCTGGCTTGCGCCCATATGGAAAAGCTCCGTCAGGAAATGGACACCCTGGCTTCCACACTCCCGGAATACACAACCATAATGAACATATACGGGCACTGACTGCTTTCGCCGGTGTTGACCCCGGCGTCGATGAGTCCGGCCAGCGCAAATCCAAGAGCAACAGCGCTTCAAAGGTCGGCTCCGGAAGGCTGCGAAAGACGCTGTTCCAGGTCATGACTACGCTTCTTCAGAACGCGCCTGAGAACGATATCGTTTCCTTGATAAGAAGCGTTCCGAGGGCAAGCCGTACTACGTTTACATGACTGCTGGCGCCAATAAGTTCCTGCGCATCTACTACGGAAAGGTCAAAGAGTGTCTGCGTAACTTAGAGCATGAAGCAATTGACTGTGTCGGTATGCAGCCAGTTGTGGAGCCAGACCTTGGGTTATGCGATAACCTCAAACCGAATAGGTTCTTCGGAGCTGAAAGAAAACGCTTTTATAGGGCCTTGCTCTTGCAGGGTCCTTTATTTTTACCAAAGGCAGCTTTACAAAAATGAATATTTTACAACAATCAGCTTTCGCTTGGAAAGAACTAACCGAATACAGATACCAGTTAGTGTATGGCTACAAAAAGACTTTGTATCCAATCAATCTTACATTTTCATATGAAGACTATCCACATCTGGCTGGTTTTCAATATTTGAAAGATATCTCCCTTCCTAACTATACATCTGCTAAAATTGTAGAGCGAATTCTTGAAGGGAAAATAATTTTCGAACAAATTCAAAAAGCAGCACAATACGAAGAAAAGATCAAACCACGATTAGAAGCATTAATCCATTTAAAAAACTCTTTAGATAATGATTTTAATCTTTATTCTTTTATGCCTCGGATGTATCCTTTTATCACTAACATTAAAGCCGATTACCTAATTGCCAGTCATATCGCTATTGATAGTTATGTTTTCATAATTCATACCACTCCAAGTGACTATGAAAGCCAATCTGTCTTGCTTAATAAATTGAATACAGAATCATCATAGGGAACATTTTCAGCTTAACCCTCGCTGAAATATTCCCTATTTTATATGAATAAAATTCCTCTGGAATCTTGTTCCTTTTCAGGAAACTTCGCAAATCGGCCAAAATCGGGGCCAAAATCGGCCATTTTTTGCCCTATTTTACCCTCGATTTTTCGCCAAAAACCACTACATCTTGTGGTTAACCCCCTCTACTTTCCTTCCAAGCCACAATTCTGCATCATTATTACTACTTCCACATGTTCATCATTGTCCAAACTCAAATTCATATCCTCATCAATAATCGGAAGTTTGAATTTGATGGATTTCAGCCACTGACCGTTCGGCTGCCGCTCCTCGTATATCTGAATTTCGGAAATCAACGCCTCCATGATCTGCCGCTTTTCCTGCTCATTCATGGCATCATACAACTTATCAAAGTAAATCAGCACCTTGTAAATATTATCTCCGGTGAGCTTTTCCGCTTCGATTGCCATTTTCTTTGCTCTGGCGGCAATCAGCAGATTTTCCGTATTCTCAATCTTATCATACATCCTGTAAAGACGCTCATCAAGATCTGACTTGCGCTTGATGTAGTGCTTATCATCCGGGTCAAGAGAATCAATTTCCTCTATCAGCCTGGATTTGGTGGAATAACTCTGCCTGAGCTGCTTTTCATAGGCTGCAATTTCCTGCTCAATGGCAGTGGTATCTACCTTCATGCTGATTTTCTGCTGCATCAATGCCGCAAATTTCGGATTGCTGACCAGCTTTACAATAACCTCTGCCACGGCATCATCCAGCAGTTCTTCATTGATTTGCCTTTTATAATCGCACTTGTGCCCGCGAATCATAGTACGGTGCTTGCAGCCGTAATAGAAGAAATCTTTGTACTTTGTTCCGTCCGGCCTGTGCTTGATGCTCTTGTTGCCATACATCCCGGCCCCGCAGATTGGGCACTTGACGATACCTGACAGCAGATGCACCTTGGCGTCTTTGCCACGGTTTACATGTTCATACTTTTCAGCCTGTGCCAGCAGCTTCACTTGTGCTTCATGCCAGAGTTCTTCCGACACAATACCCTCATGCAGACCATCCGCCAGTAAATAATCGTCCTGCTCCACAAGCCGGTAATCGTTTCTGGTGCCATGTACCTTTTCCGTCCTGCGTCTGCCGTAGGCGATTTTGCCGCAATAAACAGGATTTTTCAGTATCCTGCGGATCAGAGCCGCATCAAACAGAGGATTTTTGCCGTTCTGCCGCTGTATTTTATGAATACCGTGATTGGCAAGGTATTTTGCAAGACCGTTAGCGCCCATGTCGGTATGCACATACTGATCAAAGATAATGCGAATTGCCTCGGCTTCT
Organism: [Clostridium] clostridioforme AGR2157; assembly: GCF_000424325.1. GTDB lineage: Bacteria > Bacillota > Clostridia > Lachnospirales > Lachnospiraceae > Enterocloster > Enterocloster clostridioformis_A. The sequence continues at coordinate 15,193 of NZ_AUJR01000045.1, forward strand.
TCCTCGTTGATAATCAGTTTTCCCTTTTCAAGCGTGTATCCGTAGGGGGCAAAACCGCCGTTCCACTTGCCCTCACGGGCTTTCTGAATCCTGCCCTCCATTGTTTGGACACGGATGTTTTCTCTCTCAATCTCCGCGACTGCCGACAAAACGGAGATCATCAGCTTACCAGCCTCCTTGGAAGAATCAATGCCGTCCTCCACGCAAATCAAATTAACTCCAAAGTCCTGCATGACCTGTAATGTGGAAAGGACATCCGCCGCATTTCTGCCGAACCGGGACAATTTGAACACCAGAACATAAGAAACGCCATCTTTGCCAGATTTAATATCTTCCATCATACGATTGAACTCGCTTCTGCCCTCAATGGATTTTCCTGACTTACCGGCATCCTCATATTCGCCGACAATCTCATAATCATTGTACTCAGCAAAAGCTTTCATTCTGGATTTCTGGGCATCCAGAGAATATCCGTCAATCTGCATCGTGGTGGATACTCTCGTATAGATATATACTTTTATCTTTTCTTTTTTCATGTCTGAAGCCTCATTTGTGCCACAGCCCGTAGCACTTCTATTTTTGATCTGTCTTTTGTTCCAATTGCTTTATTGAATCCAGATAGTCCTGTTCCACTTCACTGAGTGTCCTGGCTTTGTATTTGCGATATTCTGTCGTTGCCTTATCAACCGCCTGTTTGTGGGAAATACTGCCGTTTCCCTGCAAAAGCTGCTCTCCGCTCATAGTAAGAATCCGATCCAAATGTTCCGCCCAGTCTTTCATCGTCATTGTCTGCTCCCGCTCCGCCTGACGCTCCGCAAAATCCAGATAACCGGATACAAGCTGCCCCATTGCACGAAGCTCTTTTTCATCCAGGTAATTCTTGGCGATCACGGCCTCCCGCAGCGTCGGCTGGCTGCCCGCAAAAGCAGTAAGCCCCATGAACTCTTTCTCCGCATCAGCTCTTGTGTAAATAACCTCTGCCGCAGTCTGACCATGAATCGCATAATGAATCTTGTTCTGAACCTTTTTGAAAAACTGAATAGATATTTCCGCTTTTGGGTCATAGTCAATACTGGTAGCATAAATCTCCAGCACCTGACGATAGAACACTTTCTCAGATGCCCGGATGTCCCTAATGCGTTCCAGCAGTTCCTTAAAATATCCGCCTCCGCCCAGATTTTTCAAGCGTTCATCATCCAGAGCAAAGCCTTTTCTCATGTATTCTTTCAAAACTCCGGTTGCCCAAATACGGAACTGAGTGCCTCGTTTGGACTTCACACGATAGCCAACCGAGATAATAACATCGAGATTGTAATAATCAACCTGATAAGTTTTTTCGTCCGCCGCAGTTGTTGCAAAATTTGCAACAACTGAATCGCGATTCAGCTCGCCCTCTATAAAAATATTTTTTATATGCCTTGAAATCGTTGATTTGTCCCTTTGAAATAGTTCCGCCATCTGATCAATCGACAGCCAAACTGTATCGCCGTCGAAGGTGGTCTCAATTTTTGCCAATCCATCTTCTGTTGTGTAGATAATCATATCTGATTTTTTGTTTGGTGCATCGTTACCGCTCATATCGTTCACCTCATCAACCTTATGTACCTCAGTTCAAGAAGGTTGTTTTCCTTCTCAAACTGAGTTTGGACACTTATTTCACGATTATTATATCATGCAGCTTTTCTGCCTGCAATACATGATTTGATTGTTTTTTCTGACATGCTGCCATCATCTTGCCGATTCAACATATCCTTTGGATCGGGCAGATTATCCAAGTCTAAGTCTGCTGCATATTTTTCAATCAGACTTGCCATCAAATCCGCAAAACCGCTCCATTCATCTCTCATAGGCAAATATCCTCCATAAATGAATTGAGCCTGACAAAGCCTGCGGCAACGAAGTCCGGCAACGAACCCCGAAAAACCTGCAAACGAATATCCGGCTCCCTGTTTTTCCTTTCCTGATTTTCTTTGATTTCTTTGTTGCTTTCGTTGTCATAAATAAAAATAAATAGAAGAAGATGAAGAAATACCTTGATATTACGGCATTTCCGGCATCCTCCAAAGGGATTTTTCCGGTAACGAACCCGGCAACAAACCGGCAACCTGCCCGGCAACAGACCGCAAATTTTAAGCGATCCACTCTTTGGGAAGCTCCAACTGGCGGCATTCTTCCTCCGTCAGCTCCACAAATCCGCTTTCGTTGCCGGGGATTTCGTTGCCGGAACCGGATTCCCGTTCCCAGCCCCTCTGCCTGCCGTACCCGGCGAACATCCTCGGATTGGAAAAAGGCTTCCAGCCGGTCACAGCGAACTCATGGTGCATGGCTTCCCTGTAAAGCTGTTTGGAACAGACCATACTGCCGGTATACGTCTCCAGAAAGCCGATGATCTGCCCGGCTTCGGTGTCCTCCGGCATGAAGTCTTTCTGCACTGCCACAAGCTGTTTCTGTATTTCTTTACTGAATTTCATGGAATACTGTCCACTCCAGTAGACCGTCATGGCTTCCGCCCATACCTGCAGCAGGTACTCCCTTGAAGCGTCCTCGTCCTCCAGAATGTGAACCTCCGCTTCCTCCGGGTAGACCATGACCGGCAAAAAACGCCGGTTGCCCGCCCGGTCAAGGGGCAGGAAGTCCAGTGTGTTGGAAGTGCCGCCGAACACGCACTGGCGCAGCCGGTATTTGGGCTGTGCTTCATATGGCGTCCGGTAGGTTTCCTTCTGCCTGCTGATAAAGGAGCGGATTTCCTCAATGCTCTTTGCGCTGTGGGTTGCCAGCATCTCCGGCATTTCCAGTATCCAGTGGCCCTGCAGCTTCGTGAATACCTTATCATCATCCAGCCGCTTCAGATCGTCGCTGAACCATTCGTCCTCGATTGCCAGCAGCCGGAAAAAGGTAGATTTTCCGGCTCCCTGGCCTCCCACCAGGCAGAGCATTTCCTCATATTTGCAGCCGGGGGAGAATACCCGCCGGATCGCCCCAAACAGGAAATGCCGGAATACTTTGCAGCTATGGCGGCATTTCCGGCACAGTTCGTTATAGGTGACACGGTTGCGGTCATTCAGGAAGAAAGCCAGTTCTTACCTGCGTTTTTTACTTATTCTCGGCATTTGCTGTTCCCTCCATTTTACTGTCATGTTTCGGTGTCATTTTTGAGCGTTTTCCCCTCCGTATGCCCCTTAAAAAAGAGCGGTAATCATCTGGTCAGGGGAAGCTGCCTTTCCCTCATTTGTTGCTTTCCGGTACGATTCCGGGACCTTTTGCCATCCAGTCAAAGAACGCTTTTTTACTGACCTTAATCAGCCTTCCGCTACGGAAGGCCGGGAATCCCGGCGTGTGAACCAGCTCGTAGGCGCTCACTCTGGAAATTCCCTAATACGCTGGATATCCGCCACATCCAGCACCAGAGGGAGATCGTCATAGCTTTTCAGTCTCTTGTTTTCACTCATTTTGTTGTTCCTCCTGTTATTAAATTTGATAAAATCTCTGTTTCCTTTCGCCGTTCTGTCTGACAGCCGTTATCCTCATAGCCGCATCCCTGCGGCTGCCCCATTCCTGCGGCGTATCCCGTGTATTGGCACGCTCCCCGGCTCGGTATCTTTCCGATTTTCCGGCTCCCGGCGCTGCTTCCCCTCACGGTCATATCCCTGTCAGACGGTCATTTACTTGTCAAGGTACTACATGTAACGAAATTACCATGTGCCAATTATCATATTGGATCAAACTTGACAAATCAATGTTTTTGCGGTACTCTGTATGTAACGAATTGAACTTTATTATGAAATTACCATAAGCATTGAGAAGAACGAACCTATGGAATTTGCATTTAACCGGCATGAACCGGTCTATGACCGGATTTTGTTCGTCCTGACACTGGACAGGCAGAAAATGAAAGAGCGTATTTTGATAGGCGAGGAGACACAAATCCGTTTCCGTCTGCAAGGGGATATGGATACGGATTTACTCTGTGACGCCATCCGGCCTCTGGGGACATTTCTTTCTGAATTTGAACATGACCCGGACGGGGAATGGAACCGTTTGGGACTGTCCCAGCTGCGGGAAGCCCTGCACTCGAACCGCTGGAAGCAGCCTGCATTGGAACAGGCCGCCGGAGAATTTCTGTCAAAAAAATATCTCACCGGCGATCCGGTGAGAATGTATGCGGCGTTCCGTACCTGGAACGAGTATCTGCGTGCCAGGGAGCCACGGGACAGACTGGCCGCCTGTGACCGCTTTATCAGTAAAATGAACGGTTTTACAGCCATATTTATGGAAGCCCCGCCGCTGGAATTTGACCCGGATACCGGCAAACCCCAACGGCCGAATATCTCCCATCGGATATGGGGATCGGTGCCAGCCGGGGATACCCGGCTTGACCTCTGGTATCCCGACAATAAGAGAGGGGCTGAATGCGTTGCCGCTGATGTGTCCCTCCATCCTTTGATCATCTATTATCTGAACCGGCTTTCCGACTGGGGCTTATATATTAGGAAATGTAAAACCTGCGGAAAAATCTTCCTTGCTAGGAGCCAGCGCTATGAATTATGCAGTGAGAAATGCCGGAAAGCACAGGCGCTCGAAAACAAGCGGGAGTTTGATAAACGGGCCAAAGATAACAAATATGATCTTGTTTATAAAAACGAATGCCAGCACTGGCGCAATATCATCAATAAGGCAAAGAAAAATCCTGACTTCCCGGCTGACCGGCTGGAAGAAATGCAGGCAGCCTTTAAAGCGTTCAAAAAGGAAGCCCTGCAAAGGAAACGGGCGATCAAAACGGAAAAAGCCAGCCCGAAAGAATTTACGGGCTGGCTCCTGCAGCAAAGCAATATCATTTTGGATTTGGCGGAACACTGACAAGGTGGCCTGCTGGACGCTCCCCCTTGTTTCTGTATCCGCCATAAGGGAAGTAGGTTTCCATGACAGAATCCGTAATCCCATTCTTATAAATTTTCCGTATGTCTGTGATTGTTTCGGGAGGTGTATGCTTCAGGTATTCCAGCAGCTCCGCCCGGCTGTTCATAATAAGGCAGCGCTGGCCCTCCCACCGTTCAACCCGGTATCTCATGGCAGCCTCCTTATACATAAATCATTTCGTGCAGGATGATTTCTTCCGCCCGGCTGCGGATGGAATTGGCGGCCCGAACCCAGTCCATTTGGGAAGTGCGCTTCAATTCTCGGTTTTCTGCTTCACCTGAGCGATATACAAACTGCTGACCTTGAGTCCGGTATGCTCAATCACATCATCTTTGATCTCCTGGTAGGTAGCTTTCTTCTCTGCATCGGTCAAATCCAGCTCGTCCATGCTCAAATCCACCTCGATATGTTGCTTTGCATTAAGTTTGGACAAAAGACATACCACCTCCACATTCCCTGTAAGCCGATATCAAAAAACCATGTGTGCTACACAATATTATAGCGTAACTTATTATCTTTTAAAATAAGGGATTTTAAAGAAATAGAAAAACCAGAAGTACTATAGCGTAACCAGGCGTGTTAAAGAAAAACTTGTGCAAGGTAGGCAAATGGTAGTCATTGCCTACCAAATATTATAGGCGGGCCCGGTTCATCCGGTACCCGCCTTTCACATATAATTAAGAAGCAGATAGTCCATATATCATCAGATCATATATACACGAACAACAGTTCAATCCTTCATTGACATTTTTGTAAATTTCCCATATACTATAAGTACAGACAGGGCGTTCTATATACCTGCGTAACTGAATCAACATTTGAGCGACATGCAATGTCACTAAGCGCAGGAACCGCCATGAGGCGGTTTTCGTATTTTTTTTCAAAGCCTGCATAATAATAAGTGAGGAGGTGTCTATGTTATGGTCAATGCTTTAATCATTGGAAATACTATATTAGATAGGGCCTTTAAAGAGGACAAAGATATCACGCCAATGAAACTCCAAAAACTAATTTTTTGTTTGTATAAAGAATATTACAAGTCCACCGGCCGTGCGCTATTCGATGAACGGTTTGAAGCATGGAAATATGGCCCAGTACTCAGAAGCGTGTATGATGAGTTTAAGAGTTCTGGCTCTAATTCAATAAAGCGCTTTTCTATATCAGACGATGGAAAAGTGTATGTGGCCGATACGTCCTCATCGCCTCTTTTTAGGGAAGCGTTTGACAAGGTTTGGGAAAATTATAGTGATTATGACGGAATCGTTTTGTCGTCTTTTACCCACAAATCCAATACTGCCTGGAGAAAAGCAATAGATAAGAGAAAAATCTACTTGGACGATAATGATATCGCCGGTGAGGAGGATTATATTGTCTCAAACTGATAATGACTTTCTTTTTGGTAGGCCTCTTAAAGAAGAAGATGAGCCCCTTGACAAAGCACAGTTTAACCAAATAGATCCCTTGCTTGTAAGGCAGCTCGAAATTGGAGAACGTGATAAGACGAGAAAAGATAAACGCTATTTCAGTGCTTTTAAATTAATCGTAGGTTGTTTGGTGATACTCGGGATAATATTTGTAATCGATGTTATTACAAGCGCAACTCTGAAGCATCAACCTTCTTCTATTACAAAGGATATAATAGAGATTATAAAGACTCTTTTATTTACGTTAAGTGGCTATCTGTTTGCAAAAAAAGAATCGGAAAATTAAGGCGGCTCATAAAAGGCCGCCCTTTCTATATACATGATATCTTATGCCTTACCACTCAAACACATACCGTCGATTTACCATGTCATACTCCTCCGCAATCCGCAGTGCACCCCTGGCATCCGTAATCATGCACTTGCCCTCGTTGGAGCCCTTGACCGGGCAGAGTAAAAATGCCTCGCCGGAGGGGTCCACCTGGTATCCGGTCAGCATGTACCCTTCGCTGTCAAACAGATACCATCCCCATGTCCTTCGCTCCATCTCCTGGAGCCAGTACCAACCGTTAGCTGCATGGCCGCCATCTGCAAACTGATACCACCAGCGCTGGCCGTCTGCGGCCGGCTGGAAGCCCTGGGTGTATGTCACCGGGACCGGCGTGTAGTCGATGTCGCAGAGCTTTAATGCCTTCTGCCAGGGCGTGGCCGTCACACGGCTCTGGATAGTCCCATAGTTGATACCCTTGGCCTCGATGCAATATCCATCGCCTATGTACACCCCGATGTGTCCCGGCTTCCACACCGCCCAGCCTACCATGGACTCGTCCAGATGGTCGATGCCCACCCGCTCCACCGCGGTGTCATGGTAGTTGTAGCTGCCGCGCAGGATGCCGGTGTACCAGCTGATGAGGCCACTACAGTCCGTACAACGCTGGCCTATGTACTTGGCCGCCTTGGCCTTGTAAGTAGATGTGTATGTGCCTGGGTTCTCCCGGGCCAACCTGTCCAGTATGGCCTGGGTAAGGACCTCTCCTTTTGCGCCATAAACGTAAGGTGTTCCCAGCTTGTCCTTGCAGTGCTGAATTAATCCTGCTGATGTTTTACTCATATCGTACCTCCAATCAAAAGATAAGGCCTGGGACTTACTCCCAGGCCATAAAAAGTTGTGACGTCACAAGTTGCGATATCGCAACTACTCCTTTTCGTCGTCTACGCCATTATTGTTACGGTCACTTGGGCCGCCTACACCGCTCTGGTGCTTACCCGGATGCGGCGTGTCTGTTGGTGCATCATACAGGTATGGGGTGGGCTGTTTTTCCTGCAGGTCTGGCCCCTCTGCCAGGTATCCCCCATTTCCCGGAATATGCGCTGCATGTTTTCCTGTTGATTCTGCCATAATATGTACCTCTCTTTCCTTTTTTGGGTTGATAAGTTTACCGCCATTACCCTGGCGGCCGGGAGATATACGGACCACCTCCTTTTATGTCCTGCTGCCTCCCTGATAATCTGTATTGTCAATCTTATCCTTCAATACTGCGATATATTTACGCAGCCATTCCGGCACATTGGCACCCATACGACCGGCATTCTCGATGATGGACAACAACTCATTGAGTAAGTACCAGACCGCCACCAGGAGCCCGAAGAAGGCCTTGACGGATATCTGCATCCCAAGCTCTGCCGACACAAAAACAATCACATAATCAACCACCATAGCCGCGGCAATTACGCACAGGTATCCCACCTTTTTAATGATACCCTTAGCCCCTTTTCTGGAGCTCCATCCATAGCTGGCATCACCCGGATGGTCTATGGCCTCATTTTTACTGGCCAGCATCCCGGTTATGTAATCTAACACCATGGTACCCATTAGGATGCACAGCACCGGATACAAGATTCCTAGCTTCGCACTTAAAAAGGCACCAGCTGCTGCCAGCGCCCCCTGTACTGTAATTACATATTCTCTTTTCATTTTCATTAACCTCACCTTTCTATAATATTTTATAATACGGCCGCTCCTCGCCCCACCACCAATACCGTAACCAGTCATCCAGCACGATTCCAGCCAGGCTTACCGGCATCCAAAGCAGGCAGTATTGCGGACATACCTGACCCAGGATATTGCCCGGCAGGCTGCTGTAATCCCACACGTTCCATCCCAGCCACAGGTTGACCACACAGCCGGTCGCAAACTCCAACACTGTCACAATGCAGGCTCCAATAATCACCTGCTGGCATAGGGGCATATCCCAGGGCAATACCTCGTTAATCAGCCCCAGAGCGACAAAACAGATGCCACCCAGGATAAACATAGTCCAGTGGCTATGTCCCCGCCAAATGGCTTCCAGGCTTATGTATATCAGTCCTCCAACGGCCCACAATATGACATACTTATCGTTCCGTCTGTGCCCCATCCGTGCTCACTCCCATCTGCCCGGCTATCTGTGTCAGATACGTCTTAAGCACCTCGCTCTGGTACTCTTCCGGCACATCCGCACCATAAAAGATTTCCTGGACCTCCTCAGCGGTCTGGCAGCCAGCAATCCACATGTTAATAGCATTACAGTACGTGGTGTGATAGGATACATGCCACATGGCCGCCTGGATGATTGCCTGCATGTCTGCTGCGCTGTAATACCTACAGGGCTGTCCATCGGCATGGTACTCCAGCTGCGTTGCCCCGGCAGTTATCTGGCTCAGCTTGCCAAACAGGTTAAGCTGGTCCTCAATGGTCAGCGCATAGTGTTCCGCGCTGCCATCAGCCAGCGTTACATTGATTCCGGCATAAATAAGCCTCTCGCACTCCGCTGCCACCTCCCGGCGTTTGGCGGCCTGCAGCTCCTCCAGGGTTGGTACATAGGGCTCCGGTGGATCTACCGGTTCTGGCGGCACAGGAGGGTTGTATACGCTACCATCGTTTGATAGATAGAGGATCTGCCCCTCATCCCGATATACCGTCTCATAGCCGGTCAGGGTCGTCGCCTCATCACCACCGGCTGTGTAGATGGTAATGTCTCCCCAAGTGATAGGGACTGAGCCTGCAAACTCAATCTGCATGACACTGGATGATACTGGCTGGATGCTTTTGATCTCATACAGCTGTTCTTCCTTTCCAATTCTTATTTTTTCCATTGAATTACCTTCTTTCTTATTTTTGTGTATCATAAAGGGGACCTTGCGGTCCCCTAAACTACAGTTTCTATTAACACGTTCTCATTGTTTTTCGTTTAACTCCATTAACAACGATTAAGCATAAAGCTGATGACACAAATACCATAAATAAGTATATTAGAACTATAATAATATTCTTAATTTTTAAATTATACTGATTTATAATGTGTTTTATAATTGTTGCACAGTATGTCTGATTAAGAAAAATAGCTAAACTAAGATTTTCCAGTTTCGCCTTACCCCTCAAAAAATTAATATCTCTGGTTACCGTCACATTGCTAAAAGTTAGAGTTATAGAAGCTGCAATAATAAAAAATATCACAAAATATCCTTGCTCTGACAAATTCATACAGGAATACAGGAAAGTTACTGCATATCCCGTGATCTCTAATATGGACAATACTGTCTTTACTTTAGGTGTTAACTTTTTCCCTCTGATCACTTGACAAACTTCAAAGCAGATACTGCCTAATGCAATCCCCATTCCAACTCTCAATGTACCTTTGTACATAATTCCGCACCACATCTCAATGCCTCTCATGCTTTCAGTCGTAAGCGACATCCATCCCGCACAAAAAAGAACAAATACCGGAGAAAGCACATGCACAAACAAATCATATTTAGCTCTGATAACAGGGTATAAAATCAGCAGGGAAATAAACATTGACGATAAATACCATGCCGGTACATTTAATTTCAAGCTATAGAGCCCGGTCATGTTAAGCATAAACAAATCACTGAAAGAAAAAAATACAATCCTTACCTTATCAAATAGCGAGTTTGAATTCCAAAGGAGATATAAGAACAACGATATAACAAATGAAAAAAGGTGGTATGGAAAAATCTTAATGTATTTTCTCCCAACATAATAAGCCGTTTCTTTTCCTATTTCAAATGATTTTTCTTCCAGTCTTTTCTTTACAGACTGCGCCATTAAAAACCCTGTCACTACAGAAAAAAATTCAACACCAATAGCCCCTTGTGCGAAAAGGCTGATTTTATTAGATATTTGTAAAGGATATACCTCTGCAATATGAAAAAGAGCTATTACAACTGCAAAAAGAACCCGTAATATATCAATAGTCGAATTTCGTCTGTTGCCACAACTTTCCATAAACACCTCCAAGTTATTTATCATCTGTAATATTTTATTATAGCAAATATATTACTCCCTGCCAAGATTCAATTACCATTCCTGGTTACCACAGCTTCAGTATTTTAAGATTATTATTGGCTGTAGCCGTCGTGTTATGGTTTACGTACACGCTCCCGATATAGGTACCGCCAGATGGTAAATAATAAATATTGGTACCGATTACCCCCCTGACACCAGTATTATCGCCTCGATCTGTCTGCTGCTCACCGCCCCCCGGAACTTCCATATTTAAGGAAATACTGCTGACACCATTCGGTGCGAGTACTGAATGTTTTACTATATATAGTCCCGGCGAAAGCCACAAATTGAATGCGGTAGTCCAGGTTGTGGGAGATATCACAAAATTATTGCTGTACTCGGCAAGTGTTATCTTCGGGTTCTTATCGGTATTGAGCACAGTATAAAGGTCCATTAGCACCTTACCCTGGGCAGCCGACAGCGGTAATTTTGCGTTGTTAGTCACGCAGTTATTCACTATCTGGCCAATCAAACAAACACCGGTCATCCAGTTCTTGGTATCACTGAAAAACTTTTTGACTTTCCCAAGAAAAGTCTTTGTACTTTCGCCAGCCTCTGGGACCGGGAATTCCGTGGTTATGTCATCCAGTGTCTTTACTGTCATCCCGGATATATCCCCGCCTGAGGATTCTGCCTTCTTCTTCAGCGCCGCATCTATCAGGTCAGCATTGTCATTAAAATCCTGTATATCAACTGGGTCTGCCCCTTCTGGTTTCTTTAACTTATAATTCGGTGTTAACTGCATATCCTATGCCTCCTTTAATGTCCTTACGTCATCCCAGGTCATGCCCCCAAGACGGTTCCATACGCATGGTTTCAGTTCGTTCCATGTGGTATATCGGTACTCAAACCGGTAGGCCAGATGCGCCGGCTTTATGTCCTCCAGCATGGAGACAAATGCCTGCATGTTCCTGGGTATCCCCTTGATGCCGATAAACCGGATAATAAAAAGATGACTGGGGTTGTCCTCAATCACCTTCACTTCCCCGCCACTGAATGCCGCCGCGGTGTCCTCTATCATCTTCCTGGTCGTGGTCCCCTGGCCCCGAAGCTTTGCCATCAGTATCTCCCGGCGCTGCTCGTATGTAAGGGACATATTAGTGGCCACGCCAAGCATCTGCTCCCATCTTGATAGTCCCCAGGTGGCCGTAACAATGTAACACTGGTCAATCAGATCTTCCAGGTCATGCTGCAGCTGCCCCACCTCATAGCCCTGCGTCCGGTATATCTCCGCCATCTCGCGTATCTCCGCCAGAAAGGGCGGCGCATACCTCGCCAGGTCCACAAAGTACTTTTCCGGGACAATGTTGCTTGAGCCCTCCTGGGCATACTGGCTACGGCCGTATAATGTCTTTCCATACATGCCTTACACCCCCTTCAGGTCACCCCAGGTGACGGCACCCTTTTTAAGGTAGGTGATGTCATGGTTATGGTTTTTGGCAGCCGCATCCGTGATGCCATATCCGGCCAGGGTGGTTGGATTTGTGCCGGCTGTGACATGGCCTTGGGCGTTGACTGTGACACTCCGGTAGGTTCCTGCCGTTACCCCGCTGCTGGGATGGGAGTATTCGGTATCGGAAAATACTCTTGTGGTCCAGTCATTCCATGTCCCGTTCTTGCAGAAACGCACATACTCATTTGTCTGGTTCGCAGCATTCCGGAAAGTTTGCATTGTAATATAATCTGCTGCTGATACCCAGCGTATCAGTTCCACATCAAGAAGGAACGGTTTTCCCGCTACAGGAATATTGGTGATATTTGTAGCGCCGCCGTCGCTCTTTTCAATGTATCTCATAATGCAAGGGGCACCAGAAGAAAGATTTAGGGTGTTGATATCCAAAGTCTGCCCGGTTATGTCTGTCCGTCGAAATCCTTTTGCGTATAATTCGCCGGTTGCAGGGTTTGCCCAGAAATTTGCAGATTTACGGGCTGTATTGGTCTCCGTACTGTCATTGGCGTTTCCAGACAGCACTATCCGGTAATTTGCGCTGCCGGTTGTATTGGTCTGCGTCACCTTGGTGTCGCTGTTACTGTCAGCGCCCCACTCCGCGGTACCGTCAGCACTCCACCGTAATATCTGGCCGCTTGATCCGCCGGACGGAATATGCTTATTTCCTGATGTGGTGGGATGCACATACTTATTTGCTCCCTCCGCAATCCCTGCAAGCTTATCAAGCATAGTCTGAGTAATCTTATCCAGCACCGTCTTATTTGCATGCGTGTGGTTCTGGCTGGTATCCACATCAGCCTCCGTCAGATATCCAGAGTCATTAGTAAACTGGGATAACTTTGTGGGCATGTCCGTTATTTGGCTTTTGGTATGTTCATGTCTGCCGGAACAGTCAACTTGCCCTGTGATGGTCCCTGTTGTTGGCAAGGTGGCCACAAATCCAGAATTATTATGATAGGTTACGCTATCAGAAGCAGCGGCCTTCGCCGTTGTGAATAACATGCAGGTCGTATATTCAGTCATGATTTTTACCCATAATGATATCTGGGTATAGGCCGCATTTAGCTCGTCTACTACCGTATAAAACTTTACCTGTTCTATTGTGTTATCATTTGCCGTCACGGAAAGGAATACATAAGGTTCCTTACCAAATTCATTTTGTTGTCTAAACCAGAGATTTAACCGCAGAAAATCGCTATCACTTAAGCCATGTGAACCAATGATGCATTCATATGTCCGGCTGGCATATCCATATCGGCGGCTTATCTTTAAAGTGGCGAGCTTACAGAACTGCCCCGCGCTTGAACTTAAGGTATTTGAACTTGTTACAGTTGGAGCAAGTTCTGTATGTGTGTGGGAAGACGGCGGGAAGGAACTGGGCTTTCCTGTCAGGCTGCTGTAAGCTCCGTCAAAGGTAGACCAGATTTTCCACTCACTCCATTTTCCAGATTCCTCATAATATGACCGGTACGCCCATCCTCCTTGACCGCTACGGAATATCAGGATGTGCCAGGAGTCCTGCGGGTTGCTCTGTATCAGTAAGCCGGCAGTCGTATTAGGCCAGGGCGAATTTGCACTGGATCCTGCCATAATGGGTGTAATTGCTCCCGCAGCAACTTTTGAGGGAACGAATGTGTCATAATCGCTGATTTGAATCGCATTGGATAATTTAGACGCAGTTCCCCCATTGGCCGGCATGGAGGCTGGCTTATTTTTGATGTAAGCATCCGATCCAGTATCCGTCACACTCCAGTCTGACTGCACATTGACCTCAGCTTCAGAAGCAATACCGTCCAATTTGTCCAGCATGGCCTGCGTAACCGTATCAAGAATGCTCTTGTTGCTGTGGGAGTGCTTCTTGCTATTGGCATCATTCCAGTTGGTCCGTTCCGTTGCCGTGATGTGTTGGACCGCATCTGCCTTGTGAGTGATAAAATCCTCGATTGCCTTCGCAATTTTTCCCAACATAACGGTCAGCTTTTCTCCGCTGGTAAGATTGGTAAGAGTGGTTGCCTGCGTAAAGGTCGGTACCTGGTCATTGGTTGCCACGTTGGGTACGCTTCCCAGTCCCACCTGGGACTTTGTCACCCCATGGGGATTACTTTTATTACTGATGTGCGTATACGCCGCGTTCCAGTTATCCAGCAGGGTCTGGGTAATCTTATCCAGGACGGTCTTATTTCCGTGCTCATGCCGCTTATTATAAGCATCCGACCAATTTGTCAGCAGGGTTTCCGTCAGCTTGTCCAGGGTGGATTTATTGGTATGTGTATGACGCTTATTATAGGCATCATCATAATGTGTCTTATCCTCCTTACTCAGAAGACCATCCACACTCTGGGTTGCCTTTGGGATTGCATTGGCGGATATAGCTATCCAGGCAGTGCCACTCCAGCGGTACGTATAATTCGTATCCTTGACATTGACAGTCCAGCCGTCATTCGGATGGGGGTAAGTTGTCGCAAGGTCAGCATAGGTGATGACAGCCTCCTTCCAATCAATGGCGGTCTCCAGGGCAGAAAACTTATTGTCAACCTCATTCCTGGTATACTTATCATCCCAGTTAGGCTTATTGATACCGATAGTGTTCCGTATAGCCTCCTCCGCAGCCGTAGCCCTGGATTTTTCCGTATTAACAGCGTCACCAATTGACTTCTCGGCAGCCTTCGCCCTCGTAATCTCACTGGCCAGGTTATTTGTAAGGGTCTTTTCCGCTGCCTTGGCCCTGGTCGATTCTGTGGCCAGGTTATCCGCATTGGTCTTTTCGGCAGCCTTCGCCCGCGTCACCTCAGCTGTCAGGTCATTCCTTAAAGTCAGTTCTGCATCCTCTGCCCGTTTGACCTCTGTATCAATCCGCCCATTCAGTTCCATCTCTGCAGACAAGGCACGCGCTTCTTCCGTATTCAGCGCCTTCTGCGCTTCCACAACGGCTGCCTGGACTCGGTTGATATCGTCTCCCTCAACAGTGTCCCCATCCGTCTCATAACTGATGTAGGCCACCGGTACGTCTGCATACACCCGGACAATCCGTTTCCATGGCGCCAGGCTGGGTGTAGACAGGGTATATGTTTCCAAGCGGGTTCCTGTCAGCTTCGGGCCGGTGAACACTGCGAAAGTAGCCTCATTGATGTTGTCATGCTGCAGCTCCGCCTCATACACGCCATTGGTAAGGTGTATTTCCTCCTCCACGACATAGATATTCCCATCAACCTTGTTTAGCTTCTCGTAGAACGTACTCACCTGCATCACATCACCTCCAATGTAACCGTTCCGGTCACTGCAATCTCTTCTTCCGTCAGGGCCATGTTGCCGGATACGCCGTTAAGCAACAGATTTGAGTAATCCTCCACGCCCTCAGTCCCCAGCAGCAGGTTCCCGACCCTTGCCAGGCTCACATAGGACAGGTCCAGGGCCTCCTTGTGCAGGTACTCAGTCAGTGCAGCCTGGAATGCATTCTGGACGACACCCAGGTTCATGCCTGCATGTAGCCTGATTCCAGCTGATACATTGACCGCCTTTTCCACGACAGATGCCACGGTCACATCCGCGCCGATGGGGCGCAGCTCCTCGATATGCTCCCGTACCATCTTCAGTATGCCGGTACCTGCAGCCGACATGTTGGCATCCGCTATGATGACCTTGACTGTCCCCGGTCCGTTGGCCAGTGGAAAGACTTTGGCCGCGCCTACGCCATCGCACTCCATGGCCCAGTTATAATAATCATACCGGTTGCCACTGGTGGACGGTTTCTGTATCACATTCAACAGGCGCGCCTTCAAAGCGTTGTCGCTCTCTTCTTCGCTACCTGCTATAAGAATTGAAGTGAGCATTGCGGAGGTCAACCCTTGAACATGGTCAATTGGGAGCAGCTGTCCAGTATATCCATTCCCTATCTCTCCCTGCTTTTCACACTCCATGTCATACGTGTGTGAGCCATCCAGGACTCCTATATATCCAACTGCCCGATATATGATGTGTTCTTCCTGAATTGCAGATACCCTGAACCCAATTGGGACCTGGACATTGAAAACACCCTGCTTATGTGCATAGGTAGCGGGTTTTCGTGCAATTCCATATGCTTCAGCAATCCGGTCAAGGCTTTCTCCACCCGCTGTTCCTGCATAGACATTGTCCTGTAACCGCTGCATGTCCATATATACCCCTTCAAGATACCAGCTTACCGGTCCAAGGGCTGTCTGGATAATAGAGCCTTCCCTCTTGTCCAAATCATCAGGCACCCTGGACAGCTGGTCTGATAATATATTTGCATACGTTTTTCCACTAAAATCTATCATACCGTTACCTCTGCCTGTACCGGGCCAAAAATTGTACTTACATCAAATACGCATTTTAGGACACCCTGTCCCTGGTCTGTAAAAACGAAATTCCCTACGGACAGCACTCTGCTGTCTGTAGAAAATGCGTCCTCCACCCGCCTCGCAATCTCACTGGTTACATAATCATATTCTTCGCCAATCAGTTCCTCTAACTCAACCCCAAAATTAGGGCTGTATATCTGCCACCGGAACCGCTCCGTATTCAGGATGATGTCCACCGCCTGCCGCATGGCAGCAAGCCCGGAACCCATCCCACTAATCTGTCTGGATGACCAGTCAATCATGAATGTATTTGTAGGTCTGTCTACATACGTCAATGAAGTGTCCAGCCCTACCCCCTCCGGCAATGTTGCCATATCATGCCTCCTTATACCCTCGATAGAATGATGTATCTGCTCCCGTGTGAAACCCTAAGCATGACCACCTTATCGCCTACGGCCAGTCCCTCATTAATCACAACAGTACCACCGCCTCCCCCCTGTACCTTGGCTGACCTGGATTTTACGTTTTCCGTCAGGACCAGTGCCACATCCGGAACCGGAAGCATTGTGTCATCCAGCTTGACGGTTAGTGGGGCAATGGATGAGACCGTACCATACACTATGTCGGTTTGCTTATTTGCCTTAGTATTATCCTGTACAATCATATTCAACACGTCAATCAATTCAGACAATATTTATCCCTCCCAGCTGTTGGAAATCCTTAAACTCGATACTCATGACATGGTCATCTGCCTCAAAGCTGTGTACAACCTTTTCGGTAAGCACCAGCCTGGACATGGATAAATCTTGAATCCTACTTATCCGGACAGGCACTATGGTCCCCGCCCTGATTCCCGGGACCCCAATAACATTATCCATGGTCAATGTCTGCACTACCCGGTTATAATACTGGAGATACTGTTTGCACATCTGGTCAATCTGTGCCTCGTTCAGGTTTTCATCCACCTCATCGTAATACTGGAGTAGTCCCCATTTGGATATGGTTTCCGTATCCTCGTAGATGTAGGTATCCGCCTTCCCGGTCTCACTATTGGGCCGTACCAGCTTCACTCGGTTATATGTGTCGGAATCAATATCCCGGCTGTAAGTATATTCCGTTGCCAGGCTCCTGTCCCCCACTACAGTTGTGACGAACATGTCCTTCGCTTCAACCAAGGTCAATGCTCCGGCATTATCGTAAAAATTATATATCTTTCCTGTTTGGATGATTGTCTCAGACAATGCACCAAAAATGATATCCAGACAGGATTCATTTTCCTTGATAAGACATGGAAAAACATATCCTGTATCTTCCATTTTCCCAACTGTCAATCCGAAATCAGCCGCAATCTGTTGGATAATCTGCGCCAAGGTCATATTAATGAAAGTATAACTTGCATTCGCTTTCAGATATCGCAGCTGGTCATATGCGGTGTACTCTGATTCCCCCAATTGATTCTCTGTAATTGTAAATACATATCCCTTGAACATCCTTATCCCATCTACCGTAAGTTCCACCGAACTTCCTTCCGAAATCAAAGGAGCATCAACACACGAAAACACCAGCTTGGCAGGAGAATCAAAACGGTTTGTAGTAAGTTCGGCTGATTCAATGATGTTTGCATATTCAGTAATTGTGGTCTGTGTGGCCCCACCAGGGGCAGGACCAACGGTCTGGACCCGCAAAGAAAAACTATCCATCGTATCACCCCGTTATCTGCAGCTGGTCTGCGGACAGCCAGCCATATGAGCCAATATGTACTGGATAGGGATTCCCTTCTACTATCCGGGTCACGGTTGTACTTAAGTTATTTGCCGTGCCATAAGGCTTTGCCCCATAACTGTCACTCCAATACTTTCCATTGGCAATACAGGGGGCACCTACCCGCAACACTGGTGTTTCCACCTCCCGCGCTACCTCAGTAGTGGCTTCCGGGGCATCAGCAAGTGGCGTGGCAGACGTGGTGATGATTGACACCACCTCCGGCTCATAGTTCTTATATTCGGTCAATTCCACCTCATAATAGATGTCATTCGGTTCACCGCCCTTATCCTTTGTCTTAAAATCGCTGATGATGCATCGGATATTGGTGTCATAGAGCCCTGAACGGGATATGATTAGACGGCATTTCTGATTCTTGTTTAATGCTTTCTCAAAATATTCGACATAGTCTTCTGGGGCCTTTGCATTGCCATTGACATAAGGGTCGTCCGCAGATGAAGGAAAAAAACTTTCCCAGGAAACCACCTTTAATGATGGTTTCCTGGGAACCACTATCTCACCAATACCGATTACAGAATATGTCTTGTGGTCAGTTGGGTACTTGATTTCTATCTCTTCTGGATTTACAGGCAGTTTTACCTTCCTGCTTCCAAATTTTATATATATGGAGCAGCCATTTTTGATTTTTGCCATGGTACGTATACTCCTATCTATCCATGTGATACCGATGTGTGCGCTGCGGCCTGCTGGATGAGCAATACCTTAAGCTTATCCGCGATATCCTTTGAGGTCAGGTTTTTCGCAGCGGATTCCGGAATGGATACCGAAATCTGCGGAGCCAGTGTCTGAAGCTCCACGTTGTTCATATATCTCCGTTCAGCCAGGTCACGATATAGCTTTATATCCTCATCCGACAGGTTGACATCCCCATCTATTTTTTTTACCCGGTCTACATCCCCCACATCCAAGTCACCGGCCGCTGGGATGGAAGATGCATCAAACCCTCCGAACGTATCCTTCAGGGAATCAAGACTGATATCCATATTATCCAGCTTAGAGCCTAAATCAGCGCCGTATTTGCCCCATTCAGCTGCAGTTGCACCTACATCCAAGTTTGCCATACGCTTAATTTGGATGGCATTTTCCCCGAATGTATTATCCACCCAGCTACTAAGGTTATCCCGGAATCCCGAAACAGCTCCCTGCAGGTTACTTCCAGTAAGTGCATCAATGGCACCTGCAACAGTTTCCACCATGCTTAGAATGGCATCCAAGGCATCTGCAAACAGATGCGCAATTGCAGCTACTGGGTCATTAAATACATTGGCAAAAAACTCCGCAAAGGATGCAATGACATTCCAAAGTGTAGCAAATATATTGTATCCAACCGCGTAAATCATGCCGAATACCTGCCCTACCCATCCGCCTACTTCCTGCATTCCAAAACCAAACTGTTGGGCTGCTATAAGAGCCCCGGCCAGTACCGCAATCAGCAATAGAATCGGCCAGTTAGCAACTGCCCAGGCTGCAGCTGTCGCAAGCGCCCCTCCTATGTTGGCTGCCGCCGTTGCAATGGCCTGTGCCTGTAGTATCACGAAGGCAATCCCAATGGCTGCCAGAACTGGAATAATAAAATCCAGGTTGTTCGATACCCAAAGTGCACCTTTCCCAATAATGCTTAAGGCTCCAACACCAATTTTGGCTGCCAGGGAAAAGAGATTAATTAGCCTTGTCATTGCCTGCTGTGCCTCATCTGTCTGCAAGTAATCACTCCATCCCTCAAAGCTGTCCTGTAGACTCTTTTGGATTTCATTTTTCCCCATAGTAAAGGCTTGGCTTAGTGTCATAGGCATATCCCTGAAAGTTTTATCAATCTCATCCGTTGCACTCAGCATTGCATTTTTAACAATCTCAGCAGTGATAGCCCCATCCGAAGCCAACTCCCTAATCTCTCCCACACTTACCCCCAGATAGTCTGCAATTGTGCGGATTATATTTGGGGCTGACTCAAATACGGCATTCAGTTCCTCGCCTCTGAGCACTCCGGCACCCAACGCCTGCGTGAGCTGCAGGGATGCGGAAGCAATCTCCTGCTGACTTGCACCAGCAATGACAAACTGTTTATTCAGGTTTTCTGCGAATTGGATAAGTTCCGCATTGTTTGCAAATGCATCCTTGGCATTCTGTCCGATTTTCGCAACAACATTAGCAGTATCCAAATAAGAGGTCCGTGTCCTCTGGGCTGATGCAAAAATCATGTCCTGAAGGGCCTCCGTGGACTGGAGTCCATCGTTTATCAGGTCCAATTTTGCATTAATCTGGGATTGCGCATCAGCAGTTGACAAAAACATCTTTGTAAGGACCATGGCCCCTGTAGCTGCTGCAATTTTTTTTATCGTTGACAGTAGTCCTTTGGCTGATTTATTAGTATTTTCAACTTCTGCTGTATGCTGCCTTTGACAGCTTATGGCCTTAAGTAATTCCTGGTTCTCCTGCTGTATCTGTGCTCCAAGCTGACGGATGCTTCCGATTACTGCACCAGAGGAACGCCCCATCGCCCGGCTAAGGTTCTGGTCCAGCATATAAGCTGACTGGTTTGCCTGCACAAGCAGCTGGTTTGTCTTTTGGACAGCGCTGCCTACATCCTGCACCGCCGCAACCGTGGCCCCAGAATTTTTATTAAACAGGTCACTAGCACTCTGGTCCAGCGTGACAATCCTGTTTAATGCGCGGTTCCCTGCAGCCTCAAATGCATTGAAGGTAGAGGAAAAATTATCTGTCAGGACAAAAGCTTCGTTTATCACACCCATTACTTAACCTTTACCTCCTTTGCTTCCTTCTTAATCAATTCCCACATCAAAAGCTTTTCCTTAAGACTCCTATCAAGGACCTCTGTGGGGTACACACCGTGCTGGCAAAGCATGTATTGACATAACCTTGAATCCAGTGTGTCCCCAGCGGCTAGTTTTTTGCTTCTTCCTCTATTTCATTAAGTTCATTATCCGTTGATATGAAACCATTGAAGTTATTAATTTCCCTGACGAGTTTTCCATATTCCCCCGAAGATAACATCCTACCCGGCACATCCAGTGGGTCAGCTGTCTTGTAATAATCACACAGTTCCGAATCCTTAAAATTAGGGGATACGACACAGGCGTCCACCAGAAGCTTCCCGTATTTCACGTTATCCAATTCCCGGACAATCTGTCCGTTAATTTTCTCCCTCTTGGTTGCTTTTGTGGTCAGCTTATTATTGGTTTCCTGATCAATAATCCTGATTACAAAAGGTACAACGTTCCCTTCCTCATCCTTAAACCGTTCGGAAATAATCACCTCTTTAGTCTCATTCATGATTGGTGGCTGTAAAAAAGCCTTAATATTTGACATGCTATCATCCTCCTAATTGTGTTGGGTCATTAAACCAGTTCAGGACCTCAATTCCAGTATATGAAAATCCCACTTCCATCTCCAGGAAATCCGAATCTGCATCCAACATGGCCACAGGAAGCTTCTGAAGCTTCACATTGTAGAATACTACGGTCTGGGTCCCAACACTGGTTGTTGGGTCGTCATTGGTTATCTGGATAGTAAAATATGGCAACTTCCCGGTCCTTAAGTACTCCTGCAGGAGCCTTAAAAAATACGGACTCCCATAATAAATCGTCATGGACCCACTTAGGGAAACCCCGGTTGTTTTCTTCTGTACCAGAGTCGTCCCCACTACCTTAAAATCGCTCTCTTGAAATTCTGCATTTGACTGGAATTTCTTCAGGCCAAACATTTCATGGTTTTCCCCATCGATGGTCATGAATCCACTCCCGGATTTACCATTAAGGGCATCACGTTCTAACAGAAACATTTTCTACCTCCTTATTGCGCGGCAGTGTTTACGGATACCGTCACTGTCATGTAAATCTTCTCTATGCTGTCCACCGGCTGGATGGCAACATCAATCAGTACGGAATCAACACTGCTTCCTGCCCTCACCTGTACATCATCTGCGACAAAGTTCTGGATACCGTTGCCGGCCTGTATCTCGTTCAGATAGCCTACAATCCATCCCTTCATAAGATTGCGCCCGGTTTCAGTATTATCAGTCTTTCCGATGTAGTATAGGCTGAACTGTTTATATACATCGTTGCAGAACTGGTTAAGCACCCGCATTACCCGGTTCTTGGAAAATTCCTGGCCTTTGTCCACACTGTAAGATGTCAGTGTGTTGATATCTGTGCATACCTTGACGGAACCAAATGTGTCAATGAACACAATCTCGCCAGATTGTATGGCTGCTGTTATCTGCCCATCAGTCAGTTTCGGGTTAGCCTCAATCGCATCCGGATATTGTGCATACGTCAACGACTGGTTATATCTTGCACCTGCCTCCGCACCCCCCAGCCACCATGTGACCTGCTGTGCAGTCAACGCCGTACCATCTGACAGCTTGACCCCATTTTTTGCGGATATCACCCACTCGCTGTTTACCGTATGTGCATTGGCCATTACAGCCTGGCATTTCTGACCAATGCTATTTGATACACGTCTCACAAATGCTGCAATCGCCTGTATAGTCGTATTATCAGTGCCATCATAGACCAATGTATCAAATTGGTAAGGTTCAATGGCAGTCAGGAATGCTGCATAATCAGATGCTGATATAGTTGGGTCGGTTCCCCCTGCCAATGTGACCCCAGCTGTTTCAGTTATATCAGTTCCTGTTCCATCAAACGTTACCCATGTATTTGCTTTCAGGTCATCCAGCTTTTTAATAGCCTGTTCATCAACTATGGTCCCATCGATTACAGTACTGACATCAAATGCCCCAGCTTGGTCGGCCTGTTCCTGCACGATAACAGAGATGTCATTTCCCCTGATACCTTCATACAGCGCCGTGATGGTCAGGGCTCCCGATGTAACCGTTGCCTTCTTTCCGCCACTTCCCTTAGGCCTGTACAACAGGATTTTACTAGGCCCTGCACTGACATCGCTTCCTTTCATCATTTCTCGCAAAAATAAGGCCTTGGGACTCGCGATATCATAACCGATATATGGTCTTAAATCTTCACCAGGCAATATTTCCTTAATGGTTTCCACAGGTCCCCAGGAAAGGGGTTCTGCGATTGCCACAATGCCTTTATTCCCAACATTGGTATTGATGTTGCCTTTGGATTTGACATTGATATACACACCGGGCTGCACTTTGTTCTGGTTTGTCCATGTACCTCCTGCCATGTCTACTTACCTCCTTTCAAAACTTTGTCGAGGGCCGCCTTCGCGTCCTCTATGGTGTATTCCGGCTCCTGCAGGATTGCCCTGGCAAAATCCGGCTGATATCCTGACAGGACCTTACTATGCAGTAATTTGTCGGTCGGATATTTCTTCAGCTTCTTCTGTTTCGATATCGCAATAGGGCCTTTAATTTTATTTGATGCTGGCATTGTTTTCCTCCATTATCTGCATCAGTTCATTGTTTCTTGGGGCGCTTACCCGTTGCCGGATATGGAATTGATAGTGCATTTCATCATCCTCTGTCTGCCATTGCCGCTCAAAGGTACGTATCTTGGCTGTCCCTCCACTACTGTCTGCATAATCAAACAGTTCCAACATCCCATCCAGGTACTCTGCTATGGCCTGTATTTCCGCATTTCCATTTACGATATTACGCTGCTGCACAAACACGATATCAACACCCAGGTCACGCAGGAACCTATCATTCAGATGCTTTTCAATTTTGGAAGGCATGAAAAAAATAAAAAAGCAAGGGTAGTCTGTCCCCTGCTGGTTTGGGCTGGCATATACCGGATAATCCGGATACTGTGCTGTAAGTACTCCGGCCAGGCTATTTATAATGTTCTCTAATGTGAATATCATCTGAACGCCTCCCTCACACGTTTTCCCAGTTCCATACGGACCACATCGCGGTACTTTCCAATGGCCGCCTCTTTCATGTATTTTCCCTCCACATACTTTGTCCTGGTTCCAACGGTAATCCCACCCATGGATGGATTTACCTTTTCCAGCATATTCCCGTTGATTATCAATCCCGGTACAAAATGCTGGTCCATCCGATGCCCATCATTGACATAGGATGCATATAGTATGTTATTAGCCAGTGTTGTCCTCACACTGGCACCCGAGATGACTGGTTTCGTCACACTGTCTGTTGACCAATGCTGCGCCAATTCACCAGACCGGGTCCCGGTACCAGAAATAGGGGCGCCTCCGTTTGGAGGGGTCCTTTCCGTAGCCTTTTCCACTGCTGCGATCATAGCGCCTTCGGCCACATCGGCCATAATCCTCGGCACATCCTGCCCTGCCTTATGAAGTTCTTCCAGTCGCTTGCGCATCTGGCTTCCAAAACTTGACATGCATTCACCTCACAATCTCATCTTTCAGCAGGCCTACCTTCTGATGCTCCAGACCAGTAAGAGCACCGCCCACCGGGTCATAGTATCTTTGCGGCTCACCAGCGAAATACCGATCTGCCTTGTTTGCGTGCCCCAGGTTCCCGCCACGGACAATCCTTAACTCATCACCAGCCATGATATCCACTGACAGGTCACACGCCATCTTTTCCATGGACCGTTCCTTTGCGGCTGTCACTCCCATAATAGGACCGTCTCGCTTAGAACTGTATACCCTGCACGGGATGGGGGCCGTGTTCTGCTTCTGTCGCTTCTGTTTCATCAGGTTTCCTTCTTTGTCTGGGACTACGCGGTATATGTCAACCGTATCCGTATACCATCCTTTAAAGATTGGATTATCAAATAACATACATTCCTCCCATCCCGATCATGCGGGCCATAGTGGCCAGCTGCTGCCCGTACTGCGTGGAGTTCCAGGCTCCCCATTTTGCCATTGCCACCGTAACCGCCTCATTATCATAGCTGATGGAGGTATCTCCCATGGATGCCTCTTTAATCAACCCGGCCTGCTGGCCTTTGGCTGCCGCAGCCGCAGCCGATGGGGAGCCCTCCGAATAGGTCTTAAGATACAGCGTGCTGTAGTGAGCCACAAACAGCCCGGCGGCGTATCTCCACATGTCATGGTACCGGCTGGGAAGGATGGTGGAATTTGCATTATCCACATACAGCTGCAGTATGGGGTCCGGTACCAGGCTTTTGCCCTCAGACTCTCCGGACCTTTTAAACTGTGGGAAATCTGCTAGGAACATCACAGATGTGTATGTACCCTTTTCACCCAGCGCTGGCATATTGGCCGCTGCAGCTATCACTCCATTAAATTGTGCTCCATCCATTCCCGTCCCTCCTTAACCTTTCACTTTCCTTCCGGTCTGCTTTGCCTGCTCTCCAGCGTCCGTGTCCGCTACCTCTGGTCTGATATCGTACTCTTTTGCTTTTTCTCCAGCGTCCGTGTCCGCTGCTTCCAGCGCCTTATCCGCTGTATTATCCGGCGTGGCAATGGATCCGTCATGGATGGCTGCCTGTACCATCCAGTGCTTTGATGCCCAATCAGGAATAGTACCGATAAAATTGCGGGGGATAAGCAATTTCTGGTCTCCCTCGCGGATTTCAAAACATTTTTTACTGTTTATGAACATATGGCTACCCTCCCTTAGATTCCGTCCACATAGCGCATGATGTCCTCATAATACATCTGCACCTCAGATATATTTGCCATGTATGCTGTGTCATAGCACACATTCTCCGCGTTCGGCTGTGTCATGGCACGGCTTAATGGGGCCAGTTCATCGCTAGCCACATACCGTTCTTTGTTAATGTATACCACCATGCGGTCATTCCCACCCGTGCCGGCACCCTTACACCAGGAACATCCCCCGATATACAGGTCACTACCGTTAGTCTTGGCCACATTGTTATCCAGCAGGAACTGCAGGATTGTCTTCTCGGCCAGTTCCGTCACCTTCGTGGTTGCCAGGTAATTAATCTGTTCGTATGGCATGATGATATGGTTCGGGACCGCATCCCTGTCATACTCCGCAGTTTCCCAAACAGCCAGAATGGCATCGTTGATATCCTGGAGTATCTGATCCGGTGTCTTATCCTTAAATTTCGTGGAGCTACCTGTTCCGGTTGCCGCAGCATTTGCCGTGGTGACTTCCGGATTATTGATAAGGCCAGTAGAACCATAGCGTTTGATGCCCACGTATACATTAGCGTCCATATGCTTATCATAGGCCATACGGATTCCATCCCGCAGGATGCTTTCCAAGCTACGTCCAGTCAGTTTCTCGCGCTGCATATCCACCCACATGATTCTCATTCCGATAGAAAAAATATGGGTTTTGAATAATCCCTTATCAAAATTAGCCTGTACCATCGGGATACCGTTGGCCCCGCCTGCATGTACCAGGCCATCCTCGCTTCCTCCGGTCACTCCATACCCCACATTCATGGCGCTTACAAACTCGGCCCAGCCGCCGCCCACTCTCATTGGAATATCACGGCTGTACGTGAAACTGGTAAGGGGCTGCCTTATGACGTTATCCTTCTTTTCAAGTTCGGACTGCAGGAGCGCACCTCCATTGGCAATTGCCGCCGAATCCATTGTCTGGAACCGCTGTGGAGCGGCCGCACCAGTTGGTGAGGATGATATCACGCCACCGTCAAAGGTCCCCATGCTCTGAAATTTGCTCATTGTGTTTTTCCTCCTTATGCTCTGTTGCAGGACATAATCCTGATTTCTGCTACATTATTGGCATCCTTACCACCATGCCACTCACAGTTCGTAAGTTCTACGGTCTTACCAGAATCCTCAGACGCTTCAAAACCTCCTATAACGCCTGTAGGGATTGACTCATTGGCAACAGTGCGAATATATACCTTTCCGCCTAATTTTGGTGTTCCTACGTTACACAACACGTTGATACATCCGCGCTTGAACACACTCACCGCTTCATCCGGCCTATACTCTCCAGCGGACTGTGAAAGATAGGATGTAGCGCTCTTAAACTCGCGGGAAGCAATTCCCACAAAATCAGCAGCCGTTCCAGAAGCCCCGAAGGCCACTACCTTTTCATTACTGTCATAAACAAGAGGAGTGCCAAACACTACCGCTTCACTCCCTCCCAGTGGATGGGTATCCACTATCATATCTGGCTGTCTGGCATAATCACCTGCATATCCATGTGTCATGTTCTTTCCGATAACCTGTCCTTTCATTACTTCATACCTCCATTCTTTTTGTGTGGATTCATGGCATCATAGGCAGCCTGATACGCATCTAAATCCATCTGTGGCTTCTGGTCAGCCATCTTTGCCGCATTCTTTTGGGCCGCCTGGGCAATCTTCGTAATATCGCTTACCGCATCCTTATCGGTCAGACAGGATACCAGGGAATCGGTAACGGCCTTCCTTGTATCTTCATCCTTAATCCCTGCAATAACCGGCCTGAGCTGCTTTACGACAGCTGCCATGACTGCCTTATCTGCTGCACATGCTGATTTATCCAGTTCTTCTGCCGGAACCACTTTCGCCTCAGTTGTTGGAGCCGATGGCTCCCCGCCTTCCCCCGTCAGTTCCTTTACCAGGCTGTCCAGTGGGTCTTCGGCCGGCTTCTCAATAGGCACTCCAGGTTTTTC
>NZ_AUJR01000046.1 GCF_000424325.1 [Clostridium] clostridioforme AGR2157
ACAGATCTTCCCCCGGTAAGTGCTGGGGGATTTCTTATTTTGTCAAGATACGGATTATTACTTACTTACCAGCAGACAGTAAAATTGGAATTGCCATAAACGGTAATTTTATCTCACAAGGTTTTTCGTAACCAGAAAGAAAACTCTGCATTAGTAAAGAATAAAAATGAGATTCATTGAAAGCTTTTTGATGTTATTTATGCTCATTCTTTTCTTCACCTACTTTCCATTTGAAATCTGTTTCGTCCACTATGTTATGTATAACTCCTCGCTGGAAGTATCCCTGATTACGAATAATAGAGCCAAAATCATTCGCATCCCAACTCATTACACCATTGTAAAGCTGCTTTGAAATTCTTATTTGTTCTTCCTCGGTTGCTCCTTCAGCATTCAAATCGCTATTCGCTTTACTATATTGCATCTTTGCAGACAAATCTTCCATATATGATTCAAGACTTTCTAAATACATAAGGTTGTCCCTAAAATATTTGGCAACGGTTAAATCCGCTTTCCAATAATCTGACATTGCATTTGGAATCATTTTGTCATACTTAATCTCACGAATAGACGCAACAAATTTTTTCTGTTCGAGTGTAGTAATTTTGTCTTTAGGAACAACTGCTTTTGCGTACTCATTTGGAAGTGGTGCAGTTCCTTTTGTTCCATATGCTGTTGATTGTATCTGTAGAATTTCATCAAATGCTGACTTGGTCACCTCCCATTTATGCGGGGGTTCCTTAACTTTTATTAATATTTCGCCAAGCAAAGCACCTATATATCCGTCTCTATTTTCGGAAGGAATATGACCTACATATTTAGAAAATTCATTAGATATACCGTCTATTGAAGTTTTGGCAGCTTCAATTGTAAATTTATCTAATATTTCCAAAAGGAGACTTTCGTCATAAGAGTCACCGAAAATTCTATTATATTGATTCCTGAATGTTTCTTCATTTTTCTTAGAGATAGCTCCTATATCTTTTAAGCGTTTTAATTTCTCAGTCTTTTTTATATTATTCCAACTATGAAACGGAGAATCACTTTGATGGTATATATCACCAGCTTTTTGCAATGTTGCATCATTAGCTGCTCTTGTCACGGTCAATACCTCCCTTCAGATTTGACCATATTCTCGCATTGCTTTTCCAGATATTTTGCCATTCTTTCTCATTCACAATCGCATCAAACACAGGCTCAAGAAAAGTCTGGATTTCCGCAATGACGAATGAAAACTCAAGCGTGTTATCTTTTATGGTTTTCAAAAAGAATTTCCAACGCTTCTGCATATCTTCATCATCGGCAAGTGCAACAACACGCTTAAAACTATCTCTGTCATAGGGAGTACCACGCCGCTGTAAGGTTTCAAATATAGCTGCCTGCAATTTTGCACCCTCAAAATCGAATGTCCTTGAGAGATAATAAATGTCATAAAAATCTTTCATTCTGCCTGTCAGCTCAAAGCGTTGCAGTATGGCATCAAACTTCTCGGCAATGGTGCTTTCAAGGGAATAAGTTTTGATTACAGGTGCTTCAAAGTCTGGAAGCTGAGTATTGATTGTGCGTTCTTCGGCACGGGGGACTATAATATCGCCCACGCCTATATCAACATTGAACGGCACACGCACATTTTTTATTTGAGCAATAATCTGTGTACTGATACCGTGATATTTTCTTTGCGGAGAAATCTCTTCAAAGCCTTTTGCTCGCATTTCTATATAATCGTTACCAGTCGGTGTGTCGATGATTTTACAAATCAAATCTTTAACAGCATCTATTGAATTAGAGTATCCACGGAGCAGGAAATCGACATCAATGGTAGCTCGACTTTCAAAATTGGTTAGAGTATAAATGAACAATCCACCTTTGAGTATTAGCGTATCCTCACACCCAGATTTTGATAGCTTTCTCAAAAATTCTTCCTGCACAAAAAGTTGTAAGCATTGCTGATAGCTGATACCAGAAGCTTTTGCTTTATTTCTCAGCTTTGCCAGAACGGAAGCTGCTATATCTGCCATTACAACCACACTCCAATCAATTCTTTTACACGCGTTTGCACACGCAAAACTTTCGCATATTCTATAAGATTCGGTATATTCTTTTTCGGGTCTTTTACATAGCCCTGTACTGCTTTATTAAAAATCTCCTTATCCATCTTGTTCATATTTCGCAGCACATCGCAAATAGTACGGTCACGGTCATAAATGCGGACTTTGTGGAAATCAATTTCACCCTCGGTTTCGCCCAGCGTAACCAACTCTGACTCTACACGATATGCCTTTATAAACGGATAATCGATTTTTGTTCGCCGCTTAGAGACATTTTTATCTATTGCAAAGTTCCATTCAGCAGGATTTCTGTCACTGTATCTATAATAGAATAGGGCAGTCTCCATACAGAGCACTGCATCGGGAAACAATCGATTGATAATGACAACTTCGCTTTCTCCATAATCTTGAGTCCAGTGATAGTAACCTCGCCTGACTCTTTCAATCAATCCTTCGTCTAAAAGTTGTTTTATATCTGCATAGTATAACTTTGAAGCTGTAAGTTCAGCAGTAGTCATAACATAATTATGACTGCTAAACAACATTCTCAGTGTCTCAATATCTTTATTCTGAAGCATATCTTCACCTCTATTTAATCGCCCTTAATCAAACTAATGATTGGGCACTTTACTATATTATATTCGATTTTTCTCTTTAAGTCAATGATAGCAAAGTGAACACTTTTAATTGTATCAATCAGGCAGTTTAGTATAAAATCTGCCCTCCGCTTTTTTAACCAGATAAAATATTGGTCAGCGAAAAGACAAATATGTAAAAAAATAAGCGTACCACTGTTTTTATGATACGCTCATCATTATTAAATTACCTCAAAATGCTTCAACGCATCCTTTATGGCTTCCACTTTCTCTACCGTCGGATGCTTCCTCGGCTGTTTCAATTCCCCTACGGCATTAGGAGCATCATACATCGGCAATCCTAAATCTCTTTTTACCTCTGCGATATATGCAGTATGTACTTTGAAGCCGTATTTGGCTTCTATGTACTCCTTTATCATTTTGTAGGTCACTCGCTCTTTGGGCTTGTAGCTTTCCGCTCTTTTAGCAATATTATCAAGCGGAACTTTTCCCTCACCCTCGCCAAACTCAACTTTTACGTTGATATGTCCGTCTGGCTTTTTGTGGGAAAGCAGTACTACCGTCTCAACTGTGCTTTCTAAGTCCCAACTCAACCCATCAACCGCCTGCCCATCAAAGAACACCGGGAACCGGAATTCGATCCGTTTCAAAAAGCGTCCGTTTGGCAGCTTTTCAGGGTAAATCTCCACTTTCTCAATAAAACTCCTGATAAACTCTTTTTTCTCAGCGTCTATGAATTCATCGTACAGCTTATCGAAGTACAGTAGGAACTGATATACATTGTCTTCAGAAATCTTTTGCTGGCGGATATTATTGAGCCTGGTCAGCACATCGGCAATGTCAGCCTCAGCGATAACAATTTCATCGTAGATCGTGTTTTGCCGCTCCTGCAAATCCTGATACTTGCGGTCATAATGCGGGTCGTCAAAGTCCAGCCGGTCAATCTGCTGTCCCAGCCGGTCCTTTGTCCCCGAAAGCTGGCGGAGCCTTTTGGTGACAGCTGTATCTCCAGTTTTTCGCAAAAATAACTCAGATGCTCATCAGAAAAAATTGTAATGTACTGATCCGGGTAATATACCGCAAGGATCTTGTACCGGAACAGCGGCGAAAGCATGCTCTCCCTAACGGCTTCATAATCCTCTTTTGCTCCGGCCCTGACTAGGCTGATGATCTCCGCTTTCACAGCCGCCCACGCTTCTTCCGGCGAACCACCATATTTTCCTGTATTCTGGTATTCCCCAGCCTTTTTGCTATACCACACCCCAAATTTTTGCGAGCCAGCCAGCCCCCTGATATCCCCCATCCGCATCAGTTCCCTTTCGATGCGGTAACAGAAATTCAAATGGTCGCCGTGCCCGATGGCATAATCCTCCATGGACATTGCCTCCAGTACAGACAGGTTGTAGTCACCTGCAAACTTTCTGCTGAGCGAAACAACACCCGCAATATCGTCCATCAACATTTTATCTGAATATTTTGCTATGTCAGAAAACAATCCTTCCATGACGCTACACCTCCGTATCAATCTTATATGCCCATTATACTTTATCAGCCTGGCAACCAAAAGGGGAAAATCTCTGCTCCGTCAAAAATTGTCGAACTCATCCTGCCCCGCAATGACGGCATAATCCGCCCCGTCATTGCTGTTCTCCGCATACATGTCATTGACCATGCCGATGGTCAGCAAATCCAAATCCCGGATGGAAATGCCAAGCTGCACACACCGCAGCAGGAACAGCGGCGTGGTCATCGGGCAGTCAATTGCGCGAAGTTTTTTTTAGCCTCCACATCGCTCTTCACATTCAGCCCCCATAGCTCAATCAGCTGTGGCAGGACCTGATAAATGGAGAACGTGCCGAACCCGTCCAGCCATTCCTCCGGCGTGTCCGGGATTGCCGGGTCAGCGTGCTTCGCCATGATAAAGGCGATATTCTCGAACATCTCCAGCGAGAATAAATCCAGGTTCGAGTTCTCCGAATCGCTGTCCCCGATGCTCTTCTCCAGCGCGCTCAGGTCCTTATAGATGTCCCTGTGGAACTTGATGCGGTAAATCCGCGGCACCGCCGCCGATGCCCGAAACGGCACCTCTTTCCCGTCAATCGTAATCTTCCTCGTCATGCTCATACGCTAATCCTCCCCATATTCATCATCTTCCCCGCCGCCATCATCCGCTGCCGCAGGCATATACACCGCCTTGTACCAGTCCTTATACACCGTCTCATCCGTAGAGTCCCCGGTCTTCGCCTTCACCATGCCGTCCGCCAGGGGCGTCGCCTTGATGGTCAGCGTCTCCGTCTGCACCTGGCGGCTCTCCTCATTCGTCTTGCCTTCAATGCCGGGACGGGACGCCGAACAGTTATAAAGCACATGCCGGATATGCCTCTGGTCACCGTCAAACTCAAACAGCAGCGCAAACGCCGCAAGCTCCGCCGAAGCGTTCTCAACCAGCACCCCGTTACTGTCCAGTTCCTCCCTTAACGCATCCCTGCGGAAAGACTCCGGGATCATAGCCAGCTCCAGGTCGCCGTCATAGCCCATATTGTTATTGATGACATAATAGGCCGTCCCGTCCGCATAGAAATTCTCCGGCTCCCCATTGGCATCCAAAGAAATAGAAACCGAGCCGGGCATTGCCACAGGCGTCCCATAGGACACCTCTCCCTCTTCCGAAACATTGAGCATCGCATAATGCGTGTTCTTAAGATTGTACTTCACTTTGTTCTTCTTATTCTGCATCCGTCATGCCTCCCATCCAAAAATATACAGCACCTCATAAAGCCTCTCGCTGCCAATCCATGTCTCCGACTTGTTATAGAAAATCTCATGCACATCCAGCACATCCTCCACTCGCTGTTCCAGCTCCGGGTCTTTCTTATCGGTGTAGATTTCCACATGGACATTCGTCCCCTTGTGGTACACCTTCCCGTCTGCCGCGAAATTGCCACTCCTCGGCAGGAGGTAGCACAAAAACGGCGGCTCCGGCGATTCCCCTTCCGCGAAATGGTCATAGGCAAAGGGAATTCCCATTTCCGTGATCATTTTCACAAGTCTTTCCAAAATAACCTCACCCCCTTAATGCCTTTTCAATCTCCTGCTCCAGCATCCGCTCTGCCTTTTCCTCCGCAGGTGCAATGTGTGCTTTTCCGGGAACCCGCCCTCCTCCACGCTTCGCATGGCCAAATTCCAGAAGGTGCGAGAGCTGGTAACGGTTCCTGGAATGCACCACCACCTCGATGGAGTTGGAGGTTTCCTTCACATTCTTCACACCCCAGCTTTTTGCATAAGCACCTGTGTCCTTTGGCGCGTTCGCCTGGATATCCTTTTTCAAGGAATCCCCCGCTTTCTTCACCGCCTTTTTCAGCTCATCCGCCGCAAGGTCTGCATACTCCGTAAGCCCCTCCATCACTGCGGCTGCAAGCTGGTCAACCCTTACCCTGTCCAACATTGTCACCGCCCCGCTTTCTCACATTTGAATTTCAATGCACGTTTTTTGTTGTTCAGATGGTCTACCTTCAAAATGTCATAAATGCCGCCGTCCCATAAGATACGGAACCCCGTGGTGTCCACGGTCTTTGCCTTCCGGCAGAAACGCACCGTGAAACTGATGTCCGGGTGCGGCACGGTCTGCCCTGCTTCCTCTGATTCCGCAGAGGACTTCCCCACGGAATCGCTGACCGTGGCGTGGCAGGAATAGTAATCTGCCCACATATTCTTATGGTTCCCGATGCTGTCGGAAACCGCCTCGTTTTTCTGGAACATGATCCGCACGTTCATTGCCGCCACATCCATCAGAATGCCTCCTTCCGGCTGCCAAAGAGCAGGGCCCGCAGAGTGAGCGTGAGGGCGCGGTGGTCTGCCTCCTCCCGGTGTTCGTAGAGGTAGGCTGCCGCATACAGCACAGAAATTTTCGCATTTTCCACCGCAGAAAATTCTTCCATGCCATCCATCCTCGCCACATCCATGCAGAGACGTTCCGATGCCCCGATGATGTTCTTGATCAGGGCATCATCCTCATCATAGTCCACACGGAGGTAGTTCTTCATCTCTTCCAGCGTCACCATGCCTACACCGCCTCTCCTGAAAATTTCATATACACATCCGCTTTTTATGAACCGGATGCCGCCTTCTGCGCCAGCACCTTCACCGCTTCCGCAAGGATCAATTTCCCGTCCACACGCTGTGAGCCAAGGAATCCCACCTGCCCGGTTGCCGCATACAACTCATTCAGCCTCTTGAAGCTGCGCCCCTGCCTGTCGGCGATCCAGTAATAGGAGAAGTCGCCGAAAGCGATGGTCTTTGCTCCTGCAGCCATGGCCGGCATATACGCGGAGGTCTTCACCGGGCGGCCAAGGATAGTGTCCGGCGTGCCTGCCACAAGGGACGGCTGCCATAAATACTGCCCGTTGGTGTCTTTCAGCTTGCGGATGGACTTGATGGTGGAATCATTCAGCACCCACACGGATTTCTTGCGGTACGAGGACTTCAGCGAATAGAATAAATCAATCAGCTCATCCGCCGTCACAGCCGTTGCGGATGCAGCGGTCACGCCCGTTTCCGCACCACCGGTTGCCACAAGGATGCCGAGGGGCTTCCCGGTGCCGTTCCCCGTGAAAAACGCCTCCTCTTCCTTCGCCCCGATGCGGCGGGCAAACTCGCGGGAGATATAGGACTGCAGGTCAAACACGCTGTCGTTCAGCAACTCCTCGGAAACCTTGATCATCGTACCCAGCTTGTATGCCCCGATAGAAACCTGCCCGAAGGAGTCGTCGCTCTCCGGGAACGCGCCTTCCTCATCGATCCAGGATGCCGTGCCTTTGGACGCAACAACAGGAATCTTCCGGTCGCCGCTGGATGTCTTGATGATCTTCGCCATCTGGCGGAAGATGTTCTCCTCTTCCAATGCCTCCACAAGCGTCCTCTCGTACTCATCCGGCACCAGGTAGCCGCCCTCGGAGTCCGTGCCGACCTGCAGGGCGTTGGTGACTGCGGGCATCGGCACCTTGGAGCGCATGGCGTTCCAGAAATTCTTCCGGTAATCGTCGGACGCACGCCCCGTCTTATCCTCCGATCCGTCCGTATCCGCCCCGCAGCCCGGCTTCCCCGTGAGGGGCTTGTTGACCGGGCGGTTCAATTCCGCATCCAGGACCTCCTGCCGTTCCAGCCTTGCAATCTCTTTCCCCAGGTCGGTGATCTCCTGCTCCATCTTCGTGTATGCGGTGTCATCCTCAGCGGAAAGGATGCCGTTCTCTTTCCTATGGGAATCCAAAAATGCCTTTGCCGCCTCCCATGCCTTCGCGCGTTTCTCGCGCAGTTCAAGAATCGTCATAATAGAACCCTCCTTCTTAATGTCTTAATAATTGAAGCCGCTCCATGAGTACGTCCACGGAACGGCCGGTTTCTGTTTCCGGTGCCGTTCTTTCTTCCGGCGCGGGGATCTTTGCCTGCTCCCCGATGCCTGCCTTCGGCTTTTTCTCCCCGTA
Organism: [Clostridium] clostridioforme AGR2157; assembly: GCF_000424325.1. Taxonomy (GTDB): domain Bacteria; phylum Bacillota; class Clostridia; order Lachnospirales; family Lachnospiraceae; genus Enterocloster; species Enterocloster clostridioformis_A. The sequence goes on from NZ_AUJR01000046.1 coordinate 8,122, forward strand.
CTTTGCAATCACCTTGTTCAGCAGGGCGTTGTCCGCCGCCCTGCGGGAGAATAGCATAGAGCTTTGGACAGACGGCTTTTTCCCATCTCCTTTTTCAAAACCACCATCCTCCTCAGTTCCTTCCCCCGGCTCCGCCTTTGCCCGCACCATGATGTCATCCGCAAAGCCAAGCTCCACCGCCTTGTTTGCATCCATCCACGTTTCCGCATCCATCAGGTGCGACAGCTTCAGCCGGGACAGCTCCGTCTTTAACACATAGGCGTTGATGATGGACTCCTTCACTTCGGAAAGCATATCCATGGCCTTCTGTATCTCCGCATGGTCTCCCCATGCAACCGTGGCGGGATTGTGGATCATCAGCATCGAAACGGGGGACACCAGGACGGTGTCGCCTGCCATGGCAATGACGGATGCAGCCGATGCGGCGATGCCGTCAATCTTTACAGTTACCTTTCCCTTATAATTGGAGAGCATATTATAAATCTGTGCGGCCGCCACGCAGTCCCCGCCCGGTGAGTTGATCCACACGGTAATGTCGCCCATGCCGCTATTCAGCTCATCCTTGAAAAGCTGCGGCGTGACCTCATCGTCAAACCAGCTCTCCTCTGCGATGGTGCCGCTCAGTTCCAGGATGCGCTCCCCCGCCCCCGTTTCCTGGTTTTCCACTTTCTTCCAGTTCCAGAACTTCTTCGTCTTCATCAGATTCCTCCTTCCCTTTTTTGTAAGCCGCCCCGGACATGGAAAGCGGCATCATGTTCCCATTGATAAGGTACAGGTCGCCGCCAACTTCCTCCGGGATGCGGTCAAGGTTCTCCAGCTCCCTTATGTCATTTGCCGACATCCACCCGTTCTGCCGCCCCACGGCATACCCGTTCATACGGCTCTGGTAATCGCCCCGGAGCAGACCGTCCACATTAAACTTCACAAAATACTTCTTTTTCTCCTCCGCAGTCAGCAGGGACCTCGCCATGGACTGCTCCCACCGTGACACCCACGGGTCAAGCGTATATTTCACGAACTCAAGGCTCTGCTGCTCGATATTGGAGAAGCTGCTCTTTTCCAGATCCCCGACCATGTGCGGGGGCACACGGAAAATGCGGGCAATCTCATTGATCTGGAACTTCCGCGTTTCCAAAAACTGTGCCTGTTCCGGCGAAATGGAGATGGGCGTGTATTTCATGCCCTCCTCCAGCACCGCTACCTTGTTTGCGTTGTGGCTGCCCCCAAAGGTGGACTGCCAGCTCTCCCTTACCCGCGCCGGGTCTTTGATGGTGCCTGGATGCTCCAGCACACCGCTCGGCTGTGCGCCGTTGGCAAAGAACTTCGCCCCGTACTCCTCGCATGCAATCGCCATGCCGATGGCATTTTTTGCCATGGCAATGGGGGAATAGCCCACCAGGCCGTCAAAGCCAAGCCCTGGAATGTGCAGCACCTCCGTGGGCGGCAGGATGACCGTGCTGCCCTTCACCGTTGGCACATCTTCCATGCCTACTGTGTATTCATAATAGAGCTGCCCTTTGCCGTCACGCTCCACCGCCATGCGGTCAGGCATCAGTGGGTACAGCCCGATAACCTCGCCCTTCCCGTTACGGATGATCTGCGCATAGGCGTTCCCCCACAGGAGCAGGTGCGTCATCAGCGTTTCCCGGAACACGAAGGAAGTCATCTCCGGGTTCGGCTCGTCATGGAGCAGAAAATACAGCGGGTGTTCTACCGCCTTTTCCTTCCCGCCGTCTTCCGTATATTTATAGAAATGCAGCGGAAGCCCCGCCACCGCCTCAGACAGAATCCGGACGCAGGAGTAAACTGCCGTCATCTGCATGGAAGTACGTTCGTTTACCCTCTTCCCTGACGTGCTGCTGCCAAGGAAAAAGCTGTAGGCGCTCCCTGACGTGCGGTTCCCTGGCGCATCCCTCGCCCGGAACAGACCGCTTAAAAATCCCATATCTACCACTCTCCCTTCCAAAAACAGGCAGCAGAAAGGCGCCGCCGAAGCAGCGCCCCTGTGACTTCCCGTTTCAACCATTTACCGATGCGACTTCCAAAACCATGTTGCTGCCAGCCTGGTATGCCCTTTTCCCCAGCTCCGCATCATAAATCCTCACCCTTGACTCGCTGATCCCGTGTTTCTCCATAAATTCCTGTACCTGCATGTGCATTACCTCCATTTTTTTGATTTTTCCTTTCGGCAGTACACATATTCGCTCTGGATGCGAATAATAGCAAGCTGATTCCCGCCCATAAACTTCACAAATATCCGGGGCGGGATTTGTGTACTTTATGCTCTGGATTTCCGGTCAGAAAGTGATCAGCCCGCGGGTATCATAAACGCTCTTCGTGGATACATTCCCACATCGGATTGCCCGGTCAAGCCCCATGACGGCGGCTACAGCCCCGTCAATCTTCTCCGTGAATTTTTCCTTGTCAGCCTTGATGTTGCCCGCGGGGTCGGTGCGAATGAAGATGTTGTCCATCATCCAACGGAGGACTGGATGCCCGCCGTGGGCAATATTCTGCTCTAAGACCAGCTTCATCAGCTCCTTGGTGGGCGGAGACATATCTTTGAACCCCTGCCCGAACGGGACCACTGTAAAACCCATGCCCTCAAGGTTCTGCACCATCTGCACAGCGCCCCAGCGGTCAAAAGCAATCTCCCGGATGTTGAACCGCTCCCCGAGCCGCTCAATGTATTTCTCAATAAAGCCGTAATGCACCACGTTCCCCTCCGTGGTCATCAGCTTTCCCTGCCGCTCCCACACATCGTAAGGGACATGGTCGCGCCGGACACGCAGCTCCAGTGTTTCCTCCGGCACCCAGAAATACGGCAGGATGCAGTATTTGTCCTCCTCGTCCAACGGCGGGAATACCAGCACGAATGCCGTGATGTCCGTGGTGGAGGATAAGTCCAGCCCGCCGTAGCAGACACGCCCCTCCAGGTCCTCCTCCAAAACCGGTAAGTCGCAAGCATCCCATCTGTCCATAGGCATCCAGCGGACTGCCTGTTTCACCCACTGATTTAAACGGAGCTGCCGGAAACTGTTCTCTTCCCCCGGATTCTGCTTTGCCGATTCGCAGGCGGCTTTCACTTTACCTATCCCCACTGTGATGTTCAGCGAGGGGTTCGCTTTTTTCCACACCTTCGGGTCCGTCCAGTCGTCCGCCTCATCCGCGCCATAGATCACAGGATAAAAGGTCGGGTCAATCTTCCGCCCCTCTAAAATATCCTTTGCCTTTTGGTGCGTCTCATAGCAGATGGAATGGGTGTCCGTCCCTGCCGTGGTGATGAGGAAATACAGCGGCTGCATCCTGGCGTCCCCGGAACCCTTGGTCATGACGTCAAACAGCTTCCGGTTCGGCTGCGTGTGCAGCTCGTCAAACACCACACCGTGGATGTTGAAGCCGTGCTTGGAGTATGCCTCCGCCGAAAGCACCTGGTAGAAAGAATTGGTCGGCATGTATATGATCCGCTTCTGCGAGGCAAGTATCTTCACCCGCTTAGAAAGCGCCGGACACATCCGCACCATGTCAGCAGCCACGTCAAAGACGATCGCGGCCTGCTGTCGGTCAGCGGCACAGCCGTACACCTCGGCGCGTTCCTCCCCGTCCCCGCAGGTCAGGATGAGCGCCACGGCCGCCGCCAGCTCCGATTTGCCCTGCTTCTTCGGGATCTCAACATATGCCGTGTTGAACTGGCGGTACCCGTTCGGCTTGAGCGTTCCGAAAATGTCACGGATGATCTGCTCCTGCCAGTCGATCAGCTCAAAAGACTTCCCTGCCCATGTGCCTTTGGTATGGCACAGGCTTTCGATGAACATCACGGCAAAATCAGCGGCATCCTTGTCATAGCGGCTTTCCTTCGCCTTGAACTTCGTCGGCTTGTATTTTTTCAGCTTCCGCATTGCCATTCCAGTCACCTCCCCAAAGATGGCAATGCCAGCTCTGCTGGCATGAAAAATGGCCTGCCAATGGCAAGCCTGAAATCTAACAAATATGGGATACAGAGCCACCTCGGCCCTATATCCCTGAAATATTCATGAAAAAATATCTGAATCCTACAATAAAAATTGTGTATTTTTAATGGTTGGGGATATGCTTCCCACCCTCGATCCAGTCCACCAGGGCAATGATCTCCCCTTCCGTTTCCATCCGTTCAAACTCCGCCACATCGCTGATTTCCCAATTGATGGGATACACCCCGCAGAATTCCACGATGCAGTCCATCTCCCCGGTCTCAATCCAGTCCCGGTTCAGGTTCCATGCGCCGCAGACCGTGTCAACATGACCATGGCCGACTTTGTTCCTGTCGAGGATGCCCTCAATCTTCTTGATTGTTTCATCCTTGATGAGGCTGGTGTCTTTCGGGACGGTGATGTAAAACATACATTTTGTAATCTCGCCCTGCTCCTTCCTCGCGTCAATCCATTCCTGGATGATTTCTTCCCTTTTTTCCATAACCGTACACCCCTTTGTCTTTTAATCATCATGCCCGGCTCTGCCGCAGCACCTGTGGATGGCGGCAAGGATGGCGTCCTGTTCCTTTTCATCCACGCCGATGCCCTCAAGCACCTCCCTGGTGCCGCAGTCCGGGCAGAGCGGCGTTTTGCCGTCCGTCCGCGAAACTGCCGGCCTCCCATGGTATTCCTGCCCGCACCTCGGGCACACCCTCTTTTTCCTCCCTGTGTTTTTCATTCCGCATCCGCCTCCCTTCCAAGCGCCGCCTCCCTGCTGCGGAACATCCGCCCCTCGGATGCGCGGCACCGGCTTCCGTTCCTGTTCTGCAGGTAGAAGTATCTCCCGTCGAATCCGCGCACGGTGTATGCGCCGGTGCAGCCGTTCTTCCGGTTCGTCACCAGAAAGCAGGAATCCCCAATCCTCCATCCGCCCGGAAAACCCTGCGCCCCTTGTGCGCTGTCGGCATATGCCTGTTCCAGGAACGTCTCATCGAATCCGAAGCTGCGGTAGCCCTGTCTGCAGGTCTCCATGTAAAACCCGGTTGGGATTCCCAGTGGCCGGTCCTCGTGCATGATGTAGACGAAAACCCTGCGCCTGCGGATCTTGCCGGTCCGGATGCCCTTGAGAGGAAGCTCCATCTCCTTTTTGTAATAAAACGTGGGGAAGCCCTCGTAGCGGTCAAGCGCCGCCTCGTTCTCCGCGCTCACTTCCCATGCCACCACGGGGACGCTCGCGCCCTCCTGCGGCTCGATGGTGAGGTAGGAGCCGGTCCTGCTCCCTTTGAACAGAAGCCGATAGCCTTCAATTTCCGAAGTGCCGATGATCCTCGCCCCAGGACAGCGCGTCCGCATCTGCGGGATGTTTAAGTTTGAGCCGTATGCGATGTAATATCTTTTTTCCATTCTGTGATTCCTTCCTTTCCGAAGGGCCTACCCTTCTACTGCCTTAAGGCCGCTGCCAGGCGGCTTGGGTAAGGCGGCAGGAGGCTGGGTCCTGCGGTCTATCTGCCGTTGCGGAAGGATGCGTCCCCGCTTAAGCGGCGGGTCAGAACCTCCCTCGCGGTCTTGAATTCGTCCCCGATGAAGCCGAGCCGGAGAAGCCATGTCCTCATGGCGTATTTCGGGTTCTCATGCTGCTGCGGCTTCGGGCTTGCGCTCTTTACTTCCTTCGCCATCTGGCTGAGCAGGAGGCAAAACTGGATGTACCCCTTGAGCTGCCCGGCGTGGAGGCCGTTGCGTTTCCCGTCTGCCGGGGCATCGAACTGGAAGAGCCGGAACTCCACCGTGGCCTTCGTGAAGGTGGCGTGGTAATTGAGCATATGGTAGCGGCTGTCGTTGTAATGGGTGCCGCGGTTGTACCCTGAGCCGTGGCTCGTGTACCAGATGTCCTCAAGATCTGCCATCGTCTGGGGCTTCTTTTTGTTGAGCTGGTCCAAAAACCTTGGGTCTACCGTGCGGCAGTAGCGGCTCATCCTGCCCCGGTCAAGGTCGAGGGCTTCCGCGATCAGGCTCTCATGGCCCGCCATGATGTTGGCAAGGTTTCTCAGGCTCTGCGGCGTGTGGCCCTTTGCCCCGATGTGGATGTGTACCCCGCAGCCCCTTCCCGCGTCGCTCTTTGCGCCGGCGTGCCGGAGCTGCCGGATAAGTTCCTGCAGGGTCTCAATGTCCGCGTAGGTAAGGATCGGCGTCACCAGCTCGCATTTCTCGCTGTCCGGCCCCGCGATGCTGATGTCCCTCTGGAACTTCCATTCCCTGCCCTGCGCATCCCATGCACTCCAGGTGCAGTAGCCGTTCCGCCTTGCTGTGTCCTGGTACCTCCCGGTCCCGAAAAATCCCGCCGCGATCTTCGCCGCTTTGCTCCTTGCGATGCTGTTCATCTCTATCTCCACCCCGATGGTCTGCTTCTTTGCTTCCGCGATCTGCCTTGCCATTTTTTCGTTCATCCCTTTTACCTCCGTTTTGCGTGTTTTCCCTTTCGGTAGTACACATGTTCGCTCTAAAAGGGGATAATAGCAAGTCAATTACGGGCATAAACTACACAATGTTTGATGCCGGAATTTGTGTAGTTTATGGCGTCCGGAAGCTATATTTTGCGGACTTCGTCAACGCCGTAGATCACATGGAGGCGGCTGCCGTTGTTCCAGCAGACCATCAAAGAAGCGATATCGTCCACACCTTCCACCACGCCCTCCGTCCCGATCGGCGGCGCCTGGCAGTCATCCATTTTTACCAACCGGATCCGCGTCCCCGCAGGGTACTCCCTGCGGACTCGCTCCACTGTCTGCCTATCCGGAAATCTCATCACTGGATGCCTCCTTCCTTGCCCCGCTCTTGAAGCTGCCGTTTCCGGACAGGTTCTTCAGCAGAATTTTCCGCTCGCCCTTGTGTTCCTCCCCGATGAAGCCGAGCCGGAGCAGGAAGCAGCGGAAAGCGTATTTCTCATTGTCTGCAGGCTTCTCCTTTGCCGTGACGCGCTTCTGTTTCCGCGCCATATCGCAGAGGGCGGTGATGAAGTGCGTGTATGCCTTCGCCGAGTCCCCGTCCTGCCCGTCTGCGAACCAAGGGAAGGAAACCTTCTCCCCGTCCGTCTCCACCGGGAGGCTTTCGACCGCCAGCGCCTTCTTGATCAGGGCTGCCTTGGCGTCCACCAGTTTCTGCAGGTTCTCCAGTGCGGCGTCCGTGAAGAACTCCCTTGGCAGCGCCACCGTAAACCCGATGCCCGCCTCCTGCGGCTCTTCCGTGATGGTTTCTTCCCCTGCCGCTCCTTCCGTGGAAGTTTCCGGCTGTGCCTCTGCGGTTTCCTCCGGCTCCGCCGTGAACCCCGCCTGCTCCATCCCTATCAGGACCTTTTCCACCAGCTCCGCGCTGCTGCGTTCATCCCAGACCAGCGTTCCTTCTTTGCTGACTGTAAAATTGCTGATGGCGTATGCGCAGGTTGGCATCCTCATGTAGACAGCCTTCATCCCGACAAGCCCGGAAATAACCTCCACCATCTCTTTCCTGCGTTCTCCTGTCACGTTGTATCTTTTTTCCATGCTTTTGCCCTCCTTTTTGTGGTACTACATTAATCGCTCTAACTGGTGGAAATAGCAAGGAAAACTGCAGAAAAAATGTCACAATAAAAAGTCCATGAATTGGGAGTAATACACAATACCTGCAAACGCGAAATAAGCATTCATAAGCGTAATTCCATAGCCTTACATCTTATGTGGAATACCTATTGTACCTCCACCACTTTCACCAGCTCAGAATATGAGATCTTCTCCCCATCCCGTACCACGTACACATTTTCTGAATCCCCGGTATCCTCCACAGATCTCCGCAGGATGACAGATGCGTACTTCTCATCCAACTCCATCATACAGCAGATACGGTTCGTCTGCTCACACGCCATCATCGTGGAGCCGCTCCCGCCAAAAGTATCTAGCACAATAGCGTTCTCCTGGGAGGAATTGCAGATGGGATAGCCAAGCAGATCCAATGGCTTAGAAGTCGGATGGTTCTTGTTCCGCTTCGGCTTGTCATAATTCCAGATGGTAGTCTGCTTCCGGTCTGAATACCATGAATGTTTGCCATTCTTCAGGAAGCCGTACAGCACCGGCTCATGCTGCCACTGATAGTCTGATCGTCCAAGCACCAGAGAATTCTTCACCCAAATGCACACCCCAGCGAGGTGGAATCCAGCGTCCACAAATGCCTTACGGAAATTAAGCCCCTCCGTGTCCGCATGGAACACATATGCTACGCCGCCGCTCTCCAGATGCTCAACCATACAGGCAAACGAATTGTACAGAAATGTGTAGAACTCATCCCCCTTCATGCTGTCATTTTGGATGGTCAGACCACCAGAACTCTTGAAAGATACCCCGTATGGCGGATCCGTCACGATGAGGTTCGCTTTCTTCCCATTCATGAGCGCCGCCACATCTTCCGCACTGGTGGCATCGCCGCACATCAGCCTGTGCCTGCCCACCGTCCATATGTCACCCCGCTCCACGAATGCCGCTTTCTCCAATGCCGCAGAAAGGTCAAAGCTGTCATCTTTCACATTTTTTTCGCCGTCCCCGGCAAAAAGGTCTGCAATCTCATCCGCACCGAAGCCTGTCAGGGACACATCAAAATCCGCACCCTGCAAAGATTCAATCTCGATACGAAGCAGTTCCTCATCCCACCCGGCATCCAACACCATGAGGTTGTCCGCCAAAATGTAGGCTTTCTTCTGTGCCTCCGTCAGATAGTCCACAAACACACATGGAACCTCTGCGATCCCTTCCTCCTTCGCCGCCATGATCCTGCCATGCCCCGCAATGACATTGAAGTCCCTATCAATGATGACCGGGTTCACAAATCCAAACTCCCGCAGAGATGAGCGTAGCTTCGTGATCTGCTCCGGCGAATGTGTTCGCGCATTATTCACATAAGGTATCAGCTTACTAACAGAGACAAGCTGCATATCAGTCGTAGTCTTCATTTTCCGCCTCCAAATAACTGCATAGAAAAACCGCCCAACATCCCTGCTGGACGGCATAAACTCAATTGCCACATCTTATTTAATTCCCATCTTCATAAAAGCCGGATCTCTGACACACCTCATGGACTGTAATAGCAAAAATAGTCCTTGAATGCACGTCCGGATCATTGTTTTTATTTTTCTTCTCAATGTATAAATCCCGCAGATCATCCTGCAGATCATTTTTCTTAATCCAGCGAACCTTATCTGGCAACATATAATACCCATTTTGCTGTTCACACCATGCATAACTTCCGTTCGCCTTATTAAAACGGATATATTCCTGGCGCTCATCCCCGTCATCATCAATGTAATTATTCACGATAGCAAAGTCGCAGCTATGGATTATACGAGACTTTTTCCTATCTTTTTTCTTAATTGTCAGGACGCGCGTTGAATCCTCCGGGAAGTCATAACCGTATTTAACACAGGCATCACCTATCGCCTTCTGAAGCATATTCCTCAGTTGCTTTGGCGTGTACTTTTCATCATCGTCATTGACCTCGATATTAAAATCAAAGTCATACCCTACGTTTGATTTGGCATCATATGTAATCATGTTTCTTTTGTAACTGCCCACAACATCAAATCTGAACGTAAATTTTTGTCTTAATGAGTCCTGTACCTCCCTGAGAATCTCCTGAATGTCCTTGTAGGCTTCCTGCACCCTTGGGTCATGTTTGGAAATGTAATGAAAATCATGCTGCATAGTCCTGTTCTCCTTTTCACTTTTTCCCAATCCGTCCGCCCATTTAACAGAATTTTGCTAAATCATTATAGTATACCACTTGTAGGATAATAAGCAAGACCTTAACAAAAAATTTTCCACGTACCTGCAGATTTACAAACACCCCTATACGTTCTTCCTTGCGCGGAGCAGACGCTCCATCACGTCATCCTGCGGTGTATTCCCCTGAAATTCCACCGAGCAGTTCTCCTTCACGATCTGATATATCTGCATCCAGCAGTAATTGGTTTGTTTCATATAGGATTGGCTCATGGCAACGTAAGGAGATGCAATAGCAGCTCCCGTTGTCGGATGCTTTGCCAAAAAACCTGTGGCAGATACAATTTCCTCACATTGAATCCACCGGGATACACTCATAGCGTACTGCTCCACCATCTGCACGGTGACCAGCTTTTCACATCCCCTCGCTTTCAGCCAGACATAGGTTTCCTGGTACACTTCCTCCGCCACCAGCTCCCGCCCGCTCTTCTGCGGGGATTTCAGGAAGTCCTTCACGGGCGGCACATCCACGCCTTCCAGTTCGGCAGGCTCCATCATGACTTCCGCTGGCCGGCCTTCAGCAATCTTCTCCGTGAGCGCCTTGGGCTTGCGCCCCGCCCCCGGCCTTGCACCGCCGCGGTTGCTGCCGTCTTTTGCCACTGTTTCCACCCCGTTTCTTTGATTTCGTTTAAAAAAATGCTACGGAAATCAAACGCTGCAGCGCCTTGAAAGCCTTTATTTCAGCGGGATCCTTCACAGGGCAATCCCCCGTTTGATTTCCGGTTTTTGTGCGTGTGACCCCACGCCGTTCCCCGGAGGACACTCATGCAGAGATTTGACCCGCCCCTCCCGGTCAGCTGCGAATCTGTCTGTCGCCCATTTCAAGATGAATTTTGGTGTGACAGGACTGGCAGAGCGACATGAGATTGCTCTCACGATGATCGCCGCCTTGGGAAATGGGGAGGATGTGGTGTACCTCCGCCACGGGAGTCAGCCGACCTTCCTTAAGGCACCGCTCACATAAGGGATGCACCGCAGCGTAACGGTCGCGGATTCTCTTCCAGGCTCTGCCGTACTTCTTGTTCGTATCGGGACTGCGTGTGTATTTGTTATACTGCTGCGCGGTAAGCTTTTGATGCTCCTCGCAGTACTGACCGCCCTCGACAGCAAGCCTTGGGCATCCACTGTAAGCGCACCCGCGCCGTGGTTTTCTCGGCATACAAATCACCTCGCTTTCCAGGCATGAGAGAAGCCCCACGGAATTGCTCCCGTGAGGTTCGACTCATCTTATTTTGCTGATTTTACTATATCATAATGTACACATGGGCGTCTTAGGACAAACCTGGACATTTCGAGCGCATTTCATATCGTAATGAAATCATCCGGTAAAATTATATGCTGCAACGAATCCCATGCCATCTGCGTACCGTTCTCGCATCGGCATGAAGTTCATTACCAATCTGCTCCCAGGTATAGTTATGAACGTAGCGGTATTTAAGAACCATACGTTCATCCGTGTCCTCAACCGTTGTAATGACCGCCCGAATCTCTTTCTTAAGCTCCATCAAAAGGTCGATTTCCTTATTGATCCGCTCCTCAAGATCCATGATCTTTTCCAAAGCCCGCACAAACGGCGCATCTGTATTTCCTGAAGTTTGTACCCGCTCAGCCAGCTGTGGGGAGGATACGCTTGTTGCCATTTCTCGAAGCGATGCCACCTCCTCCAGATTACTGCTTATTTTTTGATCCAGGCGGTATGCCTGCCGTAAATATTCCTTTGCTGTCATGATAGTTTTTCCTCCTGTAATCTTATTAGGAGCATCTGTCCATCCACTGATGTCAGCACTCCGACCCATTCGGAACGAAAGAACCTCTCACAATCCTCTATCATGAGCTTCGTGTCTTTGTTCTTCGGATGATATTTCAGTTCCTTCCTCGCCGTGCGGTAGTCTTTCACTGCCTGCAAAATCACCGCCTGGGCAAGATTTTCATAAGGAGCAGTCATCGCCCCACCTTCAGGTTAGCCCTGACCGCATTGATCAGTGCATCCTGGGTCTTCTCTTTCTTCCGCAGCGCCTTCATGACGTCCTCGTCAATCGTACCTTTTGCAATGATATGGTGGATTACGACCGTGTCCTTCTGTCCCTGCCGGTGGAGCCTTGCATTCGTCTGCTGATACAGTTCCAGGCTCCATGTAAGCCCGAACCATATAAGCGTGGAGCCGCCCGCCTGCAGATTCAGACCGTGTCCCGCCGATGCCGGATGGATGATTGCCGCAGAAATCTTTCCCGCATTCCAATCTTCGATATCCTTGGATGTCCTGATCTCCCTGACCGGGAATCTTGCCCTGATACGCTCGGCATCATGCTGATACCAGTAGGCGATCAGCACGGGCTTGCCATTTGCGCCTTCGATCAGTTCTTCCAGTGCATCCAGCTTGCAGTCGTGTATATGGCAGCTGACTTTCTCCTCGTCATAGACCGCGCCATTTGCCATCTGCAAGAGTTTGCCGGAAAGCACTGCTGCGTTGGCGGCGTCTATCTCCTTATCCCTGATCTTTGTCACCATGTCCTCCCGGAATCGGTCATACACCGCCATTTCCTTATCATCCATGACGACCGGCACTTCGTTGATCACGCATTCCGGCAGTTTCAGGTAATCGCAGGATTTCATGGAAATGGTCACGTCGGATATCCTCTGGTAGATTGCATCCTCCGCACCCAGCAGCGGCTTATAACTGAAGATGACCTCGGCGTTCCGCTTGTCCGGCATAAAATAGGCTGCTCGGTAATGGGAGATGTATCTTCCGAGCCGCTGTCCCAGGTCAAGGAGCCGAAACTCCGCCCATAAATCCATCAGCCCATTGCTACTCGGCGTTCCGGTAAGTCCTACGATCCGTTTCACGTATGGTCGGGCTTTCAGCAGGCTTTTGAACCGTTTTGCCTGATGAGATTTGAAGGATGACAGCTCATCGATCACCACCATGTCAAAGTCAAATGGAATGCCGCTTTTTGTGATCAGCCAGTCCACGTTTTCCCGGTTGATGATGTAAATATCCGCTGTCCGCATCAATGCCGTCCTCCGCTCTGACTCATTTCCGACTGCCACAGAATAGGTCAGCCCCGACAGGTGATCCCACTTCTTTATTTCCGAAGGCCAAGTATCCCTCGCTACTCGCAGCGGCGCGATTACCAGCGCTTTTCGGATAAGGAACTGATCCAGAATGAGATCAAACAGTGCCGTCAGCGTGACCACGCTCTTACCAAGCCCCATCTCCAGAAACACAGCCGCTATCGGATGTGTCAGGATAAAGTCGATGGCGTATTTCTGATAATCATGTGCCTCGTATCTCATCAATGACACCTCCAATCTGTTCCGTCCCGTCTATGCAGTAAACCCGGAAGCCGAGACTCTCCAACTGTTTCTTCCTCCTGACCTGCAGGGGACGCATCCTTTTGCCGGAACTCTTCAATTCCGCAAACGCCATGCGCCCGGAAGGGAAGAGGATCAGGCGATCCGGCACGCCATCAAAACCGGGACTTACGAACTTCGGCGCAAGACCGCCTGCACACCTTACTGCCTCCACAAGTTTTCTTTCAATCTGTTTTTCGTTCATATTTGCCTCCATACGACACAGGAACACAAAATCACAACTGCTCCCTTATATTTACTATCGCGGGTGCGCGCTCTCAGGTTTTCATTACTGACCCTTATAAAAAACGTTTTGAATATAAGGGAAACAGTTGTGTTGTGTGTGTCCCGCTTACATAGTTTTCTGGTAAAGCCGCTGCCTGCCGTATATGGGCTGACGCCGGATCACAGCAGTCCGCTCCCAGCCGGGAATCTGCGCCATCATCGCCGCAATCCCATAGCTGTCGGAAGGCTTCAGCTCCTGCAGGCTCTTTCCGAAGCACTCGCACCATATCTCCGCATTGCTGACCTCGGTACGGATGGCCTTCCCATCGTGCTCCGGTCTGCCAAACTCCGTACCCATAAGGAAGTTCCTGCGGGCCAAAAGATCCATTTCCGCCCAGTCATCTGGCAGATCAGTATTTAAGTATTCCTCGATCATGCCAACGCGCTCGTCCGTCTCCATAGCCCCGCGCTGCGCCTCTTCTGCTTCTTCGAGAATGTCCCCCTCCAGATACAGCTTTTCGCCGGACTTCCAGATCTCCTTTGCCTCTGCCCAGAACTGCTGCCGGAACTGTTCGTCGAAATTCCATGTCTTTTTCTGCTTTTTCTGATGCACTTTGATGATCCAAAAGCGGCGGTTGCCCGTGATATCGCGCAGATACCCTCTCTCACCGTTGACCGTAGCGATGATGATACTCTGCCTCGGATGCGATTCCACCACTTTGCCATAGGAGGGACGGTATTTATCATCTGAGGTGGACAGGAATGCCTTGACCTTCTCAATATCTGCCTTCTTCATCCCGGCAAGCTCTCCAATCTCCACCACCCAGAAGCCCTGCAGCTTCTCTGCACCAGACTTGTCATCCATGTCGGTAAGGGACAGCGTTTCAGAATAATAATCCGGCGTGACCAGGTCTTTCACGATGGTGCTTTTTCCGATGCCCTGGTAACCGTCCAGCACGGGAACGCAGTCAAACTTCGTGCCGGGAGCATAGACACGCGCTACCGCTGCAGCAAATGTTTTCCGCGTGACCGTGCGGACATATTCAGTATCATCTGCCTTCAGATACCGGACAAACAGATCTTCCACCCGTTCAATGCCGTCCCATACAGGAAGGCTGTCAAGGTAATCGCGGATGGGATGGAAATGCCTGTCATCGGCGGTCTTGATAAATGCCACATCATGGTTCCGGCTGGAGAACGGCAGATAACGGATATCAATCACAGACTTCAGCTGCGCCGTATCCGCCTCCCGCCAAAAAGCGTTGCCCTCCGGCCGCTCCCAGGGCAGCGGTCCTGTCACCTGGATGCGGTTTGCCATCTCGTTATAAGCAAAGTTCTGGAAATCAGGATCATTGGCAAGAATGAGATTCAAGTTATAGACGCTGTTTTCCAGAAGGCTCGTTCTCGGCTGGAACTTGAGGCGCTTCTTCCAGTCATCATCCCCGATGGCAGTAAAATCTGCCTCGGCTCCGGCAAGGCGCTCATTCGCTGCAAGGAGCCTCACATCATCCACCTGCATGGCAAAATCGCACATTGCCTGAAAGGACGCCTTGTCATCCATGTCGCTGAATTTATGGATACGGACGATATCAAAGGCATTGCAGAGTTTGAGATACGCCGGGTCTTTCGCGTGGTGGGAATATACGAACTTATCATCCTTGATCTCCACGCCCGCCATGCTGCTCGACTCAATCAGGTGATAACGGTTCTCGTTGTCAGTTGGCTCATAGACATCCGAAAGAAAATTATCCAAGGCTTTTGAAACAGGGAAGAAGACCCTGTTGAAGAGCCCGACCGTACCTTCTTTTTCAAGCGGGTCCTGCACCTTCTGCTGTGAAACCTGGTTTGCTTTGCTCTCACGGGAGGATGTTGGCAGCCTTGTTGGGTCCGTCCACTCCGGGTGCGCCGACAGGATATCGTCCGGATCGAGCCAGTCCTTCTCCACTTCCTTATATACAAATACGCCATTCTGAGGAGAGGACGGCCAGTACATCAGCTGATTGGGCTGATAGGAGCATTCATCAAAATAGTCGATACCAAGCATCTGCGCCAGGTATCGGGACACTGCCACGAACTCTTCCGAGGTGATGTCCCGTATCAGCGGAAAAATTAGGCGTACCCTCGGGTTATCCGCTGTATGACTGTGTGTTGTATAAAGGAAAGATGTATAGGGAGCATTTCTTTCATAGTTATCAAGGAATGCCGTATCAATACGGTCCCCGTCCAGCGCAATCATAGAACGGGACTCAACCGTATCTACCTTTCTGCGGCCGCCGGCCAGGACGCCGCCAACGAAACCACCGTGGTCTTTGGCAGCATCCCTCTGGGCTTTACTCATTTTTGCGTATTCTTCAGCCGACTCTGTTGTGCGGATCGTGACTTTGAGACGCTCTTTTAAATCTGCATATTTCGTGGTCTTATTGACCCATTTCTTTGCCTGGCGATTATTCCCGTAGGCTATCGATAAATCCCGCATTATCTGAACCTCCTTACCCTGGGAGTTTCACCATGTTCAAACCTTGCCTGCCTTGCTAAGCGATAGGCATGTTCTGTTGCTGTCGCATTCATACTCCAAAGATAGTTGCAGTCATCGCCGAACAGATTAAAAACACCATGTTTGTCTACACCGGGATATGCCCCAAAATAATCGCCATCGACCGTTTCGAAGTTATAAAAGTTTGGCCAGTTATGATGGTCACGGTAGGCTGCGGTCTGCAAGCAATCTAATATCTCATCCATACTATCACCAGCGGGAATATTTCCAACTACCAAAACCGCTGTCTGCGAAACACCCAATCCGTTATTCTCCGGATATCCTGCTGCATAGAAACGGTTTATCTTTTCCGCATCGACATCGTTCATCTGACCCTTAACTTCAACGAAGATATTGCAGTTCTTCTCAAAATACCCGTGATTTACAGTTACACCGTGGAGCAGAAAATCCGGCAGATAGTAAAGTCCATTACCCAAGTCATAACCTTCAGGCTCATACTCCCAGTCCACACCGCAGGCATCAAAGAATACGGCCCACCTCGCTTCCAGTCTGGATCGAAAGAGGTATCCTTTATATTCCGTTTGGATTGCTCTAATCTCACTCATGCTCGGACACCTCCTCCAAGTTGCTGCTAAAATAACGGATTGGCTGTCTGCGCTTCTTTGCAATTTCTATCTCAACAGCCATACCTTCTGAAATACGGTCTCCAAACACCCAAAGCTCGTCGCATTTTCCAAGAAGGATCACGTCCATGAATATTGCAAGCTCACGCTCGGCCGGATCGTTATTATTTACGAATTGGGGAAACATAAGATGCGGAGCAAGCGGAATCTGTCCTTTTTCCAGAGCGAATCTACAAATCTTCCTTGCCCTCTCCGTATTTCCAGGTACATCGCCGGACAGTGGGCTGCAGATATAGACAAGCGGTCTGTATGTCCGGTTTTTTGGTTTGTTTGACATATCAACTGCCTCCTTATAAATAATTTGCCGAGGCTACGCCTCTAAGAGGTAGCCCCGGCAGGCAGTCAAATCTGACGATTCTGCATAAACTTTTCGATTTTCTTTGCCGCACGGTCTAACTTGTGACTGATGTTGCTCAAATCGGCTCCAATCTGGTCGGCATAATCGTTAATGCTTACACCTTCAATACGGATAGCAATGAACATCTCTGCCCAGTCAGCCTTCTTGCCACAGGCTTCTCTGACAAGCTGACAGACTGCCTCGTAGCTTTCACGTTCTTCACGGCCAAGCTCGTCCTTTCTGAAAATACGATCATCCGCCACTTCATCCATCAGCGGCTCGGAGGTATCAACCTCATCTTCTTCATCGCCCGGCTTCGCCTTGGACTCGCCGTGATGCCGCCAGAATTTATGCCAGCAGTTATAATCCGGACGATTGAACTGCTTCTCCCATTCCTCCTGGATCAGCTTTTCTCGCTCCTCCTGCGATAATCCCTCGCCTTCAAGTGAGAGGGATACCCACAACTCCTCCGTTGTTTCTGCGTCCAGCGTGATTGTCTGGTACTCGTTCTCGTAACGAATCTTCAGTTTCATGTCTGCGTTCCTTTCCGTCCTCGACCGCGAACGATGGAACGCAGAAAGAGCCTGTGGTGAAGATGTCCACAGACTCCTGAAAATCCGAAAATGGGCGCAGAAATCTAACGGTGGGTGCATCTTCGTTTCCGGAGCGGTCTTTATTACCGCTGCCTAAACTCTCTATGCATCCCATCGTCCTAATGGCCATCTCGGACAATTGAGATTAATAATTAGATGGAGAGAATATCCGTTTTCACAGAAATAATTTTATTTTTGCATTTCTACCTTTCATAAAAGAGGTAGAAATTTTCACAGATGCATGATAGAATAAAGAAAGTGTATATTTCCCGTGTAATTTTCAGGTCTATCTCCCACATCTTTACTTTTCACCTTAATGTAGATAAGGTTCTCGTCAACAGGGGATATAAGCGTTTTGAGGTTACTAAGGTGGTATAAGGTTACTAATTTGAAGGAGGTTATAGAGATGGCCCCAACCAAGATTCCACACCTTTGCGGTGGCATACTCTTCGGCTTACTATATGAAGCCAAAAAGCCTCGTCGTAAAGCAAAAGATAAATTAAAAGGCGGCTCGGATGGTCTTACCATTCCGGGTATTTACGCAGGACTAATAAAAGTTGTTACTGGAGAAGATCTATCCGCTTATGCCGGAACCACTTTAAAAAAATGCGCAACGAATTATAGGAAGTGTGAAGACAGCACTGGTGGCTATGTTCCTTTTACGGAGCCAGCTACTCAGTCTGCTTTCGATTCTCAGTACAAAAGAAAAGACCCCGACCTTCTAAAAAGAATGTCAGGGTTTATAGACACATATTTAAATAGAACTAAGTGCGAATGGCTTGTACGTGCACTTATTGAAACCATACAACAGGAGCAGCTTGATATAGAAATTGCAATCAACTATGCAGACTCATTGAAATCAAGTGACCTCCATAAGGCAGACTCTATTCTCTTTCTGCCATTTTTACTCAGTGTACTTCACTATGTTGTAATGAACTGCCCTGATTGTGAATCTGGGAGACCAACATTTGAGACTTGGTATTCTCAGTCCAGCTCAAGAGCCGAGTGGAAGTTTAAGAGCACCATCGGTAACAACATTAGCCCCATGAACGTTTCCGTTGATTTAACTCTCCCTGTTAAATGTTCTGATGTCATTGCTCAAGCTGAAGATGATGTAATTACATCTCCTGTGTCTTCTGAAGATGACGGTGAGGATAAATGCAGTGACCATGAAGTAATCACTGAGAGTATGATGAGATCGCTTCAGCCATTAATAAAGATACTTGAAGCACAGAAAGCTCAACTTCCCGATGCAGATCAGATGGCCAAACCCTTGCTTGCTATCGCTGCTGCAGCAAAAGTGCAAGAGCACAAGATGGCAGAAAAAATCAGAAGTGACGAGAAGAAGAACCAACAGCCTGCGGCCAGTGAAGATCTATATTATATGTTCAAAACCGAAAGTGATCGCATTTTGCAATACTGCATTGAAAAAGATCCGACTGCAGAACCCATTTCAATATATTTTCCTGACCAGATGGATTATTTGATCAGAAAGTGGAATTTTGAAATCCGGAAAATCCAAGACCCGGACAAGCAGATGCTAATACGGGATGTTTTGCAAACCATGTCCGACTACTTGTATTACATCTCGGATAGATATTTGAAAGCCGCTAACGGGGAGTGGCTTATATTTAGGAACAGTTCTATCGAAGAAGGCAACCGACTTTGTAACGAACTGCGTCCAAAGTCCTATGAACTGCGATGCAAACTCCGCGACCTTTATTTGAAGCTGTGGCCAGCGCCGGCACTGGACCGCACTCCCGCCGAGGACACCACTGCTGAAACGGATAATGCAGACACGGAACCTCAGAAGGATGCAAAAGATGCTGTTGTACATCAAACTGTTGTGAATCAGTACGGCGACCATCCCGTGCATATTGATCATGTGGAAAATCTGAAACTGTAATGGAGGGATTAGAATGGCAGATGAATTACAAAAAAAGCCGGACAGTATTGCTCCAATAACAGAAGTAAACCAGTACGGCGATAGATCACTTCATGCGGATCATATTGATAATCTAAACGTTGAAGTAAATGTGTTCGGGAATCAAGGTTCGGCATCTAAAGATGAAGATGGCAAGCCTTATGTTCCTATTATGCCTACTCGTTATGATAGCATGACAAGAACGGTTTTCCTTGGTAATGAAACAGTAAAACTGCCAGTTGAACTTATTCCTCGGAGTGCTATTACCCCTCACGAATTGCCTTATATCAATGCTCTTTGTGAGGTATACGCCGAAAAAATCAACAAGGCTGTATCGCCTGATATGATTGACGCCCTATCTCCAGGACTGCGCAGGAATTATGTAGACCAGCGAAAAGCATATTATAGTGCCGTAAGTGTTCAAAGATCAGTGCGGGAAGTATTTTCAGATGGCAAGCAGCAGTTTGAAGCACTTAAGACTGATGCTTTTGATGGAATATCGACGACCTATTATGATGATCGGCATCTCACTGGCTATGATCGACTACAAGCAGTCCTCGAAAAAATAACGAATACAACCCTTACAAAGTCCGCTCTAATGAATATAGTTGGACTCATAGGGAATTTAGAAAAGAAAGGCGTATGCCATATATTGGTAAACGACGAGGTTATAAAGTCGTGGGTGAATATCGATGAATGATCTTTTCAATACACCCTTTGAAACAGGATTGCGAGTCATGTTAATTCTCTACTCATTTCAAAATCATGGAATGACAATCGACCGCATTACCTCATATGATTTTATAACGATTTACGGTAGCGACTTAGGTGTATCAGAGAAGAATCTTCATGGCATCAATCACTTTAGCTTCAGTGAGCTAACTTCCAAGAGAGCCACTTGCGCAGAAGGTGTGAAATCATTCGTTCTCGACGGATTGATATCCGTCAATCGTAATCGAGATGGTTTTCTCTATTCTTTGACCGCCTCCGGGAAAAAATACGTGGAATCGCTTGAATCTGATTACAAAACGCAATACCTGGAGATCGTAAATGCTGTGCACAAGAAATATGGAAAAAACACAGATACGGAACTCATAAAAACAATTAATCAAGCAGCAGTGAGAGCATTAAGGAGGTAGCAATGGGTGAATTCTATATAACAAAAGTCACTGCAAAAGGCAGTGGTAAGCAAGACTCATCCCTCCGTCCTGGATTGAACATCATTCAAGGCCGCTCAAACACTGGTAAGACCTGTATTATCAAATGCATCGATTTTTGCTTTGGTAGCAAGGCAAAACCCTTTGATGACAGTTTGGGCTACGATACAATCGAAATGTCCATCCATACCGGAAAGGGCAATATAATAATTACTCGGGTCTTGGGCAAGAATCAGGTTGAAATAGTAACAGATGTTCAAGGCTTTGATAGCGGTACTTATGATCTAAATCCTACAAAGAAAAAAGAACCATTACCAATCCTCAGCGATCTTTTACTTAGCTCAATCGGGATTGATGGTGAGCATCAAATTGTAAAGAATAAAAATTTTGATAAAAAGAGACTAACCTGGAGAACTTTTCTACATATACTCCTATTCCATGTCAGCGAAATAGCAAAGGAAACCTCAGTTATTGAACCTGAACAAGGAACGGAAAAGACCGCGCTACTTTCAGCCCTTCTGTTTTTGCTATCAGGCAGAGACTTTGCAGAAGCCGATGCTAAAACAAAGAAAGAAATCCGAGTAGCCCGGAAACAAGCTGTTGAAGAATATGTAAATAAAAAGATTCAGTCTGCAGCAGATAAGAAAAAAGATTTACAAAAGAATCTTGATGCATTTAATGGCGTTGATGTTGAACAAGCTATGCAGGATATAATTGATAGCCTACAAAATACTGAGACTCAAATATCCGACGCTGTCGATCAGAGTCGTGATCTGCTAAGCCAGATTCTTCGACTTCAAAGCAGAGCGGCTGAATGTGATCTTCTACAATCACGCTATGCTTCACTCAAAACACAATACGTCTCCGATATTAAGAGGCTCTCCTTCATCGTAAACGGCGAAGTTGAAATAAGTCATGTGCCTCAAAACAAAATCTGTCCATTCTGTGACGGGAAATTGCCTTTACGTAATAAAAAGACCTACATCGAATCCGCACAAGCAGAGCTGGATCGGATCTTGCTTCAGATGAATGGCCTCGAAGAAACGGAGGACGATCTTAATCAGGAAAAAAGTGAAATAGACGAAAAGCTCAAAGCACTGCAAGCTAAAAGAGATAGCATCGAAACCATGATCGAAAAGGAACTGCAGCCTAAAGCAGATGCATTAAGACAATCTCTGAATTGGTATCGCACTTACATACAGATCAAACAAGAGCTTCAGGTAATTGATGGTTTTGCTTCAAGTTGGGAAACGGATCTGCGAGATTTGCCCAGCGAAGATGAATCATATATTGAGTATCATCCGAAAGAGTACTTCGATGATATTTTCCAGGAGCGCATTGACAAAATGCTCAAAGAGGCTTTGATTGAATGTGCATACGAGAATCTGACCACAGCTCGGTTTAATATGAAAGACTTCGATATTGAAGTCAATGGTCATAAAAAATCCGACATCAATGGACAGGGATACTGTTCCTTTCTTAACAGTATTGTTGCCGTTGTATTCCGGTGTTATATGGAGAAATATGCAACCTATGACCCTGGCTTTGTCGTAATCGATACTCCACTTCTTGGTCTTGACCAGGGTGTATCCGATGCGGCACCAGAAAGCATGCGAACAGCCTTGTTTAACTTCTTTATTAGCCATCAACATGATGGTCAGATCATAATCCTGGAAAACATAAGGCACATTCCGAAGCTCGAGTATGAAAAGGCCGGCGCAAACGTCATCACCTTTACAAAAGGACTTGAACCTGGAAGATATGGATTTTTGCTTGATGTTCAGTAGACGAATTACAAGGAGGAACTATGCGAATCAGTTATAACAAGTTGTGGAAGTTGCTCATTGATAAGAATATGACAAAGATGCAATTGAAAGATGCGGCCGGTATCAGCGCCGCATCAATAGCCAAGCTCGGCAAAGGCGGCAATATCACCACGGATGTTCTTTTGAAAATCTGTGAGACGCTTAACTGCCATATTGAAGATATTCTTGAGACCATAGATGATTGAGGAGTTGCATCATGCCAGATGTTATAACACTTGATATGGACACACCTTCTGTCCAATACTTATGTGAAAAATGTAAACGAATGAAGAAAATCATCCAGACAATCGGTCCTATTACTTATGTTCCTCATGGAGCAGATGCTTATGCTCATTTGATCTATAACATTATTGGACAGATGCTTTCCAATAATGTTGCTGATGTCATCTCCGATCGTATGGTAAACTTATGTGATGGAAAAATCGCTCCAGAACGTGTTGCCTTGTTGTCAGATGATCAAATAAAGGGAATTGGTCTTTCAACAGCAAAAACTGGATATATCCGTGACATAACTACCAAAGTAATCTCCGGTGATCTTAACCTCAGTAAATTTTCTGTAATGAAAGATCAAGAAATTATTGATGAGCTTACGTCCATAAAAGGTATCGGAAATTGGACCGCAAAAATGTATCTGATTTTCGTTCTGGATAGACAAGACATTCTTCCTTACGAAGATGGAGCCTTTTTGCAAGCATACAGATGGGCATATAAGACCGATGATTTATCACCATTAGCGATACAAAAGAAATGTAAAAAATGGAGTCCCTATTCTTCCATAGCAGCCCGATATCTATATCGTGCACTTGATTCGGGGCTTACAAAAAAAGAATTCCATTTATTCAAATAATACGAGGAGGATTAAAAAAATGGATTACGAAGAACTCTACAAAAACCTTAGTAAACGCTATTATGGAATGACGCCTGATTCACTCCAAAGCATCCTATGCCCATTATTAGTACCAATTAAGTCTATAGACCCTACTGTATTTAAGGTTCCTGGTCAACAGCATTGGCGAGCCTCTTTTGATATTGAATTAAATGATGACTATTATGAACTAATGGTAGTCGGGAGAACTGGTAAATTTGTGTCAAAAGAATATGCTTTAGGCACAGGAGTATGGACCGAAATTGCTAAAGGTCGCATAATAGATGTTGACTATACTGCTGGCATTGCTCATGGTGAGATTTATACAGGAAATTCTTCTAAAGTTGATCTGGTAGATGCTCTTAGCAAACTGCAATCGGATAACTATTTGGAAATCGATCAATATGGTGCATCTGCAAAAATTCTAAGTGCTCTTGAAGAACATAATCTTGCTGAAATGGCAAAAGCTGCTGGTTATAAGGTTAGACGAATGCCTGAAGATTGTGCTAAACACCTTCGTACTTATTATAATTATGATTTCGAATTTGAAAAGGCTGGTATCTCCAAAAAGATCGAAGTAAAATCAATTTGGGGAACTGACACAAGGTTTGCCCGTCTTATACATAGTAAGAACAATGGATATAAAACCAGTAGCTGTAAATTTGAAACCCAAGACATATTCGCTGTAAGTTTATTTTTAAGAACAGGTAACCCTATGGATTTCGCTTTTGCAAAATCCATCTCGGAATTTGATGATCCAATCCACGGGCTCCCCCATGCTACTGGTTTTCCAGAATATGTTACGCAAAATCCTTTATGCGAAATTGATAACATCAAATGGTTTGATTCAATAGATGGAGTATGGGAAGTATAGATATTTTTGCATTGAAAGCAACAGATACCTTGGAAGAAGGCTATCTGTTGCCTTCAATAATTAAAAACTCATCGTCATAAGATTAGAATTTATTGTTTGTTTAAACTCTCTTCGAAGATTTATCACCTCCAACTCCTTCTTCTTAAGTTCTGCTGACTTTTCATCATACATTTTCGTGTCATCGTTTTTAATTGGTAAGTATATTTCCATTAGGTCGTTTTCATCTATTGCTGGATAAGAAATTCCCATTGCATATTTACTTATTTGTCGTATAACAAATTCTGATTGCAACAAATATGCTAGTACCAACGGATCTATAGTTTTCGTTTCTAAAACTGCAAATCCAGTTGTGCATACATAATTATCCTGGGTGTCATCTATAACTGCAACTGAACCCCTTTCTGGTCTTACCGTAGAAAAAATAATATTATTGCTATGTACTAATTTCCTCGCTCTACTAGGTGCTTCTTCACACCGCACTTCCTTTCCATATGCTCTCATCTGTATAGAATCAATGTCTGAAATTTCAATATAATTAAAAACTCTATCTGCTTCATAACGGGCAGGATTAAATCTTTCCCGCGATAATTTCGCAACATCTTTAACACGCAAAAGCCCTTGCTCATTCGCAAACACAGTAAATCTGCTAGAAATCGATGCATGATAAGTAGCATCCCAACGAGAGTATTCGTTAATGCCAACTATCCACTCCCCATAATTACTTGTCCCCTGACAATAGTCCTGTAATATTCCGTCCAAATCAGAATTACTGTTATACTTTTTTACTTTATGTGTACCTGACGTCACAACATCGTATCCTATATTTTTACAAATTGCTAAATAAGTTTTTTCATTTGCGCTATACTTCTTTTTTTGCAAAAACAACAAAGATGTCTTTGTTTCTGTTCCCGTAGTAGCAAATGTATTTGATGGCAGTGATATCACGGCTTTTATTGATATATCATCTGATATTCCATTTCTAAGAGTTTGATATATTCCCTTATTATTTAAAATACTATCTGGAACAATACAGATTAGAAAGCCATTAGGTTTCAGCCAATCCAGATATTTTTCTATAAATAGTATTTCTGAATTTACTTTCTTGGGTTTTTTTTCTGACCACTCACTCACAATTCTAAAATCCTCTATTTCTTTTGCAGGAAATTCAGCTCCAAACGGAGGATTCGTCATTATTACTGATACATTTCCATCCAAGCTAAGATCTTTAGACCCCAGAGCATTTCTTAAATACATATTGATGTTAGCGCATCCATACATTGCTAGATTAATCAGTGCCAGTTTTATCATTCGTTCGCTTTTATCAATTCCGATTACTTTTGATTCAATAAATTCATTGATATCAAAACGCTTACTTCCACTAATACTGTCCCTATATGCCTTATTAATAAACGAAGCAAGAAATGAGCCTATCCCACAAGATGGATCTAAAACTACCCCGAACTCATTGTCTGTGATATCTTCTAATTGTAATTCTGAAAACAGCAATTCGGTGGAAAAATCAACTACTTCATGCGGTGTTAGGTACTGGCCAAGTTGTTTTTCATCAACAAATGAATCAGCAAGGAACTTACCGAAAATCTCATTTAATACCTCTGTTCCTTTAAGAGCCTCAATTGCACTCGCATCTGAATAATAACGTTCGAATGTCGTTATTATTTCATACGCAAATTGATTCTCTGTTTTTTTTAGGTTCAATTCAAATGTTGAATCAATTCGATTATCCCTTCCTAAATAGAGATGAAACTGCCTACTAACAAATTCAATAAGCGTCTCAGCTTCTCTACCTTTTACAGTAATTATTTTTGAGCAAATACCTGTTTCGTGCTGTATTATGGATGTTATATGTGCGAAAAACAATTTTGCTATTTCTTCAAGAGCCTCGTTTCTTGAAGACAGCCTTGATGATTTATGGAATATTTCTCTTAATTGAGTCAAACACTTATCCAGTTCTGCATTTCGCACTGAATTATTTCCTCCTGGAAAGTATTCTAAATACATCTCTCGAAGTAAAGATTCTTGTTTCGGTTGAGGATTACTTTTCTTTGCAATCCATCTATTAACTGTTGATAGAGTAACATTTGCTCTTAATGCAATTTCTTCGGGTCTTACAACTGTTACTAGGGATGTTACCATATTGTGTACAAGCATATAATCCATTCGCTCACCTCGTGCATATTGTTTGCGTCTCATTATTGTTACACGTCATGTAATTATTATAACATCTTCCCATCCACTTTTCAACCTATTTATGCTTTTTCTATAAAACAGTTCTGTAGTCTCGCCCAACAAAAAAGTAGTTGTTCAGCCTCGCCCACGTGTTTTACAGTAGTCAGAACTATTGTCGCAGACAGCAAAAAAGGGATAACGGCAGATGTCCCTCATTCAGGCAATCTCTCGGAATCCCTTTATTTCAAGCGTTTTTCTTTACTTTTGCCTCTACTCCCGTGACATCAATACCACCGTCTCCACATGCGGTGAAAGTTATTTCTCATACTATTTAGCATTAGTGTCCCCTTATGCTAAATTGTTTTTTATCACCATAAGGGGGATGGGCATTTACCCCGTCTATTCCAACATTCCAAAGGCACCAAATTATTGGCCTTGCTCCGATTCTCCTAACAGCATATCTTTGATCCATTTTGGAATCTTTTCCGGATATTTTCCTTTTTTCAAAAGTCCCATTACTTCCTCTGCATCTTCCTGTCTCCAAAATCTGTCGCGAATATAGCATTTATGGCTACAATAATTTTGCCTGGAAGCACGACTTTCAAATTTTTTCTCACAAAATTGGCAATCATGCTTATAGATTTTTGGATGAGTGCTTCCCCACTCTCGTCTGCACTTATCGGAACAGAACTTCCGTCTCCTACCGATCTTTGATTGCGATAATGGCTTATGACAATTTTGGCAACAAAGAATTTTTTCAGTGTCGACAATATAACCTGCCATCTTTATTCTTTTACAATAATTCCGCACTACATCTCTTGAAAGCCCCAGGGCTGTTGCTATTTTCCTATACCCCCATCCCAACTCACGCAGCCTTTCTATTGCTTCTCTTTCTTCATCTCTCATAAGTGATCACTCCTTTCGTGTTGATAGTAATCACTCAATAAAACTGGTATGTCAAGTAATAATTAAACATTTTTGCAATTATTTAAGTAGCATCTCAAGTACATCCGCCTACTGTTTTAAATATATTTTTTACATTTAATTTATCATATTGAAGGAGTAACTTTTTCTCTTTGTCTAATTCTTTCAGCAACAGTTTTATATACATCTGTTCCTGTTCCAAGACCTTCAATTGCTTCAAACGTTACAAAAATGCAATACGGAATATCTACACGAGTATTCTCTGCATCCTTCTTACAGTTAACCTTTATTTTAACATCCTCATTTTCATCCCATACTATAATTGAATTGTCAACAAATATCTCGTGCTGTATAGTTCCTTTTCTTACACTATTCCAATCCGTATTTTGACGGCTTGTAAAAAGATCATGGTTTTGTTCGATTTCAAACCAAATTTGATTAGAACGATATTTCTGCTTTCCTGGTACAGTTGGGGCAAAATAAGCCACTGTAACAGTTAACCGACGTTTTATCATTTTTGTTCCAAATTCAAACGGTAATGGCAAACTATATACATGTGCTTTATCTTGTTGAAGTTTTCCCACGCCAATTAATGTAATTCGTTTATCAGTCCCTTCGACAACTCTATCCACATTAGGTATTCCATATCCCATCCATTTTTTCAATCTTTTTTCGGATTCGCCAAATAATTCGGCTACTTTTTTACCACAAGTTTCCCATGTTGCTCCATGCACTAACATAGCCTTAATCAAAATTGCTGCATATTCACGTGGTATCTCATTATTGGTTTCAGATAAAAAAGTCTCCGTTAAAACATTGTAGCATCTGCCGGCTTGATGAGTAATCTGGGCTGCAGCATCACTCGTACCAAAAGAATATGCACACCCACTTTCTGTGCCATCACTATATGGAGCAGCAACTTTTATTCCAGGAATTCTTCCACCAAATGCCCATCTCAAACCATCATTTTTCACATTACGAATTATGGGTTTTTTACCGCCAAAATAAAATATATCGGGTTTTATCATATTATTATACCCTAACCCAAAAGAAGATATAGGACTCGGCAACCCTTCCTCTACAGCCATTATCTGCAAATTATTTTCTGTAAATTCAGATTCATCCTGATAGACTGCTCCAACCGTTAATGCATTAATGCTTTCTGCTGGGGACAATACTCTTAAATTTCTATTATTTTCTTTTATATAATTAAAAATAAGAGCTTCTCTCTCTTTTAAAGAAAATTTCTTGAATTCATCAAATTTAATATCTAAATCTAATCCATCCCTATTTTGATTTCCTGCACTAACAATAAATAAAACTTGATATTTAAAACTCAGCCAGTCTAACAACCTTGCAAGAGGACTCATGATAGTTGTTAACTGTCTAACCGGATCACCGATAGACATGTTGATTACTTTTATCTCTGGTGAAACCGCTGACTCACCATTCTCTCCTTCAAAAATTCTTTTCACTGCCCTATGTATTACATCTACAAAAATAACATCATCCGGTACTTTTTCTTGTGATCCACCCCAAAAATCCTCATATGGCTTTAAGACCGGCCGCACATAAATTTTCCTTGTATGTCTTTCATGAATTGCATTTAAGTCACCATAAATCATTAGTGATGCCATTGCCGTTCCATGACATCTATACTTTTCAAGATATCCCTTTTCATACTCATCAGGATCATCTACCAATAATCTATTTCTCAACAACTTATGATTTTGAATTGGCATTCCATCAAAAAGAGCCAGAATCGGAGACTCGCTACTTATTTCTTCTGCATTTTCTTCTAAGTCACAGTTGCTAGTACAACTCGATTTAAATAAGCTTACAATTTAAGCATTGGTAGTAATCTGATTTCTTGGCTTACGTGTCCGTGCTTTGGGCGCACGTTTCCCTTGGTTTTCAGGACTTGCTGCTTTCGCATTTACAACTTCATAGACGATTGTGCCCACATCCTCTTCCGAAAGATCAATCGTGTCCAAGCGGTATTTCCATTTGTAGGGGACGGGAACCTCATTGATTTCTTCAAAGTATTTCAAAATCCGTTCCTTTAGTTCCTCTTTCGAGCCTACACGAATCCCGGACAACATCTG
>NZ_AUJR01000047.1 GCF_000424325.1 [Clostridium] clostridioforme AGR2157
TGGAAGTAGGTACAGATAAAGACCATGTACATTTTCTTATCCAGTCAGTGCCTACATATAGTCCAAAAAAAATCATCCAAATAGTGAAGAGCATCATAGCCCGGGAGGTGTTCGCGAAATGTCCACAAGTGAAGAAAAAATTGTGGGGAGGAGAATTCTGGACAGATGGCTATTACGTAGCAACGGTGAGTGAACATGGGAATGAGCAAATCATAAGTAGATATGTGAAAGAACAGGGACAGGAAAAAAATTATAAAACAATCTATAAAAACGTAGAGAAAACAAAGCAGTATAGCATATGGGATTATATGTAGAGGTTGCAACCTCCGATACCCCGCAGCTTGCTGCGGGGTAGTTCATTACTTTAATATCCATCACATTCAGAGGAGAAGGACTATGTCAACTAATATGGAGGAAAAGCCTGTCTCTGACAGCGGACAGATAAACCCGCTGGGACATCTGACGAGACAGCAGCTAAAAGAACTGGAGCAAAAGGAAAAAACACGCGGGCAGATAATCCTGGACTTCGTTATTATGGTGCTTCCGGTTATCTGCGGTTTCACTGCTATTATCGAGTACTGGGAAGTTCCCAACGGAAGTCCCAACAGCCATCCCTACACCTATGTAGGGGCATTGACAGCCTTTATGACTGCATACGCTCTCTATGCCCTTGCAGCCGGGATTAAGAACTGGAAGGGAGACAAACGGACAGTGGAGGACCTGCGCTACCGCGCGCCTTTGGTTTCTGCTTTTTTTCTCCTGCTTACCTTTTATGATTATCTGACTCTGAAAACAGGCATCCTGTCCCAGCCCTTTGTTCCGTGTATGAACAGCATATTGAACATTGCATGGGAGGACCGGGCTTATCTGCTTGAATGTACGCTTCATACTCTGCGTCTGTTGTTTCTGGGATATTTTATCGGAATTGCCCTGGGACTGGTTACGGGAATTACCTGTGGTTATTCCGAGAAGGCCCGGTACTGGATTAATCCCATTATCAAATTTCTGGGGCCCATTCCCACCGCAACATGGATTCCCATTATCATGGTTGTGGCAACCTCCCTGTTCAGGGGAGCCGTGTTTATCATCGCCCTTGGCTCCTGGTTTGCAGTTACCGTGGCATCCATGTCCGGCATCCAAAATGTGGACAGGGATTTCTTCGAGGCCGCAAGGACCCTGGGGGCAAGTGAGCGGCAGCTTGTTTTCCGGGTGGCGATTCCTCATGCAATGCCCTCTATTTTACAGGGCTGCACCCAGGCCATGAGCTCATCCTGTGTCGCAATCATGATTGCGGAGATGATGGGGGTAAAGGCCGGACTTGGCTGGTACATGAATTGGGCTAAATCCTGGGCGGCCTACGACAAAATGTTTGCAGCGCTGTTTGTCATCTGCTTTATTTTCACTATTGTGACAAAGGTGCTGGATTTGATTAAACGCCGCGTCCTCAGATGGCAGAACGGAGTAGTGAAATAATGGCAGAAAATACAATTATCCTTCGGTTAGAAAATGTATCAAAAAGTTTCGCAAAGGTGGAGCACGATGAGGTTACCCATGCGTTAAACGAGGTGAATCTGTCCATGAAGAGCGGTGAATTTATCAGTCTCGTGGGGCCGTCCGGATGCGGGAAATCTACCATACTCCGCCTTGTGGCCGGACTGATTCCCCCGACCACCGGCCATCTGACCGTAAATGGGGCACAGATTACAGGGCCGTCGCCGGAGCGGGGAATGATGTTTCAGAAACCAACCCTTTTTCCATGGCTGACAGTGGAAAAAAATATTTCCTTCAGCTTAAAGCTGCAGGGAAAACTGAAGGGGAATGAGGAGAAGGTAGAGAGGATGCTTAAAATCATCGGCCTTGAATCCTTCCGGAACGACTACCCGGGCCAGCTTTCCGGCGGTATGGCTCAGCGCGTTTCACTGGTGCGCTCTCTGATTAACGAGCCGGA
The DNA here is from genome assembly GCF_000424325.1 of [Clostridium] clostridioforme AGR2157. Classification (GTDB taxonomy): domain Bacteria; phylum Bacillota; class Clostridia; order Lachnospirales; family Lachnospiraceae; genus Enterocloster; species Enterocloster clostridioformis_A. Next base: position 1,949 of record NZ_AUJR01000047.1, read on the forward strand.
TATACTGCTGTTAGACGAGCCGCTGGGAGCTCTTGACGCATTTACACGCATGAATATGCAGGATGAAATCTTAAAGGTGTGGCAGGAGAAAAAGCAGCTTGCGATCATGGTTACTCATGATGTGGATGAAGCCATTTATATGGGAACCAGGGTGATTGTCATGGACGCGCACCCGGGGCGGGTTGTCTCTGATATTAAGATAGACCAGGCATACCCCAGAGAGCGCTCATCCCAGACCTTTGTGGCCTGCCGGAATGAAATCCTCAACCGCCTGCACTTCGGCGGAAGAAACAGCGGTCAGCAGTAAAACGGACAGGCCTGTGTACAGTAAAAAGAGCAGACCCTATGGTTTGTGTACATAAATAACTATTAAAAGCAAAAAGGAGAACAGTATGATGAAAAAGACAAATGCGAAACGCGTTCTGGCAGCAGCGCTTGCGGGAATGATGGCCTTATCCCTGAGCGCCTGCGGGGAACAGGGCGGAGGATCCCCCACAGAAGGCGCGGCCGCAGCAGTTGTATCGGCCGAGACTAAAGCAGAGGCAGAATCAGCGGCGGAATCCCAGGATACCGGGAAATCCGGTGAGGAGATAACCGGCGGCGCAAGCCGTCCGGAGGCTGTGTCCCAGGAGGACTGGGAGGCCATGCAGAAGGAGCCTGCCTTTGGAACAACATTAAATTATCTGTTTAACGGAGGGGCCTGTGTGTCTGCGGTATACCTTGCCGAGGCGCTGGGCTATTATGAGGATTACGGTATTAACGCGGAATACATTGAAGGCGAGTCTGTTGTTATGACGGTTGGTACAGGTAAGTGCCTGTGGGGAACAGACCATATCGCAACCATGCTTGTGCCGGTGACAAACGGCGTGGATATGACCTTTGTGGCAGGAGCCCACATGGGCTGCAAATCCATCTACGTATTCAACGACAGCGAGATTAAGACAGCTGAGGATTTAAAGGGAAAGACCATTGCCATCCATGATGGCATCGGAAACTCCGACCAGAACATTATCTACCGTATGCTGGACGGGGAGGGTATAGACCCTACCTCTGAGGTGGAGTATCTTGATATCGCTGACAGCGCGGCCAGCGTAGCTGCCATGGAGAGCGGTGAGATTGACGCTTCCATTTTCTCGGATTATTTTGTAATCGCCAACTACAGCGATAAGATGCGCAAGGTATGCTCCATTACCCCCAGCGATGAGTTCGAGGGAGAGGTGTGCTGTGTAACCGCCATGAACAATGATTTTCTTGCGAAGAACCCGGTTCACGCAAAATACATTGTTATGGCTATTAAACGTGCAGGACAATATGCCCGTCTCCACTCTGAGGATGCTGTGCAGTTAATGTTTGACACCAATAAGATGACAGGTGAGTTTGAAAATCAGCTTCAGTTCTGGGATTCCCTGGATTTCGGCCTGTCTGACGCAATCACAGAGGAGGCACTTGGCAATATTGCAGCCGACTACATCCGCCTTGGGGTTATCCAGAAGAAGGAACTGACAGCCGACGATGTCATGAAGCTTGCATGGACAAACGCGTGCCCGGATGAGGAGGTCCAGGGACTGACCGTGGGAGACCCGAAGTACGTGGAGGGACGTACCGTAGAGGTTCAGCAGAAGGGTGAATAAATAAGGGATAGGTAAGAAAACGAATATTGACAATCGTACTGATATGTTTTATGATGACAGTACAAAAGAACTTATGTGCATAGATACACATAAAAGTCCCTAGGGAGTCGGTATCTCCCTGGGGACTTTTCCACTTTATGGGGATGGTTCAGGCTGACTGTTTAATATATGGGCAAACGTTTGGCAAGAAAAGCGTTGACCTTTTGCGGACTTTTGCGTATAATTTTCCTAACGGTTGACAGAAGTCAACATTCAGAATGAATCGGACAAGCGCGATTAAGTGAGATTGAATAATTTTAGAAGTAAGGGATACCAGGAAGGTAGGATGTATTCTCAAGGAATACGCTTATTCTGGTATTTTTTTATGCTTTTGCGGAATGTAAGTTTATGGAATGTAAGTTTATGGAATCCAAGCTTATGGAAACCAGGCATACGGGCATGGCATGAAAAAAGGAAATGGAGAGGGAAATGAGACGAGGAATGAGAAACGGAATGAAATATGCCGTGGCAGCCATGCTGGCCGTGTCCATGGCAGTGACGGGCTGCGCAGGCAGCAAAACAGGAAGCAGCGCTAAGGACAGCGGGACATCTGCGGCCGCAGATAGTGCGGGCCACAATGCGGGAGACAGTACGGGAAACAGTGCAGGAGATATTGCTGGGGACAGTGCGGGAAACAGTGCGGGAAATGGCGCCAAGGAGACAGGAAACAATGGGACAAGGGACGACGTGGTGGTTGTCATGGGGCCAACCTCAGAGCCGGAGGCCGGATTTGATCCTGCCTACGGATGGGGGGCAGGCGAACATGTCCATGAGCCGCTGATTCAGAGTACGCTGACTGTGACCACCGCTGACCTGAAAATAGGATATGACCTGGCAACCGATATGGAGGTGAGCCAGGACGGGCTTACCTGGACCGTGAATATACGGGATGACGTTAATTTTACAGACGGAGAGAAGCTGACTGCCCGGGATGTGGCTTTTACATACAATACCCTGCGGGACACCAGCTCTGTCAATGATTTTACCATGTTAGAGAGTGCGGAGGCGCTGGATGATACCACGGTGGCATTTCACATGAACCGGCCCTATTCCATCTGGCCCTACACCATGGCAATTGTTGGAATTGTACCGGAACATGCCTATGGGGCGGATTACGGGTCACATCCCATTGGTTCCGGCAGATATATCATGAAGCAGTGGGATAAGGGACAGCAGGTCATATTTGAGGCCAACCCGGATTATTACGGGACAGAGCCGAAAATGAAGAAGGTGACCATACTTTTCATGGAAGAGGACGCAGCTTATGCGGCTGTCATGTCCGGGCAGGTGGACCTGGCCTATACGGCTGCATCCTATTCGGACCAGACCCTGCCCGGATATGAGCTCCTTTCTTTCGAGACAGTGGATAACCGGGGCTTCAATCTTCCGGCAGTAAAGGCCGGCACTGTATCTGACGGCAAAACCGTTGCTGGAAATGATTTCACGTCGGATGTACAGGTGAGAAGGGCTGTGAACATTGCGATTGACAGGGATGAAATGATTGAACATGTGTTAAACGGCTACGGAAGTCCGGCATACAGTGTATGTGATAAGATGCCCTGGTACAATGAGTCTGCAAAGACAGAGTATGACCCGCAAAAGGCAGCAGAGCTCTTGGAGGAGGCCGGATGGAAGGCTGGTTCGGATGGAATGAGGGAAAAGGATGGCGTCAGGGCCGGATTTACACTGATGTACCCGGCCAGCGATTCTGTACGCCAGGCCCTGGCAGCGGATACTGCCAACCAGCTTAAGGAAGTGGGAATTGATGTGAAGATAGAGGGCGTTGGCTGGGATGACGCCTATGACCGCGCCCAGTCAGAGCCGCTCATGTGGGGCTGGGGCGCCCATACGCCTATGGAACTCTACAATATTTACCATACCATGAAGGATACCGGCCTGGCGGAGTATTCTCCCTATGCTAATGACAGTGTGGACCGGTACATGGACCAGGCCCTGGCCAGCGGGAATCTGGAGGATTCCTACGAGCTGTGGAAGAAGGCCCAGTGGGATGGGAACACAGGGGTGACCCAGGATGGAGATATACCGTGGATTTGGCTGGTTAATATAGACCATCTGTACTGGTCCAGGGACGGACTTAAGGTGGCGGAGCAGAAAATCCATCCCCATGGACACGGATGGTCCATTGTGAATAATGTGGACCAGTGGAGCTGGGAATAGCAGAAATCAGAAGATGGATAAAATTATTGATATCAGTATGAAGGCAGGAAGGATAAAATCATGAGTTGGAAACAGGCGGGTGTTAATTTCATACGGATGGCAGTCCTGCTGGTGCTGGTGAGTATGGCGGCGTTTTTCCTGGTGTCGGTCTCTCCGCTGGACCCCCTTACCACCAATGTGGGGCAGGCGGCCCTTGGCAGCATGAGCAGCGAGCAGATTGCCAGGCTCCAGGAATATTGGGGTGTCAACACGCCGCCTGTAACCCGTTATCTGGCCTGGGCCGGTGAGTTTCTTAAGGGAGATATGGGTATCTCCCTTTTGTACCGCAGGCCTGTAGCCCAGGTAATCGGGGAGAAGCTGGCCAATTCCCTTTGGATTATGGCGGCGGCATGGATTTTGTCCGGATTCATTGGGTTCCTTATGGGAATCATAGCCGGGGCAAAGAAGGGAAAGGCAGCGGATCGTATTATTTCTTCCTATGCCCTGGTAACTGCCAGTACGCCGGCCTTCTGGGTGGCCCTGGTGCTGTTGGTTGTATTCGCGGTCTGGCTTAAGCTGCTCCCCATAGGACTTTCCGTTCCAATCGGGGTGGAGGCATCGGCTGTGACCATGAAGGACCGCCTGATTCATGGCATACTGCCTGCGTCGGCATTGTCCATTACAGGCATCTCCAACATTGCCCTTCACACAAGGGAGAAGATGGCAGAGGTCATGGAGAGCGATTATGTACTGTTTGCCAGGGCCAGGGGAGAGTCGGAATGGTCCATTATCCGCAGGCATGGAATCCGCAACATCCTTCTTCCCGCCATGACGCTCCAGTTTGCCTCTGTCAGCGAGATATTCGGAGGCTCTGTGCTGGTGGAGCAGGTATTTTCCTATCCGGGCCTGGGACAGGCGGCTGTGACGGCCGGATTGGGCGGGGATGTGCCGCTCCTGATGGGTATTACAATCATCAGCGCGGCCATTGTATTTTTAGGGAACTTCACCGCCAACCTCTTGTATGGAACGGTGGACCCCAGAATCAGGAGGAGCAGGGGATGAGCGCACAAAGACACAGATGGAACCGCCGCAAGGCCATGGCGGTGCTGCTGGCGGTATCGGTCATCCTGCTGGCGGCCATTGCCATTGCCGGCCAGGTGTTAAAGGAGCAGGCCCTGGCCACGGATTTCACCAGAAAGAACCTGCCGCCCAGTCTGGCCTATCCCTTTGGGACGGACTGGATGGGGCGGGATATGTTCATCCGCAGCCTTACAGGACTATCCATCAGCATACGCATCGGGCTTTTGACAGCATGTATCAGCGCGGTGGCGGCCTTTATCATGGGAACCATGGCAGCCTGTCTGGGCAGGGTCACAGACGCTGTCATCGGGGGAATCATTGACCTGGTTATGGGAATACCCCATATCCTGTTTCTGATTCTCATTTCCTTTGCAGTGGGCAAGGGATTCTGGGGCGTACTGATTGGCATTTCACTGACCCACTGGACATCCCTTGCCAGGCTTCTCCGGGGGGAGGTCATGCAGCTTCGTGAGAGCCAGTATATACAGGTTGCAAAGAAGTTGGGAAAGGGAAGGTTTTATATTGCTTTCAAACATATGACGCCTCATCTGCTGCCCCAGCTTTTCGTGGGCATGGTTCTGTTGTTTCCCCATGCAATCCTTCATGAGGCCAGTATAACCTTCCTGGGCTTCGGACTGCCGCCGGAGCAGCCTGCAGTGGGTGTTATCCTGTCTGAGAGCATGAAATACCTGGTCATGGGAAAATGGTGGCTGGCCCTGTTTCCGGGGCTTTTGCTGGTATTTGTGGTGGTCCTGTTCCATTTTATCGGGGATACGCTGAGCCGTCTGATGGACCCGGCCCAGGCCCATCTGTAGAATCTCTGTCTACCGCTGCAGAGGTTCGTTCTGTAGGAGGTTGTCATGGAGGAAAAACAAGTCATATTGTCGGTGGAGCACCTGATGATTTCATTTTCTCAGTATGTAGGGGGATGGCGCCAGAGGGAGCTTCCCGTGATTCGGGATCTGAACATAAAGGTACGGGAACATGAGGTGGTGGCCGTAGCCGGTTCCAGCGGTTCGGGAAAGAGCCTTCTGGCCCATGCGGTCATGGGACTTCTGCCGCAGAATGCCGCCTGTCAGGGGACGGTTTCCTTTGAGGGGGAAATCCTGACCCAGAAGCGCAAGGAACAGCTCAGGGGGAGCCGGATGGTATTGGTGCCCCAGAGCGTGTCCTATCTGGATCCCCTTATGAAGGTGGGGGAACAGGTACGAAGGGGACAAAAGGATAAGGAGAGCGTGAAGCGCTGCCGTGAGTCTCTGGGGCGATACGGGCTGGGAGAGGATACGGAGGGACTGTATCCTTTTGAACTGTCCGGGGGAATGACCAGAAGGGTGCTGATTTCTACGGCAGTGATGGAGCATCCCAGACTGGTCATTGCAGACGAACCCACGCCGGGGCTTCATATCAGCGCGGCCAGGCGTGTGCTCACCCATTTCCGGGAGATAGCGGACGAGGGGGCAGGGGTCCTTCTCATCACTCATGATTTGGAGCTGGCTCTGGAGGTGGCTGACAGAATCGTGGTATTTTATGCGGGTACCAATGTGGAGGAGGCCCTGGCAGCGGATTTTGAGGATGAGAAAAGGCTTCGCCACCCCTATACCAGGGCTCTTTACCGGGCCATGCCCCGCCACGGGTTTAAGGCAGCGTCCGGGACCCAGCCCTATGTAGCGGATATGCCCGCGGGATGTCCCTATGGGCCCCGCTGCCCGGACATGGATGAGGGCTGTCTCCAGGAAATTTCCTATCGCAGTTTTCGCGGCGGCATGGTAAAATGCAGGAAGGCGGGAGTATGAGGCTGGAAGCAATGAATATTTCATTCCAATACGACAATGGGAACAGGAAAATACTGAACAATGTCAGCATGAGCTTTGAGAGCGGGGAACGCGTGGGGCTGACGGCTCCCAGCGGTTTTGGAAAGACTACCTTTTGCAAGATACTGGCCGGTTATGAGAAGCCGGACCGTGGGACTGTGGCTTTAGACGGAAAAGATATTACTTCCCGGGGCGGTTACAATCCGGTGCAGATGATATGGCAGCATCCGGAACTGTCGGTAAATCCCCGTCTTAAGATGCGGGAGGTGCTGAGGGAAGGGGACTGCGTGGAGGAACGGGTGGTCCGCGGCCTGGGAATCGAACCGGACTGGCTGAACCGGTATCCGGGAGAGCTGTCCGGAGGGGAGCTGCAGCGGTTCTGTATAGCCAGGGCTTTGGGGAGGCGCACCCGGTTCATTCTTGCAGATGAGATAAGCACCATGCTGGACCTTATCACCCAGAGCCAAATCTGGGGATTCCTTTTGGAGGAAGTGAAGACGCGCAGGCTGGGTTTGCTGGTGGTCAGCCATTCAGAGGAGCTGCTGGAGCGTGTTTGCGGCAGGGTGGTTGATTTGAGGACGGACTAGGGCCGGATTAAGGACGGAGCAGCCGGATGATTCGTATGTGGAAGGATTGAAAATGGATTGGCTGATCCGTATGAATTTGAGAGAGGAGAACGAAAGATGGATGTCAGGGAATTACTGGAACAGGTAAAGTCCGGCAGTGTTGAGATAGAGGATGCGCAGATGCAGCTTAAGAACCTGCCCTATGAGGATTTGGGATATGCCAAGCTGGACCATCACAGGAAGCTGCGTTCCGGTTTTGGGGAAACCGTATTCTGCCAGGGGAAGCCGGATGCGTATTTGCTGGAAATTTATAAGAAATTTTATGAGAGAGATGGGGAGGTCCTGGGAACCAGGGCTTCTGAGAGCCAGGCTGAGCTGGTGAGAACAGCGGTACCGGATGTGGTGTATGATCCCATATCCCGGATACTCAAGGTGGAGAAGCCGGGAAAGGAGCGCAAGGGGTATGTGGCAGTGTGCACGGGAGGCACGGCGGACATACCGGTGGCGGAGGAAGCAGCCCAGACCGCTGAATATTTCGGATGCAGGGTAGACCGGATATTTGATGTGGGAGTTGCCGGAATCCACAGGCTTCTGGCCCAGAGGGAGCGCCTGGACAAGGCCAACTGCATTGTGGCAGTGGCCGGAATGGAAGGAGCGCTGGGCACGGTGATAGCAGGCCTGGTGGAATGCCCTGTGGTGGCAGTCCCCACCTCCGTGGGATACGGCGCCAGCTTCCATGGGTTATCGGCCCTTCTTACAATGCTTAATTCCTGCGCCAACGGGATATCAGTGGTTAATATTGACAATGGATACGGCGCCGGCTACCTGGCGGCCCAAATAAACAGAATGGCGGTGAGATAAAATGGGAAAGATTTTATATCTGGAATGTAATTCGGGTATCAGCGGGGACATGACGGTAGGAGCTCTGCTTGACCTGGGAGCGGACAGGCAGGTGCTGGAGAATGCGCTGGAGAGCCTGGGAGTGGATGGATACCATCTGCATTTTAGCCGGAAGGTTGTGTGTGGTCTGGATGCTTTTGATTTTGATGTGCATTTGGAGGATGGGCATGAGTATGAGCACGATCACGGCCATCCCCATTCCCACATTCACAGGAACCTCCACGACATTTATCATATCATAGACCATCTGGATTCCAACGATAGGGTGAAGGAAATGGCCCGGACCATGTTCCGCATTGTGGCGGAGGCGGAATCCAAGGCCCATGGGCTTCCTGTTGAGCAGGTTCATTTCCACGAAGTGGGGGCTGTTGATTCCATTGTGGACATTATCAGTGTGGCAGTCTGCATCGACAATCTGGGCGTGGAGGATGTGGTGGTTTCTGCATTGTCAGAAGGTCGCGGCCATGTCCACTGCCAGCACGGTGTACTGCCGGTTCCTGTTCCCGCTACAGCTAATATTGCTTCTTCCTATGGACTTAAGCTGCATTTTACAGACAATGACGGGGAAATGGTCACACCTACCGGGGCAGCCATAGCCGCTGCGCTGCGGACAAAGGACCGCCTTCCCGCTTCCTGCCGCCTGCTTAAGACAGGAATGGGTGCGGGGAACAAGGTGTTTAAACAGGCGAATGTGCTCCGGGCCATGCTTCTGGAGACTTCACAGGATGAGGACCGTACCATGTGGGTATTGGAGACGAACCTGGATGACTGTACAGGGGAAATGCTGGGTCTTGCCATGGAGATGCTCCTTGAAGCCGGGGCCGCGGATGTGTGGTATACCCCCATTCACATGAAGAAGAACCGTCCTGCCTATATGCTGTCCGTGCTTTGCCGTGAATCATCCATAGAGGCCATGGAGGAAATCATCCTGACCCAGACCACAACTATTGGAATCCGCCGCTATCAAACGGAGAGGACCATTCTTGAGCGGAGTGAAATCCAGGTGGAAACCAGTTACGGGCCAGCGGATGTGAAGGTGTGTGCTTACAAGGGCAGAAAGTTCTTTTATCCGGAATATGAAAGCATCCGGCGGATCTGTACGGAACAGAGCGTGGATTTTCAGACTGCATATCATCATGTACGCATGAAGGCAGAAGAAAGCCGCCAGGATTAAATGATATAGATAATGTCAGATTAGGAGATTCGTATGAATACGGTAAATAACAGCTACAGTGATGTAATGTCATCTCTGGACCATATGAAAAAGTGTCTGGAGGTCAGGATGGAACAGCTGGCTAAAGAGGATATATGCCTTGCGTTTTCCGGAGGAGTTGATTCAAGCCTGCTTTTAAAGACAGCAGCAGACGCAGCAGTCCATACGGGGAGAAAAGTGTACGCCGTGACGTTTGACAGCTGCCTGCATCCATCCTGCGACCTGGAGATAGCCAGGCGCGTGGCAGGGGAGCTGGGAGGAATCCATGAAGTCATTACCGTGGACGAGCTGGAGCAGGAGGCAATAAAAAATAACCCGGTAAACCGCTGTTATCTGTGTAAGCGCCATCTGTTCTCCAAACTGGCAGAATTGGCAGAGGCCAGGGGAATCCGGTATATCCTGGACGGCACCAATGAGGACGATATGCATGTATACCGTCCCGGAATCCAGGCACTTAAGGAGCTGGGAATCATAAGTCCCCTGGCAGAGCTGCACATAACCAAGGCTCAGGTAAAGGCCCTGGCGTCAGAGTACGGAATATCGGTGGCATCCCGTCCGTCCACTCCCTGTATGGCTACCCGCCTGCCCTATGGCGCTGTCCTGGATTATGAGGTGCTGGGAAGAATCGGAGAAGGAGAAGCCTATGTCAGGACCCTGGTCCCCGGCAATGTGCGGCTCAGGCTTCACGGAGATATCGTGCGTCTGGAACTGGACCCGGGAGCCTTTGAGGTATTTATGAAATGCCGGGAGGAAATCGTCAGCCGTCTGAAGGAAATGGGGTTTGTATATATAACTCTGGATGCAGAAGGGTTCCGCTCCGGGAGTATGGATGTAGGGCTGAATGGAGCAGGCTGACCGGCTCGGGAGGGATGGACTGGGAAAAGGACCGGGCTAAATGTATCCTGAATGATGGACTGACAGTAATGAGATTATCAATAATTGGAGTATATTTTCTTTAAAAATCTATAAAGACACTGCAAACATTTTCGTCCGGTCTGCCTCGCCTGTATTATCTAAATATAGATAATACAGGCGTTTCCCATTTTATCCCATAACATTTCTATTATCCAAATACGAATATTTTCCTTAGTTTCTTAACGAAATTGAACTTTACTGCCATAAAAAAACATGTTAAAATTAAAATGTTTGTAAAGTTTATGTAAAGATAAAGTAAATAATTAAGAGAGTAGGTAAAAAGAATTATGGACATGTCGTTTTCCTTTTTCCTGCGGCAGCTGGTGACAAATCCGGCACTGTTGATAACAGTCCTTCTGACCCTTGGGGTCATCTGTGTCAATGGCATCACGGATGCGCCAAATGCCATTGCCACATGCGTGTCAACCAGGTCGCTGGATGTGAATCTGGCCATTGTCATGGCGGCAGTATGCAACTGCGCAGGGGTGGTTGTGATGACCATAGTGAATTCCACGGTTGCCATGACCATTACCAATATGGTCAATTTCGGGGAAGATACTACGATTGCTCTGGTTGCCCTGTGTGCCGCGCTTTTTTCCATTGTGGTCTGGTCGTCCTTTGCTGTTTCCATTGGATGTCCTACCAGTGAGAGCCATGCGCTGATAGCAGGCCTTACCGGAGCTGCTGTGGCTATCCGCGGAGGATTTTCAGCCATTAACTCGGCAGAGTGGATAAAGGTGGTATATGGACTGATTTTTTCCGTTGTATTGGGATTTTTAAGCGGCTATCTTTCATGCAGGCTGGTGGCCTGGACCTGCCGGGATATGGACCGTCGGAAAACCTCCGGATTCTTCCGGTATGCTCAGATTGGCGGAGCCGCCGCCATGGCATTCATGCACGGTGCACAGGACGGACAGAAATTCATGGGAGTCATGCTGCTGGGTATCTGTATGGTCAACGGGTCCAGCAATACTCAGGGAGTACAGTTCCCCCTTTGGATGCTTTTGCTGGGATCGGCTGCCATGGCCCTGGGAACTTCCATTGGAGGAAAGAAAATCATCAAATCCGTGGGCATGGATATGGTACGGCTGGAGAAATACCAGGGCTTTTCCGCAGATATGGCGGGAGCTGCCTGTCTTCTCGGATTTTCCATTTTCGGTATACCTGTCAGTACCACACATACTAAAACCACAGCCATCATGGGTGTGGGAGCGGTTAAACGTCTGTCGGCCATTAACTTCAGCGTGGTTAAGGACATGGTGATGACCTGGGTCATGACATTCCCTGGCTGCGGCATCATTGGATTCCTGATGGCGAAGCTGTTTATGGTGTTGTTCCATGGATGAGTAAAGGAGAAGATAAGATGTCTAAGAAAAGTGATAGTTACTATTTTCAGAATTTCATTGAGTGCGTTGAGTGCGGATGCCAGGCAGCTAAAATGCTGGAGGACAATCTGGAACATTTTGATACAGGACTTTTACAGGACAATCTGGACGGGCTGCACAGGATTGAACATGATGCGGATAAGAAAAAGCATGAGATGATGGCCGTACTGGTCAAGGCTTTTATCACCCCCATTGAGCGGGAGGATATCATTCTTTTGAGCCAGAGCATTGACGAGGTGACGGACAAGATTGAGGATGTGCTGATTCGTATTTACATAAACAATATTCGGCAAATCCGTCCCGAGGCCCTTGCCTTCATAAAGGTCATCATCCGCTGCTGCGAGGCGCTTAAGGAGGTCATGGAGGAGTTTGCGGACTTCAGAAAATCCAAGACCCTCCATGATCTGATTATCGAGATTAACGCTCTGGAGGAGGAGGGCGACAGGCTGTTCATTGATTCCATGCGCAGTCTTCACGCCGAGGTGACGGACCCCATTAAAATCATTGCCTGGAGGGAGATTTACGTATACCTGGAGAAATGCTGCGATGCCTGCGAGCATGTGGCTGATGTGGTGGAGAGCGTGATTATGAAGAATACCTGATGTCCGGCTGCAGCCGCAAACGCCTGGGAGATAGGACCGGCAGGCCACATGGTGTTAACGGACAGGCTTAATTCCTGGAAGAATTTAATCTTTACAGTTTAATTACAGTTTGAACACACAGTTGCATAAAAATAAAGAATGAATTATAATGTAACAAGTGCAGGATGAATAGTATCTGTCTGTGATAAGGCAGCTAAGGGAGAATGAAAGGAGATTCAGAATGAAGAGACGTTTGGCGGTTATATTGGCAGCAGTGGCTCTGAGTGTGGTTATGTCGGTTCCGGCCTATGCAGGTACATGGAAATATGTGAATGATCAGTGGAAGTATCAGAGAGGCGCCAATAAGTTTGCCTACAAGGAATGGATTCAGGATAACGGCAACTGGTACTATATGGATAACAACGGCGTCATGACCACGGGCTGGCAGCAGATTGACGGACAGTGGTATTACATGGACCAGGCAGGCATCATGCAGAAGGGATGGTTTAAGGATAACGACAAATGGTACTTCCTGCTTCCCAACGGAGCCATGGCCACGGATACAGTGATTGACGGACGCCAGATTGGCGCGGACGGCGTATGGATTGCAGCGGAGGGAGAGGTGGAACCGGCCAATATTACAGACCTGTCCACACCATATCTGGTGCAGAACCTGTTGGACGGCCTTTCCACCAAGGGATACAATATCATTACCTCTGGCAAAACATCCACCGGCGAGCGCTGGAATAATGCCATCCGTCTGAAAGGCAAGGGAAGTTATGTGAAGTATGCTGCCAACGGACAGTACCGTCTCTTATCCGGTATCATAGCTCCATCTTCCCAGTTCAGCAGCGGAATCATGGCTAAAGTAACTGTATACGGTGACAATGATACCGTACTCTATACATCACAGGATATCCATTACAATGAAAAGCTGATGCACTTTGGCGTGGATGTGACCGGACAGAATGAGATTCGCGTGGAGGTTTCTCTGGTTACGGATAATGAGTGGGATGCTCCCATTATACTGATAGACGGTCTGTCTCTGTATAAGTAGGCAGGACGAAGATGTCCGGGAAACGGAAAAACCAAAAATAATGAATAGATAAGAAAACAGGCTGAGGACCGCACCTTTTGGCGCGGGGTGACTCAGCCTGTTATTTTTTTATGGGAGTACGCCCTATGGGGTAAAAAGCTTCTGGGAAATGTAGGCTCCGCGCTAAGGCAGTATGGCTGCCAAGGTTATAAGTTCAAGTCAGCAACTGTATAACCTTAACATTCTCAATATTCAATTTTTAAAGCAGCCATCGAAAGATGGCTTGTTTGTGATGCGATTAAGGTAATGGATATTATCTGCTTCTCATTTTCAATCTTTACCTCCATCTTTGCGGCTGTCCCTGGCCTGAATATTATGACACCCAGTATCACTCCGGTTGCAGCTCAAGTATATTGATGACGGATGCTTTGGCTGCCCCCAGAATCCGTCCACCGGTCATGAGGGTACAGAAGTTTTCTATGACCTTTAAAAGCTTTGCCTGCAGGGAGATGTGAAAGACCGGAGGGAGAGGAGAACTGGGAAAACGCATACATGCAGCAGGTGTATGGTCCAAGGGAAAATACCTGATATCCCGGGAAGCGGCGCGCGGCCTTCAGGGCAGCCGCTGGTGATTCCACCTTGAGATTCTGCTCCCGGAAGATCTCCATTGGACTGATACTGGTCCCATTATATCATGAATTTTGAATAAGATTAAGGGCAAAAAGGACTAAAATCAGTCCAGATATTCAGGGGTGGCAGAATGGACATAATTAAGAATGATGAGAGTGCTAATATAGGGGCGAATATCCGCAGAATCCGGAAGGAAAAGGGGATTGGACAGACAGAACTGATTCAGAAGATTGACCTGGCAGAGTGGGATTTTGAGGTGAATCTCACCAGGGAGGCCCTGGTAAAAATAGAGCGGGGCATCCAGCATATCAAGGTGTCCCAGCTAAAGGCCATCAAGGTTATTTTGGAAACGACCTATGATGAGCTGTTAAAGTAGGCGGCGGTATGGAGTTAGGCCATACTATCCCGCTGCAGAAATTCCTGAGAATACAGCCGCCGCCATATGGTACGGACAGCCGCCTCTTTTTCTGTTGGGAGCTTCACAGAATCACGCTCCAGTCCAGTGATACGCTGGTGGCGGTCAATGCCGGCAACCGCTTTGCAGTCAGGGAGTTGTCAGGTCACAAAGACCCATGGCAGGCGTTCTGTGGCCGGGCTTAACCAGTGGAGCGGATGCTTTCCGGGCGGCAGGATGAGCGGGAATCATTTCATGATACAATCCTGCAGCAGTCATAGGTCAGGGCCAGAACCGAATCACCGGCGTCTGCATCCAGGAATATATGTACGGCCATCATGAGTGCCATGTACATACCCTTACAGTTCTCCGTAATGTCCAGACCGCCGCTGTTGCGAAAGAGGACGTCGATGGTCCCGTTGTCCCGCTCAATCTGCAGCAGGGAAGAGGTCATCTGGGCATATTCTTTGAAGATGGGAAGAAGTGTGTGGTCAAACCATGCATTGTACCGTTCGTATTGGGCCAGCTGTGCGGTTTCACGGATGTTTCTGACCGCCTCCCTGGCCATCTCCAGTTCCTTTTCCGACATGCAATCCAGTAATCCGTAGATATCTTTGGCATTGCCGGTGTCTGTAAAGTCATATTGTTCCATAGGGTCACCTCATTGAATTTTTTAATGGTGGACTGGTTTTGGTCCCATTATATCATAAAATATCCATAATATGAAGAGTGAAATGGACTGGAATGGGTTCAAAAATGGGGACATGAAATGAGGGTATGGAATGGAATCATGCGTACAGGGGAATGGTAATGGATGTGATAAAAAATGATAAAGGAACCAATATTGGCACCAACATACGTAGAATCAGGCTGGAGTCTAAAATCAGCCAAACGGATCTGGTCCGTATCCTGCAGCTGATGGGGGTAGACATTACGAGGGAGGCATTGGTGAAGATTGAGAAAGGGACGCAGCATGTAAAGGTCTCTCAGCTGAAAGCCATCAAAACAGCGCTGGGAACGTCCTATGAAGAACTGCTGGAATAATGAGTCCACATGACATCAACAGGGAATTAACAAGATATCCACAAAGTTATCCACATTATCCACCGAAAACACTGGATATTTCATGTGAATCGTCTGAAAATAACAGATTTGGTACTGTGTATAACTGAAATGTAGGAGAGGATGATTATGGATAAGATACGGATGGTCTTTCTGTTTATGCCAGAGGGAATATGGCAGGGGATTGTGCACCGGGGGATTAGAGGTGGATTATAAACAGGGGGATGTAAAAGAATGGAATAAAATAGAAGAACGTGATTTTACAAGGTTTTTTTTGGCTGGGGGCCTAAGGTAATCATTGAGGTAATCAAAAGGTAATCAAGGTGACATTGTAGTAATAATATGATAGGAAGGAGTTTCTTGCACGTGTGACATGGGAAATAGTCTTGCTAATATTTTGAGACAGAGATTACCAGCAGGTTAATGCAGTTCATTGTAAAAATGTCAGGAATAGTATATACTATGATTAAAGAAATATTCCAGGGAGGAGGCAGGATTATGGATATATCTGAGAGACAGCAGATTGTTGAACATTACGCAGAACTGGTAAAAGAACAATATCCACAGACAAATCAATATAATGTATTGGTTTTCGGAAGCTTTCTGACAGATAGATATACAGAACAGTCAGATATTGATATAGGAGTCTTTTCATTGATTCCAGGATTATCGTTTCGTATTTATTCCTTTACAAAGGATCACTTTGATAAGTTAGGGATAAATAGTGATGTGGTACGGATGCGGCTGCTGGAAAGCCAGTATATTAATGTCTCTATTGTCACAGGTCAGAAATATGCGGTGACGGATTACTGCCCCAGGGAGTTGGTTGATTATATTAAAAGAATGATTGCGCAATATGGGGAGAATCCTCAGGAAACGGCAGTTAGACTGATGCGGCAGGAGGTTATTGCATGAACTTATTTGGTGATGCATTGCAAAAGGCCGGTTAGAAATGAAACTGTTGGAGATGAAGAATCATGTTTCTTCATTAGAACGTATGTATGAAAAATATTTAGCGTCTGAAGGTCAGGACCAATTTGATATCATGGACGGGCTTGCAAACCGATTCGGGTACATGGTAATTGCTTTTCAGGATGTGATGACAACCATTGGCTGGTTGACCGGGACGGTAAATGGTGCGGAACAACTGTCCATACGGCGTGCAATATCGGAATTTCAGTCTATATTTGAAGTAGAGTGTCAGGAACAGGGATTAGACAATGGGGTTTCGTCCATGGCTGACAGAAATGAAATTGTTCACGTCTATGAGAATTATAAAAGTAATATGGAAGCAGTACTGGAAAATGTGCAAAATTATAGAAGTGAGTATGGAGCGATTATCAGGATTCTTTGGAAGTATTGTGAAGCAAAAGATATTTTGCAAAAGTAATGTGTCTGTTAGAAAAATTTATAGTGGTACTAAGGACTCTCATGATGTAATGTCATGGGAGTCTTTTTGTACAATGACAGGAGTTGTCCATAATGGATGTTATAGTTTAAGAAAAAAGAACAAAAGATGAGAAAAAGGTAAAAAGGTCTATTCTTGGGGATTTTAATTAAATTTATACCCATATTACCATCCTTCTACTTCATATACTGTATTAAACATATATTTTTGAATTTATCTTTCATCAGCTCATACAGTTATGCCACACCGGCTTCCGCACACAGACTGCCGCCGAAGGGGCTGAAGGAATTGGTTCTAACCTATGAATTATAAGTATTAAGGCTCCTTTTTTCAATGGAATTAAGCTGCGCGCGATACTGGGTGGGAGTCATTCCATATAGATTCCTAAAGGACTTTAGGAAACTGTTATAGCTGGCAAAGCCGCTGTTTGTACAGGCATCCAGCACGCTGTGTCCGGCGGCAATATCACGTCGGAAGTGCTGCATTCGCAGATTGTTGATATATCCGTGAATGCTCTCCATAGTGTATTCCTTGAAAGCTCTGGAGAGATGCTCCCGGCTGATGAAGATATTTTCAGCGAGAGACGCCACCGTAAGTGTGGGCTCGGTGTAATGCTTCTGGATATATTCAACAGCCCGGGAAATCAGCGCGCTGGTTAAGCTGGGGGATTTGGTATGCTGCTCCTCCAC
Source organism: [Clostridium] clostridioforme AGR2157 (assembly GCF_000424325.1). Classification (GTDB taxonomy): domain Bacteria; phylum Bacillota; class Clostridia; order Lachnospirales; family Lachnospiraceae; genus Enterocloster; species Enterocloster clostridioformis_A. The sequence continues at coordinate 19,446 of NZ_AUJR01000047.1, forward strand.
GAGTTGGTTGATAAAAAGCTGGAGCTCCATCAGCTCACAGTTTAATACCGTTTCCTGATAAGCTTTTTTGATCCAGGGAATCTGGGCCATGCGCTCCAAATGCCCCCGCAGGTCCAAGGCGGATACAGCGTCCGCGCTCAAAATAACGATATTCTTCTGCCAATCCGGATTGATTAATCCGGATGCGTGAATGGCATAATCCCAGATTTCCGCGCTAATCTGGACAACCAGTCGGTTAGATACGATGTCTGTAACCGTATAACGTCCGGAATGATAAATTTCCGCGGGAAAAAAGACCATCTCTCCAGGATGGAGGGTGTAAAGGCTCCCCTGAAAGGCGTAGAGCACGTTGCTTCCGGAAATCGGCAGGACGATTTCGTGGTACGGGTGTGAGTGGACCACAGACTGCTTGTTGTTCTGGTTTGTGTACCAGGTTACAACCACTCGATAGTCCTCAAGACCGATGCGGGCCATCTCCTGGGTCAGAATGGAATCAGTGCAGTGTGCAATCTTCTGAACAATCATGTAGTTTCCCCCTTCTTTGCTTAAATCAAAAAACCATCTTCTTCTTTTTTCAAAAGTATATTCTTAAATATCACATTTTGCAAGCTTTTAATCACAAAAGAATGGGACTTTAATGATGTAAAACTGATAAAATTTGCTTGTATAAACAAAATGGATATTAATTGTTGATAAAATACATAAGATTTTAATCGTATATTTGTGCAAAAACACCTTGATTTTTGAAACGGAGACTGGCAATGAAAAACAATAGCATGCAATTTAAAGCGCGGATGATATTCCATAGCTGCATAAAAAGCAACAGTTGACAGCCGCAAAGCAGGCGTTGGCTGATTGATAAATGAAACCATTTTAAAGGAGGAAGTATTTATGAGATTACGTAATCGCGCAATGATGGCATTGGCCGTAGCAGGAGCAATGATGCTGACGGCATGTGGAGGCGGATCAGGCACGGCTTCTTCGCAGGCGGCAGGAGGAAACGGCGGGGCATCGGCTTCTGAGCAGACCTTTAATCTGAAGCTGAGCCATGGACTGGCTGAGGATCATGCGGTGCACATCCAGATGACTGCATGGGCTGAGGCAGTGAAGGAGAAGTCCAACGGAACAATCAACATTCAGATCCTTCCCAATGGTCAATTGGGGTCTGAAGCGGACAACGTTTCTTCCATTCAGGCGGGTGCGCTGGATATGGCAAAGGTTTCCGCGTCAACCCTTGGTAACTTCAACGAGGCATGGAACGCTCTGTCTGTTCCGTATGTATTCAACGACAAGGATCATTACTATAAGGTTATGGATGGCGAGATTGCCGGGGAACTCTACAACATTACCGAGGGCGACGGCTTTATTGGACTGACCTGGCTGGATTCCGGTTCCCGTTCCTTCTATACCGCCAACACACCCATTCGAGTACCGGCTGATTTAAAGGGATTAAAAATCCGCACCATGGACAGCCAGATAGCCATCGATATGATGAACGCGCTGGGCGGCTCCGCAACGGTCATGAGCTACTCTGAGATTTATACTGGCCTGCAGCAGGGAGTAATCGACGGGGCTGAGAATAACATCACCGCTCTCCGCGATCACAGCGATGTTACAAAATACTACTGCTATGATGAGCATACCCGTATTCCTGACGTCATTGTAATCTCCACCAAGGTTTGGAATCAGATGAGCGACAGCCAGAAGAACATCATGAAGGAGACTGCGGCGGCCGCAACAGACGAGTACAAGACCCGCTGGGCGGATTTTGAGAACGAGGTGAAGACTGCGGCGGAAGGAAACGGCATTACCTTTGTAGAGGATGTGGACACCGCGGCATTCCAGGAGGCATGCCAGTCTATTTATGACGGCTTAAAGACCAGCAACGCGGAGGTATATGCAATCGTTGAGAAGATTCAGGCTGCCGGCAAGTAGGAACCGGCCGGATGCTGTTGCTTACTTCATGAAGGAGATGAGATTTTGAAAAAGTTTAATAATTTTCTGGATACCGTAATGCGCTTTATCATGGCCGCTGCCATGTTTGCTCTTCTGGCGGGCGGTACATGGCAGATTTTTACCCGCTGGATTTTGAAAAATCCGTCTACATTTACGGATGAATTTCTCCGCTACGTGCTGATCTGGGCATCCATGCTTGGTTCTGCCTACTGCTTTTACAAGGATGAGCATCTGGCGCTGGATTTGGTAAAGAATCGTGTGAAAGGGTCGGTATGCTCTGTCCTTATGATTTTCATTGAGGCGGCGATTCTGTTCTTTGTGTGCTATGTTTTTATTTACGGCGGAATGCAGCTTGCAGGCAATGCAACCAACAAGTCCTCCGTGATGCGTATCCCGTTTAGGCTGCTGTACGCATGCCTTCCGATCTCAGGCATTTTCATTGTGATTGCCCGTGTAATCAAGTATATACAGCTTTTTACTGACAGCAAAGGAGGGAAATAAGCATGGTTGTACAGGCTACGTTAATGCTGTTTGGTTCATTTTTTGTTATGCTGTTTGCAGGCGTTCCGATTTCGGCGGGAATTGGTATCGCTTCCATTATTACTGCAATCATGAGCGGTATGGACGGGAATATCTTCGCGTTGACAGCGGCACAGAGATGCTTCTCCGGCTGCGATTCCTTCTCCCTGCTGGCTCTTCCGTTCTTTTCTTTGGGCGGCAACGTTATGAACAAGGGAGGGATTGCAAAGCGGCTGGTCCGTCTTGCAAGACTGCTGGTAGGCTGGGTACCTGGATATCTGGCAGCTACAAATGTACTGGCGAATATGTTTTTCGGCGCCGTATCTGGTTCTTCCGTAGCGGCAACCTCCGCGATGGGTTCCATCATGAGCCCGCTGGAGCTGGACGAGGGATATGATCCCAATTATTCCGCAGCAGTAAACATCTGTTCGGCGCCGACAGGAATCCTGATACCGCCGTCTGGTCCGTTAATTCTGTATTCCATCACCGCAGGCGGCGTTTCCGTGGCAGCCTTGTTCATGGGCGGCTATCTGACCGGAGCTCTGCTTGGCATTGCAGTCGCGGGGCTGGCAATCTTTTTGGCGGTGAGGAAGGGCTACAAGGCATCCGCTGTGAAGGAGGAGAATCCGGCATGGAAGATCGTGCTGGAGGCAGTTCCGTCCCTGTTGGCTGTTATTATCGTAATGGGCGGCATTTTGGCCGGTATTTTCACGGCAACGGAGGCAGGCGTGGTCATGTGCCTGTACTGCACGCTGCTGGCAATCATCTACCGTGAGATGAGTATAAAAACCTTTTATGACCTGCTTGCAGACACGATGAAGAGTTCCGCGACAATTCTGTTCCTGATTGCGGCATCCTCAATCATGTCCTACGTGATGTCCTATTCTGGTATTCCGGCGGCTATCAGCGAGGGTCTGATGAGTGTTTCCAATAATCGGTATATGATAATTTTAATCATGAATATGTTCCTGCTGGTGATGGGTATGTTTCTGGATCTGACTCCGGCCGTGCTGATTTTCACTCCGATCTTCCTTCCAATCGCCACCAGCGTTGGAATGAGTCCGGTGCATTTCGGACTTATGCTGATTATGAACCTTGGTATCGGCTCCGTAACACCCCCGGTAGGTTCCTGCCTGTTCGTGGGCTGCGGTGTCGGCCGCGTAAAGATTGAGGGGGTTACTAAATATATTGTTCCGATTTTCACGGCAATGGTAATCTCCCTGTTCCTGGTAAGCTTTATCCCTGCTATCCCGCTGCTTGTGCCGTATCTGTGCGGTCTTGTGCCAAGCATGTGGTGGTAAAAATGGTAAAAAGCGGAAGAAACCCATCGATAACCCTAAGAATGGAGACAGAGTATGGATATTTGCACACAATTTTCAGGAATTGAAAGGACAGACGGCGCATGGCTGGTACATACAAACTGCGTCGATATCAAGATTATATTCGTTACCGATGAGATTGTGAGGGTCCGTACCGCATTTGACAAGGAATTTACGGAGGAATCCTATGTTTTGATGACAACGGCATGGGAGGACCGCCTGGACCCGCTGTTTGAGGGGGAGAGAACTCGTGTGGAGCCGGTAATCCCTGGGGTGGAAGAAACATCAAGCGCGCGCTGGGCTACCAGGGAAGTTCCATGTATTATCCGGAGCTGGAGAGGGACAGCGATGACGCGGTTCTTGGCTTTATCGATACAATTAAGGAGGAAGGCTTTCCGATTGACGGCTTCCATCTTTCCTCTGGATATACCAGCGTTGGAAACAAGCGCTGTGTGTTCACATGGAATACGACCCGCTTTAAGGATCCATCTGCATATTTCCATGCAATGCAGGACAAGGGGGCGGAGAATGTTCCCAATATCAAGCCTGGGATTCTCCTGTGCTACCCGCGGTTTGAGGAGTTCAAAAGCCAGGATGTGTTTGTGAAGGACAGCAAGAATCCAGAACAGTACGTGGTGGGAAGCTGGTGGGGCGGTCCCGGGGCGTTCTGGGATTTTACAAAGCCTGCGGCAGGAGGAAGAGCTGCTTGCGCGCCGGGTGCAGCAGGGCATTTTCCAGGCCCGTTTCTCCATCCATTCGGCAAGCAACGATAATACCGTGACGGAGCCATGGATGTTTAAGGACAGTACGGACCTGATTCGGAGTGCGATTCTCCTGCGCTACCGTATGGCCCCCTATCTTTACTCCTGCGAGTACGAGGCGGCAAAGAACGGCGCGCCGATTATGCGGGCATTGGTTTATGAATTTCAGGAGGATGAGAACACCTATGACAATAGCTTCGACTTCCTGTTCGGAAAGAGCCTGCTGGTTGCCAATGTTATTGAAAAAGACGCGGCAAGCCGCCGGGTTTATCTGCCGGCCGGCTTAAGGTGGTACGACATGAATGATAATTACCGCTGCTATGAGGGCGGACAGACGATTGAGGTTCCTGTAACGATGGAGACCATCCCAATGTTTCTGCGGGAGGGCGGAATTCTGGCCATGGCGGATAATCAACTGATGAACATGGAACGCGACTGTGTGGAGGAACTCCGTCTAATCATTGCCTCGGCAAGGGAAGGCTCTCAATTTGTGCTGTACGATGATGACGGAAGAACCAACGATTAAGGATGCTCAGTTGGTTGTTTCCTTTGAAGATTTTGATTTGATTGGGATGTAACTATCGACGCAGCCGTCTGAGTTCGGGCGGCTGCAGTTTTATGATTATGGAGGAACGCGATGCTTTTACGTGAACTGAAATCAATAGAAAAGACTGGTTCCGGCTATATTCTGCACGGGGATGCGGCGGATGTATTGCTGATTTTTATGACGGATGACGTGATTCGGGTACGGGTGAGCTTCCGGCGGGATTTTAAGGAAGAATCCTATACGCTGGTGACTACCGCCTGGGAGGATCGGATGGACGAACTTTTAAAGGACGAGCGCACACGCATCGAGCCCCTGGATATTCCCTTCGAGGAGAAGAACGGAAAGCTTGTATTTACAACAGGCGCCTGCATCCTGGAAATCAGGAAAACCCCTTTTTTCCTGACGTTAAAGACCCTGGACGGGGCTGTCGTTTATCAGGATCTGAAGGAGAGGGCGTTTGAGGAGGATCATCTGGGACGGTTGGCCCACTATTCCAAAATGGATCCGGTTAACGACCACTTTTACGGCTTTGGCGAAAAGACGGGCTGTCTGGACAAGAAAGGGAGAAGACTCAGGATGTCACCCAAGGACGCGATTGGCCACGATCCGGAGTTTGGGGATCCCATGTACAAGCATATACCGTTTTATATCCGGATCAACGAGAAAACAGCCTATGCCATCGGCTTGTTTTATCATAATTCCTACGACAGCGTATTTGATATGGGGCAAGAGGTTTCCGGCTATTGGGATCGGTATTGCAATTATCAGACTGATGGGGGAGATATTGACCTGTTCCTGATTAATGGTCCTGAGCTTTCAGCGGTTTTAGACCGCTATACGATGCTGACGGGGCGCTGCGCGCTGCCCACCAAACAGTCTCTGGGGTATTGTGCCTCGACCATGTATTACGCAGAACTGGAGGACAACTGTGATCAGGAAATCTATCGGGTAATCGATAAGCATGAGAAGGAGGGCATCCTAATCGATAACTTCTGGCTGGCATCCGGCTATTCCAGCGGCGAGGAGGACAACCTCCGCTATATCTTTAACTGGAATTACAGGAGATTTCCAAATCCTGAGGATTTCTTTGAGCGTATGAATGCCAGAGGAATCAATGTGATTCCCAATCTGAAACCGGGTATTCTGAAAAATCATCCTTATATGAACCTGTTTGAGGAGAACGGCGTGTTTATTAAAAACCCGGGCGGTGACGGGGATTATTATGGAAGATGGTGGGGCGGAGAAGGCAGGTTTTTAGACTTCACGAACCCGAAGGCCCGTGAAACCTGGAAGATGCTTTTGGAAGACCGGATTCTGAGAATGGGAACAAAGACCGTATGGAATGACAACTGTGAGATGGACGGCGTGGAGGATCGGGACGCATACTGTGATTTTGAAGGCGCCGGAGGGACAATGGCGGAGCTCAAGATTCTGCATTCCAATCTGATGGCATTTCTTGGAAAGCAGGCAATTGCCGACGTTTATCCGGGAGAGCGGCCCTACATCATCAACCGTGCGGGATATGCAGGCATCCAGAGATACGCGCAGGTATGGGGAGGAGATAACCTGACAGACTGGCGTACAGTGAAGTTCAACATCGCCACGATCGTGGGCATGGGACTTTCCGGCTGTGCCAACATGGGCTGTGACATTGGCGGGTTCGCGGGATCTGTGCCGGAGGCGGAGCTTTTGCTTCGTTGGATTCAAAGCGGTATTTTCCAGCCGCGCTTCTGCTTAAATTCGGCAAATAACGACAACACGGTGACACAGCCCTGGATGTATGAGGAGAATCGGGAATATGTGAAGGCGGCTTACGCCCAGCGATACCGGATGCTTCCGTATCTGTACAGCCTTATGTATGAGGCAAACCAGAACGGCATGCCGGCTATGCGCCCGCTGTTTTTAGAGTTCCCGGAAGATAAGAAGTGTTACAGCGATAATAATTTTGTCTTTATGTTCGGAAGGAGCGTGCTGGTTGCCAATGTGGTGGAGCCGGAGGCAAGGACAAGGACTATCTATCTGCCGTCAGGCTGCAGATGGTTTGACATGAATGACAACCTGAAGGAGTATGCGGGCGGTCAGACTATCGAGCTTCCGGTAAATCTGGGCAGCATTCCCATGTTCCTCAGGGGGAGCGCGGTTTATGTGACCAGCGAGGATGTTAAGCATATTCTGTCGGACAGGATGCGTCATGTGGATTTCCTGATCAGCGCGGATACGGACACCAGCTTTGTATTCTATGACGATGACGGACACACGGAGGACTATAAGAAGGGTGTTTACGCGAAAACCGCAGTTAATGTAACTGCCGGTAATCAGACGGTAATTCACTTTGATATCGAGGGAACCTACGAAAGCCCGTTGGAGCGGGTTACAATCCGGCTTGTCAGCAAGCAAAAAGGTGCATTCTGGGTAACGGTCGACGGCGAGCGCATCCCGCGTTATCTTGTAAGGGACGGCTGGGAGGAAGCCGGAACCGGATGGTATTACAATCTTTCCGACAGAACCATCTGGGTGAAGTATGAGATACCGGAGAAAAAATCGTATGATGTCATTGTTTCGACGGAGAAATTCGACCTGATTGGAATGGTTGAGGAATAAAGACAAGTGAAAGGTATCATTAGGAATATTATACGATAGTGGTATAAGTTCACGCCAAAAAGCCAGGTACGGGAAGACCTGGCTTTTTTGGCATTTCGGTGCTACGTAAGTATTATGGAATCTCTCTCTTCAGATTCCTCATCCGTCCATGAGGTGCTGCTTCTTGTGGATGACGGGTCTTATGATTACCATGAGCTGAGCCTGATGGTAAGGAGCATTAATGAGAAAGAGGTGGAGAGGGAAGACCGGCTGTCATCCTGTGTTTATTGTCTGTATAATGGGGTTAAAACCCTCGCCTTCTAGGCGAAACCTTTAGGTCAACCCCATAGGCGTTTGGTCACCTTTTTTAATCGAGAGACTGCTATCTGTCCCTGTTGTAGAAACATCACCATCTATGGTTGAACAGGGGAATACGGGGAAGTGGCTTGCGTTCGTAGAATCCAAAGATGAAGGCAGGCGGGTAAAATCAGCCCTTCAACACAGCGGGATTTCGGTGGCATTTGTTTCGTCTGATAAGATGGAGCCAGGATGCGGAGGTATTATCCGATGTTCTTTCTGATGGGAGTTACAAAGTTCATGTTTTACTGGCAACCTCTGTTATTGATAATGGTGTCAGCATTGTTGACCAGTCTGTAAGTAATCTCGTGATATCTGGATTTGAAGCGATACAGGCTATACAGCAGGTGGGAAGGATACGACTTCAAAGCCCTGAGCAGACAGTCCGTTTGTTTGTGTGCCGCTATACCGCAGAATTTTTTAATAGAAAGCGTCACTCATTTCATATGAAGAGAAATGCTTTAAGAATCCTCCAATTTGGAAATCAAGAGAGAATCATTGAATATTTGCTTGAAAATGATGGGCAGTATATACGTGATTTAGCAATAAGGAGTCTATCGGGACATTTTCGAGTTAAGAATGTGAAGATAAAAAGTGTCCGAGAGACCCAAAAGTGTCGGACCCTATATATTTAACAGACATAAAATTAAAAATACAAGAGGAGCCGGAACCCCGGCCGGTGAGTGTATACACGGTTCCTGATAAGTGATGATGAAAGCAGAAAACAATTTGGACATATTGCATTACGCCCTGGAAAATGGTATTATTGACCTGTCATACGTGCAAGAAAAAGTAAAAATGAACAAAAGAAAAGAGTACCTGGAAAAGCACCCTTTTACAATATGAGAAGCATCCTGCCTATATTCCCACGTACGCAGTCGAATAGGCCAGTCTGACTGGAATGCGGGCGGGAGAAATTTCAGCGCTGTTATGGGCTTGCATCACGGATTCATATATCATTGTGGATAAATCGGAAAAGTTCAACCGTATAACGAAAGAGTATTATATTGATGCGACAAAGAATGGCAAAGCGCGTATTTTTCCGATGACAAACGAAATCAGGAATCTGCTTAAACGAGTAAAGGACATTGAGGTTCAATGCGGATATGAGTCAGAGTGTTTTTTTTCAAATGAGAACTGGAGAGTGCATGCGCCAATGATATCCTCCTGTTCAAAGAACAAATGTAGACAAGTAGGAAACAGTGAAAAGGGGATTTACGCATTCCGTAGGACGGTAAACTCTAAAATGAGGTGTGAGGGGGTATCGGCTCAGTAGCGGCAGCGCTTCTCGGACATACGGAAGATGTGAATGAACGGTATTATACATACGATATTAGCGGGATTGAGGAAAAGACTGAAATCATATCGTAATGCTGAAATGCCCAATCTGGGTAGCAGGTAATCAATATATTGCAGAAAGGTAATCAAAAAAACAAAGGTTCCTGACACCGGTAAGCATCAGGAACCTTTGAATTAAAAGAAAAAATCGGAGTAACAGGATTTGAACCTGCGACCTCTCGGCCCCCAGCCGAGCGCGCTACCAAGCTACGCCATACTCCGTTCTCGAACCTCAATTATTATATCAGATAATTTTCATTTTGAAAAGACCTAATTTTAATTTATTCGGAGAATTTAAAAATGACACAGAAACCAAGTAAGAAAAAGCGGATTGTCAGCTTTGATTTGGATATGACACTGCTGGACCATAAGACATGGAAAATTCCGGACAGCGCTATGAAAGCTCTGGAACTGCTGCGGAAGGATTCGGTCATTGTCATAGGAAGCGGCAGGAACATGGACCATGATATGAGCGTGGTATACCGGGATATGATTATGCCGGACGCAGTGATACACATGAACGGCACGCGGGTCGTGGCTGAGGGCAATGTTCTTTTTGAACATCTGATGGACAAGGACAGGCTCAGGGCACTGTTGGAATACGGGGATGCCCACGGAATTTCCCTGGGCGTCAGCCAGGAGGGAAAGGATTATTATATCCACCCGGAGGGCGTGGTCCGCATGGACCGGCTTCGCTGGGGTGTTTCGGAGCGCAATTTCATGGATGGATGGGAGCTGATGGATATGCCGGTCAGGACATTGGTGTACATAGGCGGTCCGGAAGGCGCCAGGGAGCTGGAAGTCCATTTTCCTGAATTCAAGTTTCCCATGTTCTCGGGGAACATGGGAGCGGATGTGGTGGAACAGGAGGCTTCCAAGGCAGAGGGACTGAAGCGGCTGTGCCAGTACTATGACATTGGCCTGGAGCATACGGTTGCCTTTGGAGACAGCATGAATGACTATGAGATTGTCCGTGAGGCAGGCATCGGTATTGCCATGGGCAATTCCGTGGAAGAGCTGAAGGCCGTGGCGGATTACGTCACAGATGATATTGACCGGGATGGGGTATGGAAGGCCTGCAGGCATTTGGGCCTAATTTAGATTCGACAATTTGAAGAAATGATTTAAAACATGATTTAATCAAGATAATTTAAAAGAATAATTTATAAGAACATAAGGGAGAACGGGTATGGCAAGAGAATTTGACGTAGTGATTATAGGAGCCGGGCCAGGGGGCTATACTGCAGCGCTTAAGGCAGCGGAATTTGGTCTCAAGGTTGTGGTCATAGAGGCAAAGAAGATTGGAGGCACGTGCGTAAATCGGGGATGCATTCCCACCAAGTCGCTGCTGCACGCCTCCGATATGTTTCATATGATGCAGAGCTGCGATGAATTTGGCGTGTCCACGGATTTCATTTCCTTTGATTTTGGTAAAATGCAGAAGTATAAGAAAAAGGCAGTGGTCAAATACAGGGACGGCATTAAATACGGATTTGAAATGCTAAATGTGGAAATTGTTTACGGAACAGCGGTGCTTCGCAGGGACAGGACCGTGGAGGTGGAGCTAAAGGAGGGCGGCCGGGAATTCTTCCGCGGAAATGCAGTCATCATAGCCACAGGCGCAGTGCCCTACATGAGCCGGATTCCCGGCGCGGACCTTGCAGGCGTATGGAACAGCGACAGGCTGCTGGCAGCTGAGAGCTGGAATTTTGACAGGCTGACAATCATGGGCGGAGGCGTTATCGCGGTGGAGTTTGCCACCATGTTCAATAACCTGTGTTCCCATGTGACCATTGTGGAGAAGCAGAAGCATCTGATGGCGCCTATGGATGATGTAATGTCTGCGGAGCTGGAAAAGGAGCTGCGCCAAAAGGGCATTGACGTGTACTGTGATGCCACGGTTACTGAGATACTGGAGGAAGTGGGCGGACTCAGCTGCGTCATCACTCCCAACGGGGAGGGAGATCCCATCAAAATGAGGGCAGGCCAGATACTCATGGCCATCGGTCGCCGGCCCAATGTGGAGAAGCTTTTAGGCAAGGACATTTCTCTTGAGATGGAAGGCGGGAAGATAGCCGTAAACAGCGATTTTGAGACAAGCGAGCGGGGAATCTATGCCATCGGGGACGTGTCCGCCAGGACACAGCTGGCCCATGTGGCAGCGGCCCAGGGTACATATGTGGTGGAGAAGATAGCCGGAAGACCCCACAGCATTAAGCTGGAGGTAGTGCCCAACGGTATGTATGTGTCCCTTCCAATCGTTCCAAACTGTATCTATACGGACCCGGAGATTGCCACCGTTGGCATCACGGAGGAAATTGCCAGGGAAAAGGGACTGAAGGTGCGCTGCGGTCATTTTTCCATGAGGGAAAATGGAAAATCCATCATAACCGGAGGGGAAAATGGATTTATCCGTCTGGTATTTGAGGCATATTCAAATACCATCGTGGGGGCGCAGATGATGTGCCCCAGGGCTACGGATATGATTGGGGAAATAGCCACGGCTATAGCAAACGGACTGAGCGCGGAGGAAATGTCCTTTGCCATGCGGGCACAGCCTACTTACAATGAAGGCATTGGGGCGGCCATAGAGGATGCGATGAGGAAGAAATAAGTGCAGAGGAAACGAATAGAAAGAAACGGAAGGATGGATAATATTATGAATGTGATTCAGGGCAGGTTGGATGCATTGCGGAAATTGATGAAAGAGCGGGGAATGGATGCGTATATGATACCCACGGCAGATTTCCATGAATCCGAATATGTGGGAGAATATTTCAAATGCAGGGAATATATGACCGGATTTACCGGCTCGGCCGGTACGGCTCTGGTTACAATGGACGAAGCATGCCTTTGGGTAGACGGACGTTATTATGTGCAGGCAGCGGCCCAGTTAAAGGATTCCACGGTGACCATGATGAAAATGGGACAGGAGGGCATACCTTCCTTGGGAGCATATCTGGACGATAAAATGCCTGAGGGCGGCTGCCTGGGATTTGACGGCCGGGTAGTCAATGCAGCCGAAGGGCTTGCTTTGGAGGAACTGCTGAAGGAGCGGGGAGCGCGTATTTCCTATGGGGAAGACCTGGCAGGCATGATATGGAAAGAACGGCCTGAGCTGTCAGCAGAACCTGCATGGGTTCTGGATGAGAGGTATGCGGGAAAGCGTGCATTGGATAAGATTGCAGATGTGAGGGAGGATATGAAAAAGGCCCATGCATCTGTCCATGTGCTTACCTCCCTGGATGATATAGCGTGGCTGTTAAATATCAGAGGCAACGACATCCTGTACAATCCGGTGGTGTTATCGTACGCCCTGGTGACCACGGACCAACTGTATCTGTTTGTCAACAGCAGTGTGCTGGAAGGAAAAGCTTATCCGTATCTGGAGGATGCAGAGGACATAAGCGTGAAGGAGTATCTGGAACGGATGGGGGTCACGGTGATGCCTTATGACGGAGTATACGACATGGTGGAGGGGCTCAAGGGCGAGAACGTTCTGCTGGAAAAATGCCGTGTCAACTATGCTGTATACCGCCTGATTAACGGCTCCAATAAGGTAATCGACAGGATGAATCCCACTGCTTACATGAAGGCAGTTAAAAATGACGTGGAGATAGAAAATGAAAAGCGGGCCCATATCAAGGACGGCGTGGCCATGACCAAGTTTATTTACTGGCTGAAGAAGAATATGGGACGCATTCCCATGGACGAAATCAGCGTGTCGGATTATCTTGGGAAGCTGCGCATGGACCAGGAGGGGTGTATTGGCCTGAGCTTTGCAACCATATCCGCATATGGAGCACATGGAGCCATGTGCCATTACTCCGCCACACCGGAGAGCAGCATTCCTCTGGAGCCCAGGGGACTGTACCTCATTGATTCCGGAGGCCAGTATTATGAAGGGACCACTGACATTACCAGAACCATTGCCATGGGGCCTGTGACAGATGAGGAAAAGGAACATTTTACCTTAGTGCTTATGAGCATGCTGCGTCTGGGAGATGTGAAGTTCCTTCATGGCTGCCGCGGACTCAGCCTTGATTATGCGGCCAGAGAGCCACTGTGGAGACGGGGACTTAACTATGAACACGGTACCGGACACGGGGTGAGCTACTTGTCCAGCGTACATGAGCGCCCCAATGGCATCCGCTTCAAAATGGTCCCGGAGCGCCAGGACAATGCGGTGATGGAAGCGGGCATGATTACATCGGATGAACCTGGTGTGTATATTGAGGGAAGCCACGGAATCAGGACGGAGAATCTGGTTTTGTGTGTTGAGGATGAGAAGAATGAATATGGCCAGTTCCTGCGGTTTGAGTATCTGACATATGTTCCTATTGATTTGGAGGTAATTGACAGGGAGATTATGTCTGACCGGGATGTGGAACTGCTGAACCGGTACCATGAGCAGGTATATGAGAAGATTAGCCCGTATCTGGATGAGGATGAGAGAGTGTGGCTGGCAGAGGTTACGAGAGCGGTTTGAGAGATGGGGAAATGAGCGGCTGAGAGTGAGCGGCTGGGATGGCGGAGTGGATTTGAGAGACATTGGTTGCGGAAGATGGTGCAGTGGGGAGGATTGAGGAGTAGGAGCGGTTGATGATGGCCGGATAAGAAGAAAAGGGCCGGACAGACTGAAATTGTTAATGGGTGAAAAAGGGCTGGGCAATTCCGCGGCATTGCAGAATGCAGAGTAGTGCTGCGGGAAATGTCCGGTCTTTTTTGTGAGAGAGGATTTGTGTTGGGGTGGCTGGGGGATGAGGAAACAGGGATAGGGGAACGGGGATGGGGGGGGGGGGTATACTGTATCCATTAGCATGGACACTTTTAAGAGATAGGGCCTTTATAATGGGTATGGTAAAAGTTTATGTAACCTTGTTATTGGACAGCAGAGAGATGTGATTTATTCAGTTTATATGGTTATACATAAGGGGAAATATATGGTAGAATGGCCATATGGATTTTGACTTAGGGGGGGGGGGGTGTGTAAGTATTTTTGAATGAAGTTGGAGTGACATGGAAATTGTTATAGGCGCGGAAAATTATGGATGAATATAGGAGATAGAAAGATGGATAGAAAGATGGCTGGAAGAATGGATAGAGAGAGGGCTAAAAAAATAGCTGGAAAGACGGCTAAAAGAATGGATACAGGTCCGGGAACAGGAAGCAGGAAAGTCGTAAATGGAGACAAAGACAGAGTGACGGATAGTAAACGTAGGGTGAGGGACGAAGAAGGTAAGACTGGTGTTGGTAAAAGCGGGAAACGGTTTGCAAGGAATGAGGACGCTTTGTCGAAACAGCGCAGTGGAGAAAAACGCAGGGATGGCAGTTCACTAAGGGAACGCAAAGGGGCGGATGAATTGTCTGTACCAAAAAAACAAAATGGAAGGGGCTTCATTGCTGAAAACCGGAAAGAGGATTCCAAAAGAGGCGGTTCATATGGGGGACGGGGAACCAGAAGGAGTAACAGTATATGTCCGGTGCTGAACCTGTGCGGAGGCTGCCAGCTGCTGGATATGGAGTATGCTGAGCAGCTTAAGTTCAAACAGAAGCAGGTGGAAGAACTGCTAAAAGGGCTCTGTCCTGTAAAGCCTATTATAGGCATGAAGAATCCATTCCATTACCGCAATAAGGTGCATGCTGTATTTGACAGAGATAAAAGAGGAAATATCATTTCCGGAATATATGAAGAAAATACACACCATGTAGTTCCTGTGGAGAAGTGTCTTATAGAGGACCAGAAGGCGGATGAAATCATCGGTACTATACGCGGAATGCTCAAATCTTTTAAAATCCGGACCTATGATGAGGATACGGGCTTTGGACTTCTCAGACATGTCTTAATCCGCAAGGGATTTTCCACAGAGGAAATTATGGTAGTGCTGGTTACGGCATCTCCTGTGTTTCCGTCTAAGAATAACTTTGTTAAGGCTTTGCGGGAAAAACATCCGGAGATTACGACCATCGTCCAGAATATTAACGGAAGAGGAACAAGCATGGTTCTGGGTGATAAGGAGCATGTGCTATATGGCAAGGGATATATCGTGGACGAACTGTGTGGATGCCGGTTCCGTATATCGTCAAAGTCATTTTACCAGGTGAATCCGGTGCAGACGGAAATTCTTTATGAAAACGCATTGTCACTGGCCGGTCTTACCGGACAGGAACTGGTGGTGGATGCGTACTGCGGTATCGGAACCATTGGAATCATAGCAAGTAAGGCTGCCGGGAAGGTTATTGGAGTGGAACTGAATCAGGATGCAGTCAGGGATGCAATTAACAATGCAAAGATGAATGGAATAGAGAATATTCGTTTTTATTGCAATGATGCCGGCCGTTTTCTGGTGAATATGGCTGAACAGGGCGAGAAAGCCGATGTGGTTATTATGGATCCTCCCAGAAGCGGAAGTACGGAGGAGTTTATGGACGCCGTAGGAAAGCTGGGAGCCGGAAGGGTTGTGTATGTGTCGTGTAATCCGGAAACGCTGGCTAGGGATGTGGGGTATATGAAGAAGCTGGGGTATCGGGCGGTGGAGGCTTGGCCGGTGGATATGTTTGCTGGGACGGTGCATGTTGAGTGCGTGGTATTGATGTCAAGGGTTGAAAAATAACGAACTGAAAAAGTGTAGAAAACAAAGGGTTTCCGAGAGTTGGGATAGTTTGGACAACGGTTCCGGCTCTCGGATTTTTTGCGTTTAAAAGGTAAGTAAGTAATAATCCGTATCTTGACAAAATAAGAAATCCCCCAGCACTTACCGGGGGAAGATCTGTCTTTTACTTTTTAAGTTTGCTGCGGCAATCATCAGGCAGATTGGAGGACCATGGGAGAAGCTCCAGCATTTCTTCCTTTGCCGGAAACGCACCGAGATCTTTCATTTTTTCGTAAGTAGGTAATAATCAGTATCTGCAAATTTCCATCCACATTTGATAAGATAAGTTCAAATGATGGAGGTGATACCAATAAATACGAATGACAAT
>NZ_AUJR01000048.1 GCF_000424325.1 [Clostridium] clostridioforme AGR2157
CCTTTGCATCATCGGTAATTTCAATCCTGCGGCCACGGCCTTTACTGTCTTCCATGGCAGCTTTCACGCCTGATTCCATATATTTTTTCAGGCAGAGCTTTACCGTCGGTCTCGAAATATCGAGTTTGTCAGCAATGGCTTCATCTGCCATGCCATCTGATTTTAATAAGAGGATTTTGGCTCTCCTGTGGACTCTGGCTTCAACAGTCCCCTTCTGTAGAATGGACTTTAAATATGACTTATCATCATTGGAAAGAAAAATAGGCGTAGCACTCTTTGGCATCATTTTACCTCCTGAAATGGTCTATAAGTATTATACCATTTCAGGATAATAATGTAAACTTATTAAAATCGAGTTATATTAGTGTTTATCTCAGAGCAAAGGAAAGAAGCGATTGAGATGTGTATTAACTCCAAAAGAAAAAATGATGCTTTACTCCATGCAAAGCCAGTAGATTGCGACATTTGCATGGAGTAATAATAGTCGCAAAATAAAAATGCTGGCTTTGCAACTTGACTATCATATCAAGGAGGAAGCCCGCATGAAATATCTTAATGCAAAAGTGATTCTTCCGGACGCATTGGTAAAAGAGCTACAGAACTATGTTCAAGGCGGATATATCTATGTTCCTGTCGAGCAGGAACAGCAAAAGCGTTGGGGAGAAGTTTCCGGTTATCGGGAAGAATTGGAGCAGCGTAATAGGCAGATAAAAAAGGAACATCAAAACGGTGTTTCTATGGAATGCCTGTCAGAAAAATACGGTTTATCTTTCTATGCTGTCCGGAAAATTATATATCAAAAATAACTGTAAGGGGCTGCCAAGTGCAGCCCCTTATTTTATTCAGTTTGGTTCGGTATCAGACAGTGTATAGAATGTTTATCTCAATGGCTGTAAAATAAAAGAAAAATATAGAAAGATTTTATGAGAGGTAGTAACTATGTGTACCAGATTTGTTTATCATGGAGATGATATGATTACAGGTTTTAATTTTGATATTGACCTTTCTGTATGGAAACATAAAGTGATTGAAGAAAAGGAGCGTTTCTATATCGGAATTTTGCGACCGGACGGAACGTACCATTCTTATCATGGGGTTAATAAAAATGGAAATGTTGGAACGTTGTTATATGTGCACGGAAACCCTGACGGAACATATCAAGACAGCCAAATATGTATGACGATTGCAGATTTGACGGAGCAGTTTATCAAAGCGCAACTTTCTTTTGACGAAGTACTTCAAATTGTAAAGTCGAAGAAGATTACCTATGCTCCGGACGCTACTATGCAGGCGATGTTATCAGATGTTCATGGACGCGTATTGATAATCGAGCCGGGAATTGGGTATTGGGAAGAACATAAACGATATTCCTTGATAACGAATTACTCTTTGATGAAACCGGAAAGCACAAAAAAATTTATTGTGCAGGGCGACGACCGATACGAAAGGGCTTTGCAATTATTAGACAGATACGAAAATGATTTTTCAATTTCCGACGCATTCACATTGCTTCATGCCGTCCGGCAAGAGGGCGCATGGGCTACCAGAGTTTCATTTGTTTACTCTGCGAAAGAACAGACAGTATATTATGTAGAAAATAACCACTTTGAGCATATCACGAGATTTGTATTTCCGTCAGCGGAGCAGGAAAGGAGTAGTCATGCAACAGAAAGTTTATCCTCGTTCAAAGGATAAAGAAACGGTTTATCTGAAAAATGTTATCACCAATCCCAATATCATAATTGGTGATTATACAATGTATAACGATTTCGTCAGAGAACCAAAAGATTTTGAAAAGAACAACGTTTTGTACCAATATCCGATAAATAAAGATAAACTGATAATTGGAAAATTTTGTTCGATAGCCTGCGGAGCAAAATTTATTTTCAACAGTGCAAATCATTCTTTATCATCTCTTTCAACATACCCATTTCCTATCTTTTTTGAAGAATGGGGATTAGATGTGAAAGATATTACGAAAGCATGGGATAACAAAGGGGATATTATTATCGGAAATGATGTTTGGATTGGTTACGAAACAGTCATTTTAGCAGGTGTTACAATTGGCGATGGCGCAATCATCGGAGCGCGTGCAGTCGTTACGAAAGATGTTCCCCCATATACAATCGTAGGCGGTGTACCTGCGAAGCCGATAAGAAAGCGCTTTCCACAAGAAACGATTGACACTTTGCTAAAAATAAAGTGGTGGGATTGGTCTAAGGAGCGTATAGCACAACATATATCCGAGATACAGTCAGGAAATATTGAACATCTGATATAAATTGCCGTACGACGGAAGCCGTCGTACGGCAATAATTATTGACTTACTATATCCATCTTCAAAAATTTTTAATTTCATCCTTATATACACCGTCTTGCTGTAACCATTTTGCTAAGCTACAAACTGTTTCACAATCTATGAGAAACTATAGTAAGAATGAAGGGCTATTTTATTAAATCATTGTATTCCGGATGCTTTTCAAACCATTTGACGGCATAGGAACAGGTCAGAACAGCTTTCTTGTCCTGGGAACGCAGATGCTCTGCCAGGGCTTCCATCAGTTTGCCTGCGATTCCCTGGCCCCGGAGGGAGTCGTCCACAAAGGTGTGGTTGATATCTGCGGCGCCATCAGCAGTGTCCGGAAATGTTACCTCAGCCAACAGTTTGTCCTGTTCATCATATAGGGCAATTTGATTTGGATGATAAGTGAAATTCATGGCAGGTCCTCCTGTATTGTGAATTGGGGACTGACCGTCCCGCTGCCATGTAATTATAGCACTGAAGGTCTGGTTAAGCAACAGGCAGATGGAATTGCCATGGCTTCCAGAAGTTCTCCAGAGGACCTCTGAAGTCCTCCAGAGGACTTCCGGGGCCCTAAATGGCTAAAAATAACAGGTGAATAGCAGGAGGGAAGTGCTTCCTTTGGCTGTTACCTGTCAGGACTATCTGTATCAAAGGGCAGCAGGAATTCCGGAATGCCGCTGGAGTAGGGGGCAATATCGTACTGCTGGTAGTAAATGACAATCCCCCTTGGTGTCAGATAAAAATTTTCAGGATGAAAGGAATTGCGAAGGAGTTCAGGGTAGTTGTCAAAATAGGTGCCGGGATTGGCTTTCAGTCTCTCCGCAATTTCAAGCTGTATCCAATTCTGGATATCCTGGATATAGGAGGGATTGTCTTGATAAAAGTCGCTGAGTGTCATTTGTTTGCCGGACTCAGCATCCCATGTCTCAGACGTCCGCAGTGTGGAGCCATGAGCTCCGCCTGTAAATGTATACTGCTCCATATAGAGACTGAAAATACAGTTCTGGTTATAAGTCACCACATAACTTATATTAAATTCATATGGAAAGAACGGGAAATTACGGACGCGGCTGTAATTTGCTTCTTCGGCTGCCTGGGGATACAATACGGTCCTGCAGTATTTGCCTTTTTCGGCTGCCTGTGTGGCATAATATTGGTTTATGGTCTGTATGGTCTCCTGGTTACAGGAAGCATCTAATTGCGGGTAACGAATCTGACAGTTAAGAACAATAGAATCCCGGTAATCCATCTGGTCTGCCAGGATATGTTGGGTTATGGTTTGCATAAAAGCCTCATATGATATGTTTTTACAATATATGTGCATGGTTGGCCATGTATGATTGACTAATGGTTTCAGTGGGACATTCCTGTGTTTTGTTTTCCGTCTTGACACGAACGTATGTTTGTGATATTATAAGAACATAAAAGAACATATGTTCTCATGCGGAGCTGAGAGGGATAATCCATGAAGCAGAACATAAAATATATTGGAGGTAGCCATATGAAAATCACAAAGGACAATCTGAATGAAGTTTTATTTGAGAACCAGGATGCCAGGCTTTTGATTGAAGACGTCGTGACCCATACCAGCGCTAACCTCTATTATTACCATGATATAGAGATAACGGTTCAGAAGGCACTGGATATCTGGCATAAGGCCCAGACTGCAGACGAGGAAGAGAGCGGATTTTACAGTGTGTCCTTCCTGGATTTTTCAAAGAAGCGGATGCCAGTGCCGACAGGTTTACAGCAAGCATTCTCATAGCTGGTTTTTCGAGGACATATTTTACAAAGACAGGATTTTTAAGGCCGTTTTTGGAAATGCATTCCGGCGCTGATCGATGTCTGTCACATAGGAGAATGGAAATCAAACAATACCTGACATCATGATAAAACAGAAAGGTGGTTTTATAAAAATGGAAAATTGTTGCAGGGTTAACCTGGAACAGGAGATGACTATTGAGAACCTATATTGTTTCATAAGGGCATCCCTGCAGGCATTACAGAACACCGGTGGATATGGGGAGGCGGATTTTGTATGTCCTCTCTGTGGAAGAAAGGCCCATATAAAGCGTTTGAAGGGCGAGATTTATAATACAGGTGAGATTGAGTGCAGGTGTGGGTACTCGTTTCATTTTTAAAGGCAGACCGGTGGCTGATACGTGAATAAACTAGGCCGTCACTTTGCGGCGTTTTTTAACCAATAATTACCTTAAATATGTTTGGATTGCTAATTTTGGGACAGAATATAATAGAGAGCAAATGCCATGGGCAGTTCGCGGGTATCTGACTCAGGGCAGTTCAAACATTTTAAGGAGTAAATATGAAACGAATCGTTATATTGGGAGCCATGGCCTTGGCCATATCACTGGCAGTGCCTATGACAGCGCAGGCAGAAGAAAACGGGACAGATATGGTACTCGCCGCACAGGGTGTGGTTAATGAATTAAAGACCGCTCTTCGGGATGCAGCCCATAAGACAATCAAATTTGCCAATCAGGACGGAATCAATATTTATAAGGAACCCAGCACAGAGGCAGTGGTTTTGGACCAGGCATTACTGAATACATCCTTTGAGGTTTTGGGGGAATACGGCGATTGGTCAATGATAACAACAGAGGCAGGACATGCATATATTGAAACAAAATGTCTCTCAGGTATTGAGATAAGGCATCCTTCTTATTCCGAAGAGGACCTTTATATACTGGCTCATGTAATCTGCGGCGAGGCGCAGAACTGCCCGGACGATGAGCAGCTGCTGGTGGGCTCCGTGGTATTGAACCGGGTGAATCATCCCCGGTTTCCCGGTACAATCAAGGGTGTTGTATTTGCACCGGGGCAGTATTCCTGCACCAGGGATGGAAATTACTACCGTGAACCCACAGCAAGCAATTGGGCCAATGCAAAGTGGCTTCTGGAAAATGGAAGTATCTTGCCGAGGAATGTGGTCTGGCAGTCAGGAGGCAGACAGGGCAGGGGAGAATACCTGAGGACCAGATATCACAGTTATTGTTATTGATGGCAGGTGGAATACCAGTGAAAGCCTCATATTTACGCATTTTCAGGTATATACACAAAAATGGCCCTCCGTACTGGAGCGCCATTTTTGTATTAAAGTTTGTCGGTAGATATTCAATGGAGCATACGGGATTCGAACCCGTGACCTCCACACTGCCAGTGTGGCGCGCTCCCAGCTGCGCTAATGCCCCAACACTCGTAGATAATACCATAAATCCAGATGAAAATCAAGTACTATTTTTTTAATTATTCATACTTTTTGAAAATTCCGTATAAAATGTTAAATCTCCCGCTTTTAATCCTTAAGGAATTTTATTCTTAATTTAGCTTCTGCTCAAACTTTAGTCACAATTTTCATGTATACTCTTTTTCAACAAGGAATTACTCCTTTTGACATAGATTTCTCTCATACTCAGCCGGCATGATTATATCATGTCGGCTCCTCTCATAATCAGGCATATTCTGTATAACTTTCATTAGTTGACAATCATCATTACATCCGTCAATCTTGTATAATAGACTTGAAATAAAAAATGGCATAGCAAAAGAGCGAAGATGTAACTTCGCCATGTCTGTCAGGGATATGCACAATCAGGCGTTTGATAAAGTCAATGGCGGAGATGCATTCGGTTACAGTTTCATGTTCTTCATGGCGCTGATAGTGGAGAAGTCACATCATAGGCATCAATCCTGGAAGTGGCAATGACGGGCCGGCCCAGATATCTGCTGATATATTTAATAGTGATATCAGGGGAGCACGGATTTAGTGGGCATACCCTTTGGCCTGCAGCAGTTCAAGCTGGCAAAACTGGCTTTGATGCCCTTCGGAAGCCAGGTTATTTAAAGGTTTGATATAAAAAGGCCGCGGTATTTTTGCGATAACAGAGGACAGAATGCCTCAATTTTGATATACTAATGAATAAGAGATAGCAGGTAAGCAGACGCAGCTGTCCCAGGGCGTGTTTTACAGGGCATGCTGGGAGACTGCGTCTGTCGTATTCTCTGGATAAACATCAAATGAAAGAGAAGGGATGGAAATGTCACCAAGAAAGATTACCATGGATGATATCGCCAATATGGCAGGGGTTACTAAGAGTACGGTATCCAGATATTTTAACGGAGGCAGTGTTAAGGAATCCACCAGGGAGCGTATTCAGGAAATCATAAGGGAGTATAATTATGAGCCAAATACATTTGCCAGATTAAAGGCCAAGGAAAGCAATGTGATTGGGGTGGTCCTTCCAACCCTTAATTCCAAAGTGTCCAGCCGGGTGGTGACCAGCATTGGGCGTTATCTGAGGGAGCAGGGGTATGAAACCCTGATTAAGGACTCGGACCACAGCGTGGACCTGGAACTTAGGAACATCCAAAGGTTGATTACGCTGAAGGTGGACGGTATCATACTGAGCGCCATTACCATAACAGAGGAGCACAGAAAGCTGATTCAGGAAAGCCCTGTGCCTGTGGTGGTGGTGGCCCAGGACTATGACGGGGGAATCTGTATTGTCCACGATGATTACGGGGCAGGAAAAGCTATGGGAGTCCGTGTGGGAAAGGCCGGCCCGGCCCGGGTTGGGTATATGGGAGTATCCGGCCTGGATGTGGCTGTGGGTATCAACCGTAAGCAGGGCGTATTGGACGGCCTGAAAGAATGCGGCGTGGAAAATGTGGTAACGGCCATCGGGGATTACAGCTACGCCAGCGGAATCCGCATGGCAGAGGAAATCCTGGACCAGGGCCCGGTGGATGCAATCATATGCGCCACGGACCGTCTGGCTTTTGGGGCATACTATGTTCTGGGAGAGAGGGGGCTGAGGATTCCTGAGGATGTTTCCGTGGCAGGCTTCGGAGGATATGACGAAAGTACTCTGTTAAAGCCTGAACTGGCAACCCTGCGCTTTGACTCCTACGGCCTGGGCTACCTGGGGGCGGAGACCATTCTGAAGATGATACATCAGGAACCGGTGCCAAAAAAACAGATAGTGGATTATAGGATAATTGAAGGCGAAAGCGTGAAAGAATAAGGGATTTTCGGGGTATAGGAAGAAATAGAAGAGAAATTGTGGAAAGTGCACAAACTTCGGAGCTATTTTTTTACAACTAAAAATGGGACCGGTGCCAATAAAATGTTGACTTTTTGGGGTAAAAGTCCTATTATATAAGTATGGAACCGATACCAAAACATGAATGAAAGTATAGTTAAGAAGAGGGGAAGGGAATATGATGGATTATGCAAAAACGGCAAGCCTGGTCATTCAGTATGTAGGCGGAAAAAGCAATATTAAGTCAGTTACCCATTGTGCTACCAGACTTCGTTTCCAGCTCAGGGACAATGAGCTGCGGGACGAGGAGGCAATCAGCGACCTGGAAGGGGTAAAAGGTGTGTTTCTCACACAATCCCAGTTCCAGATTATATTTGGCTCCGGTACGGTAAACATGGTCTGCGATGAAGTACAGAAGCAGCTGGGGGCATTGGAGGAAAAGCCGGAGGAAAAAGAGGAAGGAAAGGGAAATGTGGTCCAGCGTTTTATTAAGATGCTAAGCGACATTTTCGTGCCCATTATTCCCGCCATTGTGGCAGGCGGTCTTCTCATGGGCCTTAACAACCTGCTGACATCCCCGCTTATAAACGGGCAGTCCATTATTGAACTGTATCCCATGTGGCAGGGACTGGCTTCGGCCATCAACACCTTTGCAAACGCGCCCTTTACGTTCCTGCCGGTACTTATTGGCTTCAGCGCCACTAAAAAGTTTGGCGGAAATGCGTTCCTGGGCGCTGCTATGGGAATGATTATGGTCCATCCGGATTTGCTGAACGCATACCAGATTGGTCTGGCACAGCCGCCGGCATGGGATATCTTTGGTTTTCAGATAGCTGCCATCGGATATCAGGGAACCGTACTTCCTGTTCTGGCTGTTTCATGGATTCTTGCCAATATTGAAAAGCGGCTGCACAAGGTAACGCCATCCTGGCTGGATAACCTGACAACACCTCTTTTATCCATCCTGGTGACCTCTTTCCTGACCTTTATCTGCGTGGGACCTGTGCTTAGGGAGGCGGGCAATCTGCTGGCAGCAGGCATCACATGGCTGTACAATACACTGGGACCTGTGGGCGGAGCTTTCTTTGGGTTTGCATATGCCCCCATTACCATGACCGGTATGCACCACAGCTTTATTGCCATTGAGACCCAGCTTCTGGCTGACAGCGCCCATACAGGCGGCAGCTTCATATTTTCAACTGCAAGCATGAACAATGTGGCCCAGGGAGCAGCTGTTCTGGCAGTGCTTCTCATGACAAAGAATGATAAAATGAAATCCATCTGTTCCGCGTCCGGCATCTCTGCCCTGTTAGGCATCACGGAGCCGGCCATGTTCGGTGTGACATTGAAACTGAAGTATCCATTTTACGCTGCCATGGCCGGTTCAGCAGCAGGCAGCGCCTATCTGGCAGCCACCAAGACTCTGGCCCAGGCATTGGGCGCGGCAGGACTTCCTGGATTTATCTCCATGAAGCCCGACCACTATATGAATTTTGCCATTGGAATCATTTTGTCCATGGGCGTTTCTTTTGTCCTTACCATGGTGTTCTGGAAAAAGTTTGCCCTTGACAGGCAGGACGGTTCGGAGAAAAAGGCGGGAAGCAGAACTGAGGGAATAGAACCGGTTCAGAAGGCAGCGGCGGGCCGGGAAACCGTTACCGAGCTTTATGTTCCCGTGAAAGGTCAGGTCCTGGATGTGGGGCAGTCCGCAGATGAGGTTTTCGCATCCAAGGCCCTGGGCAATGGCGTGGCCATTAACCCGGCAGAGGGTATGGTATGTGCGCCGTGCGACGGTATCGTAAGCCTGCTGTTTCCCACAAAGCATGCAGTGGGAATCACATCTGAGACAGGTGTGGAGGTGCTCATCCATATCGGAATCAATACAGTACAACTGGATGGCCAGGGATTTGAGACCTTTGTTTCACAGGGAGATAAGGTGAAAAAGGGCGATAAACTGATTGCCGCTGACCTGGATTTGATTCGGGAAAAGGGAATGAATCCGCAGACTATGATGATTCTGCCTGAGGGAGGAAATCTGGATGTGACCGTATATCCTGGTGAACAGGCAGATGCCAAAAATGTGGCGGTAAAGGCAGTGAAGACAGAATAAACATGGCGGTGGCAGAGGCTATGAAGACAGCGTAAACACATGGTGACGGTAAGGAGGAAGCAGCTTGAAAAAATATGAAAAGGTCCGAAGGGAGGACTATGAGGCATGGTACCGGGAAAACAGGGAGTACAGGGAAATGGTCAAGGCGGATGACAGCCGCCTGGCCTACCACCTGATGCCTGAAACCGGCTGGCTGAACGACCCCAATGGCCTCTGCCAGTTTCAGGGACTGTACCATATTTATTATCAGTATACACCCTTTGAGCCTACAGGGGAGATTAAGCTCTGGGGTCACTATACCACCCGGGATTTCATCCATTATAAACAGGAGGAGCCGGTGCTTTTTCCGGATCAGGACATGGACGCCCATGGCGTATATTCCGGTTCAGCTTATGTGGAGGACAAAACCATCCATTATTTTTACACAGGCAATGTGAAGCTGTTTGACCGGGATGATTACGATTATATCATGGGCGGCCGGGTGAGCAACACCATTCATTTTACCAGCCAGGATGGGTATCATTTTTCTGCCAAGGAACTGGTGATGAATCACGGAGATTATCCGGATGACATGAGCTGCCACATAAGGGACCCTAAAGTGTATAAAGAAGGGGAGTTTTATTATATGGTACTGGGGGCAAGGGATGTGCACAGCAAGGGAATGGTACTCCTGTACCGGTCAATGGATTTAAAAAAATGGGAGTATTTTAATAGAATCACTACGGACAAAACCTTTGGCTATATGTGGGAATGCCCGGATTTGTTCTGTCTGGACGGACAGCTCTGTCTGGTCTGCTGCCCTCAGGGCGTGAAGCCAATGGGAACAGAGTATCAGAATGTGCATCAGTGTACGGTTTTCTGCCTGGACTATGATTTCAGGGAAAATACCTGCAAGCTGAAATCCCAGCTGCCTGGAATGGTGGACAGGGGATTTGACTTCTATGCGCCTCAGACCTTTCTGGATGAAAAGGGGCGGCGCATTCTCATAGGCTGGATGGGGATTCCGGATGCGGATTACACCAATCCAACGGTGAACGCCGGATGGCAGCATGCCCTTACCATGCCGCGGCAGCTCCATATGAGGGAAGGACGCCTTTTGCAGCAGCCTCTGGAGGAGATGAGGGAGCTTCGCAGGGACAGAAGGGATTACGATTTTGAGGAACTTGACAAGGGCGTGGAGCCAGGGCTTGTGTTTGAAGGATGCATATCCTTTGTGACCTGTCATGACATGTGCCTGACTGTCAGGGGAGATGTGACGTTATCCTATGAAAATGGTTTGCTGACCCTGGATATGGGAACCTGCGGAAGCGGCAGGACCAGACGGAGCGTCCCGCTGGAGAGACTTACGGATTTGCATATTTTTTCAGACACCACTTCGCTGGAAATATTTGTAAACGAAGGCCGGGAGGTCTTTACCACAAGGGTATATGGTTCCCACCCGGGCATGCGGATGGAAGGAGATTGTTCCGGAAATGGGATTGTCTATGGACTGAATGGTTTTATATATGAATAAGGTTCAAGGAGCTACTAGGCATTGGCCTTAGCGCCTGTTCACCCGGCAAGGCGATAGACAGTGGAAAATTCAAAAGGACATTTGTCCAATGATTGCATCTGCATTTATAAAAAGACTGGCAGGAAGAAATAGTTAGGAGACATAAATCCTATACTTTATTCCTGCTTTTCATATATAATAATTCCATGACCGGCCGAAAGGAATACAAAAATGGATGAAAATTTATTGAAGTTACTGGAACTTGTGGAAAAAGATAAAGTGCTGTTCCAGCTTCTGCGGCAGTGTCCTTATGAAATCCTGCGGAATTTTAAAGTAAGGAAATACAAGGATAGCCGGTTCGTGCTGAAACAGGGTGAGATATACAATACATTTTATATTGTAGCCTCTGGCTATGCGGATATCTATGTGGAATCTGAGCACGGTAAGAAGTATCTATTGTGTACCTATACAAAAGGGGATTACATAGGAGAGTTGGAACTGTTTTCCCAGGTTGGCTATATAAGCCGTGTGGAGGCCAGGGGTGATGTGACCATGCTGGAGCTGGACCGGACCTATTTTGTCAAATGGATTCGCATGGACAATAACTTCAATGAATATATGATTCGGACCCTGTGCAGCAATTCTTACCGGATGTGTGCGAATATGGGGCAGAACACCCTTTATACGCTGAAGCAGAGAATCTGCCAGTACCTGGTAGGCAATGCGGGAACAGACGGTAAACTGCGCTTCGTGGTCTCATCTGAAATACTGAGCCAGAAGATGGCAGTGACCCAGCGAAGTGTGAATCGCATTTTAAAACAACTGAAGGAACAGGGCCTTATTGAACTGAATAAGGGGAATATTGCCATAAAGGATTACGATGCCCTGAACAGAGAAAGAAATTAGGAGGAACAGTATGGATAGTTTACAGCCGCATATCAGATGCAGCAGGCAGGATGGCGCAGCCTACGCAATCCTTCCCGGAGACCCTGCAAGGGTAGAACGGATTAAGGGATTTCTGGAGGATGTTAAGGAGATTGCATTTAACAGGGAGCATAAAAGCGTCAGCGGTATCTATAAGGGGGTCCGGGTCATGGCCGTTTCCACGGGAATGGGCGGGGCGTCCACGGGAATCGCGGTGGAGGAACTGCATCACATAGGCGTAAAGAATATGATACGGATTGGAAGCTGCGGCGCTTTGCAGAAGGATATACATATGGGAGACCTGCTTCTGATTCATGGGGCTGTCCGGGATGACGGCGCTTCCAGGTCCTATGTAGAGGAGCAGTATCCGGCGGTGCCTGATACGGAGCTTCTTATGTGCATGGTTGAGACAGCGAAAACATTCCATTTTCCCTTTCGTATAGGTAAATGCAGAAGCCATGACAGCTTTTATACGGACCGGGAGGATGAGATTGATGCCTACTGGCATGAAAAAGGAATATTAGGTGCGGATATGGAGACTGCGGCGCTGTTCACCATAGGCGCGTTAAGAGGCGTCAAGACAGCGTCCGTCCTGAATACGGTCAGCCTGTTCGAGGGGAATCTTGGGGAGGAAATCAATGGATACGTGGAGGGCATTCACCAGGCGGCAGAGGGAGAAAAGAATGAAATCCTTCTGGCCCTGGAAACAATTGTGCGCATGGAAGAAAAAGTCCGTGAACAGGAGGCGGGAAGATGAAAGAAAAAAATTATAACAGCCCCTGGTCCCTGAAATTTAATACGGCCGCGCTGGTACTGATACCTGCTGCAGTGGGGATTAATTATATCGGTAAGCTGTTTGCCGGCGTATTGAAACTGCCGCTTTGGCTGGACTCCATTGGAACCTGCCTTGCAGCCTGTCTTGCCGGTCCGGTTGTGGGGGCGATTGCAGGAGCTGCCAACAATCTGATATATGGCCTTACCATGGACCCCATATCTACAGTATATGCCCTTTCACAGGCGGCCCTTGGAATTGTGGTGGGACTGATGTCGTATTATGGTCTGATGAAAAACCTGAGGGGGACTATCTTAACCGGTGTTCTGGCAGGCCTGGCTGCTGTTATCGTATCCACCCCCCTGAACATGATGTTTTGGGGAGGAACAACAGGTAATCTGTGGGGAGACATTGTATATGCAGGAGCCTTGTCTCAGGGGCTTCCAGCCTGGATTGCATCCACGGCGGATGAAATCGTGGTGGACCTTCCGGACAAAATCGTGGTGCTTTTGCTGGTGGCGGGACTGTATAGAGGATTTCCCAAAAGTATTCTGTCCCTGTATCAGAGCAACAGCAAAATAGAAAGTCTGGACTAAGGAGAAGATGAATGAAAAGTATAAGTTTATATGAGGAAAAGAACTCTTTTTTAAACAGGCTTTCGCCTGAAAGCAAGATTCTGTATGTTCTGTCCGCTGTTTTCATCCCGATTTTCATGGGGAATCATATGGCCAGCACGGGATTCATCCTCTTAAGCGCATTGCTGCTGTTTGGTTCCGGCGTAATCCGAAAAACCATACCTATCTTAGGTGTGTCTGGTTTTGTGGTACTCACCGTGCTGCTGATTCAGGGATTGTTCCGGGCTGGGAACGAAACAGCGCTCTTTGGCATCTGGGGGCTTACCTTCTATAAAGAAGGCCTTATGTTTGCTCTGGATATCGCCATTAATGTGTTTAATATCATCCTTTGCTTCTGCGTGCTGGTACTTTGCACCAAACCGTCCGACATGATTGAGAACTTTGTGCGCAGAGGATTTTCGCCCAGATTTGGATATGTGTTTATTTCCTTGTTCCAATTGATTCCGCAGATTACGGAAAAAATGGCAACCATTACGGATGCCCAGAAAAGCAGGGGAATGGAAACAGAGGGGAACCTTCTGGTGAGGATGAAGGCATTTCTTCCTCTGATTTCACCAGTTATTATGAGCTCTTTTATAGATACAAAGGAGCGGGCCATTGCGCTTGAGGTGCGTGGATTTAATGCAAAAAACAGGAAGACATTTCTTAATGAACAGCATACGACCACACTGGACAAGGTGATTCAGGGATTTCTGATTCTTGGTATTGTGGGAGCAATTGGTTGGAGGATTATGACATGGCTGAGATAAAAGTAACAAATCTGAAATACAGGTATCCCCATACAGACCGCCTTGCCCTGGACGGAATCAATTGTGAAATCCATGCAGGGGAGTTCATAGGTATTATAGGAAGGAATGGCTCAGGTAAGAGTACTTTTTGCCAGGCCCTCACAGGGCTGGTTCCCAACTTTTATAGGGGTGCATACGGAGGGAAGGTCTTTGTGGATGACATCGAGGTCAGGCATGTGGAGGTGGATGACTTATGCCGGAAGGTGGGAATCGTGTTCCAGAATCCATTTAACCAGGTGACGGGTTCCAAACTGACTGTCTATGAGGAAATTGCATTTGGTCTGGAGAATTTCGGCATACCAAGGGATGAGATGATACGGCGCATTGACAGAAGCCTTGAGGAACTGGATATTATCCGGTTTAAAGACAGGGCGCCCTTTGACCTTTCAGGGGGACAGATGCAGAGGATGGCCATTGCCAGCATCATTGCCATGGAGCCTGAGGTTATCATATTGGATGAACCAACCTCGCAGTTGGACCCGCAGGGAAGCGAGGAGGTGTTCCGAGCGGTTCAGAGACTGAGCCGGCAGGGAATCACTATCATTATGGTAGAACACAAGATGGAGAAAATTGCAGCCTACAGCGATCGGGTCATGCTGCTGGATGACGGAAAACTGGTGGATTTTGATGCACCCGGAGCTATATTTTCCAGGAATGATTTAAGGGAACATGGTGTAATCGCGCCTTCCTATACAAGGATATGCCGGGAACTTGGAATAAAGACAAAAGAGACGGACCAATATCCGGTTACCCTGGAAGAGGCAGGCGCGCTTCTTACATACGGACAGGAGGGGATGGTATGAACCAGATTGACATAAAGGGGCTGCATTTTTCATATTCGGAAAAGGAAGAAATCTTAAAAGGAATCAATCTTGTTATTGACGAGCGCTCTACTGCCATCATCGGGCAGAATGGGGCAGGAAAGACTACCTTTGTTAAACTGTTAAAGGGACTTTTGCGGCCTACACAGGGGAACATTCTGTTTAATGGCCAGGACCTGTCGGATTTTACGGCAGCTCAGTTGGCAAAGGACATTGGACTGGTGTTTCAGAATCCCAATGACCAGATATTTAAGAATACGGTAATAGATGAGGTGATGTTCGGGCCCCTGCAGATTGGCATGGACAGACAGGTCGCAGAAGTATCAGCCCAAAAGGCATTAGCCATGGTGGGACTGGAGGGAACCGAAAAGGTAAATCCCTATGACCTGGGACTTTCCGACAGAAAAATGGTATCCATTGCAGCAATTATAGCCATGGACACGGATGTAGTCATATTTGATGAACCGACTATTGCCCAGGATTATATGGGCAAGGAGAGGATTAAGGCCATTATGAAGGCGCTTAACAGGGAACACAAAATTGTTATTTCCATTCTCCATGATATGGATTTTGTGGCGGAAACGTTTGAGCGGGCTATTGTATTTGCAAAGGGGAATGTACTTCTGGACGGGGATACCAGGGCTGTATTTGGACAGAAGGATATGCTGGAGCAGGCATATCTGGAGCAGCCCGGAGCCACCAGATTGTGCCATGAACTGGGATACAGCGAGGTTTTTTTGTCCCCTGAGGAATTTATAAATTTCAAGATAAAGCAACCGTTATCAGGAGGCAGACGGGCGGATCGGCCGCCGTACCAACGGTTATAAGGCCCGGGCCGGGCACCGGGCTGTCTCAGCTATGAAATTGGCGAGGAGGAATCCGGTGTTGTGGCCTGGATTGAACGGTGGGAAAGCGAGGAAGGCCTTGAAATAGGGCGACCGCAATCCCACTGGCTTTAGCGCGCCCGCATCATTTTCGGAGCCCTTCTATAAAAACTGGTCGTTTTCAGAACGTTTATAGGATATGATGTCATTGATATCGCAGTCCAGGATGCGGCAGAGGTCATTGAGCGTGGTGGTGCTTAAGGGTTTGTTCTTCCGGAGCCTGTCTATGGTGGAGCTTGACAGGTTATGGTTATAAATCAAGGTGTAGGTGGATTCATCAGAATTCTTGAGCGTGTTCCAAAAAGGTTCATATGTAATCACGGTGTATCCTCTTTTCTTACGTGTATATTATGTAAATAGAAAAATAAGGCAATTTTAGTTTACCTAAAAAAATGGTTCATTTCTCGGATATGCAGAATTTGCCTACAAAAAAGGTGAAAAATACCATGTTAGCCGTAAGGGAAGAGGGATGGACGTATGTCAGGCGGACAGAATCCATTGCCCCATTGCCCTTCATTTTCCTTAAAATCTATTTAATAAACGCTGGAATCCGGTTATTTCCCCCTCTTGGAAAAAAATTCTAAGGAAGGAAAGAACAAGCTTTTATGAAAAATATAGGACAGTATAAGAGGAAAAGGACTTGCTTTTTTCCTGAAAGTTTGTATAATGGGATAACGGAGTGAAACTAAGCATGTAATTTTCAGTTATCAGGCTTATGAATCCAGGAGGCAGAGTAAAATGAAGGTCAGGAAGGTACTGGGCGGCTTTGCATGGGCCATGCTTGCGGCGACGCTGATTTTGGTGAATGCAATGGCGGCTAACGGGGATGATTTGTTTTACCAGACAGAGAATTCCAATGTTTCAGCGGTGGTACAGTATCAGCGATGATTCAGCAACGACGCAGAATTTTTTGGATTTCAGCAGTTATTACGAGGAGAGACCGGCACGGATGCTGGTCTTTTTTAATGCAGTGAAACCCGGGATGAAAAGCAGGCACCATTGTTTTTAACAAAACAGCCGGATGCTGACAGCAAGTTTTGCAATGTATTGAACAAAAAGGGATATGGATTATTCGCCCGCCGGGTGGTAATATTAAATCATGAAATCAACGAACACAGGAGGGAATGGTTATGCATTTATTAGACAGTGAACTGAGGAATAAGGAAGAGTGGGAAGCAGCAGGAATAGAACTTCCAAAATTTGACAGGGAAGCCATGAAGGCAGCTACCAGGGAATGCCCGCAGTGGGTGCATTTCGGTGCAGGCAATATCTTCCGCGCATTTCCGGCAGCGCGTCAGCAGAAGCTGCTGAACGATGGTGTGGAAAAAACCGGCATCATTGTTGCAGAAGGTTATGACTATGAAATCATTAAGAAGGCATACAGGCCTCAGGATGACTTAAGCCTCCTGGTTACACTGAAAGCCAATGGCACCATTGAGAAGACCGTGATTGGAAGCCTTGCGGAATCCCTGACAGTGGACCGTCAGGATGAGGCTGACTGGAACCGCCTAAAGGATATTTTTGCCAGCAGTACCCTGCAGATGGTCAGCTTTACCATCACGGAAAAAGGCTACAGCATCACTTCAGCAGACGGTTCCTTCCGTTCAGACGTAGCGGCTGATTTTGAGGCTGGCCCGGAGCAGGCGGACAGCTATATCGGCAAGCTGGCAGCCCTGTGCTACTGGAGATATACCCATGGGGCAGCTCCTCTGGCACTGGTAAGCATGGATAACTGTTCCCACAACGGCGATAAGCTGTATGCGGCTGTGGATGCCTATGCAAAGGCATGGACGGAGAACGGCAGGGCTGTTAAGGGATTCCTGGAGTACATTGAGAATCCGGCCAAGGTTTCCTTCCCATGGAGCATGATTGATAAAATTACCCCACGTCCGGATGACAGCGTAAAGAAAATGCTGGAGGAGTCTGGCTTCACGGATACAGAGAGCATTGTCACCAGCAAGAACACATATGTGGCTCCTTTTGTAAATGCAGAGGAGGCCGAATATCTGGTTATTGAGGATGCATTCCCCAACGGACGCCCCCAGCTTGAAAAGGCAGGCGTTATGTTCACTACCAGGGATACGGTTGAAAAGGTGGAGCGCATGAAGGTGTGCACCTGCCTGAATCCTCTTCACACTACCCTGGCTGTATATGGCTGCCTTCTGGGCTACACCAAAATCAGCGAGGAGATGAAGGATGCAGACCTGGTGAAGCTGGTGGAAATCATTGGATACAAGGAAGGTCTTCCTGTGGTTACGAATCCGGGTATCCTTTCTCCTGAGAAGTTTATTGACGAAGTTTTACAGATTCGGGTTCCAAACCCATTCATGCCTGATACGCCTCAGAGAATCGCCTGCGATACCTCCCAGAAGCTGTCTATCCGTTTCGGAGAGACCATCAAGGAGTATATGGCAAGACCTGAGCTGGATGTGAAGTCCCTTAAGTTCATACCTATGGTTCAGGCAGGATGGTGCCGTTACCTGTTAGGTGTAGACGATGAGGGCAATACCTTTACCGTGAGCCCGGACCCAATGTATGAGGGACTGGCTGAGAAGCTGCAGGGCGTGAAGGTAGGAGAGCCATGCAATGTACACGAAGTGCTCCAGCCAATTTTAAGCGATGCCAAGATATTCGGAGTGGACCTGTATGAGGCAGGGCTGGGCGAATATGTGGAGAGCATTTTCGCGGAGTTGATAGCAGGCAAGGGGGCTGTAAGGGCTGCCCTTCAGAAACACCTGGCAGAGGCATAAACCCATTTGATTCATAAAATATGGGTTCCGGCCCCAGGCCGGCCCGGCGCACGCCCGGACAATGGCATACAGCCGCTGTCCGGGCGTTTTCTGCTGTTGATGGGAGACGTAGATATTTACAAAATGTGGGAGAAATTAATGAAATTGTAACAAAAAAGTTATATTTTATATACAAAACAGGGAGAATATGGTATTATAGTGGGAACGAACGGATGTTTATGTCTGATTCACTGAACTTACAGGCATTTGCCTTTTTAATATAGATTAAGAATGGAAATGGGAATTTCCAGGAATCATAATATTATTGGGAAAGACAGAGGTTACGTATGAAAAGGTGGATAGCAGCAGGCATATTAATCCTTGCATTGACAGGATGTTCCCGGTATGAACCGACAAAGGAGATGACCAGGTCCCAGGAGGAGGCCATGCAGTCTGAGGCAGCAGAGGCGCAGACCGGGCAGGAGACCCAGGAGGCAGAGGCGGCTGATTCGGAGGTCATTACCATTTCCTCATATCCGCCCAGGAACCCGGTGAAGGTAAAGGGCATCTATGTGTCCGCCTATGTGGCCGGTACCGGCTGTATGATGGATAAAATCATTGAGGAGATTGACAGGACGGAGCTCAATGCAGTGGTCATTGATGTAAAGGACGACCAGGGAAGGATTACCTATGCCATGGATTCCCCTACTGTGAATGAGATAGGGGCCTGCCAGGTTTTTATCCAGGACATGCCGGCGCTTATGGCAAAGCTTAAGGAGCATGGAATCTATACTATAGCCAGGGTGGTGGCCTTCAGGGACCCTTATCTTGCGGAACAGAAGCCGCAGTGGAGCCTTCACGTGGCGGATGACAAGATTTACCGGGATAATAAGGGCCTTGCATGGGTAAATCCCTATAAGAAGGAAGTCTGGGATTATCTGGTCGAGGTGGGGAAAAAGGCAGGCGAGGCGGGATTTGACGAGATTCAGTTCGATTACATCCGGTTTGCCGTGGACAGGACCATGAATGACGTTGTCTTTGACGACGCAGATACCCAGGGGCATAATAAGACCCAGGCAATTACGGAATTCATAAGCTATGCACATGATGAGCTGGCAAAGGAGGGACTCTTTGTGTCGGCTGACGTATTTGGCACCATCATGCGCAGCGAGGAGGATGCGGCTGCCGTAGGCCAGGAATACGAGGACATGGCGGAGCAGCTGGATTATATATGTCCTATGATTTATCCATCCCACTATGGGCCGGGAAATTTTGGAATAGAGTATCCAGATACCCAGCCTTATGATACAATATTAAATGCATTGAATGGTTCCAGGGAGCTTCTGGCCGCTTCCGCAAAGGATGACACGCCTCAGGCAGTGGTAAGGCCATGGCTTCAGGACTTTACGGCGTCCTATCTGGAACATTATATTAAATATGGCGATGAACAGGTGAGGCAGCAGATACAGGCTGTCTACGATGCCGGCTATGACCAGTGGATTCTCTGGGATGCAGGGGTCAGCTATCACTACGGCGGGCTGCTGACTCCGGAGGAAGCAGCGGAAGAGGACGAGCGTATAGCCCAGTCCAGGGCAGCGTCGGAGACGGAGGGGGCCCCGGCGGAGAACGTCCCGTCAGAGAATGTCCCAGTGGAGAATGCCCCTGCGGACAACATCCCGGCGGAGAACGTCCCGTCAGAGAATGTCCCGCCGGCAAGCGGCGCCCGGTAAAGCGGCATACCGGAAAGCGGCGGAACATAAAGCCATATGAAAGGGATGGTGACAGTTATTGTTTGATTTAGAGGAAGAACTGAAGAAACTCCCGGCCAGCCCGGGAGTTTATCTTATGCATAATGACAGGGATGAGATTATATACGTGGGCAAGGCCATCAGTCTTAAGAACCGGGTCAGGCAGTATTTTCAGAGCAGCAGGAATAAGACGGCCAAAATTGAACAGATGGTGTCCCACATTGCGTGGTTTGAATATATCCTGACGGATTCCGAGCTGGAAGCCCTGGTGCTGGAGTGCAACCTGATTAAGGAGCACAGGCCGCGGTACAACACCATGTTAAAGGATGACAAAAGCTATCCCTATATCAAGGCAACCATGGGGGAGGATTTTCCACGCCTTCTGTTTGCCAGGGACATGAAGAAGGACGGCAGGAGCCGTTACTTTGGTCCTTATACCAGCGCCGGGGCCGTGAAGGACACGCTGGATTTGATACACAAATTGTACCGCATCAGGACCTGCAGCCGGAACCTGCCAAAGGATACGGGAAAGGAGCGTCCGTGTCTCAATTATCACATCAAGCAGTGTGACGCCCCCTGCCAGGGATATATTTCCAGGGAGGAATATCAGTCCAACTTCAGCCAGGCCCTGGACTTTTTGAACGGCAGATACGACCCTCTCATAAAGAGTCTCCAGGAAAAGATGCAGGCTGCCTCTGACAGCCTGGAGTTTGAGCGGGCCATTGAGTACCGGGAGCTGTTAAACAGCGTGAAGCAGGTGGCGCAGAAGCAGAAGATAACCAGCAGCGGCATGGAGGACCGGGATATCGTGGCCATGGCCAGGGATGAGAGGGACGCGGTGGTACAGGTGTTCTTCATCCGGGAGGGCAGGCTGATTGGCAGGGACCATTTCCATATATCGGCTGTCACGGCGGAAAACGAGGGCGAGATTCTGGACAGCTTTGTAAAGCAGTTCTATGCGGGCACTCCTTTTATTCCAAGGGAACTGTGGCTCCAGCATCCCCTGGGGGATGAGGAGGTCATCAGCCAGTGGCTGTCCGCCAAACGCGGGCAGAAGGTAAGGCTGGTGGTTCCGAAAAAGGGAGAGAAGGAACGTCTGGTGGAGCTGGCAGCCAGGAATGCCGCTCTGGTGCTGTCCCAGGATAAGGAGCGGATTAAAAAAGAGGAGCTTCGCACCATCGGGGCCATGAACCAGATTGGGGAGCTCATTGGCATTGGGGGAATCCGGCGCATGGAGGCATACGATATCTCCAATACCAGCGGCGTGGAGTCCGTGGGTTCCATGGTGGTATATGAGGACGGCAGGCCCAAGCGCAGCGATTACAGGAAATTCCGCATCAAGACAGTCCAGGGCCCCAACGATTACGCGTCCATGAATGAGGTGCTGACACGCAGATTTTCCCACGGTATGAGGGAGACGGAGGAACTGAAGGAAAAGGGGGCTGACTTAAGCCTTGGCAGCTTTACCAGGTTCCCGGATTTAATCATGATGGATGGCGGCAGGGGCCAGGTGAACATAGCCCTGGAGGTCCTTGATAAGCTGGGACTTTCCATTCCTGTGTGCGGCATGGTGAAGGATGATAACCACAGAACCAGGGGACTCTACTATAATAATGTGGAGGTGCCCATTGACCGTCACTCCGAAGGGTTCAGGCTTATCACCAGAATCCAGGACGAGGCCCACCGTTTTGCAATTGAATACCACAGGAGCCTGAGGGGAAAGGGCCAGGTGAAATCCATCCTGGACGACATTCAGGGTATCGGACCGGCCAGGCGCAAGGCCCTCATGCGCCATTTTAAGGATATAGAGGCAGTGAGAAGCGCTTCCGTGGAGGACCTGGAGCAGACGCCCCAGATGAACCGCAGGTCGGCTGAGTCCGTGTACCGCTTCTTCCATCCGGAGGCGGACGGCGCCCGGACCAGTGGGCAGGCCACTGCGCAGAACAATGAACAGCCCGGTACCCGGACAAGCCCGGAAAACGGGGCAGAAAAGGGTTTCCAGAATCTGGAAACCTGACGATAAAAACACATGACAACCGCATCAAATTATGATAGTATGATAGAAGTTAAACGAGAAGTAAAACCAGGTCAAGGGGGTATCATCATGCATGGAGTAACCATATCGGAATTAATTGAGAAAATGAAGCTTAAAAACACCACGCCGGAGATTGACACGGACAAGATTGTGCTGACCCATCCGGACGTGAACCGCCCGGCCCTGCAGCTCACGGGATTTTTTGACCATTTTGACAGAGAGCGGGTTCAAATCATCGGATACGTGGAGCAGGCATATATTAATACCATGGACCAGGAGCAGAAGCGCCGGATGTACGATAAGCTCACATCCAGCCAGATTCCCTGTCTGGTGTTCAGCCGCGACCAGGAGCCGGATGAGGACCTTTTGGAATTCTGTAATTACTATAGCGTTCCCTGCCTTGTGTCCGATAAGACCACCTCTGCCCTGATGGCAGAAATCATCCGCTGGCTCAACGTTAAGCTGGCTCCCTGTATCAGTATCCACGGCGTGCTGATTGACGTATTCGGCGAGGGCGTCCTGATTATGGGCGAGAGCGGCATCGGCAAGAGCGAGGCTGCCCTGGAACTGATTAAGAGGGGACACCGTCTGGTGACGGATGACGTGGTGGAGATACGCCGGGTCAGCGATGACACTCTTATTGGAAGCGCCCCTGACATCACCAAACATTTTATCGAACTGCGCGGCATCGGCATCATTGATGTGAAGACCCTGTTCGGTGTGGAGAGCGTTAAGGATACCCAGTCCATTGACATGGTCATCAAGCTGGAGGACTGGTGCAAGGATAAGGAATACGACAGGCTGGGCCTGGAAGACCAGTACACGGAATTTTTGGGCAACCAGGTGGTCTGTCATACCATCCCCATCCGTCCGGGACGTAACCTGGCCATTATCGTGGAATCTGCGGCTGTCAACTACCGCCAGAAGAAGATGGGCTACAATGCAGCCCAGGAGTTGTACAACCGAGTACAGGCCAATCTTGGAAAGGGACAGGAAAAATAGTAACAGTTCAGAATGTTACGAACATTAAGTCTTAAGCGAGGAATGTATTTTGAATCTGGAACATATGTTGAAAGAGGTGCTTGTATCAGAAGGGGCAGTGTGCCGTTTCATGGAACCCATGAGCAGTCACACCACCTTCCGCATCGGGGGGCCGGCTGAAGCCTATGTGTGCCCCGGCAATGAAGAGGAGCTGGGAAAGGTTATCTGCCTGTGCAGAGAACACGATATTCCCTGGAGAGTGCTGGGAAATGGCAGCAATCTCCTTGTCAGCGACAGGGGAATCAAGGGAGTGGTCATTGCTATGGAAGGAAACTGGTGCTATGCCGGGGCAGAGGGAAACGTTATACGTGCGGGGGCAGGTGAACTGCTGGCCCGTGTGGCCCGTGTGGCCCTGGACCACTGTCTGACCGGTATGGAATTTGCCGCAGGCATACCCGGCAGCGTAGGCGGTGCCCTGGTGATGAACGCAGGGGCCTATGGCTCTGAGATAAAGAATATCCTCAAATCAGCCAGGGTCATGACAAATGAGGGGGAGGTGCTGGAACTTTCCCTGGATGAACTGGAACTGGGATACCGCACCAGCTGTATCCCCGACAGGGGATATACGGTGCTGGAGGCATCCTTTCAGCTGGAACCGGGGGACCGGGCAGCCATTGAGGCCCGGATGAAGGAACTGGCAGCCAGACGGAGGGAGAAACAGCCTCTGGAATATCCCAGCGCAGGCAGCACCTTCAAACGTCCTCAGGGATATTTTGCAGGTAAGCTCATAGAGGATGCCGGTCTCAGGGGATATGGCATGGGCGGTGCCAGGGTATCGGAGAAGCACTGCGGTTTTGTGATCAACGGCGGAAACGCCACTGCGTCCGATGTCATGGCCCTGTGCGGTCATATCAGAAAGACGGTGAGGGAACAGTCCGGCGTGGAGCTTGAGATGGAAGTGAAGCGCTGGGGCGAATTCTGATTTGAAATGCTAATCTTACGTAACTGAGGTGGATGGATGAAGCTTGTGATTGTAACCGGAATGTCCGGGGCAGGCAAGACAATTGCACTGAAAATGCTGGAGGATTTGGGCTTTTACTGTGTGGATAACCTGCCCATATCCCTGGTGGATAAATTTGCCCAGCTGGCAGCGGCCGGCAGCGACATCAGCCAGGCCGCCCTGGGCATAGACATCCGCAGCGGCGAGGAAC
The DNA here is from genome assembly GCF_000424325.1 of [Clostridium] clostridioforme AGR2157. Taxonomy (GTDB): domain Bacteria; phylum Bacillota; class Clostridia; order Lachnospirales; family Lachnospiraceae; genus Enterocloster; species Enterocloster clostridioformis_A. Next base: position 24,496 of record NZ_AUJR01000048.1, read on the forward strand.
TGAGCCATCTGGATGCTATTTTCAGAGGATGGAAGGAACTGGGAATGGATTACCAGATTCTGTTCCTGGATGCCAATGACGGAGTCCTGATTAAGCGGTACAAGGAAACCCGCCGCAGCCATCCCCTGGCCGGGACAGGCAGGCTGGACAAGGGAATTGAAAAGGAGAGGGTCAAGCTGGCCTTCCTCAAGAAGGATGCGGATTTCATCATTGACACCAGCAAGCTCCTTACCAGGGAGCTGCGGCAGGAGCTGGAAAAGATATTCCTTAAACACCAGGAGTACTGCAACATGTTCGTCACGGTCCTTTCCTTTGGCTTTAAGTACGGCATTCCGGAGGATGCGGACCTGGTTTTCGACGTGCGTTTTCTGCCCAATCCCTACTATGTGGAGGAACTGCGCCCACTGACAGGGGAGGACCAGGCTGTCCGGGATTATGTGATGCAGGGAGGCACCTGCGCGCAGTTTCTGGACAAGCTCTATGATATGATGGATTTCCTCCTGCCTAATTATATCAATGAGGGAAAGAATCAGCTGGTAGTGGCGGTTGGATGTACCGGAGGCAAGCACCGATCCGTGACGGTTGCCAAGGCCCTTTGCGGCCACCTGACTGCCAAGGCCGAATATGGCATCAAAATAGAACACAGGGACATCGACAAAGACAATAAAAGGAAGTAGCAGACATGTCATTTTCTTCCAACGTAAAAGACGAGCTGTCCAGGCAGATGCCCGGGGCGCGCCACTGCCAGATAGCAGAAACAGCAGCAATCCTGAGCTTGTGCGGAAGGGTAAAAATATCGGCCTCAGACCATTTTTGGATTGAAATCCATACGGAAAATGTGGCAGTTGCAAGAAAGTACTTTACATTATTGAAAAAAACATTTAATATAAGAACTGATGTCTCGATTCGCAGTGGGGTTAATCCAGGGCGGAGCAGGACATACATCGTAGCAGTCAGGGAACATGAGGAAGCTCTCAGGGTCCTGCAGGCAGTGAAGCTCATCAATTCCCAGGGGGAAATTGGTGAAAACCTTTCCCTGATTCGGAATGTGGTGCTTCAGAATGCCTGCTGCAGACGGGCTTTCATACGTGGCGCCTTCCTGGCGGCCGGTTCCATCAGCGCCCCGGAGAGGTTCTACCACTTTGAAATCGTGTGTCCCACCGAGCCAAAGGCGGAGCAGCTTAAAAACATCATTGCCACCTTTGATATCGAGGCCAAGATAGTGCCAAGGAAAAAGTACTATGTGGTCTATATCAAGGAGGGCAGTCAGATTGTGGACATCCTTAATGTGATGGAGGCCCCGGTATCCCTTATGGAGCTGGAGAATATCCGCATTGTCAAGGAGATGAGGGGCAGCGTGAACCGCCAGGTCAACTGCGAGACTGCCAATATCAATAAGACCGTGTCAGCTGCGGTAAAACAGATAGAGGACATCCGTTTCATCCAGTCTGTTGCCGGTCTTTCGGGTCTGCCTGAAAGTCTTCAGGAGATGGCCCGCATACGGCTGGAACGGCCAGACGCGACCTTAAAGGAATTGGGGGAGGCCCTGGAACCGCCTGTGGGTAAATCAGGCGTAAACCACCGTTTGAGGAAATTAAGCCTTGTGGCTGAAGAACTGCGGCAGCAGTTTCCGGACCGTAATACATCAAGTTTGCAATAGTTTTATCAAGTACGAATCAGTACGGGCACCTGAATGGCAGTCAGGATACGGCCAGATTGGAACATGACCATTGGGACGTATCAGGGGCTTTGAACCATTCAAAGGAATGAGGAGGATTATTATGGTAAAGAAATTGATTACAGTTGAATTGGCATCAGGACTTGAGGCGAGACCGGCAGCTATGCTCGTGCAGGTAGCCAGTCAGTACGAAAGCGCGATTTACCTGGAAGCAGAGGCAAAGCGTGTGAATGCCAAGAGCATCATGGGAATGATGACTCTCTGTCTGACCGCAGGCGAATCCATTTTGGTGGAAGCCGACGGAAAGGATGAGGAGGCAGCTGTAACTGAAATTGAGAAGTATCTGAAAAACCAGTAACTACCAGTCCGTTTGTTTGGAGAGATAGATAATGGGAATCAGGCAGGACTTGCCTGGTTCTCTTTTCTTTTATCCGGATTTATGATAAACTGTTACTCGAATGACACGGAAAATAATGACGCAAAAAATGATGACACAGAATATAATAACGCGGAACATTTGACATGGACATTCATACCGCAAGGATAAGGAGAGAATAGGGAATGGCATTTACCCATTTGCACGTCCATACGGAATACAGCCTTTTGGACGGCTCCTGTAAAATCAAGGAGCTGACAGCCAGGGCAAAGGAGCTTGGCATGGACAGCATGGCTGTCACGGACCATGGCGTGATGTATGGAGTCATTGATTTTTATAAAGCTGCCAGGGAGGCCGGCATCAAGCCGATTCTGGGATGCGAGGTCTATGTGGCCCCGGGCTCCCGCTTTGACAGGGAGACGGTAAGCGGCGAGGACCGGTATTACCACCTTGTGCTGCTGGCAGAGAACAACAAGGGTTATGAAAACCTGATGAAAATTGTGTCCAAGGGATTTGTGGACGGATTTTACTATAAACCCAGGGTGGACTACGAGGTGCTGCGGACCTACCACGAGGGAATCATTGCCCTCAGCGCCTGTCTGGCAGGGGAGGTGCAGCGCTGCCTGACCAGGGGAATGTATGAGGAGGCTGTCAGGGCATCCGACAAGTATGCGGACATATTCGGAAAGGACAACTTCTTCCTGGAGCTTCAGGACCACGGGCTGCCGGACCAAAGGTTAGTAAACCAGGGCCTTATGCGCATGAGCAGGGATACGGGCCTTAAGCTGGTGGCCACCAACGATATCCACTACACCTATGCCGAGGATGAGAAGGCCCATGATATCCTTCTGTGCATCCAGACCGGCAAAAAGGTGGCGGATGAGGACAGGATGCGCTACGAGGGAGGCCAGTACTACTGTAAGTCCGAGGAGGAAATGCGTGCCCTGTTCCCCTATGCGCCTGAGGCCATTGAAAATACCCATATGATAGCGGAGCGCTGCAATGTGGAGATTGAGTTCGGGGTTACCAAGCTTCCCAAATATGAGGTGCCTGAGGGCTTTGATTCCTGGAGCTACTTAAACCATCTGTGCCGTGAGGGCTTTAAGACCCGTTACCCGGAGGATGACGGCACGCTGGGCAGCCGGCTGGACTATGAGCTGGATGTCATCCGCTCCATGGGATATGTGGATTACTTCCTGATCGTGTGGGATTTCATCAACTATGCCCGCTCCCAGGACATTATCGTGGGGCCGGGGCGGGGTTCCGCCGCCGGAAGCATTGTGAGCTACACACTGGGAATCACCAATATAGACCCTGTGCGTTATAATCTTCTCTTTGAGCGTTTCCTGAACCCGGAGCGCGTGTCCATGCCCGATATTGATATTGACTTTTGCTACGAGCGGCGCCAGGAGGTAATCGACTATGTGGTGCGCAAGTACGGCAAGGACCAGGTGGTGCAGATTGTCACCTTTGGTACCCTGGCCGCAAAGGGGGTTGTCCGGGATGTGGGGCGTGTGCTGGATTTGCCCTATTCCCTGTGCGACACCATTGCCAAGATGATACCGGGGGATCTGGGGATGACCCTGGATAAGGCCCTGACCATGAATCCGGATCTTAAGAAGGCCTACAATGAAGATGAGCAGGTCCACTATCTCATCGACATGTCCAGGCGTCTGGAGGGACTGCCCAGGCATACCTCCATGCATGCGGCCGGGGTGGTGATTGGCAGCCGGTCCATTGACGAGTTTGTACCCTTGTCCAGGGCCTCTGACGGTACCATCACCACCCAGTTTACCATGACAACCATTGAGGAGCTGGGACTTCTCAAAATGGACTTTCTGGGCCTGCGCACCCTGACGGTTATCCAGAACGCGGTGCGGCTGGCTGAGAAGGACTACGGCATCACCATTGACATTGACCACATTGATTTTGACGATAAGAAGGTGCTTGAATCCATCGGAACAGGCAGGACCGAGGGCGTGTTCCAGCTGGAAAGCGCGGGGATGAAGAGCTTCATGAAGGAGCTTAAGGCGGAGAACCTGGAGGATATCATAGCAGGTATCTCCCTGTACCGTCCGGGCCCCATGGATTTTATACCCAAGTATCTGAAGGGAAAGAACGACAGGGCTTCCATCACCTATGACTGCCCCCAGCTGGAGCCCATATTAAGCCCTACCTATGGATGTATTGTGTATCAGGAGCAGGTTATGCAGATTGTGCGTGATTTGGCGGGATATACCATGGGACGAAGCGACCTGGTGCGCCGTGCCATGAGTAAGAAGAAAACGTCGGTCATGGAGAAGGAGCGCCAGAACTTTGTCTACGGCAACCAGTCCGAAGGGGTTAAGGGCTGTGTGAATAATGGGATAGACGAAAAGACGGCAAACCACATCTACGATGAGATGATTGACTTTGCAAAATACGCCTTCAACAAGTCCCACGCAGCGGCTTACGCGGTGGTATCCTACCAGACCGCCTATCTGAAATACTATTATCCCAGGGAGTTCATGGCCGCCCTCATGACATCGGTCATGGACAATGTAAGCAAATTTTCCGAGTATGTACTGACCTGCCGCCGCATGATGGGCATTCCCGTGCTGCCCCCGGATATCAACGAGGGCGAGAGCGGATTTTCCGTGTCAGGGGACGCCATCCGCTACGGGCTGTCCGCCATCAAGAGCGTGGGCAAACCGGTGACAGAGGTAATCCTGGCGGAGAGGGAGAAAAACGGTCCCTTCCGTTCCATGGAGGATTTCGTGGGGCGCATGAGCATGAAGGAAGTAAATAAGAGAACCCTGGAAAATTTCATCAAGTCAGGCGCTCTGGACACCCTGCCGGGAACCAGACGTCAGAAGATGGCAGTGGCGCCCACCATGCTGGAGGAGAAGGCCAGGGAGAAGAAATCCATGTTTGAGGGGCAGTTAAGCCTTTTCGACATTGCGGGTGAGGAAGACAGAAATGAATTCCAGATTACATTTCCGGATGTGGGGGAATACTCAAAGGATGAGCTTCTTGCCTTTGAGAAGGAAATACTGGGAGTCTACATCAGCGGTCATCCCCTGGACGACTATGAGGAGATGTGGAGAAGGAATATAACAGCCACCTCCGCCCAGTTCATCGTGGATGAGGAGACGGATGAGGCAGGGGTGGAGGACGGATCCAGGGCTGTCATCGGCGGACTGGTGGCGGGCAAGACCGTAAAGACCACCAGGACCAACCAGCTCATGGCCTTTATAACCCTGGAAGACCTGCTGGGACCGGTGGAGGTCATTGTGTTCCCAAGGGATTACGAGGCCAACCGGGACCTTTTTACCGAGGATTCCAAGCTGTTTATCAGGGGAAGGGTGTCCATCGGAGACGATCCGGTGGGAAAGCTGGTGTGCGAGCAGGTGATACCCTTTGACAGTGTACCCAAGGAGCTGTGGCTCCAGTTCCCGGATATGGAGACGTATCAGGCCGGGGAACAGCGCCTTCTAACCTCTCTGCGGTCCAGCGAGGGAAAGGACCGGGTGGTCATTTACCTCCAGAAGGAGAGGGCCAAGAAAGTCCTTCCGGCCAACTGGAATGTACAGGTCACGCCCGGGCTTTTGGAAGACCTGGGAAAAGTACTTGGTGAAAAAAATGTCAAAGTTGTAGAAAAAAGTCTTGAAAAGCTGGGGAAAATGAATTAGAATAGCGTTGGATATAGATGAGAGAATGAATGATTGAGAGCGATGTCAGCACAGGAGTAATTTGCGTGTGCTTAATACAAGGAGGTAAATTGCTATGGCAAAGGCAGTGAAAACCATTGGAGTACTTACCAGCGGAGGCGATGCGCCGGGAATGAACGCGGCCATTCGCGCGGTTGTAAGGACTGCTATCAATAAGGGCCTTAAGGTAAAGGGCATCATGCGTGGATACGCAGGTTTGCTTGAGGAGGAAATCGTAGACATGGAGTCCACCAGCGTGTCTGACACCATCAACCGCGGCGGCACCATCCTTTACACGGCAAGATGTAAGGAGTTTACCACAGCGGAAGGCCAGCAGAAGGGCGCTGATATCTGCCGCAAGCATGGTATTGACGGAATGGTGGTCATCGGAGGAGACGGTTCCTTCAGAGGCGCGGGAAAGCTGTCTTCCCTGGGCATCAATACAATCGGCCTTCCGGGAACCATTGACCTGGATATTGCCTGTACGGATTATACCATTGGTTTTGATACGGCTGTCAACACGGCCATGGAAGCAATTGATAAGATTCGTGATACATCCACATCCCATGAACGGTGCAGCATCGTGGAGGTTATGGGGCGCAACGCCGGATACATCGCACTGTGGTGCGGCATTGGCAACGGCGCGGAGGATATCCTTCTTCCGGAGCGCTACGACGGCAACGAGCAGGCCCTGATTAACCGGATTATCGACAACCGCAGACGGGGCAAGAAACATAACATCATTATCAATGCAGAGGGAATCGGCCATTCCGGTTCCATGGCAAAGCGCATTGAGGCTGCCACGGGCATCGAGACAAGGGCCACCATCCTGGGCCACATGCAGCGCGGAGGTACGCCTACCTGTAAGGACAGGGTGTACGCCTCCATCATGGGAGCCAAGGCAGCAGAGCTTCTGGCCGCAGGCAAGAGCAACCGCCTGGTAGCCTATAAGCACGGTGAGTTTGTGGATTTCGATATCCAGGAAGCCCTGAACATGACAAAGGACATCCCGGAAGAGCAGTACGAGATAGCCAAGATGCTGATTCGTTAATCCGGAATGTGAGAACATAAACGATGATAGAATGGAAAGTCCGCCGCCTGTCACAGGCAGCGGACTTTTGCGGAGAGATGAGATGAAGGATACGACAGTGCTTTGCGGAGCCAATTCCTATGAACAGAAATATTATTTTAACCAGGATTTTAAATCCCTGCCCCAGTCCATAAGGGATGAACTCCAAATCATGTGCGTGCTCTATACAGAGGATGTGGGCGGCGTGCTGACCATGGAATTTGATGAAAGGGGAAACCTGGAATTTAAGGTGACCTCAGAGGAAACGGATTATCTCTTTGACGAGATAGGAAGCGTCCTTAAAATCAAGCAGTACCAGGAAGAGAAAAAAGAAATGCTGGAAGCGCTGGAACTGTATTACAGGACATTTTTCCTGGGCGAGGACATAGATATAGAGGATGACGGGGAAGATTAAATGAAGCTGAGGATTGGAAATACAGTTCTTGAGAATAATGTAATACTGGCGCCCATGGCGGGTGTCACGGACCAGCCCTTTCGGGTGCTGTGCCGGGAACAGGGAGCCGGATGCGTGGTGACGGAGATGGTCAGCGCAAAGGCGATTCTGTACAACAACAGGAATACCAGGGAGCTGCTTCAGATAGACCCGGCCGAGCGCCCGGCGGCAGTGCAGCTCTTTGGGTCGGAGCCGGATATTATGGCGGAGATTGCAGCCAGGCTGGAGGAAGGGCCCTATGATTACATTGACGTGAACATGGGATGCCCTGTGCCGAAAATCGTCAACAACGGCGAAGGCTCTGCTCTGATGAAAAATCCCAAGCGCGCAGAGAAAGTGCTGACAGCCATGGTGAAGGCCGTGAAAAAGCCTGTGACCGTGAAGTTCCGCAAAGGATTCAACGACCTCTCTGTCAATGCGGTGGAATTTGCAAAGATGGCGGAAAGCTGCGGCGCTGCTGCCGTGGCTGTTCATGGGCGCACCAGGGAACAGTATTATTCCGGGAAGGCGGACTGGGACATCATTCGTCAGGTGAAGGAGGCGGTAAGGATTCCTGTTATCGGAAACGGGGACATTTTTAAGCCGGAGGACGCCGGGAGGATGCTTAAGGAGACAGGGTGCGACGGCATCATGGTGGGCAGGGGAGCCAAGGGCAATCCGTGGCTGTTTGGCCGGATTAACCACTATCTGGATACAGGGGAGGTTCTTCCGGGTCCCTCCATGGCTGAGATAAAGGCCATGATTCTGCGGCACGGCCGGATGCTGGTCCGGTTCAAGGGAGAAGGGGTTGCCATGCGGGAGATGAGAGGCCATATGGCCTGGTATACAAAAGGAATGCCCCACTCAGCAGCGCTCAGGAATGAAATCAACCAGGTGGAGACATTTGAGGGTTTCGTGGAGCTTCTGGACAGGAAAATCCAATCTTGACAATGGACACATTTTCCTATATAATACTCAGAATGTGTGGACATTAAGAATGATACTCAAGTGAAATCAACATAAATTAAGAATATAAGGAAGGAAGCGGGTAAGATGGCAGATAAGAAACATATTTTGACATATGCCGGACTCAAACAGTACGAAGACGAACTGCAGAATCTGAAAGTTGTCAAGAGAAAAGAAGTTGCGCAGAAGATTAAGGAAGCAAGGGAGCAGGGCGATTTGTCCGAGAACGCAGAGTATGACGCGGCTAAGGATGAGCAGAGGGACATTGAACTGCGTATCGAGGAACTGGAGAAGCTTCTTAAGAATGCCGAGGTCGTGGTAGAGGATGAAATCGACCTGGATAAGATTAATATCGGATGTAAGGTAAAGCTTCTGGATGTGGAGTATGACGAGGAGATGGAGTTCTATATCGTTGGATCCACTGAGGCCAACAGCCTTCAGAATAAGATAAGCAACGAATCACCGGTAGGCCGTGCCCTGATTGGCAAGGTAGTGGGTGACTGCGTAGACGTGGAGACCCAGGCAGGGGATATCCAGTATAAGGTGCTGGAAATCCAGAGGGTTTCATAAATCTAACACAAAGGAGTTAAGGACGTGGGAGAACAGCAGAAGGTTAATCAGGCAGATACAGATTTAAATCACGTGCTGAAGGCGCGCAGGGATAAGCTGGCGGAGCTTCAGGCAGCTGGAAAGGATCCTTTCCAGATTACAAAATATGATGTGACTGCCCACAGCATGGATATCAAGGATAACTATGCTCAGTGGGAGGGGAAGGAAGCAGCCATTGCCGGCCGTATGATGTTCAAGCGCGTCATGGGTAAGGCTTCTTTCTGTAATGTACAGGATTTAAAAGGCAGCATCCAGGTCTATGTGGCCAGGGACAGCGTGGGTGAGGAGCCGTACAAGGATTTCAAGAAAATGGACATCGGCGATATCGTGGGTGTGAAGGGAACCGCGTTTACCACCAAGACAGGTGAGATATCCATTCATGCCACGGAGGTAACCCTTCTTTCCAAGAGCCTTCAGGTGCTTCCTGAGAAGTTCCATGGCCTGACGGACACGGATATGCGTTACCGTCAGCGCTACGTGGACTTGATCATGAACGCGGAGGTGAAGGATACCTTCATCAAGCGTTCCAGGATTCTGGCTGCCATCCGGAAATATCTGGGCGGAGAGGGCTTCATGGAAGTGGAGACTCCTATGCTGGTTTCCAATGCAGGCGGCGCTGCTGCAAGGCCTTTCGAGACCCATTTCAATGCCCTGGATGAGGATTTAAAGCTTCGCATATCCCTGGAGCTTTATCTGAAGAGGCTTATTGTAGGCGGACTTGAGAGAGTTTATGAGATTGGGCGCGTGTTCCGCAACGAAGGTCTGGACACCAGGCACAACCCGGAATTCACCCTGATGGAGCTGTATCAGGCTTATACGGATTACAACGGGATGATGGACCTGACCGAGAAGCTGTACCGTTTTGTGGCTCAGGAGGTACTGGGTACCACCACCATTACTTATAAGGGCGTGGAGATGGATTTAGGCAAGCCCTTTGCCCGCATTACCATGGTGGATGCGGTTAAGAAGTATGCCGGAGTTGATTTTGACCAGATTCATACCCTTGAAGAGGCAAGGGCCGTTGCCAGGGAAAAGGGCGTGGAGTTCGAGGGACGCCATAAGAAGGGCGATATCCTGAACCTGTTCTTTGAGGAGTTTGCAGAGGAGCACCTGGTCCAGCCCACCTTTGTTCTGGACCATCCTGTGGAGATTTCCCCGCTGACCAAGAAAAAGCCGGGCAACCCGGACTATGTGGAGCGCTTTGAGTTCTTCATGAACGGCTGGGAGATGGCAAACGCCTACTCTGAAATCAATGACCCCATTGACCAGAGAGAGCGGTTCAAAGCACAGGAAGAGCTTCTGGCCCAGGGCGACGAGGAAGCCAACCATACGGACGAGGACTTCTTAAATGCCCTGGAGGTAGGTATGCCTCCAACAGGAGGAATCGGATTCGGCATTGACCGTATGGTCATGTTGCTGACGGATTCACCGGCAATCAGGGATGTGCTGCTGTTTCCGACGATGAAGAGCTTAGATAAATAAAAGCTAGGTTTTATGCGGGTTTGCGGGCTTTTTAAAACCGAAAAAAACGGTTTATACATCAAAAATACATCAAATTTACATCACGATATGTAGAGATATGGAATCATATGGAATAGGGTATCTAGGTTAGTAAACTCAGGTTACTGGCATATTTAAGAAAAAGGACATTTTCATTTTAAATGAAGGTGTCCTTTTTTGCTTTTCAGGAAACTTTGCAAATCGGCCAAGATGGTGTATAATAGACTTGAAATAAAAACGGCATAGCAAAAGAGCGAAGATGTAACTTCGCCATGACGTTGCCTATGTAGTTTTTGTTTTTGGTTTAGGCTGCACTATCTGACGGTAGAGAAAGAATAAGGCGTATGGAGCTATCCATATCCCATAACCTTTCGATAGCGTTCAAATAGTGCAGTTTTTTTGTGGTAAACTTCTAAAACCAACATAGAAGTGCCACACTCCGGGCATTTGAGCGGATCATAGCCAAAAGCCAGAAGGATTGAATTACGCCAATCCAGAAGCCTGGAAAGATAACGCTGTTTCTGAGGGGATAAACATTTCCGGAGATTTTTTTCCTGTTTATGGTGCT
>NZ_AUJR01000049.1 GCF_000424325.1 [Clostridium] clostridioforme AGR2157
CACATGGCTCCTGGCTGAATATGGTGGAAGGCTTTTTCAGCAAAATGACCCGCCAGATGTTGTCCGGGATTCGTGTAGGCTCGAAAGAGGAACTAAAGGAACGGATTTTGAAATACTTTGAAGAAATCAATGAGGTTCCCGTCCCCTACAAATGGAAATACCGCTTGGACACGATTGATCTTTCGGAAGAGGATGTGGGCACAATCGTCTATGAAGTTGTAAATGCGAAAGCAGCAAGTCCTGAAAACCAAGGGAAACGTGCGCCCAAAGCACGGACACGTAAGCCAAGAAATCAGATTACTACCAATGCTTAAATTGTAAGCTTATTTAAATCGAGTTGTACTAATATTAAATTAGTATAGCACAATCTTGATTTTCTATCAACTAATCAAGAAATACTTTGTCCTGCTTTTGGCATTTTTAAAATTTCCCCGTATTTAGAAGTGAAGAAAGGAATTTTAAAAATTCCTCTCAAAACTTCGTCAAATCTGCCATGCGTGGTGTTGTAGGTAGTGAGAGGATTTTCAGAGGGTTTGGGATACCTCCCAACAAGCTAAAATGCGGCGCATTTTATCGGCAGATAAAGTCTCCCGCTTAAAATGCATGACAATTGTGCCGGGGCCAATTCCTGTGTGTTCGTTCTGCTTATTCATCCTTGTTCTCCTGTCATGTATTATTGTTCCTTACGGTCCCTTGTCAAATCATAGCTTTCGCCTATCATCCGTTTGATATCCGCATCCGGAACACTCCCATCCAGAATCACTGTATTCCAGTGCTTCTTATTCAAATGATATCCCGGACGCACACCGGAATAGGCCTTGCGCCAGAACTCAATCCACTCAGGCGCACATTTCAGATTAATGCAGACCTGTCCCTCCCGCCGGTATATCCAGGCAAATACCCGTTTGTTGGCCCGGTGGCGTATAACAGCCCATTCATGGTCCCTGAAGGGGTAGTCTTCATATACATCTTTATAGGTAAGACAATATGTAATCAAATCTTTTTTTGTCCTCATTTCCTCTCACTCCTTAGCCAATCATCCTATGGCCGACTTCATTGCCCGCTTCACCGGCCCTTTTCCCTGGCCCTTTCCCTCATCCAGTCTCAACCTCCCCCGGTCTCATATTCCTAGATTATATCAGATTTAGCTCTATAAAACCATACTATAAAACACTGACCGGAAAATATTTGGAATCATCTATGAAATAACACCTGTATAAAACATGGAGCGTGGAAATGGCCTCCTTCCACCATTTCCATACTCCACACCACATGTCCCGAGCCTAATACCACCGTACCATAGGCAGCTCATTATTCGCACCCTTGCTCACCAGTATCTGGTGAAGGTCAATGACTCCATTGTGGAATGTAGCCGCGCAGGAGCACAGGTACAAATCCCACATCCGGACAAATTCCTCATCAAACATGTCCTTTATTTCCTCTTCATGTTCCTTGAAATTCTTTTCCCAGCACAGCAATGTCTTGTTGTAATGGTTTCTCAGGTTCTCCACGTCCAAAATATGGAAATCGTGTTCTGCCATCAGGGATATGATTTCCCTGAGACTGGGGATGACACCGCCCGGAAATATATACTTCTTAATCCAGGGATCTCCTGCGTGTTCCTTCTGGCTGCTGATGAAATGGAGAAGGAATACGCCGCCTGGATTCAGCACCTTGTCCACGCAGTCCATGAACCTGCCGTAGTTTTCCCTGCCCACGTGCTCCACCATTCCCACGCTGACCACACGGTCAAATTTCATGCCGCTTTTCGGCAAATCCCTGTAATCCATGAGCTGAACGTTCAGTAGATGTTCCAGCCCTTCCTCCTCTATGCGCTTTTTAAAGCCGTCATACTGCTCCGAACTCAGGGTGATGCCGGTTCCTCTGACTCCGTATTCCCTGGCTGCCCTGATTAACAGAAATCCCCAGCCGCAGCCCACATCCAGAAGGCTCATTCCCTCTTTCAGTGCCAGCTTCTTCAGAATATAATCTGTTTTATTTACCTGGGCCTTATGGAGGGTATCATTTTCTGTCTTAAAATATCCGCAGGAATAGTTCATGGTTTCGTCCAGCCACAGCTTATAAAAATCATTACCGATATCATAATGGGAGGACACCTCCATCTTCTGGTTTTTCCTTGAATTAGAGGGATAAAGGAGCTTCCTCAGATGCAGACGGTTGACAGAAAAACGGTCCATCTGCCCCAGGAAATGGTCCAGAGCCTCATACAGACTCCCCTCCACCTCCAGTTTGCCCTTCATGTAGGCTTCCCCCAATGCCAGGGAGGTGCTGTCCATCAGCTTCCTCACCGGTATGGTTTCCCTGATGTCAACAGCAAACATGGGATTGCCATGACCTACCCGGTCTTCGTGGTCCTTCCATTTTACCAGAAAGGGATAATCTGTAAATCGGTTCAGAAATTGAACCATTGCCTTCTCTTCTAACATACTGGTATCACACATCCTTTCTTCCAGTATTATCCCCTTCTGGAAACAGAATATTCAAAAACCCCGGAGAGCCTAAGCCCTCCGGGGTCCGTAATTCATAAAATATTCAAATCTGACGTAAGATTAGTCGTTGCCGTACAGTGTAACCAGCTTCTCTAAGTAAGCGTAACGCTCCTTAGCCTCTGCCTCGTTACGTGCGAACAGCTCGGCTGCTCTCTCAGGATTCTTCATAGCCAGGGACATATAACGAACCTCGCCCTTTAAGAAGTCCTGATAGGTCTCAAGCTTAGGAGCCTTGGAATCCAGGGAGAACTTCTTCTCAGCTGCCGGGTTGTAACGGAAGTTGTTCCAGTAACCGCACTCTACAGCCAGCTTCTCCTCTGTCTGAGCCTTGTCCATACCCTTCTTAATACCATGGTTGATACATGGAGCGTATGCAATAATCAGGGATGGTCCCGGATAAGCCTCTGCCTCGGCAATCGCCTTAACAGTCTGAGCCATATCAGCGCCCATACAAATCTGTGCAACGTACACATAACCATAGCTCATGGCAATGCTGGCCAGGTCTTTCTTCTTAACGTCCTTGCCGCCTGCAGCGAACTGTGCAACAGCACCTGTCTTGGTAGCCTTGGAGGACTGGCCTCCTGTATTGGAGTAAACCTCAGTATCGTATACCATGATGTTGATGTCCTTACCGGATGCCAGTACGTGGTCAACGCCGCCGAAACCGATATCGTAAGCCCATCCGTCACCACCGAATACCCACTGGGACTTCTTAGCCAGGAAATCTTTATTCTTAACAATGTCTCTGCAGACATCGCAGTCAACGCCGTCCAGAACCGCAACCAGCTTATCGGTAGCAGTGCCGTTCAGAGCGCCGATGCCAAAGGTATCAAGCCACTCCTTGCAGGCTGCCTTCATCTCGTCAGTAGCCTTTTCGTTAGCCATTACGCTCTCAACCTTAGCCTTTAAGCCGTCTCTGATTGCGTTCTGAGCCAGTAACATACCGTAACCAAACTCAGCGTTATCCTCGAACAGGGAGTTGTCCCATGCAGGACCCTGTCCCTTGGCATTCACGGTGTAAGGTGTGGATGGTGAGGAGTTGCCCCAGATGGAGGAGCATCCTGTTGCGTTGGCAATGTACATCCTGTCACCAAACAGCTGGGTAATCAATTTTGCATAAGGAGTCTCGCCGCATCCTGCGCAAGCGCCGGAGAATTCAAGCAGAGGCTGTCTGAACTGGCTGCCCTTAACAGTATTCTCTTTGAACTTAGCCAGAACCTCTTCCTTGATAGGCAGGGACCGACCAAAGTCAAAGATGGCCTGCTCGCCAAGGTTAGCCTCAAGGCTTTCCATAACCAGAGCCTTGTTGCCCTTCATGCCTGGGCACACATTTGCACAGGAACCGCATCCCGTACAATCCAGAGCGGAGATGGTTATGGCAAACTTGTAGTCGGCCATACCTGTCATATCCTTCATCTTCATGTCTGCAGGTGCCTTAGCAGCCTCGTCAGCGGTCATGGCAACCGGACGGATTACCGCGTGAGGACATACATATGAACAGAAGTTACACTGGATACAGTTGTCCGGATTCCATACAGGAACCTTAACAGCGATACCGCGCTTCTCGTATGCGGAGGAACCGGATGGTGTGGAACCATCTGCGTACTCTGTAAATGCGGATACGGGCAGGGAGTTTCCTTCCTGAGCGCTTACCTTTATCTGAATGTTGTTAACAAAGTCAACTACATCCTTTCTTCCCTGGGTTACAACTGCATAGTCAAGACCTTCGTCTTCACAGTTCTTCCAGCTGTCCGGAACCTCTACCTTGTGCATGCCCTTAGCGCCTGCGTCGATAGCAGCCCAGTTCTTCTGAACAACATCCTCGCCCTTGCGGCCGTAGGTTGCCTTTGCAGCGGCCTTCATCAGCTCGTTTGCCTTCTCAGCAGGAATGATGCCGGTCAGCTCGAAGAATGCGGACTGAAGAATGGTGTTGATACGTGTTGGGCCCATGCCTGTCTCAATACCAATCTTTACGCCGTCGATGGTGTAGAAGTTGATGTTGTGGTCTGCGATGAACTTCTTAACCTGTCCCGGAAGATGCTTCTCAAGTCCTTCCATATCCCATGGGCAGTTTAACAGGAACGTACCGCCGTCAACCAGCTCCTGAACCATGTTGTACTTGCGTACATATGCAGGATTGTGGCAGGCAACGAAGTTAGCTGTACGGATTAAATAGGTAGACTTGATTGGGCTGTGTCCGAAGCGCAGGTGGGACATGGTAACGCCGCCTGACTTCTTGGAGTCATAATCAAAGTATGCCTGTGCATACATGTCTGTATTGTCACCGATGATCTTGATGGAGTTCTTGTTTGCACCAACTGTACCGTCAGCGCCCAGACCCCAGAACTTACAGTTTGTGGTTCCCTCAGGAGTGGTAACTAAAGGAGCGCCAATCTCTAAGGACAGGTTTGTAACGTCGTCCACGATACCTACGGTAAATGGAGACTTGGTTGTGTTCTCGTAAACTGCTACAATCTGAGCAGGTGTGGTATCCTTGGAGCCTAAGCCGTAACGTCCGGTTAAAACCTTAACCTGGTCAAACTTGCTTCCCTTAAGAGCAGCCACAACATCCAGGTACAGAGGCTCGCCGATGGCGCCTGGCTCTTTTGTTCTGTCTAATACGGAGATAACCTTAACGGTATCAGGAATGGCGTCAATCAGGGCCTGTACGCAGAATGGTCTGTACAGACGAACCTTAACAACACCAACCTTCTGTCCCTGCTTCACCATGTAGTCGATAGTCTCTTCGATGGTGTCATTGACAGAACCCATGGAGATGATGATGTGCTCAGCGTCAGCAGCGCCGTAGTAGTTGAACAGCTTATAGTCAGTGCCAATCTTGGCATTAACCTTGTCCATATATTCCTGAACGATTGCAGGAAGAGCGTCGTAGTATGGGTTGCAGGCTTCTCTTGCCTGGAAGAAGATGTCAGGGTTCTGAGCGGAGCCTCTCTGGCATGGATGATTTGGATTCAGTGCATGCTTACGGAAAGCATCTACAGCGTCCATGTCAACCATTTCCTTTAAGTCCTCGTAATCCCAGGTCTCAATCTTCTGAATCTCATGGGATGTACGGAAACCGTCGAAGAAGTTGATGAATGGAACCTTGCCCTTGATGGATGCCATATGTGCAACAACAGTCAGGTCCATTACCTCCTGGACGCTGGACTCGCACAGCATAGCGCATCCGGTCTGGCGGCATGCGTAAACGTCGGAGTGGTCACCGAAAATAGATAATGCATGGCTTGCAAGAGCACGTGCAGATACGTTGAATACGCCTGGCAGCTGCTCACCTGCAATTTTATAAAGATTAGGGATCATCAGTAAAAGACCCTGTGATGCTGTGTAGGTGGTGGTCAGAGCACCTGCTGCCAGAGAACCATGTACAGCGCCTGCTGCACCAGCCTCAGACTGCATCTCTGTAATCTGTACTTTACGACCGAAGATATTGGTTCTTCCGTCTGTTGCCCATTCGTCTGTGGCTTCAGCCATAGGTGAGGATGGGGTAATCGGATAGATAGCCGCTACATCAGTAAATGCATATGACGCATGTGCTGCTGCATGGTTACCATCCATGGTTTTCATTTTTCTTGCCATTTTGATTTCCTCCTACAAATAGTGAATATGTAATGGTATACATGTGAGTCTGACCCGGACCCAGGCATGTATGAACATGCTTCGACCCTATGCAGACTGACCTGTTTACTATTATAGCAATTATTTAACAAATTGCAAATGCTTAATCGAAATTACGCCAAAAAAAACAATGTCAATTCTTTGTCTGCTCCTTTTATTCCGGTTTCAGCGGTGCAATCACCGGGTTAGCCCCGCCCGGCCCTGCTGCCGCGGTCTCAGACGGCTGCGGCGCCTGGGTGGGATTAGGTGACGCTGCGGGCGCCGTGGTGGGCGCTGCCGGCTGGGTCACTGTGCCGGGTCCACTCACCTGGGAACCGTTCCCGGAAGGTAAGGAGGTTGTCTCATCACCCGGAATATAGCCGTCCGGCATTCCGTCAATGATTGGCCGTGTCGTCTCTGTGGAAAGGGTGGTTTCCTCAGGCGCCAGCACCACGCCGGTTGTGTTGCGGCGGATAACAGGGGCATGGCCCTTGTATGTGGTCTTATGGTCCTGTTCCCTGGATATTTCCTTTCCGTCTTTATATACCACCTTGTAGGTAATCCATCTGCTTCCCTTGCTGCCTGCGCTCTTCTGAATCTCCACTCCCGGCTCAAGTGTCTGGTCCTCCTCATAGGTAGGTGCGGGCGGGTCCAGCTCCTCCACTTTCTCGGATACCAAATCCAGCTTTGTCCCCTCCTCCAGAATGGGAATTCCATAAATGGAAACCGTTATCTTCTGATCCGCGTAGCCGGCCTTGATACCGATGGATGTGCTGGATGTGTTCTTGAAGCGGAAATCCGGCTGTTCCCAGCTCACCGTGGCATCCTGGCCCGGTGTAATATAGTTGGGTTCAAAGGTATGAGAACGCCTGAAGGTAATGCTCTCCTCTCCCAGCCCTGACCTGTATACTGCATTGTACAGGGTGGTGGATACCTGGCATACGCCTCCGCCGATTTCCTGTACCACCTCTCCGTTGTTATAGGCGGCTGCTCCCTGGTAGCCCTTTGCCTCTGTCCTCTGACCCACTGCCCTGTTAAAGGAGAATTCCTCTCCCGGATGCACCACGGTTCCGTTCAGTGCCTCTGCAGCCAGCCTGATGTTGGTGTTTCGGGCCTTATTGGCTGTTGTCTTTGTGGTAAATGTGCTGATGGTCTTATATTTTTCCTTGGCAGCAGCCGCGCTGATATCCGGTGCTGTCTCGCTTCCCGTAGCTGTGATGGTAGCGTCGAACTTCTTGTCCTGCAGTGCCTTCAGTATGTCTGCCGCCAGCTTCTCCTGGTCAATGGCAAAACCATTCTCTTCCCCGGCAAACACAAAGGCGCCCTTTTCCTTGTCATAGCTGTCAATGGAACCGTTTTTGGCTTTTTTATTCCATTTGGCCGCACAGCTTTCCGCCTCCTTTGCAGCAGCTTCCTCCAGCCCGTCCATGCTCAGTGTATAACTTTCGGCCGGCTCTCCGCTGTAGATTTCATCCAGCAGCGCATCCACCTTTTCCGCCGCAAAATTCGTCACATTATGTGTATCCCCGTCATGGGTAACTGTCATGCTCCAGGGATATTCCTTCAGAATTGCATTCCTGGCCTGGTTCTTGGACATGCCGGTAATGGTGATTCCATCCACCTTGACTTCCTTCATCATCTCTGTCTCGGTTGTCTCTTCCGTGATATCATCCGGTTCTCTTCCTCCGGTACCCTTGAACTTCATGGCCAGTGATATGCACGCAATGAGGATAATAAGGATGACTCCGGCTATGGCAATCTTCTTATAATCCGGTCCCTTCTTTCTCCTGTGAGGGCTGTTGCGCCTGGCTGTCTGGGCCGCATTCATCCTGCCGGCCTGTCCTCCGGAACGGTAGGAATAGGAACCCCTTGAACCGCTGCCTGACGAACTGCTTCTGCCCGTGTTCCTGGACGCTGCGCGTCCCGTTCCTTTATCCGAACCCCTGCTGCGGCTTCTGCCTGCTGAGGAACTTCTTCTGCTATGATTATTCTCTAACTGATTCATACTGTTCACCTGTCATCTCTGCCTATGGATTTATTCACAAATTGTAGTATAACATACTTTATGTAAAATGGAACCGTCTTTTTTGTTTTTTTCAGCCCAATTTTACTTATTGTGAATTTCATGTTAATATATATAAAGTAAGTATTATTAAATTATTAAAAATCAATTACAAGCCTTTTCAAGGTCTTTACATCTTATGATTCGGAGGTCACATCATGTCTTACGTTGATTTACACGTCCACTCAAACGCATCCGATGGCACCCTGTCACCTGAGCAGGTGGTGCACCTGGCCCATGAGGCCGGACTTTCAGCCATCGCGCTTACAGACCACGATACCACGGCCGGAGTTGCCAGGGCCATGGGTGCCGGGGCAAAGCTGGGACTGGAGGTGGTGCCCGGCATCGAGGTGTCCAGCAGTTATAAGAACCACGAAATCCATATACTGGGACTTTTCGTGGACACAGGTTCACCCTCCCTTCAGGCCGCGCTGAAGGAATTCCGCCAGCACAGAGACCAGCGCAACCAGGAGATGCTGGAACGTTTTGATGCCCACGGCATCCACCTTACTGCCGAAGAACTGTGTGCCGGAAACCCTGACACGGTCATCACCAGGGCTCATGTGGCAAGAGCCCTTCTGGCAAGGGGTCTTGGGCCTGATTTGGACCATATTTTTAAGAAGTATCTGAAATACGGAGGCACATACTGCCCGCCCAAGGAATTCCTGCCCCCGGAGGAAGTCATGGAGGCCCTCTTAGACAGCCATGCCTTTGTGGCCCTGTCCCATCCCTTTCAGTATAAGCTGGGGGACAAGGTCACGGAGGAGCTCATCGCCTATCTGGCCGGCCTGGGCATGAAAGGCCTGGAGGTATATCACTCCTCCCACAACCGCCCGGAAAGCGCCAGGCTCCAGGAAATGGCTGCACGCCACCATCTTCTGCCCACAGGCGGCTCCGACTTTCACGGCAGCAATAAACCAGATATTTCCATAGGGACGGGGCGGGGCGGCCTGCGGGTATCCTCCCTGCTGTTAGATGCGATAAAAAACACCCTTTAATCCCTGTATTTTTATGAAAATTCATAATTGCCCTTTTCCCTGCCCTTCTGCTATAATCATATATGTTAAAAAATTAACCATCCTTTTCCATTTCAGGAAAATGCATACAAACACAGGAGGATATGCCATGAAGGTTCAGAATATCACAGACGTAGAAAAGTTTTTCTCTGTCATTGACCAGTGCAAGGGAACCGTGGAGCTTGTATCTCCGGAAGGTGACCGCATCAATCTGAAATCCAAATTAGCCCAGTATCTGTCTATGGCCACCATCTTCTCCAACGGATATATCAAGGAATTAGACCTGGTTGCTCATGAGAAGGAAGACATTGAGCGTTTAATCAAATATATGTATCAGGGAGAATAAGCCTAAGATAAAAAGCATGGAATAACAGGCAGGAATACAGGCAAAGGCAAAGCCCGGAACCATTTGACAGGTTCCGGGCTGTTTTGTTTATCTTAGCTTTGTTATCTTCACTTGATATTCTCTTTTTATTATTCTCAGTCTTTATTCCTGATGCCCCTGGTCCGCATCTTCCTCACAAACCGGCCCGCATACAGTCTCACAGACAACCGCTCCCCTGCCCTTCCTTCCCAGACGCGCATTGACCCCATCCCTTAAAAGGGCATACAGTACGGAACACAGCGGAATGAATATGAGCATTCCCACAATTCCCATCATGCTTCCGCCCACAGTCACGGCCACCAGCACCCATATGGATGGAAGCCCCACGGAATTCCCCACCACATAGGGGTATATCAGGTTTCCCTCTATCTGCTGCAATACAAAGAAGGTAATCGTAAAAACCAGGGCATCCATGGAATTTACCATGAGCATCAGGAACACGCCCACTGCCAGTCCCACAAACGCGCCGAAAATAGGAATCAGGGCCGTAAATGCAATCAGCACCCCAATCAGCAGCGCATAGGGCAGACGTATGACGGTCAGCGCCACAAAAAACATGGTTCCCAGGATCACGGCCTCCACGCACTGTCCTGTAAGGAAATTGGAGAAGGTGCGCTCCGTAAGGGCCGTGATATCCAGAATCCGCCCTACAGCCGGTTCCGGCAGAAATGCCTCCAGCACCTTCTTCATCTGCCGTCCCAGCGTCTCCTTCTGCAAAAGGATATAGATGGCAAAGATAAATCCAATCAGGAATGAGGACACGCCGCTGACAATGGAGACAGCTGCCGAGAAGGTGGTGTTCAGCATGGTTCCCGCCCCGCTCTTTAAAAACGCGGCCATGTTCTGAAACACTTCCTGCCAGTCCACTTCCATCTGGTTCATATATTCCAGTATCTGGGGATTGCTGGCAAATATGCGTTCCGCCTCATCACGCACCCCTGCAAAAAACACAGGGATACTGCTTTGAAGATTCAAAAAAGTCTTTACCAGCTGAGGTGCCACCACAAAGATGACCAGAAACAGGCCGCCTGTAACCAGGAGGATGGTCACCACCAGGCTGACAGGCCGTCTCAGCCTGCCGCTCTCCCCAAACACGGTCAAATGCCTCTCGATATTGCGCATAGGCACGTTCAGTATGAAAGCTATGGCTGCCCCCAGAATAAAGGGCCAGGCAATGTGCATCAATCCGGCCGCCACATCCACCAGACGTCTGTAATTGAATCCCGCAACCACAACCACCACGGTAAAGACAATAAGTCCTCTGATTTTTTTAATTGTATCGCTATTTAATTCCATCGTATCATCCTTTATAATTCTGTCTCTTCCCGGAACGCTGCCTCAATGGCTTCCCGTCCCGCCCGGAAGGTCCCCTGAGCCATGAGGCTGCTGCCCCCGCCCCTGCCGCTCAGACGGCTGTTCAGGGCTTTGCTGAGAGCGCGCATGTCCATCCGGCTGCTGCCCAGGGCATAGTGATATTCGCCGTCCCTGTCATTTCCGGAACACACGGCAGCCACTCCGGCCTTGTTTTCTTCATAGAGAATAGTCGCATACTGTCGAACCTGAACTGGGGTTAAATCCTCCTCAAATACAATGAGGGGGGCTGTGCTTTCCGGGAACTGTCCTGCCTTCAGGGCCAACAGGCTGCTTCCCAGCTTTCCAATCAGGAAATCCCTGTCCTGGCTGTCATTTTTAAGCTTTTCCACTGCATCCGGCACCTGGATGAGCTTGGCTGACAGCAGGTTGGATATCCTGATTTCATCCTTCAGCCTGTCCCTGTAATCCAACAGGGCCCTGCGGCCGCATAACATGGACAAACGAACGCCGCCCTTGTAATGAATCATGCTTCTTATCTTAATGATACCCACTTCACCGGTGTTTTCTACATGTGTGCCGCAGCATGCGCACACATCCCCGCCAGGCACCTCCACAATGCGTACCAGACCGGACAGTTCCTTTTTGCTTCTGTACTCCATAGTCCTGAGTTCTTCCTCAGCGGGATAAAGCACCTTCACGGGGACATTGGCATAGACCAGCTGATTGGCCTCGTCCTCCAGCCAGTCCAGGTCCTCCGGCTCAATGATGCCGTTAAAGTCCACCGTCACTTCCTCGGTCCCCATGTGAAAGCCGACATTATCGTATCCAAAGTGTCTGTGCACCAGACCGGACAGAATATGCTCCCCGGTGTGCAGCTGCATGTTGTCATACCGCCTCTGCCAGTCTATGATTCCCTCTGCCAGGGTCCCCTCCTCTATGGGCTGCGCCAGTTCATGGATCACCTGCTCCCCCTTCTCATGGACGGACAGCACGTGAATCCCGTTTAAGGTTCCTGTATCATAGGGCTGTCCCCCTCCTTCAGGGTAAAAACCAGTCTGGTTCAGAGTCACCAGCCAGGTTCCTTTCCCGCTCTCCTCACAGTGCTCCACCGTGCACATGAACGACTTTACATAGGGGGTCTGGTAATATAATCTGCTTCTGTCCATTCTCAAAGCCTCTTTTCTTTTTCATCTGACGGACCATCTTTTCCTTCCTTTGTCAGAAAACGATCCGCACAGTATCATGCCTGCCGACATTATACTATATATCCCGGCCTTGTACCAACAAAAATTTTCTAAATTTTATCAAATTGTGGAAACATGAGCAAGCAGGGCTTCATATGATACAGTGTAATTAAACTTTATATGGAGGAATTAACATGAGTGATGTAGCAGCAACAAACTGCAGTTGTGACTGTGGATGCGGATGTGGAACAGGAGGCAGCGGATGCGGATGCAATATCATCTGGCTTATCCTGATTCTGTGCTGCTGTGGAGGCGGCAGCGGCTTCGGACATAGCGACTGCGGTAGCGGTTGTGGCTGTGGGTGCAGCTTTGGAGGCGGATGCGGAGATATTATCTGGCTCATCTTAATCCTGTGCTGCTGTGGCGGCGGTGGCTTCTGCTGCTAATTCCCACCTCTAAAAAATCCTTCACCAAAGAATCAAAGGAACAGGGAGTGCTTCACCACTCCCTGTTTTTTCTTGCAGGGAAGCCGGGCTTATTTGCCGGCCTCACCTGTCTCCCCGGGCGAAAAAGGGCTTTTTGTGCCTCGGTTCTTACCCCCATACCCCTTTC
This sequence comes from [Clostridium] clostridioforme AGR2157, assembly GCF_000424325.1. Taxonomy (GTDB): domain Bacteria; phylum Bacillota; class Clostridia; order Lachnospirales; family Lachnospiraceae; genus Enterocloster; species Enterocloster clostridioformis_A. The sequence goes on from NZ_AUJR01000049.1 coordinate 12,699, forward strand.
TTCCCTGTCTCTGCTTTAAGCATTCCTCATCTATTTCATATACTGCATTTCCATCTATAATCAAACGGCTGTACATGGATTTCACTCTCCTTCCATACTTATAATATATGCAGTGTCCAGGCTTTGGCTCATTGTGCCGGAAAATAAGTGGCATGTAACAAGCCCCTCCCGCATAAATTGGAAGCAAAGAAAGAAAAGGCTGGTGGAAATACATGAATCCATCTGATGACTATAAACTAACCGACCTGGACTATCTCATAGGCGACCACCATCTGCAGATGATTAAGGCCTCCCTCCCCTACCTGGGCGTTCCCGAACAAAAGGCCATCTCCCTGTTTGTCAAGGCTCAGGAACTGCGAAAAACAATGGAGCTCTTTGAGACTGAGGAGGTAGCAACCATGGGCATCTGCTCCCTGGACCGTCCCCAGGGAAACGGGTCCCTGCGCGACATGCTGAAGGCCATACGTCCATATGGGAATCCCATGGAGCAGGATATAATTGACATGGCCGAAACCCTGATGGAGGGCCAGACTCCCATGGAACAGCTGCGCAGGTTCCTGACACCGGAGCAGCAATCCCGTTTTGAGACCATGGAAATGATATTCACAGCCATGCAGGCCATGGCCTGATACGGCCAATCACTGAACTCCATTACAGAAAGGACTACATAATTATGGATAACAGCTGGAAACAAGACCCCAGGCTCAAGGCCATGAACAAAGATAAACTGGCCATGCTCACTGAATTTGCGGAGCGGATTGAACATTCAGACAAAAATAACCTGATGGAGGCATTCATGACCATCAACATGGAAGCCAGGCAAAAGGGCGTACATTTTAACGACAGGGAGACAGACCTTCTGGTCAACATCCTCAGTTCCAGGATGCCTCCCTCTGAGAAAAAGAAAATTGATTTATTAAAAATGCTTTCAAAAAAAATGGCAGGGCCGCGCTGATGGCGCCCCTGCCTCTGCCTTATGAAATCATTTTAACCTGAAGCATTTTACCCGGAATTATTTTAACCGTTCCAAATCCGGTGCAATCACAATCTTAGTGTGCTCTGTGGCTGACTGTACCAGCTCCTTTGCCCTTTCCTGAGGCAGGCGGATACAGCCCGCGGAGCCATTATCCCTGGATGCGGTAAAGCAGTGAAGAAAGATGGCAGATCCCTTTCCGGGCTCACATGCTTCATTATAATCCAATGCCAAGGCGTAATTATAGTACGGTGAAGCAGCCGCCATGTTCTCTGCGGAGTTCCAGTTCTTTACAGCCTGTGATGTATTGACCAGCTTGTTATAATAGGGACTGGCTGAATCATCCACCCAGTAATCGCCTTTTGTAATCTTATGGTAGGGAAGGATGCTGCCTGGATTTTCCTTGAGCCCAAAAGCCATGGTAAATCCATATGTACCGGAAGGCGTGCTTCCGTCTCCCTCTGCCTTCTGGTCCGTAATGCCGTTTCTGCCTACAATGCCTGCTTCCTTCCAGGCCATCTCCCAGGCTTCCCCTGACTTCTTATAATAATATACATCTGCGCCGCAGCCGCCGGTGCCCACTACTACCACCAGCTGGTCCGCATCCTTTGCTCCTTCCAGATTCTGGGGCTGTATGACACCGTTCTCCACTGCCGCCTTCTTTTCCTGAGGTTCTGCTTCCGAAACAGCCAGAACCCCCGGCCCCTGGTCCGTCAAGTTCATGGCTTTCCCTGCGCCTGTCCTGCCGGCAGCCATAGCCGTAAGACTTCCCGCTGCCATCATGACTCCTGCCAGAACCAGTGCTGCCGCTGCCCTGCCTATTTTACGGCCCGCCCCGCTCTTTCCGTATATTCCGCTTTTTCCATACATTTCGTTCTTTCCGTACATTTCGTTCTTTCCGCATGCTCTTCTCTCATGTCTCATCGCCGTCACCTCAATATCATGTTTTGCCCATTTCCTATTATAACCTGCAATAACAGGAAATGTTATTTCTTTTTTCTTACATTTCCCGCCGGAAACCCCTACATAAAAATGCCTGCCCAGTCCATGTGTTACCGGCTGCGCAGGCATTCAGTCTCCCGCGGATATACGGGATTCTGATTTATTTACACACAATATTGATAATCTTTCCAGGCACGTAGATTTCCTTCACAACATTGCCGGTCAGCTTTTCCTTCACTGCTTCCCTGCCTGCGGCAATGGTATCTTCCTTGGAGCTGTCAGCACTGATGCTGATGACGGCGCGTGTCTTTCCGTTAATCTGGACAGCCACTTCGATCTCATCGTCCTTCATGGCCTCCTCATCGCATTCCGGCCACTGTGCATGGAATACGCTGTCGGTACCGCCTAACTGCTGCCACAGCTCCTCTCCGATATGGGGAGCAAAGGGCGCCAGAAGAATTACAAAGGTCTTAAGGGTCTCCTTGTCAATTCCGCCTTCCTTCCTTGCCAGCTCTATGAGCTTATTGTTGTACTCCATGAAACCGGAAATCACGGTGTTGAGGCTGAACTGGTTGAAGCGGTATTCAATGTCATATACCAGCTTATGGCGCAGCTTTATCATTTCCTTGGACGCCTTCACATCCTTATCCTTGTTGTCCATCACCAAATTCCAGAAACGGTTCAGGAAGCGGGATACGCCCTCGATGCCCCGGTCATCCCACTCTGCATCCAGCTCCGGCGGTCCCACAAACAGCTCGTAAAGCCTTAAGGAGTCGCAGCCGTAATCCCTTACCAAATCGTCGGGAGAAACAACGTTGCCCTTGGATTTGCTCATTTTGATGCCGTTCTTGCCGGTAATCATACCCTGGTTGAACAGCTTCTTGAAAGGCTCGTCAAAGTCAATAGCGCCTATATCGCACAGAAACTTGGTGTAGAAACGTGAATACAGCAGATGGAGCACCGCATGTTCCACGCCGCCGATATACATATCCACCGGAAGATACTTGTCTGCCTTTTCCCTGGATACCAGCTCTTCCTTGTTGTGGCTGTCCACATAGCGCAGGAAGTACCAGGAGGAACCAGCCCACTGGGGCATGGTGTTTGTCTCTCTCTTGGCAGGAGCGCCGCAGACAGGACAGGTGGTGTTGACCCATTCGTCAATGGCAGCCAGAGGTGACTCGCCGGTTCCTGTTGGCTGGTAGCTCTCCACCTCGGGAAGCTTTAACGGCAGCTGGTCCTCAGGCACAGGCACGCAGCCGCACTTGGGGCAGTGGATGATGGGGATGGGCTCGCCCCAGTAACGCTGGCGTGAGAATACCCAGTCCCTCAGCTTGTAGTTGACCGTCTTATGGCCAAAGCCCTTTTCCTCTATCATATGAGGCGCTTCCTTTTTAAGGACAGCAGACTCCATGCCGTTCCAATCACCGGAATTAATCATGATGCCGTTTGCCTCGGTATACGCCTCGGTCATGTCCTCGATTTCCTTGCCGTCCTTTGCGATTACCTGTACAATGGGCAGGCCGAACTTTTTGGCAAACTCAAAGTCCCTGTCGTCGTGGGCAGGCACGCACATGATGGCGCCGGTACCGTAATCAGCCAGTACATAATCAGACAGCCAGATAGGCGTCCTTGCGCCGTTCAGCGGATTAATTGCATAACTTCCGGTAAACACGCCTGTCTTTTCCTTTGCCTGCATACGGTCCACATTGGAACGCATGGAAGAATCGAAAATATATTTTTCCACTGCTTCCCTTGTCTCATCGGTGGCCAGGCTCTTAGCCAGGGCATGCTCCGGCGCCAGTACCATGAAGGTGGCTCCGTAAAGGGTGTCCGGCCTGGTGGTGTACACGGTAATCTTCTCCTCACGCCCGTCAATGGGGAAATCCACCTCTGCGCCGTATGACTTGCCGATCCAGTCAGTCTGCATCTTCTTGACCTTCTCAGGCCAGTCCAGCTTATCCAGATCATTTAACAGACGCTCTGCGTAAGCAGTAATCTTAAGCATCCACTGGCGCAGATTCTTCTTGGTAACCGTGGTGCCGCAGCGCTCGCAGCATCCGTTGACCACTTCCTCGTTTGCCAGTCCGGTCTTACAGGAAGGACACCAGTTAATGGGGAATTCCTTTTCATAGGCCAGGCCCTTCTTGAACATCTGGACAAAAATCCACTGGGTCCATTTGTAGAAATCCGGATCCGTGGTGTTCACTTCCATATCCCAGTCATAAATTGCCGCAATCTGCTTGATCTGGCGCTTGATATTCCTTATGTTTGCCTCTGTGGACTTAGCCGGATGGACGCCCATCTTAATAGCGTAGTTCTCAGCAGGAAGGCCGAAGGCATCCCATCCCATGGGATGAATGACATACTTTCCCTTTAACAGCTGATACCGGCTCCAGACATCTGAAATCACATATCCTCTCCAGTGTCCTACGTGAAGGCCGCTGCCTGAGGGGTATGGGAACATATCCAGACAGTAATACTTTTCCTTCCTGCCATCGTTCACATTGATGGGCTTCTCTTTCCAGTTCTCACGCCACTTTTTCTCAATGGCGCTGTGGTTGTACTGTGTTGCCATAATCTCATTCCTCCATTGGTTATCTAAGGGGATGATTCCCCTTTATCCAGACAGCATACCGGCTCCGCATAGTTTTTTGTCAAATATAAAAGCCCTGCGCCTCTATTGCTAGAGACGCAGGGCTGAAAATCCCCGCGCGGTACCACTCTGGTTCATGCTGTCTGACGCATGCGCTTAATCCTCTTATAACGGTAAGGTCTCCGTCCTGTCCTACTGGTTCCCGATCCCCCGTTTCCGGCGGTCCTTCCTCGTTGGGGCAGGCTACTCCAGGGCCAGTTCAACAACCATCCGTCACCGGCTCTCACCAGCCGCCGGCTCTCTGCATCCATCCGGTTATCTACTCTTCCCTATCTGCGTATTTGCACTGACTCTTAATTTAACATATTTCCCAAACAGTGTCAACTGTTACCAGACAAAAAATTCCCTGCCGCGGTCTATGACCAGGCTGCCTTATAGGCTGTCTTGGAGCGCTTTGTGGATTCATTATACTACTGCGCTGTCCTGGATTCAATGAGTTTCTTAACATAATTCTAACGGTCCCTTCTCTTGCCTTTCCGTTTGTCCTTATGTTAAGCTAAAATATATATGTTAACATAAACAACGGACAACAGGAGGTAATTTATTGAATCAGAAGCTAAAAGAAAAAATCACAGAATCCTTATCATCTGTGCTGCCCGTTACCTGCATTGTATTAATCCTTGGGATCACCATCACCCCCATTCCCCTGGACCCGCTGATGCTGTTTCTGGCAGGGGCAGCCTTCCTTATTATAGGAATGGGATTCTTCACCCTGGGAGTGGATATGTCCATGATGCCCATTGGAGAAAAGGTAGGTGCGCAGCTGGCCAAGGCAAAGAAGCTTCCGGTCATCGTCATTGCATGTATCATCATAGGCGCCATGGTAACAGTGGCCGAACCGGACCTGCAGGTCCTGGCCAGACAGACACCGGCAGTGCCGGACATGGTGCTCATCCTCGCAGTAGCTGCAGGAGTCGGCTTCTTCCTGGCACTTGCATTCCTCCGCTCCCTCTTCGGCTGGAGCCTTTCCCACATCCTTCTGGTCTGCTACATCATTATCTTCATCCTGGCCTTCTATATTCCAGGTGATTTTCTGGCTGTAGCCTTTGATTCCGGCGGTGTGACAACAGGTCCTATTACGGTTCCCTTTATCATGGCCCTGGGCGTGGGGCTTTCTTTCATCGGCCAGGGAAAAAATGCGGACAGCGACAGCTTTGGACTGGTGTCCCTTTGTTCCATAGGTCCCATCCTCTCTGTCATGATACTGGGACTTCTGTTCCGGTCATCTTCCGGCTCCTATGAACCCATGACCATTCCTTTCATCAGCAATTCCCAGGACCTGTGGCTGGCATTCCAGAGTGAACTTCCCCACTATGCGGCGGAGGTATTCACAGCCCTGTTCCCCATCCTGGCATTTTTCCTGCTCTTTCAGATATTTTTCCTGAAAATGCGCAAACGCCAGGTGGTGAAGATTCTGGTGGGAATGCTGTATTCCTACATCGGGCTGACGCTGTTCCTTACGGGCGTAAATGTGGGCTTCATGCCCGCCGGAAGCTATCTTGGAAAACAGATGGCATCCCTTCCCTATCGCTGGATTCTGGTGCCCGTAGCCATGCTCATCGGTTATTACATCGTCAAGGCAGAGCCTGCCGTACAGGTACTGAACAAGCAGGTGGCGGACGTGACCGGCGGAAGCATATCCGAAAAGACCATGATGACCGGTCTTTCCATCGGCATGGCCCTGTCACTGGGCCTCTCCATGTTCCGGGTCATCACAGGACTGCCTCTCATGGCCTTCCTGCTGCCGGGCTATGCCCTGGCTCTGGGACTTTCCTTTGTGGTACCCCCGGTCTTTACATCCATTGCCTTTGACTCAGGAGGAGTCGCATCCGGCCCCATGACAGCCACCTTTCTTCTTCCACTGTGCATGGGCGCCTGCGAGGCCCTGGGCGGCAATATCCTGACCGACGCCTTTGGCATCGTGGCCATGGTAGCCATGACCCCTCTCATCATCATCCAGCTCATCGGACTGTCCTATGAGCTGAAAACCCGCAGGGAGAAAGCTGTTTCCAGACATCCTGTGGTGGATATGAACCAGGAATTCATTAATTTAGAGGAGGAGCCTTATGAGCCATAAAAGCATAAAGCTGGCAGCCGCCATCGTAAACCGGGGAGCCGGAAACAGGGCAGCTTCCATATTCCATACATACAACCATGAAATACTGCTTGCAGTCAGGGGACACGGCACAGCCAGCTCGGCTGTCATGGACTGTCTGGGACTGGATGAGCCTGAGAAGGACCTGGTTCTGGGCCTTTCAACCAAAGCCGACGCAGACCGCCTGCTCCATGCCCTTGGCAGGGAAATGGAATTTTACAAGCCGGGCCACGGCATCGCTTTCACCCTGTCTCTTACAGGCATCAGTCTCGCTGCCATGGACATTTTAAGCCGGCACGAAGACCAGACAGCCCCAAACAGCCACACCGCAGAACACAAGGAGGATATTCCCATGACAAATTCCCATTCCTATGAATTAATTGCTTCCGTCATCCACACCGACCTGTCCGCGCCGGTTATGGAGGCTGCCAGAAAGGCCGGCTGTCAGGGCGGCACCCTGATAAAGGCCAGGGAAATAGGTACCGATGCCGGCAAAAAGCTGTTCGGCATGACTCTTTCCCAGGAAAAAGCCATACTGCTGATCCTGACCCCTGCAGACTTAAGGCTTCCCATACTGAAGGCCATATGCGAGACCGTGATGAAGGAAACCGGAGAACATGCAGTGGCAATTTCCCTGCCCGTGGATGCGGTGGAGGGACTGGCCGGTTGATGCTGGCAGAAAAAACCGCTTTCTTTTTAGGATGAATCCTTTATAATAAATACTATCAAAGGAAAGCAGGTGCATCGCAATGTACATTGGTGATTTACATATCCACTCCCGCTACTCCAGGGCCACCAGCAAGGAGCTTACGCCGGAGCACCTGGACTTATGGGCGGGAAAAAAGGGAATTAACATTGTAGGTACGGGAGACTTTACCCATCCGGCCTGGAGATCGGAGCTGGCTGAAAAGCTGGAGCCCGCCGAGCAGGGTCTTTACATGCTTAAAAAGGAATATTCCTTACAGCGCCCGTCCGTACTGGGCCAAAGCAGCCCCCGTTTTGTTATCAGCGGGGAAATCAGCTCCATTTACAAGAAAAACGGCCGTGTGCGCAAGGTACACAGCCTTATCCTCCTGCCCAGCCTGGAAGCGGCCGAAGTCCTTTCCAGGCGGCTGGAAGCCATCGGCAACATACATTCGGACGGACGCCCCATCCTGGGTTTGGACTGTCACGACCTTTTGGCCATAACACTGGAGGCATGCCCGGATGCCATCTATGTTCCGGCTCATATCTGGACCCCGCATTTTTCACTGTTCGGGGCATTTTCCGGTTTTGATACCATTGAAGAGTGCTATGAGGAGCTGACTCCCCAGATTCATGCCCTGGAGACAGGACTGTCCTCTGATCCTGCCATGAACTGGAGGCTGTCAGCCCTTGATTCCTTCCAGCTCATCTCCAACTCTGACGCCCACTCTCCCTCCAAACTGGGCAGGGAGGCAAGCCTATTTGACATCCCCATGTCCTATGCAGGGCTCTACGGCGCCATACAGAGGGGCGAGGGCCTTAAGGGCACCATTGAATTCTTTCCTGAAGAGGGCAAATATCATTTTGACGGCCACCGGAAATGCCATCTCTGCCTCAGTCCCTCCCAGGCCAGAAAATATAACGGCATATGTCCTGTCTGCGGCAGAAAACTGACCACAGGCGTACTTCACCGAATTGAACAGCTGGCCGACCGGGACGAGGATTTCCTGCTGCCCCAGGGACGTCCATTTGAAAACCTGGTGCCCCTGGGCGAGGTCATTGCCACCTCTGTGGGTTCCTCCCCGTCCAGCGTAAAGGTTTCCAGGCAGTATGAGCACCTGCTGGAGGAACTGGGCAATGAATTTTATATTCTGCGCCAGGCCCCGCTGGAGGATATCAGCCATGTGGCCGGATCCCTGACAGCAGAGGGTATACGCCATCTCAGGGACGGCAGGGTCCAGTGGAGGCCCGGCTATGACGGCGAGTACGGGGCCATGCGTCTGTTCCAGTCAGCAGAGCTTGACAATGTGGAGGGGCAGCTGTGCATGACGTTTGATACAGCGGAAGCGGACCTGCACGAAACGATGAGCCCAGCGATTCCGGGAGCAGCTGACCTGCCGGCTTCCCACAGTACACCAGTTTCCCACAGCATACCGGTTCCCCACGGCACACCGGCTTCCCGCGAAACAGCCGTCTCAAATATACTGACAGTTTCCATGCCCTCATCTGCCCTGAATCAGGACCAGCAGCAGGCCGTGGAATCCGTGTTCCCGGTGACAGCCGTAATAGCCGGTCCTGGTACAGGCAAAACAAAGACACTGGTGTCGCGCATCGAACACCTTATAGGGGAGCGGGGCGTAAGACCTTCTGAGATTACGGCCGTCACCTTTACAAACAAGGCCGCGAAGGAGCTGACCCAGAGAATCCGCCAGGCACTGCCCGGCAAGCGCAGCCTGAACCAGATGCAGGTCGGGACCTTCCATTCCCTCTGCTACCGGCTGTTAGCCCAGGCCGGAATAGAGCTGTCCCTGGCAGACCAGGGACAGGCGGAAGAATGCGCCGGAGAAACCATAGCAGCCCTGGAACTTGCCTGCACTGTCAAGCAGTTTCTCACTGCCGTCTCTCTGCATAAGGCAGGGCTGACCACCGCAGAAGGCATTGCAGCCGATATGACCGATGGTTCTGCAGGGGAAACCAACTTCTCCCTGACACCGGAAGCAGCAGCCCGGTACCAACAGGCACTGGACAGCAGGAAGCTTATGGACTTCGACGACCTGCTTCTCAACATGCTGCGCCTTCTTGAGCAGGAACAGAAAACAGAATACAGGAAGCAGCATTTTTCCTATCTGCTGGTGGATGAATTCCAGGACATCAACCCGGTCCAGTACCAGCTCATCAAGGCATGGAACAAGGGCGGACGGGAACTCTTTGTCATCGGTGACCCGGACCAGTCCATCTACGGCTTCCGGGGTTCTGACAGCCGGTGCTTCGACCTGCTGGAACAGGATTTTCCGGGAACCAGCACCATACGGCTTACCACCGGCTACCGCTCCACCCCGGAGATACTCTCCGCCTCTCTTCCTCTCATCTCCCGCAATCCGGGCGGTGAGCGCAGGCTTTCGGCCGCCCGTCCCCATGGCGAGCCGGTGCGTCTGGTGACAGCGGAAACCAGTCTGCCGGAGTCCATCTTCATTGCCAAGGAAATCAACCGCATGGTCGGCGGCATCGACATGCTGGACGCCCACAGCCACACTCCCGGCCTGTGGGATACTGCCAGGAGCTTTGCCGACATTGCCGTCCTCTACCGCACCAATCATCAGGCCCGCCTGCTGGAACAATGCCTGCAAAAGGAGGGAATCCCTTACATGGTAGCAGGAAGGGAGGATTATCTGGATAATCCGGCTGTCCAGGGTACCATCTCCTTCTTCGGAGCCCTGCTTAAACAGTCCGGGATAACTGGAGACACGCTGGAGCTCTGCAGAAAACGCATTTCCCCTTCCGCTGATTACAGCGGCCTGGAAGAACGTTTCCTGCCAAGACTAAAAAAAGACAGGCCCTGGAAGCTTCTGGAGGACTGGATTTCATGCCTGGGACTGGGCGCAGACAAGTCCATGGACACCTTTGTCCGCATGTCCTATTTCCACAAGACCATGGAGGATATGCTGAACACACTGGCCTTTGGACAGGCCCACGACCTGAAACGAAGCGGCCAGAACTCCTGCCCCTCCGATGCAGTGACACTCATGACCCTGCATGCCTCAAAGGGCCTGGAATTCCCGGTGGTCTTTCTCTATGGCTTAAAACAGGGAATCCTTCCCCTTAAAACAGGAAAGGGACCTGTGGAGCTGGATGAGGAACGCCGCCTTATGTATGTGGGCATGACAAGGGCCAGGGACGAATTAATTCTCACCACCTCAGAGGAACCCTCCTCGTTCTTAGGGGAGCTTCCCAAAGATGCCTGCCGCGTTGAAAAGGCCCAGTCTTCCGGCAGTGAGATAAAGCAGCTGAGTCTCTTTGATTTCATGTAAGATTTTGAGGACCGGGGCTCCTCCGCCGGCTTTCCCCCCTCAATGCCAAAAGACCTGACGCATACCACATAGATGGCTGCATCAGGTCTTTTCACATATTCACATATATCAGGAAACCGGAATGGCAATACCGGGCATCCTATCTCTCAGACATAGGCACATAATCCATGTTGTCGCCCACATACTTGGTTGCCGGACGCATAATACGGCCGTCATACAACTTATTCTCGATATTATGGGCCACCCAGCCCACAACGCGGCTGCACACGAACAGAGGTGTGTATAAATCCCTTGGAATCCGCAGCATGCCATATGCAAACCCGCTGTAGAAATCCACATTGGTGGGAAGGGCCTTGCCCTTGGTTTCCTCCATGACTTCCCTGGCAATGCGCTCGAAACGCATGTAGAAGTCCAGCTCCCTGGTATGCTTCTGCTCCTTGGCCACCTCCATACAGCAGGCCTTTAAGACCTCCGCACGGGGATCGGACACCGTGTAAACAGCATGGCCGAAGCCGTATACAAGGCCGGAACGGTCATAGAGCTCTCCTGCCATCAGCTTCTCTACTGCCTGGCGGATTTTCTTATCGTCTGCATCATAGCCGCCTGTTTCAGAAAGCACGGCATCCATCATCTCTGCCACCTTGATATTGGCGCCGCCGTGGCGCGGTCCCTTAAGAGAACCGATGCCGCCGCATACCGTGGAATAGATGTCAGTGCCGGTGGATGCAATCACCACATTGGTAAAGGTGGAGTTGTTGCCGCCGCCGTGATCCGCATGAAGCATGAGTATGGTATCCAGCAGATTAGCCTCCTTGGACGTGAATTTCTGGTCCTTTCTCAGAAGACTTAAGAAATTCTCGGCAATGGAATATTCCGGATTTGCATAATGAATGAAAAGGCTTTCCCTGTCATAATAATGCACCTTGCTCTGATACGCGTAGCAGGCAATGGAGGGAAGCTTTGCCAAAAGGTTGACGCCCTTGACCAGGGTCTGGTATACATCAATATTATCCGGGTCATCATCGTAATTATACAGGGTAAGGACCGCGTCCTGAAGCTTATTCATCAGATTCTTACCGGGAAGGCGCAGCAGGTTCATTTCCACGAACTCATCCGGAATGGTGTAGCATTGTCTCACCACATTGCAGAACTTCTCCAGTTCGGCTTTCTTTGGCAGATATCCAAACAGTAAAAGGAAACAGGTTTCCTCATATCCGAAATGGCTCTCCTTTTTCCCCTTTACCAGGTCCAGTACATCCACGCCGCGGTAGAGAAGCCGTCCGGGAACGGCCTTGATTGCGCCGTCTGCCTCCTCATATCCCACGACGTCGGCCACCCTGGTAAGGCCTATCCGCACGCCGGTTCCGTCCTCATTCCTGAGGCCCTTCTTTACATTGTACTCTTTATACCATTTATTAGGAATATCCGTATAATTCTGCGACTTCCCATAGAACTGTGCGAGAAAACTTTCCTTAACCATGTGCCCATACTCCTTTCACAAATATCCCTATCAATGTCTGCCCCTGTTATAGTTAATCAGACAACCGGCCTTGACGATTTCCCGCTCCTCTGCCGTCATATCCGCAATATATAAATCCAGAGTTCTTATGCTGCTGCCCTCTTTTCCCAGCACATAAGCCTTAATATCCTTTAAATCCCCGTCCAGGGCTTTCCTTACGCCCGGAACATAAATATAATCTCCTACCTCAAAGCAAGGATCCTCCTCCATCTGGAAAGGAACCATGCCCCAGTTCATCACATTGGAACGGTAACGCTTGGTGGCGTACTCCTTACAGATATTGGCCAGGCCGCCGATAACTCTCTGGCAGCTGGCTGCCTGCTCCCTGGCAGAACCGTCGCCGGGTTTTACAGCATAAATCATGCTGCCCACTTCCGTGTCCTGAACCGTCACATTCTCATTGCCTTCAATGACGCGGATGGCGTCAAAGAGCTTCTCCAAAACAGGCTCCAGCTCCAGTTCCTTTGCCGCGCCCTCCTTTGTCCTGGCCTTTTCCAGCTTATCTACTTCCTTGGCTCTTCCCACATATTCCGGGTCCCTTCTGAATAAGGTGAATTCTGCCAATCCCAGCGGATTGGACCGGTAGGATGAGGTCTCGCCGGAAGGAATCAACTCATCGGTGGTGGTCACAGGGTCCATGATTTTGGAACATACCTTCAGGAGAATATTGTCTGCCAGAGGGCTCATCTCCGGCCAGTCCTTGATATTCGGTCCATAGACCAGTTCCTTTTCCCCATCGCCTTTGTTGTATCCCATGTATACCCGGTTCTTATAGGAAATGTTATCAAATTCATACTCGGGCACATTGCCCCAGCCCTCCAGCTCCCATGCGGAGGTAAGCCTTCCTCCGCTGGCTGCCGTGGCTGCAATGGAGCGCGCATCCATCAGAGCAACCGCAGCCATCTGGCCGCTGCCCGGTTTGGAGCCTTCCCTGTTCGGGAAATTTCTGGTAGTATGGCGGATGCTCAGACCGTTGTTGCAGGGCGTATCGCCTGCACCGAAGCAGGGGCCGCAGAACGCAGTCCGTATGATGGCGCCTGCGTCCATCAGGTCGGACACGGCACCCTTCTTCACCAGGTCCGCAAAGACAGGCTGTGAAGACGGATATACAGCCAGGGAGAACTCGTCGCAGCCGCAGTTCTTTCCCTTTAATACACGGGCAGCTTCCATCACGTTGGAATAGGTGCCTCCTGCACAGCCTGCAATGACTGCCTGCTGAACCATAAGCTGGCCCCCTTGAATCTTATCCCTCAGGGTAAAGGATGCCTTACCGCCCGATACCCTGGCTGCTTCTGCCTCCACCATGCCCAGTATGTCGTCAAGGTTGGCCTTCAGCTCGTCAATCTCGTATGTATTGCTGGGGTGGAAGGGCAGGGCAATCATGGGCTTTACCGTGGACAGGTCCACGTATACGCAGCCGTCATAGTATGCCACATCCGCGGGAGCCAGTTCCTTATAATCTTCCTCCCTGTGGTGCTTGGCCAGATATGCCTTCGTGTCATCGTCCGTCCTCCATATGGATGAAAGGCAGGTGGTCTCTGTGGTCATGACATCCACGCCATTGCGGTAATCTGTTGTCATGGAAGCCACGCCCGGTCCCACGAACTCCATCACCTTATTCTTTACATATCCGTTCTTAAACACGGCTCCGATAATAGCCAGGGCAATATCCTGGGGACCGGTTCCCGGCTGCGGCGCACCGTCCAGATAAACTGCTATGACGCCCGGATATGCCACATCATATGTATCCTTAAGAAGCTGCTTTACCAGCTCTCCGCCGCCTTCACCTATGGCCATGGTTCCCAGCGCCCCGTAACGGGTATGGCTGTCGGAACCAAGTATCATTCTGCCGCATCCTGCCATCATCTCCCTCATGTACTGATGAATGACCGCAATATGTGGAGGAACATAGATGCCCCCGTATTTCTTCGCCGCGGACAGGCCGAACATGTGGTCATCCTCGTTGATGGTCCCTCCTACCGCGCAAAGGGTATTGTGGCAATTTGTCAATACATAAGGAATCGGGAACTTTTCCATGCCGGAAGCCTTGGCTGTCTGTACAATACCCACGAAGGTGATGTCATGGGATGCCATGCTGTCAAACCGCAGCTTCAGATGTTCCATGTCACCGGATGTGTTGTGGGCCTCCAGAATGGAGTAGGCAATGGTCCCTTTCCTGGCGGATGCCTGGTCTGCGTCCTTGCCGGTCAGTTTCTTTACCTTTCCGTTCTCTGATTCCGGTACGATTTCAGTGCCGTTAACCAGATAAATACCGCTGTCATACAATGATACCATTTCATTACCTCCTGTGTCTGATTTTATGAAAAAGGGCTGGCTTGGATTACCGCCTGCCCCCTTACATTCGTTGGTTATTACTATAAAACAAAATATTCGATTTGTCCAGTTTTTTTATTGTAGTTATCACAGCTTTTACATTGTGTATCATGTTAACTCTGACATACCCGCCGCTGTCACATGCTAATACTTTATCGCATCAAAGCGCCTGTGTAAATCACCAATTTAATATAAACAAGCCGCAGCATATGACAAAATAGACAAGCATCCCCACATTCAGAAATGCCGTCTTAAATGCTCTTCCCTTTCTCAGGGGCCATTGTCCCGGCTGGAAGGTAATCTGGCGCCGGTACATGATGATAAGGGTAAGGGCTGCAATGAGGCAGGCCAGCATGAAAAACAGATATGCCAGTATCATGATGGAGGAAAACGCAGTCACCAGCCACCCCATGTCAACTCCCAGAATATATTCAATCTGCCGGATAATCCAAGGCCCCTTTGCCAGTCCCTGGGCACCCTTTGACAGTTCCACGGTGATGACGCCACCTAACAGGTTAAACAGCATATGGAACCCAATGGTGTATCCCACCTTCCCTGTCTTTGCGTACACGTAAGCCCAAAGAATTCCAATGCCAAAGGCATAAAAGAACTGTGAAAAATTGCCGTGGGCCATGCCGAACATAATTCCTGACATGATGATTGCTGCTTTCTGTCCATATCCCAGCAGACGGTCCATGACCAGCTTCCTGAAAAAAAGCTCCTCCACCACAGGTGCCATGATGACCGTTGTCAGCAGATTGACCCACAGGCTGGAATTTCTGATAAGCTGGTCCAATAAAACGGAATCAGGTCCCGATGGCTGTAAAAGCCCTACCAGCCTGCCCAGAATATTTCCTGCCAGCCCGATTCCCACTGAAATGACAAAGAAGGACGCAAATTTACAGAATCCCCACTGCTCCTTCTGGGGCGAACCGCACTTCGGCACAAGCTGGAGCAGTCCTGCCACCGCCGGAAAGGCCACCAGGTACATGGGCAGGGACGACATCAGCATACGCCCCGTAAATCCGTAGAAATCAATGAAATCACCCAGCAGAGCATCCAACAGCCCCACCAGGACCATGACCACCACCTGGGCAGCCAGGGTAATAAGTATGAACGCTGCCGCCGCCAGCCCCACATGTGAGAACTGTTTCCTCTGGCGCCGCTCCATGGCAGCTGCCTGCCGCAGGTCCGGCTCCCAGGCCGTACCCTGGTTTTCATTATCGTATATCATAGGCCATAACCAGTCTCCTTCATCAGAACTTATACAGCGCGGCTCTGGTTCTATATGTCACACCGCTCTGTGTAGGGACTGCCAAAAGACAGTCCTTTTTAGTGTTGCAATTGCAACAGAAAAGTATTATGATATTAAATATCATACCATAAAAGATAGCAGGGTAAAAGAAATATGACAGAATATTTTCAGAAAAACCTATTTAAAGACATTTCCATTGACGAGTATAAAAAACTGCTCTCCTGCCTGGACGGAAGGACAAAACAGTTTAAGACAGGCGAGACCATATGCGATTACGATGAGGGCTTTCATGAAATCGGCATCATAGGGAAAGGCACCGCCTCCGTTGTCCGCTATGAATACAACGGAGCCAGAACCATCCTGGAGCGCCTGGGCCCCCAGGACATCTTCGGCCATCTGCTGTCCTACGAGGGCAGCGAGCATGCCGGTATCAGCGTTGTCTGCGACAGCCCCTGTGACATTCTCTTCATCCGCTATGCCACCATCGGCTCTCCCTGTACCAAGTCCTGTGCCCACCACCACCAGCTGACCCAGAATCTGCTGGACCTGATTTCGGAGCGGGCCTTAAACTTAAGCCGCAGGGTGGAGGTCCTGTCCCAGCGCACCATCCGTGAGAAGCTCATATGTTACTTCATGCAGCTGGCCGCCCAGGCCAAAGCCTCCTCCTTCAGCCTCCCCTTTACCATGGTGGACCTGGCCGATTACCTTTCCATTGACCGCAGCGCCATGACAAGGGAGCTGAAGCGCATGAAAGAGGAAGGACTGATTGAGATGGACAAGCGCTGTGTCCGCCTATTCCTTTAACCTGTCTTCAAACTGCCGGGCGCTCATAGGGCGCCCAAAATAATATCCCTGTATATATTCCATTCCCAATACCCTTACAGCCTCATATTCCTCTTTTGTCTCCACTCCCTCCAGGCATACCTTCTCCCAAAATCCTCTTTACTGTATTTGAAGGCTTTTCTCTATTGTAAACTCTTTCCAGATTATGCACAAGGGGAAAATCAAATAAAGAGGCGCCCCTCCAGGTTTTATCCGGGAATGGGCGCCAGCGCACACCTTATTCTTCAACAACAGAGAACATATCTTTTCCAACTCCGCAGATAGGACATACCCAATCATCCGGAATATCCTCAAACGCAGTTCCCGGCTCAATTCCCCCGTCCGGATCGCCTACCTCAGGGTCATATATCCATCCACATGGATCACATACATATTTTTTCATTATCATTTCCTCCTTAATTATCATATCATTTACCTTGGTTTTGAATCATTTCCTTTGATGTCATTACTATATCATAAGTATTCCTGTTTTTCTGTGACATTTGCAACATTTAAATCATTTTTTGATATAATTTGCCACATATTGCGGAAAAGATGCATGGAAAAACAGCTGCCCAAACTTACTCCGGGCAGCTGTGGCATTTACTTTTATTCGCCGTCCTTAGCTGCAGCCCTGGCTTCTATCTCACGTTTCTGTACATCACCGGGAGCCTGCTCATAGCGGCTGAATTCATAGGAATAATCGCCCAGACCGCCTGTCATGGAGCGGAGGTCCGTATTATATCCAAAGAGCTCAGACATAGGAATATCCGCCTCAATGACCTGCTTGCCGTTGTGATTGGAATTCATGCCCAGCACGCGTCCTCTTCTGCGGTTTAAATCGCCCATGACGTCGCCTGTAAACTTATCCGGAACAGTGACCTTAAGGGAGGCAATCGGTTCAAGGAGCACTGGATTTGCTTCCATAAAGCCCTGCTTAAAGGCAAGAATGGTCGCCATCTTAAATGCCATCTCCGAGGAATCCACCGGGTGATAAGAACCATCCAGAAGGGTTGCCTTTAAGCCCACAACCGGATAACCTGCCAATGGTCCCTTTAATACGCATTCCTGCAGTCCCTTCTCAACAGCCGGGAAGTAGTTCCTCGGTACGGAACCGCCGAATACCTTTTCCTCAAATACATACGGTGTCTCCAAATCGCCGGATGGCTCAAACTCCATGATGACATCGCCATACTGTCCGTGTCCGCCGGACTGTTTCTTATGCTTGCCCTGTACCTTTACTTTCTTGCGCAGGGTCTCGCGGAATGCAAACTTAGGCTGGCTTAAGGTCACATCAACCTTATAGCGGCTCTGCAGCTTGCTGATTACCACATCCAGCTGCTGATCGCCTATGCCGTATAACAGGGCCTGACGGTTCTCAGCGTCGTTGACCACCTTAAGGGTTAAGTCTTCTTCCATCATCTTAGCCAGAGCTGTGGATACCTTGTCATCCTCGCCCTTGTTCACAGCCTTATATGCCATGTATGTGTATGGTGTGGAGGTCTGGGGCTTATGGTATACAATGGGTGCTGTGCGCACAGCCATAGTATCGCCGGTCTGGGTCACGGTCAGCTTTGCAACGGCTCCGATGTCGCCTGCTCTCAGCTCCTGCACCTCAATCTGGTCCTTGCCCCGCAGGGTATAGAGCTTGCCAATCTTTTCCTCGGTATCCTTATTCACATTATACACAATCGTGTCACCCTTAAGGGTACCTGTACAAATTTTCATCAGTGAGTACTTGCCGATGAATGGGTCCACGATGGTCTTGAACACTCTTGCGGACAGGGATACATCGTCATTGTACTTGGCGGTAAAGCGCTCGCCTGTGGAAACATCCACGCCGATACACTCAAAATGGTCAGGTGACGGGAAGTATTTGTCAATGGCCTGCAGCAGGACCTTAAAGCCCTGGCAGTTAATGCCGGAACCCATCATGACAGGAACGATGTCTCCTTCAATAACATGGGTTCTCAGTGCGGTGGAAATCTCCTCCTGGGTAAACTCTTCTCCAAGGAAGTAACGCTCCATATATTCTTCACTGGTCTCGGCAACAGCTTCAATGAGGGCATCTCTGGCAATGGTCAGGTTTTTCCGGACATAATCCGGAATCTCACACTCTTCATAATCACTTAAGTTAGTGAAACGGCGTCCGCCCATCTTTACCACATTGACGAAACCTACGAACTTTTCATTTTCACGGATTGGCAGCTGGAACGGAGCAATCTTACGTCCGAACTTAGTCTCCAGCTTAACTACAAGCTCACGATAGCTGGCATGGTCATCGTCCATATTTGTGACGAAAATCAGCCTGGGCAGGTTGTACTTCTCGCACATCTCCCATGCCCTCTCTGTACCAGGCTCAATACCTGCCTTACAGTTGACAACGATAATGGCTGCATCGGCAACACTGATTGCCTCCTCAACCTCTCCTACAAAATCAAAAAATCCCGGCGTATCCAGAAGGTTAATCTTAATTGGCCCGTCCTCTCCCTCATATTCCAAAGGAATCAGGGTGGCGGAGATAGAAAACTGTCTCTTGATTTCTTCCTTGTCATAATCGCTGATGGTGTTTCCGTCCGGCACCTTGCCCATACGTTTTGTAACACCAGTCAGCAGCGCCAATGCTTCCGCAACTGTTGTCTTACCAGCGCCTCCATGTCCAAGTAATACAACGTTGCGGATTTGTTCAGTTCCATATACGTTCATAAACTTCCCTCCTGTTCATTAAATTTAAGCCTATGCGTATATTTTACTAAATTTTTCAGAATTTTTCAAGCATTTTATATGATTTGCACAACATTCTTTTGAGGTTGCATGTCCAGTCGCGGGAAACAACGTAAAATCAAGGCAAAATGGTCGCATATCGTTTCATCTTATCCATACCTTTGCTTGTTGTCATACCAATGGGGCAAAAAGTTCTGCAATCATCTACAGTATTGCAGAAACAGCAAAAGCAAACAATCTGAAACCTTAACTTTGAATATCTCCTGACAGAGATTCCTAAGCATGTGGATGACAAGGACAGATCTTTTCTGGAAGATTTGCTGCCGTGGTCAGACAAACTGCCAGAGAATATCCGAAAACCACAAAAATAAGGATCAACGGGCCATGCAAAATGGCCCGAAACTTGTCAAGGTACCGGCTTTGGTGCGTTTACAGTACAAAAGCCTTCAAACCATGCTTAAATTTCTTAGGTTTGAAGGCTTTAATGTCTGGAGCATTACTCATATAATTTTTTACAATAACTCATCCGGTACTTTGGGCTGAAATCCCGGACCCCATGATGCCAATCCAGCTCCCGCCACCGCAAATCTCTCAATAAAAGCTGCAACCAATTCTTATTGTCGTTTCCATTGCCGTTGTTGCCGCTTCCGGTGTTGTCCTTGTTGTTACCATTCCCATTACCGGAATTCCCCTTCCAGTCATCATCGGTATGCAGGTTGTAGTTCAGCTGGAATATGCGGTTCCCGTCGCCGTCATAGGCCATGGCCACCAGCAGGTCGTGGGCATCACGCACTGCCTTAAGACGGTTCTCCACGCTGTACTCATAGCTCTTCTCCACCTTGCGGTTCCCATCCGTTCGGTTTCCATCGGCATCATAGGTGTATTCCACGTTCTTGTAATGCTTCCCGTCGTATTCCCGGACCTTTACCATCTGGTTCGATGCATTGTAGGTGTACTCCGCGCTTTCCTGCACGCTTCCGTCCGGGCTTTGCTGCAGAAGATACGGTTTCCCATATCATCATACTTGAACACATAGTCATAACGGCCCTGGCGGTCCTCATTCTCAGTTGCGGTCAGGAGCTTGCCGTCTTCATCGTATGTGAAGGCTCGTTTCGTCTCTATGATCTGGAAGTTGTAGATAACGTCCTTGTCATGCTTGTTGATATGCTTGTTGCCGTGCGGGAACAGGTCATCGTGCCAGCTCTCATGCTTCCCGTCATGCTTGTCATCCCAGGCATACGCATACAGGCTTTCAACCGCATCCTCCGCCACGATGAACCCGCGGTCATCATAGGTGTAATCATACCGGCTGACAATCCATCCGCATTCATCGCACCTATTGAGTTTGTATATCTTTTACATTTGATGGGTTTAGTGCATTAAAATCTTCAAGTGTTTTCTCAAATCCACCGGACTTTTCAAAGTTACGAGCCACACCTGCATTATTTGTTGTTTCTTCAGCACCTTCAAGTATATCTTCTATTTTTTTAGAATTAGAATCCCCCTTGGCACTGAGTCATCCAGCTTATAACTTTTGCACCTTTTTCTCTGTTCTTTTGGAAAAGGTGGTAAACCAATCGCTGTGTTTCTTCTGGTTCTATCTTAGCACAAACTGTTTGGGAGCGACAACAGTTATCGCTCCGGCTCCCGATATTCCGTATGGTTCTTCAGCATCCCATATACGATATTTACCAAGCGCCGGGATACACAGATTAATGCCTGCTGTTTATTCTTTCCGTCCGCAACCCGTTTCAGATAATACTCCCGAAATACCTTATTTCTTGGTGTCCCGTTTGTTGAAACCTGTATCATCTGAATCGCCATAAAATAGAAGATGGCTTGCAACCGCCTGTTTCCCTGCTTCGGACACATGTCCTTCCCTTTTCCCGCTGATGAAAAATTGACTGGCGCTATCCCGGCGAATTTCGCCATGTGCCGGTTTACGCCCAGGGCACGGCCATCGCAAGGGGGAATAAGCCTATCCATCTCCACAACCTACGAACTTTACAGGTTATTCCTTCCGGAGAGAAACCTCTCTGGAAGTGTGTCGTATGTTACCTCTGGTGACAG
>NZ_AUJR01000050.1 GCF_000424325.1 [Clostridium] clostridioforme AGR2157
AGCTTTCACGCCTGATTCCATATATTTTTTCAGGCAGAGCTTTACCGTCGGTCTCGAAATATCGAGTTTGTCAGCAATGGCTTCATCTGCCATGCCATCTGATTTTAATAAGAGGATTTTGGCTCTCCTGTGGACTCTGGCTTCAACAGTCCCCTTCTGTAGAATGGACTTTAAATATGACTTATCATCATTGGAAAGAAAAATAGGCGTAGCACTCTTTGGCATCATTTTACCTCCTGAAATGGTCTATAAGTATTATACCATTTCAGGATAATAATGTAAACTTATTAAAATCGAGTTATACTAGCTCCAACAACAGACGGCTGTTGAGCCGCAGAACCGGTTGCAGAACCATTTGCCACATAACTCATAAAATCCGGATTCCCGTCAACACCATATATTACAATATCAGACCTATTGGACGCTGCGCACGCTTGTACACAGCCCAGCGCAGCCATATCGTTGATGCAAAAGAAGCCAGCAAGCCCGCTGTCGGCTGTAATTGCGTCTTCAGCAACCGGCAGTGTCGTTGCAGTATCTCCTGAAGTATCAGAAGTCCCTATAATATTAAAATAACCGCCAATGGTATCCCTAAATCCCTGCTCGCGCTGCACACACGCAGTTCCCGAAGGCTGATTCATAATATAAATTTTAGATCCCTCTTCCAGCTTTTCCATCATATTTTTTGCACATTCAACACCCGCCGCATAGTTATCAGAAGCAATCACCGATACCACTAAATCTGTGCGATCTGCAGCGGTATCCACATTAACAACCGGAATGTTGGCATCCGCACACGCCAAAAGCGCTTCTGTACATGCAGTACAATCCATAGGCGCCATAATGATTGCATCCACTTCCTGGTTAATCAAGTCATAAATGTAATTATTCATGGTTGCCTGATCGCTTTCAGCATCTACTGTAACCAACTGTCTGCCCGGATCCATTCCCTTATCAGTCATGGCATCCTTGATACCCCCCATCATAGCTGTCCAAAATGGATTATTCATCGTTGTTGGGACATACGCAATCGTTATATCTGATACAACTTTATCCGACTTTGCCTCCGCTGATGCAGCCTTATCGGCTCCTGATGACGTTTCCTCTTTTTCAGAAGACACTTCCGCCGTCTTTGTTGGTTCGCCGCTTCCCGCATCTGTGCCGGAACTTCCGCATCCAGCTAAGTTTGCAGCCATTGCCACTGCCATCATAATGCTCAGTACACCCTTCTTTTTCATATCATCTTCTCCTTTTTAACATGTTTTATATCTTTTTATCTTTTCCCGCGCGTAAAAAAGACAAATAGTATCCTGTCAGCATAATGCCTGCCGAATCCTTTCCAGTAATAGGTTGTTTTTAAACAGCTTCTCCAGCGCAATATAATACCCTCCCAGCAAAACCGTATCCTCTTTCAGCTTTGTGCATCTTATGGAAACATTTTCCATTATAGATGGATGGACGAACTGACTGACTGACCGCTGTACCTTCTCGAGGAATTCCGGCAAATCTGGATAATCCGCTCCCAATATGACACAGTCCGGGTTGATAATATAAACAATACTGGCAATTCCATATCCAAGCATCCACGCCATCTTATCAATTGCATAAACCGCCAGCGGGTCACCATTTTTATAAGCATCTAATATTTCCCAATAGGAGCTTTTTTCGGTTAATGGACTTTCCGGAAATTCATAAAGACGTTCCAACATATACCGCACTGCGCTTTCTGTGCCCGCACAGTATTCATAGGTACCCTGTATCCCATTCTGCACATGCTTTCCGTTATAATTGATACCCATATGTCCGATTTCTCCGGCGATTCCCAACTGTCCCTCTACAATTTTTCCATTAATTATAATTCCTGCCCCGATGCCAAATCCCACGGAGCCCAGAGCAACTAAACTGACATGCCTATCTGTCTGGCGTTCTTCGGCACATTTCCACTCAGCATAGGCTAATAATTTTGCATCGTGTTCAGATATAATAGGGCGGCCAAAAGCCTCCTCCAGTTCTTTATGTATATTGACCCAGCTTAACTGCTCAAATCCCGATACAAGGAATTCTTCCTGGTCTACATCTTTATCTTTACGGATATATGGTCCTGGTAATCCCAGACAAATTTCTATCACACGGTCTTTACCATACTGTTCTATCAGATTCTTTCCCGTCTCTTTCAGCCTTCTTATTATTTCATAAATATCTCTTTTTTCCAAAAATTCAAATCGTATATGATTAATCATATGTCCGTCAACGGAATACACGCTAACTCGGTAATCTTTCCGATTAATACTAATCGACATGATGTAAATTCCGTCCAGTTTAAGGCAAATCAATTCACCACGTCTCCCCGAAGCGCTTTCTCCATCCACAGCAATAATACCCAAATCTAAAAATTCATTTATGATATTGGTTATGGTTGCCTTCTGAAGTCCAATCCGCGCCGAAAGGTCTGTCCTTGTCATACTTCCATTTTCCAGAAGGGTTTTAAGGACAAGAGTACGGTTTGTCTTCTGCATTTCATTACTATTCATTCCATACTTCATAATCAGCCATATCCTCCTCTCTATTTATGTTCATTATTTTAATATATAACTAAAAGTTTTGGCAATATAGTTTATTAAATTAACTTAAATACATTTTCTTTTGTATATATTACATTATTTTATCTATTTTGTCAACATATATTTAACTATTTTTTATATTATAGTGTTCATTGCATTAACTATACATTCTTAATATACCACTGTTCTTTCTCAAATCATCATTCTGGTTTCAGACATGAATGAAACCAGATAAGGATAAAACTCAAAATTATGTTTAAGACAGCGGACATAGTATTCTCTACCAGCCAAAAAATATGCATGGACAAGTAAAAGGGTAATTGAAAAATTAAATTCTACTTTGCTTACAAAAAGTCGCTATAACTATGGAACAAAAAAGAACTTCACAAACAGCAAAAACGAGATGTATGCCTCATATCATACACCTCGTTTTATTCATAGTACATTATCTATTCAGGACAGCTTTTAACCTGAGACCCTGCAGATACTAAACCCCTTTCCCAGCCTTCTCATGGCTTCCATGACACATAGAGGAACCCGCGCAACCTCCGCATCCTCCTGCACATCCTCCGCATCCCTTGCCTGACTTCTTGTCCTTTATCATGACACGGACGATTGCCCCTGTGATCAGGACCAATATGACCAGAATGATTAATGTCGAAAGATTCATTTGTATCTTCTCCTCCTTCCTTTTTATGCCTGGACAGACACCGGTTCTGACCCTTTCCCAGTCTTTTTACAGGCGCTCTTATAAGCGCTCTTACAGGTTAGCCTTTTCTAACTTCATTCTCAGATTAGCACTTTCAAACTCTCTTGTCAATCGTTTTTTAATATGTTACACTTAGAACTATCATATTAAATAAACGGGGGTATTTACAGACTTGAAAATACAGGAATCAGCAGAAAATTATCTGGAAACCATACTCATGCTGGCCAAGGAACAGCCCTATGTCCGCTCCATCGACATTGCCAATGAACTCGGATTCTCCAAGCCCAGTGTCAGCGTGGCCATGAAGAATCTCCGCCAGAACGGGTATGTCCAGATGGACGATCAGGGGCATATCATGCTGACGCCTTCCGGACAGGCCATTGCGGACACCATGTATGAACGCCATACGCTGCTGTCCAACTGGCTGATTTACCTGGGTGTGGACCCCAGGACAGCTGCTGAGGATGCCTGCCGCATGGAACACACCCTGAGCGCTGAAAGCTTCGATGCCATCAAGCGCCACATCACCCACGGCCATGAACTGCCGGATTAGGAGGAAGCTTATGCTTAAAGACCTTGTGAAACAATGCCGCTCTTACAGAAGATTTTATCAGGATACCGCCATCCCATACAATGAACTGGCCGATATGGTGGATACGGCCCGTCTGACTGCTTCTGCCTACAATGCCCAGGCCCTCAAATTCAAGATTCTGTGCACACCGGAGGAATGCGCTGATATCTTCCCGTATATTGCATGGGCGGGCGCCCTAAAGGATTGGGACGGACCAGAGGAGGGCGAGAGACCCTCCGCCTACATCGTCATTGCCTGTGACCTGGCTATCGGCAAGAACAAGCAGTGGGATGACGGAATCACGGCCCAGACCATCATGCTGGCTGCCGTGGAAAAGGGGTACGGCGGCTGTATGATTGGCAGCTGTATGCGGTCAGAGATTGGCCGGCTCCTGGGACTTGATCCGGAGCATTACAGCATAGACCTGGTGCTGGCCCTTGGAAAGCCCAGGGAAGATGTAGTCCTGGTGCCGGTAAAAGAAGATGGAGCCACTGCGTACTACCGTGACGGGAATCAGGTTCACTATGTTCCCAAACGCAGCCTGGAGGACATCCTTCTGTGATGGTCTTACCATGATTTGGTTTTCAGCACCCCGGCATTATTTTCTGCCATGAATAAAACAAAGCGAAAGGGAAATATTTCTTCACTGCCAAAAAGCAATACGCTTATTACAGTGACAGGGCTCTCATTGCGTTTAGTATGGCAATGACCGACACCCCCACATCCGCGAACACTGCCTCCCACATATTGGCCGCGCCCACAGCGCCCAATAAGAGCACCACTGCCTTCACCCCCAAGGCAAAGGCGATGTTCTGCTTTACAATGGACATGGTCTTTCGTGATATGCGGACCACATCCGCGATTCTGGCAGGGTTATCGTCCATAAGCACAATATCCGCTGCCTCAATGGCTGCATCTGAGCCCATGCTTCCCATGGCAATTCCCACGTCCGCCCTGGAGAGAACAGGCGCGTCATTGATTCCGTCCCCCACAAAGGCCAGCCTGTGTCTTCCTGTCTGCTGGGCCAGCAGCTCCTCCACCTTTGCCACCTTGTCTCCCGGAAGGAGCTCCGCATGGACCTCATCCAGTCCCAGCCTGGCCGCCACTGCTTCTCCTACCTCTTTCTTGTCGCCGGTGAGCATGATTGTCCTTCTGACGCCTACCTTCTTAAGATTCTTTATTGCCTCGAAGGCCTCATCCTTGATTGAATCCGATATGACGATATATCCGCAGTATACGCCGTCCAGAGCCACATAGACAACTGTGCCCATGCTCATGCACTCCTGATAGTGCACATTCATTTCTTTCATCAGCTTGCTGTTGCCGGCCAGTACGGTATGACCGTCAATCTCCGCCCGCACTCCATGGCCGGATATCTCCTGCGCATTGCCGACACGGTTCATGTCGATGGCGTCTCCCCACGCATCCTTGATGGAGCGTGAGATGGGGTGGTCTGAATAACTTTCCGCCAGTGCCGCCAGCTCCAGCAGGGAGCGCTTTTCCTCATCAGAAGGCTGGCCGGCCGCCCACACCCTGGTCCGCGGCACCTCAGATGCCTCCGGGACAGGGCTGCCGGCTACCGCGTGAATCTCAGTCACCTTGAATTCTCCCTTGGTCAGCGTACCTGTCTTATCAAAGACAATGGTGTCCATCTCAGACAGAGCCTCCAGATAGTTGCTTCCCTTGATGAGCACTCCCTTCTTGGATGCAGCCCCAATGCCTGAGAAGAAGCTCATAGGCACGGAAATCACCAGGGCACACGGGCAGGAGATTACCAGGAAGGTGCAGGCCCTTCTGACACCCTCAGACCAGGTCTGGCCAAAGAACAGGGGCGGAATCACAGCCAGGAGCACGGCTCCCATTACCACCAGGGGGGTATAATATCTGGCAAACCGGGTGATGAAGTTTTCCACATGGGCCTTCTTGCTGCTGGCGTTCTCCACCAGCTCCAGAATCTTTGCCACTGTGGAATCATCAAACTCCTTTGTAACCTGCACCCGCAGAAGGCCGCTGCCGTTGACACAGCCGCTGATGATGTCGTCTCCCTCTGCCACCTTACGTGGCACGGACTCACCTGTCAGCGCTGAGGTATCCACCATGGAATCCCCAAACACGACTTTGCCGTCAAGAGGAATTCTCTCCCCGGACTTGACAACGATGATATCTCCCACCTGTACGTCGTCCGGATCTACCTGCTTTAACTGCCCATCCTCCTCTATGTTGGCATATTCCGGGCAAATATCCATAAGCTCAGTGATGGACCGCCTGGAACGGTTCACTGCATAGCTCTGGAACAGTTCACCCACCTGATAAAACAGCATGACCGCCACAGCTTCCGAATATTCCCCCACGCCAAAGGCGCCAAAGGTAGCCACTGTCATCAGGAAATTCTCATCAAAAACCTGGCCGTTGCGGATATTGCGGAATGCCTTATATACAATGTCCCATCCTATAAGAACATATGGAATCAGATACAAGGCCATCTTTCCCCACAACCCAAGCCATTCCGGCAAAATCTCCATGTGGTCTGTTACTGCCAGGGTAATATAAATGATGAAGGCTGCTATGATACGGGACAGCATTGCCTTTTGTTTCTTAGTCATATCGTTTTCCTTTCCAGTGCCGTCCTGCTGCGTTTAAAGCCGGATAATGCAGTCAGGCTCCACCTTCCTGCACACGGACACTACTTCCTTCATGATTTCATCGAACCTGCTGTCATCTGCTTCTATGGTCATCTTCTGGGTCATGAAGCTTACCGTTGCATCTGAGACTCCCTCAATCTTCTTGATTGCTTCCTCCATCTTGGCTGCGCAGTTGGCACAATCCAGGTCCTGCAGTTTGAATTTCTTCTTCATTCTTATTCTCCTCCATATTTGTTATTTTATTTATGATCCATTTTCCATCCCTGCACCATCGGCATCTGCCGCAAAACCTATTCCTCTATATGCTCCATACCCTGGTTGATGATGGTCCTCACATGGCTGTCCGCCAGCGAATAGAATACTGCCTTGCCGTCCCTGCGGCTCTTTACCAGGCGGTTCTGCTTAAGGTTTCTCAGCTGGTGTGATATGGCTGACTGGTTCATATTAAGCAGCTGCGCAATGTCGCAGACACACATCTCCGCCTCGAAGAGCACATACAATATCTTGATTCTGGTGGAATCCCCAAACACCTTGAATATCTCTGCCAGGTCATATAGCTTATCCTCATCCGGCATCTTATCATTGACTGCCTTCACCACATCCTCATGGACCTGGTAAAAATCGCAGCACTCCACATCGTTCATTGCCATGGCTGGTAACCTTCCTTTCTTATTTTCATTTATTCAAATGAATAAGTGTTCATATGTTTATATCTACATTATATACTCTGATTTTAAAATGTCAACTGTTTTTTCCTATATTTAGGCGTGATTGAAAATTTAAAATTGTTTAAAAAACGGATTCTGTCCGGCAAAGCTAAAAACGGAGCCGGCCCCATGGGACCAGCTCCGTCTGATAATCATATATATGATATTACTCTTCCTCAGCCGCAACCGCAATATGCAGTTCCTCCAGCTGTTTCTCATCCACCTGTCCAGGCGCCTCCGTCATCAGACAGGAAGCATCCTTCACCTTGGGGAACGCGATAACGTCGCGGATACTGTCAGCTCCCACCATTAACATCACCACGCGGTCCAGGCCATATGCCAGGCCTGCGTGAGGCGGAACACCATACTTAAATGCCTCCAGAAGGAAGCCGAACTGCTCCTTGGCCCTCTCAGGCGTAAAGCCCAGCACCTCAAACATCTTGGACTGGATATCAGCCTGGTGGATACGCACAGAGCCGCCTCCCATCTCCACACCGTTCAGGACAATATCATAAGCCTTGGCACGAACCCGGCCAGGGTCAGAATCAATATACTGCAAATCCTCATCCATGGGCATGGTGAAGGGATGGTGCATGGCCACGTAACGGTCCTCTTCCTCTGAATATTCCAGAAGCGGGAACTCTGTCACCCACAGGAACTTAAAGTCATCCTTCTTAAGCAAATCCAGCTGTCTGGCCAGTTCCAAACGCAGGTTGCCCAGGACATCAAATACCACCTTATTCCGGTCAGCGGCAAACAGTAACAGGTCGCCCGGCTTTCCGTCCATGACGTTTATCAGCGCATTCATTTCCTCCTCCTTCATGAACTTTGCAAAGGAGGACTTGAAGGTGCCGTCCTCGCTGATTGCCACATAGGCAAGACCCTTGGCGCCAAAGCCCTTGGCATACTCCACCAGAGCGTCTATCTTTTTACGGGGCATATGTCCCTGTCCCTGGGCATTAATGCCGCGGACGCTGCCGCCATTTTCCAGGGCCCCCTTAAACACCGCGAACTCACAGCCCTTAACCACCTCCGAAACATTCTTAAGCTCCATACCAAAACGCAGGTCCGGCTTATCAGAGCCAAAGCGGTCCATGGCCTCCTGCCAGGTCATGCGGGGAATGGGCAGCTGCACATCAAAATTGCAGATTTCCTTAAACAGCTTCTTTAACAGGCGCTCATTTACATCCAATACATCGTCCACATCCACAAAGGACAGCTCCATGTCAATCTGTGTGAATTCAGGCTGACGGTCTGCCCTCAGGTCCTCATCGCGGTAGCAGCGGGCCAGCTGGAAGTAGCGGTCATAACCGGAACACATGAGAAGCTGCTTGAACAGCTGCGGGGACTGGGGCAGGGCGTAGAAGGAACCAGGATGCACGCGGCTGGGTACCAGATAATCCCTGGCCCCCTCAGGCGTACTCTTAATCAGGGTAGGGGTCTCAATCTCAAGAAATCCCTCAGAAGCCAGAAAAGCTCTGGTCAGGGTAGCCACCCGGCTCCTAATCATAAGATTTTTCTGGATATCCGGTCTTCTCAAATCCAGGAAACGGTATTTCAGGCGCAGCTCTTCCTTTGTCTTGCTGTTCTCCTCAATGGGGAAGGGAGGTGTCTCGGACTCGGAAAGAATGCGCATGGAATTGGCCCTGATTTCTATGGCTCCTGTGGCCAGATTGGTATTTACCGCGCCGGAGCGGGCCTCCACCCGTCCTGTAACGGCAACTACGAACTCGCTCCTCAGCTTTTCCGCCTTTGCAAAGTTCTCTGCGCCGCAGTCATTTTCCTCAAATATAATCTGAAGGATGCCGGAGCGGTCCCTCAAATCCACAAAGATGATGCCGCCCTTATTCCTGCTCTTCTGGACCCATCCCATAACGGTCACTTCCTGACCGATGTGGGCAGTGGTCACTTCCGTACATCTATGGGTACGCTTTAACCCAACCATTGATTCTGCCATTGTCTTATCTCCTTTATTTTCCTTAATTCTTCAGGCTTTCCTTATAAAATTCCTTAAACTCCGTATACCCTTCCCTGCCCAGCTGTTCCTTCTGGAACTTCTTGTTCTTATTCATCTGGGCAACCAGAACCTGCACGCCCTTCTTTCTCTCGTCCATGGCCTCGCGGATTACAGCTGCCAGCCTGGCGCTGTCCACGCCCTTTTCAAAGAGAAACGCCTTACTGGCAGAAGCGCCGGGCACGGTAAAGCCATTGTCCATAAGGATGGTTACAATGCGCTCAAAGCCTATGGAGAATCCGCAGGCCGGTGTCTCCATGCCTGTAAACTTGCCAATCATCTTATCGTAGCGGCCGCCGCCTGCCACGGAACCGCCGAAGCCCTCCATGGAGACCTCGAAAATAGTTCCTGTATAATATGACATGCCTCTGACCAACGTGGGGTCGAACTCCAGGCCGAAGTCAGCCTCAGCCACCTCAGCCACTGTGTCCATGATGTGGGCCAGGCCCTCGCTTACATTGGCGGGCATCACCTCTGAGAGCATCTGTCCCAGGGCCCTTACCCCGGCTGCATCCTTTGTCACGTTCTTAAGCATGTCCAGATATTTACTTACGCTCTCCGGACAATAGCCGGATTCCAGAAGCTCCTTCTCCACGCCTTCATACCCAATCTTATCCATCTTGTCCAGGGTAATAAATACCTGGTCCATGGACTCCTCCGGAAAACCGCAGTACAGGGCCATGCCCCGCAGGATGCCCCTGTCATTGATACGGACAGTAAAGCCGTTGTCCGGGCAGATTCTTCCAAGGGCAGTGGTGGTGGCCAGAATCAGCTCAATTTCAGCCAGGCTGGTGGCATCTCCCAGAATATCGATGTCACACTGTACAAACTGGCGGAAACGGCCCTTCTGGGGGCGGTCCGCGCGCCACACGCTTCCCATCTGAAGCGCCTTGAAGGGACTTGGCAGGTTGGCTGCATTGTTGGCGTAATAGCGGGAAAGGGGGAGGGTCAGGTCATAGCGCAGGCCGCTGTCCACCAGGTCATTCTCTTCCTTTGCCCCTTCCAGGTTAAGCTTGTCCCCTCTTTTCAGTATCTTGAAAATCAGCTTCTCATTATCCCCGCCCTGTTTGCTGGTCAGGTTCCCGATGTGCTCTACGCAGGGTGTCTCTATCTGGGTAAATCCAAAGCTTTTATAGGTCTCTTTGATTTGATTCATCACGTACTCACGAATCTGCATCTCAGCAGGCGTGATATCTCTCATGCCGGTGACCGGCTTCTTAGCTAATGCCATACGCGTTCTCCAATCCTGATTTTTCTTCAATATCTTTATTTTAAGCATCTTTTATGATTTTGCAAGTGTTTTCAATGATTTTTTCCTCCCTATGAGTCCGCGGCGTTGCGGGCTTACAGTTAAAGGATGCGCTCCTTGCGCTGTATCATCTCGTCAATCCTGCTGATGTACTGCTCCACTTCCTTTACATTCTCGCAGCGTTCCCTGCGGTTCTCAGAAGGAAATACCACCTTGGTGGTGGTTCCCGCGCCGCAGGCAGCTATGGTCTGCATCTCCTCCATGATAAGGATGTTGTAGATACAGGCTTTGCCGGGCAGGGAGTACCCTACATTCTCAAAATTACCGGCCATGTTTTTCTGGCGGTACAGATAATAGGGCTCCATACCCATCTCACGGGCGCAGGCAGCGCTGAGCTCGATCATCTCCGGGGTGTTCTGAATCTTCAGCCCGCCGTACTCTTCCCTGAACATGTTGAGCCTGGCCGCCCTCTTGATGGCCAGGGAATGGACCGTAAGGGAATCCGGGCCTAGAGCCCGTACCTCCTCCAATGTGCGCCGCACATCATCCATATTCTCCTCTGGAAGCCCCATAATCAGGTCCATGTTGATGTTGTCAAATCCCAGCTCGCGGGCCGTGTAAAAACGCTCCTTCACCATCTCCACGGTGTGGTGGCGGCCAATCAGGTCCAGGGTTTTTTGGTTCATGGTCTGGGGATTAATGGAAATACGGGTGATGCCGTGGTCTCTCAGCACCTTAAGCTTGTCCTGGGTAATGCTGTCCGGCCTTCCGGCCTCCACTGTAAACTCCAGCACGCGGCTCAGGTCAAAGAGCTGCTCCAGCCTGCTTAAGAGAGCTTCTAAATCCTCCGCAGGAAGGGATGTAGGGGTGCCTCCGCCAAAATAGACCGTGTCCAGAGGCCTTCCCTCCATCTTCCGGGCCGTATATTCCAGTTCCTTAAACAATGCTTCCAGGTAAAGGCCTGTGCGCCCCTTCCATTTTCCAATGGGATAGGAGGTAAAGGAACAGTACAGACATGTGGTGGGGCAGAATGGTATCCCCACGTACAGGCTGTAGCCCCGCTCATAGTCCAATGGTTCCAGAAGTTTTTTCTCCCTGGCGGCAATCTCAATGCTCAAATCTATCTTTTCATCGCTGGCAAGGTAGGTCTCCTTCATAAAAGAACGGATATCCTCCTCCTTCCAGCCTTCCTCCAGCCTGGTAAGGGCTATCTTGGTGGGGCGGATGCCGGTGAGGGAACCCCAGGGCATTTCCTTTCCCGTGCGCGCCGCCAGCATGAGGTAAAACATTTTCTTTATGACATTCTTGGTGGCGGAGTGGTCCGAAAGGTCCGAGGGGCGGGTGCAGGAATCCGATAACTTCCAGCCCTTTAACCCCTCCGGCCGTGATGGGGCCTGATCTTTTCCCGGCTCCAGCCCGGTCCCGTTCCCGCTTAAGTCCTCTGAGGCGGCTCCATTTTCCCATATAAAAACGGAAACCGTGCCATCTCCCAGCCGTGTCTCCACGTAAAAGTCCACCCCGTCTTTTACCTCATGGGCATAAGCCTCACCTGGATAAAAGGACATCAGAAGTTCTCTGATGTCCTGTTCGTACCGGTTATCCTGTATTAAAAGTCCAATCATACAAAACCTGCTTTCTATAATAAAGCCTTCTTTTATTCCTGTTTGAAGGCATCCGGGCCTTTTACCCGGAGGATGTTGTCTCTTACCGTAAGCACGGGATTCCCCTTCTTCTCAAACCCGATGGTGGTGGGATCTCCGTGTCCTGTATACACCATGGTATCATCCGGCAGTTTAAACAGTACGTCCACAATGGAGCTGACAATACGAATCGTATTCCCTGTGGGCAGGTCTGTCCTGCCATAGGAACCGCAAAACAGGGTATCGCCTGCAAAGACAATGCCCTCATCCGGCAGATAGAAGCAGCAGGAGCCTGCGGTATGTCCCGGTGTGAACAGCACCTTCCATCTGGTTCCCAGGAGATCCAGTTCCTGTCCGTCATGAAGAAGCACATCCGCATGCAGGCTGGTCTGGGGTCCTCTGAATCCTCCGGTCATATTAAGCTTTGTATCGGCCAGCATATTTTCCTCTGTCTCATATGCATAGACCTTTACCCGAAATGCCCTGAGCACATCCGGCACAGCCATGATATGGTCAAAATGACCGTGGGTCAGCAGGACTGCCGTGAGATTGATTCCCAGCTCGCTGCACTTGTTCAGAATATAAGGAGCGTTGTCAGCCGGGTCAATGACCGCCCCCTCCTTGGTCTGCTCATCATAAACCAGATAACAGTTGGTACTCACCTGTCCCAATACACATGTCTTAATCCTAATATCGCTCATATCCTTCCCCTTTCATCACAGCTATCCTGTTGTTCTCTCTATATCCAGGACGCCCTCAATCTGGCGTATCTTATCCGTCAGCCGGGTCAGCTCATCGGTCCCATGAATGTCAAATGTCATGATGATGGTGGCCTTGCCCTGCTTGCTGGTCCTCACATTCATGGAAGTAATGTCAATCTGCTTCTCCGTAAAGACCTTGGATATATCTGCAAACATGCCAATCCGGTTGTTGGCAAATATCTTGATTTCCGTGGAGTACTGCTCATTGCTGCTGGCTCCCTCCGCCATCTGCCATTCTGCGTCAATCATCCTGCTGCGTTCATCCTCCGGCAGGTTGATGATATTCACACAGTCCGTGCGGTGGATGGATACGCCGCGGCCCCTGGTGACAAATCCTATAATTTCATCCCCCGGCACCGGGTTGCAGCACTTGGAGAACCGAACCGCCAGGTCATGGATTCCCTTGACCATTATGCCGCTCTTTGATTTGCGGACGCTTGCCTCACCGGCCCTTCCCGCTGTGTCAGCAATACCGCTGAGCACATCCGCATCCGTAATTTCTCTCTTTAACTTTTTCTCCCGCTCCTCCAGCATCTTGTTGATGACCTGGCCCTCTTTCAGGCCCCCGTGTCCAACGGATGCCAGAACGGAATCCCAATCCTTATAGGCATACCGGTTCATGACCTTTTCCATGAACTCGGGCTTGCCGATTTCAGACCAGTTAATGCCCTTAGCCTTACAGTAGCGTTCAATCTGGTCCCGGCCCCTGACGATGTTGTCTTCCTTCATCTGGCTCTTGAACCACTGGTTAATCTTATTCTTGGCCTGGGTACTCTTCACAATGCCCAGCCAGTCCCGGCTGGGTCCCTTGGAATTCTGGGATGTGATGATTTCCAGCTGGTCGCCGTTTTGAATCACATATTCGATGGGCACCAGCTTGCCGTTGACCCTGGCTCCCACCATCTTATTTCCCACCGCGCTGTGTATACAATATGCAAAGTCGATGGGGGTGGAACCGCTGGGCAGGGTCTTTACATCCCCTGACGGTGTAAAGCAGTACACACTGTCGGAGAACAGATCCAAATCCCCCTTGACCATACTCAGGAATTCCTTGGAATCGTCCGTATCCCTCTGCCACTCCAGAATCTGGCGCAGCCAGCTGAGCTTTGCCTCAGCGCTTCCCGCAGCCACCTGTCCGCTTCCGCTCTCCTTATACTTCCAGTGGGCGGCGATACCGTATTCCGCTGTCCTGTGCATCTCATAGGTGCGGATCTGTATCTCAAAGGGCTGTCCGTTGCTCCCAATCAGGGTGGTGTGCAGGGACTGGTACATATTCTGTTTGGGCATGGCTATATAGTCTTTGAAACGGCCCGGAATGGGCTTATACATCTCATGGATGACGCCCAGGGCAGCATAGCAGTCTTTCACGGTCTCCACCATGATGCGCACTGCAAACAAATCATATATCTGGTCCAGAGTCTTGTTCTGGTTCACCATCTTTTTATAGATACTGAAGAAATGCTTCACACGTCCGCCCACCGTGGCCTCAATGCCCGCATCCTCCATGTGGTTCTTGACTTCGTCCACGATTTCCCGGACAAAGGCCTCCCTTGTATCCTTGCGAAGGGCCACTTTCTCCACCAGGTCGTAATATACATCCGGCTGAAGGAACTTAAGGGACAGATCATCCAGTTCAATCTTGATCTTGGAAATGCCCAGCCTGTCAGCGATGGGAGCATAAATCTCCATGGTCTCCCTGGCCTTTTCCTTTTGCTTCTCCGGCTTCCAGTACTGACCTGTCCTCATGTTGTGGAGACGGTCCGCCAGCTTGATGATAATAACGCGGATGTCCTTTGCCATGGCCAAAAACATCTTGCGCAGATTGTCTGCCTGAATCTCCACCTTGTCCTTATCCCAGTTTAACTGTGTCAGCTTGGTGACACCGTCCACCAGGAAGGAAACCTCAGAGCCGAACTCCTTGGTCAGCTGCTCCAGGGTCATAATGGTATCCTCTACCACATCATGAAGAAGCCCTGCTGCAATGGTCTCCTTATCCATCTCCAAGTCGGCCAGTATGATAGCCACGCAGAGCGGATGGATGATATAGGGCTCACCGGACTTGCGCTTCTGCTCCTTATGGGCCTCATCTGCAATCCTGTAAGCCTTTTCGATCATGGTGATATCATCCGAAGGATGATATTTGCGGATTGTATTAATCAAGTCCTGATACAGCTCTTCAGGGCTGGTAAAGTCGGCCGGCGCTTCCAATTCGATATCCAGTTTTTCTTTTGTTCCCTCATTTGCCATATGTTCGGTCACCTTTTCCTATGGATAGTCAAGATACATTATAATTTTTTTTATGTAAAAAAGCAAGGGGCGCTTGGAAAAAAGCGGGGCAAGAAAATATCAGACGAATTTTGAGGTGTGTTTGATGCTCAGACATAACAAAAAGGCCCATTTTTAATCTAATGGGCCCATTCTTTAACCAAATCTATTTCATTTTTCTACTTACCTTCATAAATAATCGCTGAATCCACATCATACCCCTTCAGATGCTCCCGCCCGTTCAGCCCTGCCAGCTCCATGACAAAGCAGATCTTTACCACCTGTCCGCCCAGCTGTTCAATCAGCTTGACAATTGCCTCGGTGGTTCCTCCTGTGGCGATCAGGTCGTCCACAATGATTACCTTCTGACCCGGGCGGATGGCATCCTTGTGCATTTCAATGGTTGCCTGTCCGTATTCCAGGTCATATTCCATGGCAATGGTCTCGCAGGGAAGCTTACCCTTTTTGCGTACAGGCACAAATCCCTTGTGCTGTGCATAGGCCACCGGAACCCCAAAGATAAATCCCCTTGATTCGGGGCCTATCACCAGGTCGTAATCCAGGTCCTTAACCATGTCAATCAGACTGTCCACTGCCATGTGCAGCCCGTCCGCGTCCTGCAGGATGCTGGTCACATCCCGGAATATGATTCCAGGCTCCGGAAAATCCGGTATGCTTCTTACATACTCCTCTAACTTTTTCATGATGGTTTCCTCTCTTCCATATTCAGATTCTTAACCGTATCCCTGATAATCAGCTTATTGTTCAGGTAAATCCTCCGGTTGTCGATGATTCCCTCGTCCAGGCGCCTGAGCAGCACCCTGGCTCCCTCTTTGGCAATCTCACCCATGTTGCGCTCCACCGTGGTCAAATGCATATCCGAATAGCCTGACATATCCCAGTTGTCAAAGCCCACCAGAGAAACATCGTCCGGCACCTTAAGGCCGGCCTCCACAATGGCTGTCCTGGCTCCAAAAGCCATCTCATCGTTAAAGCACAGCAGAGCCGTGGGCCGGAAGGCGAGAAGCTGTTTTGCCGCGGTATATCCGCTGGCATACCGGTAATTGCCGCTGATGACGGGAAGGGCATCCGGATCCAGTCCGTGGCTGGTCATGGACGTCCTCCATCCCCTGCGGCGCAGCCGGCTGGAATCCAGTCCCGGATTTCCTTCTATGATGCCGATATTCCGGTGTCCGTTCTCCAGCAGATAGTCCATGGCCCGTTCCATGGCAAGGGCCTCATCCGTGGTCACATTGGGCGCGTCCACGTCCACTGCACGGCAGATGACTGCCATTGGAATCTTTTTGTCCAGGACCTCGTTCATAAACTCCATGTCCTCGCTTCGCTGGGACAATACGATGATTCCGTCAAAATAGCTGGGATTCAGTGTTCCTGGTTCATGCATATCAATACCTTTAACCACTACATTATACTTGCCTCCCGCAACGCTGTAAACCCCTGTCAGCACGTCGTGAAGCACAAACGGCGATGTCATCTTGCTGATGGCAGAGAAATACAGCCCTATTACATAGGATCTGGATTTTTTCAGGTTGATGGCAGCCTGGTTGGGCACATACCCCATCTCCTGAGCCAGGCGCAGTATGTTCTTCCTGCTCTCCGTGTTCTCCACCCCTATGCCGTTTAAGGCCCTGGATACCGTGGAATAGGAAACCCCTGCCCTTTTCGCGATATCCTTTATCGTCACTGCCATAATATCCCCCTCTTTGCAATCCACCATAAGCGTTTACATATCATTTCCGTTCAGACGTACGAATACAATCTAACTCGTTTTCCGGCTTCTGTCAAATGCTTCCGCAGACACGGCCGATATTTTCCGTGATGATGGCCGGACCATCCTGTCCTTCCACCTTCACATCCTTAAGAATCAGCTCTTCAATCTGATTGGCGTAGATTCCCATGCGGCGTATATGGGAGTCACAGCCATCCATCATGGCAGGCTGCCCTTCCCTGGCAGACGGCGCATAGGTGACGCGGACATGCTCCATCTCCACCCGTCCAATCCGCTGTTCCGGAAGACCATACATATAGGCAGCCGCCACATGGCAGTTTCCCGCCTCTATATCCTTAAAGCACAGGCTCTTAATCAAAGGCGTTCTGTCATCCACCGGAAGCGCTTCCTTTGTTCGCACATATTCGCTGTGTCCGTCCGGGTCACAGAAATAGAAACAGTTGATGACAAAGGGAGTCATCACATGGTCCATGCGGATGTGTTCAAAGACAATTCCGTCCACCACGGCGTCCTTTCCCCTGCCCCTGCGCGTCTTGATGCGCAGTCCCCTGTCCGTGTGCAGGAACATGCAGTCCTTAACGGTCAGGTCCTTTACCCCGCCCGCCATCTCGCTTCCGATGGTAACGGATCCATGACCGTCCCGCATACAGCATCTTCGGATAGATATGTCCTTTGACGGGCGTTTATAGGTGGAGCCCATATAGATTTTTCCCGACTTTACGGCAATGCAGTCATCTCCCAGGGAGAAGCAGACGCCTGCAATCTCCACATCCTCGCATGATTCCGGATCCAGTCCGTCCGTGTTCGGCGAATCCTTGGGACTCAGCACCTTAAGGTCAAAGAATCTTAAGTGGTCGGAAAAATAGGGATGGATGTTCCAGCTGGGACTGTTTCTCACTGTGATTCCCTGAATCGTCACCTGCCGGCACCGCTCCAGGAAAATCATCCTGGGCCGGCAGGCCGTGTGTATCACCTTGGGCTCGTGCCACCAGTTTCCCTCCCCGGCCCCCGCGTTCCCGTCTATGATTCCCTGTCCATAAATGACGGCGCCCTTCACGTTCACGCCTGTTATGATGCCGGTAAACATGGGCAGCGGATTGCCCTCCCATGTGCCCAGATTATATTCACCCTGCTCGTCATAGCTCTGGAGCATTCCCTGAAACACAGGAAAACGGGTCCGGTCCGTATACGCGGACAGCACCGCCCCCTCAGCCAGCTCAATATTCACATCATCCTTTAAGAACAGGGACACAATCCGGTAGGTCCCGGCCGGAATCAGGACCCGGCTCTTTTCAGGGCAGGCCATAATGGCAGCCTGGATAAACAGAGTGTCATCCTGAATCCCGTCTCCCTTTGCCCCAAAATCACGCACATCCAATGTCACGAATTCACTGTCCGTGGTAAAGGAGGACTTTAACTCAAGGCCGTCCCCGCTTCTGGCCTCCACCTGATAGCTGGTATCCGGTTTCAGATTATAAAGACTTGTGACAGCTTTTCCTGTTTCCCGGATGAATTCCCCGTTCAGATAGAGGCGGTACATCCGGCTGGTTTCATATGTACCTCCGTCCTCTATCTCAAGTACGGCGCAGCGCGCATTTTTATAAATCACCTTTAAATCCATGGCATTATACCTCTTTTCTAGTCTGACCCTCTATGGCCGCAATATCAAATCAGGAATGGGGACCCTCCCAGGAGAGCCCCCATTCGCATCCAGGCTGACCCTGGTCTTTTTATATTTTAACCCTTAACCCCGCCTGCCGCAATACCGTCAATGAAAGAATCCTGTGCGCAGAAGAACACAATCAGCGATGGTACAATGGAAATCAGGGACATGGCCAGGATACGGTTCCACTGGAAGCCCACATCTCCGTCCATGGACATGCGCAGGTATACGGAGTTGGTATATTTCTGCATGTCCGCAATGTAAATCAACGGCCCCTGGAAATCATTGTTGGTCCACATGAACTGGAACAGGGCGCAGGACACCAGAGACGGCTTCAGCATAGGAACAATCACGAACCACAGCGTCTTGAATGTATTGCAGCCGTCAATCTTGGCGGCTTCCTCCAGCTCCTTGGGCACTCCCCTGAGGAACTGAATCAGCATGAATACGAAGTAGGTATCCGCCGCGAACAGGGAGGGTACGATCAGAGGAAGGTAGGTGTTGACCCACTTCCACTTGTTAAACATGATGTACTGGGGCGCATTGAGAACCACCTGCGGAAGAAACAGGGTGGACATCAGCAGCGCAAAGAAAATCTTCTTTCCCTTAAAGTCAAACCGTCCGAATCCATAGGCCGCGATGGCGGCGGATACCACGGTGAAAATCACCTTGGGAATCACAATTTTATATGTATTAATCAGGGAGGAAACCAGGGATATTTTTCCTCCATAGCTCTTAAAGGCATTGCTGTATCCGTCAAACACAGGGTTCTTAGGCAGGAACCATGCGCTGGTGAATATCTCGGAGTTGGTCTTAAATGTGGCCCCAACCATCCAGATTAGAGGGTATACCATGATGAACCCCACCAGAATCAGCAGGGTGTAGCGGATTACCGTGCTGACCTTCCGTTTTGTCTCTCTTGTCATACGTTCCTACCTCCCTTCCTCGTCTGAATAATATACCCATTTTTTCTGGCTGATGAACGCCACCGCGGTCAGCGTCATGACAATCAGGAACAGAATCCATGCCTGTGCGCTGGCCATGCCCATCTTATGGCGCAGGAATGCATTGTTGTAAATCAGCATGGAAATCAGGGTGGTTGCACCGTTTGGCCCGCCCTTTGTAACCAGGAACGGAGCGTTGAATTCCTGGAATGCCTGGCAGAGCTGTGTAATCAGGTTATAGAAAATAACCGGTGTGATAAGGGGTACCGTAATCTTAAAGAACTGGGTCCACTTGCCCGCGCCGTCAATGGAGGCAGCCTCATACAAATCTTCGGACACGCCCTTTAAGGCTGCCAGGAAAATGACCATGGCAGAACCAAACTGCCAAACGCGCAAAAGTACAATCACGAACAGCGCGCTGTTGGAACCGGCCATCCAGTTAATCTTTGGCCCTCCGAAAAATGTGATTACCGTGTTAATCAGGCCATCCGTATTAAATACAGCCCTCCAGAGAATCGCTATGGCAATGGAACCGCCCAGGATGGATGGGATGTAATATGCTGTCCTGAAGAAGTTCACGCCCTTCAGCTTGAAGTTAAGGATGTACGCGATAAAGAGGGCGAAGGCCAGCTTTAAGGGCACGTCTAGGATGGCATATTTAAACGTCACCACAAAGGCCCTTATGATGTCCTCATCCGTAAATATCTTCTCGTAGTTCAGAAGTCCGGTCTTTGTTATTCCGTTGAACAAATCATAGTTGGTAAAGCTGTAGTACAGCGAAGATGCAAATGGATATACCTTGAACAGAAGAAATCCAACCAGCCACGGCAGAATGTAAAGCAGGCCGATATTCAGCGCCCAGAATCCTTTCTTTTTTTTCATACGGTTACCTCCAAACCTATTAATCTAAATAGCTCTCATACTTCTCCCTGAGCAGCGTACCTGTGCTGCACCCCTTTTTGATAATGTATGCCAGCTGCTCATGCGGGCCCGGATTTTCTCCTGCCAGCATGGCCTTTAACCTTATGCGGAACATGTCCTGGAGCGCCCTGTAATGCTCGTATATTTCCGGGGACATCTGCTCTATGGTATCTATCAGCAGGACCATCTGGTCCATGCCGGGCGTTTTCAAAGTCTTAAAATATGTAACAATGCTGTCGTAGTTTTCCCTGTATTTTACTGCTTCCCTAACATCCATTCTATTCCTGACACCGCCCTTTTCCTGATTATCCGCCGTGCCTTTCCTGCTGCCCGCTGCCTGGGGCCAGGATACGGGCCGCCCGGGTCATGTCCGGCGGCCCTGTCTTTCATTCCAACACAATATCTTTCCTGAAGCTGTTTAAAATCAGAAGTTATAGCAGTCGTCAATACCCTTCATCAAGTCTTCTGCTGCTTCGGCGGAAGTGATGTCGCCTGCACTCAGCTTTCCAAATACCTTATAATATACACCGTCCGGATTGGCCTTCAGGTCGTTGTGCTCAAACATGGGGTCCAGAGGGAATTTGGAGTAGGCCAGAACCTTTGCATTGGCTTCCATGACCAGCTTGTCACCGATTCCCTTTTCCTCCAGAATCTTTACACCCTCTGCCGAGCATGGAATGCCGCGCTCCGTACCGCAGATTTCAATTGCCTCGTCATCATTTAATAAGTAGTTAATCAGCATGGCTGCTTCCTTTGGATGAGCTGAATTTGCGGACACTGCCAGCGCCACGGAAATCTTGGTAAAGCCGCCATCGTAATCGCCAAACTTAAGGAAGTCGCCGATAACCAGCTCCTGGCCCGGCTTTGTGGTGCTCTCCGCGATTGCCTTCTGAACCTTGGAAACTGCGGAATCCCACTCAAATACGCCTGCATACTTGCCGTCGATTACCTTTGCGTTCTTGTCTAAGGAATCAGCCATATCGCCCTGAAGGGTAGCGATGGTAGGAATCACGTGTGCCTCCTCCAGCTTTGTCATGAAGTCCATGCCTGTTTGAATCTCCTCAGCTGTATACTGAAGCTCCCCGTTTTCAACCCATGGCTTGCCGTATACGCTTTCCAGATAGTATACCAGGAAGATGGCCCTGTCATATTCCATCATGGCCAGAGGGTAGTAATCTTCATTGTAAGCCTTAAACTTAGCGCCCGCCTCCAGGAGGGAAGCCTCATCCGTAGGAATCTCACATCCAACCTCATCAAAGGTGGTCTTGTTCCAGTAGAACAGTCGTCCTGTCAGGGCCACCGGCACTGCCATCAGCTTGCCGTCCGCCCTACACTGGTCCAGGCTTTCCTGTGAAAACTGGGTCAGGTCCAGGACATCGCTGCAGTCCTCCAGATTTGCAAAGTTGGTTCCGTTGCCGCTGTAGGATGTAATCCAGTTCCAGTTAATCTGCATGACATCGGCTGCATTGCCTCCCTGAATGGCCAGGGACTGCTTCTCTTCCCATCCGGTCCAGGCTCCGTACTCGCATTCTACCTTAATATTAGGATACTTTGCCATGAAAGCGTCCACTGCCTTCTCAGTTGCCTCATGTCTGGAGTCACCGCCCCACCAGCAGAACTTAATGGTCACGTCCTCAGATCCGCTCTCTGCTTCCTTGCCTTCTGTCTGCGCTGCCGTGGTGGTCCCGCTGCCGCTGCCGCCTGCGCAGGCTGTCAGCGATAATGCCATTACAGATGCCAGGGCCAGGGACACTGCTTTTTTCAGGTTCTTCTTCATCATTTCTCTCCCTCTCTTTTCTTTGTCTTTGCTCGCGCGTTTGCAAAGGTTTGCATAATTGCTTCAAAAATTATGCATATCTGCTATTTGTAAGCAATTACATTTAGCTTATTTTAAGCAAACATGCATCGTTTTTCTTTGAGTTACATAGTAACACTATTTATATCGTATGTCAATTGTTTGATTCGTATAGTTTTTTAATATTTTTTTGTATAATATATCCAATTCTTTTCCTGCTTTTTTTGTGTTAAGATAGATTCAGGATTAAAAAAATGGATTTCGAGGATTTCAAAGACATATTGCACTGTAATTTGAGGGTTTATCCCAAATTTAGTTGAACTAAATTACTACCGTTTTGTCTGCAAACGTTTACACTTCCATTTTTCAAAGACGCCTTACATCAGGCTCAGTGTACATATATGCATAAAGGAGAGTTAAGATTATGAAAATACTGGACCGTTACGTCGACCAGCTGATTGAACAGAGCACCCCTGAGTCCCCTGTGTGGAACATTGAAAAAATCCGGGAGGGTTCAAAATCCACCTGGAACTATATTGACGGCTGCATGATTAAGGCCATCATCGAACTCTACCTTA
Organism: [Clostridium] clostridioforme AGR2157; assembly: GCF_000424325.1. Classification (GTDB taxonomy): domain Bacteria; phylum Bacillota; class Clostridia; order Lachnospirales; family Lachnospiraceae; genus Enterocloster; species Enterocloster clostridioformis_A. Next base: position 22,771 of record NZ_AUJR01000050.1, read on the forward strand.
TAACCAGGAATGACCGGTATCTGAACTTCGCAGACGCCTTCACCGGCCACTTTGTAAGGGAGGACGGCTCCATTGAATCCTATGACCCAAAGGAGTACAACCTGGATAATGTAAATGCCGGCAAAACCCTGTTCGACCTTTACAAGCTGACCGGAAAAGAAAAATACAGGAAGGCTATGGATACTGTATACAGCCAGTTAAAGGAACAGCCCCGCACATCCACGGGGAACTTCTGGCATAAGAAAATCTATCCCAGCCAGATATGGCTGGACGGGCTGTACATGGCCCAGCCTTTCTATATGCAGTATGAAGCAGAGTATAACGGCTGTAAGAACTGCGAGGATTCCTTCCGGCAGTTCCTCCAGGTATACGAACGGATGAGGGACCCGCTCAACGGACTGTACTACCATGCCTACGATGATTCACGCCAGATGTTCTGGTGCGATAAGGTGACCGGACTGTCGGAGAACTTCTGGCTCAGGGCCATGGGCTGGTATGCCATGGCCTTAATCGACACCATGGAAGTCATGCCGGAATCCATGGCGTGCCAGAAGGCGCGGCTGAACGTCATCTATAAGGAACTGATTGATGCCATGCTGCCTTACCAGGACCAGGCCACCGGCATGTGGTACCAGGTGGTAAACCGGGGCGGAATCGCCCCCAACTACCTGGAGGAATCCGGTTCCGCCATATTCGCCTATGCCATCATGAAAAGCGTACGCCTCCATTACCTTTCTGATGAATATTTTAAATACGGCCAAAAGGCATTTGAGGGCATATGCAGCACATATCTCTCCGAGAAAGACGGCAGGCTCCAGCTGGGCGGCATCTGCCTGGTTGCCGGGCTGGGCAACACGGACATGCGGGAGGGAACCTTTGAATACTATATGAGGGAGCCGGTGGTGGAAAATGAAGCAAAGGGAATCGCCCCCCTTATCCTGGCTTACATTGAAACCATGTTTCGCCGACAGTAAAGGCAGTGACATAAAACAGGCGGCAAAAATGATTGAACCCCTGAGCTGTTTTCAGTATAATGATACTGGAAACAGCTTTTTTCATATTCACCACCCTCCTGTTTCCGGAAAGGCGAGAACATGAATATAAAACATTTTAATATTATGGTTACGAAACAGGAATGCGGCCATGCAAGGGCATCCCGGGAGCCGGCGGACCTGACTGCTTATCTGCTGGATCGCCTGCCCCATAAGCCGGAGCTTCTCCGCCCGGCCGTCGTCCTATGCGCCGGAGGCGGATACGGCTTTGTGTCCCCCAGGGAAGACCAGCCCGTGGCCATGGAATTTCTGGCAGCGGGATGCCAGGTCTTTTCCCTGCACTACAGCGTTGCCCCGGAAACATTTCCCGTGGCTCTTATGGAACTGGCCAAATCCGTGGCTTTTGTGAAAAGCCATGCCCGGGAATGGAATATTGACACAGAGCGGATCATCGTGTGCGGTTTCTCTGCGGGAGGTCATCTGGCCGCCTGCCTGGGCATGATGTGGAACCGCGAATTTCTCTATGCCCCCCTGAATGCGGCCCCTGAGGACATACAGCCAAAGGGAATGATTCTGTGCTATCCGGTTATCACATCCGGAGAATTCGGACATAAACGCTCCTTTGAACAGCTTTTGGGAGACAGGGCCGGCGACCCCCAGCTCAGGGAACTGGTTTCCCTGGAACTTCAGGCAGGCGCGCAGACACCCAGGACCTTCCTGTGGCACACCTGGACCGACCAGTCCGTGCCTGTGGAAAACTCTCTGCTGCTGGCCCAGGCCCTGAAAAAGGCGGGCGTCAGCCTGGAAATGCACATCTATCCCAGCGGACGCCACGGACTGTCCCTGGCTACGGACGAGGTTTCTGACAGCACAGGCGACTGCCTTGTGCCGCACTGTCAGGGCTGGATGGAACTGGTAAAAGAATGGATAAAAGAATGAATAAAAGAAAAGGACAGGGAATGATATGTTAAAAGAAGAACGGCAGGCATTAATCTTAAATAAGCTTCACTCCTCCGGCAAGGTGGTGGTCAGCAGACTGGCAGTGGAGCTGAATGTATCCGAGGATACCATCCGCCGCGATTTGCTGGACCTGGACCAGAAAGGGCAGGTCAAGCGTGTGTTCGGCGGCGCCATTCCCATGGAGCGCCCGGTCATCAATTTCTTTGACCGCGAGACAACGGATGTGGAATTAAAGCAGCGCCTGGCGCTGAAGGCCCTGGACTTTCTGGAGAAGGACCAGCTGGTGGCCATTGACGGCAGCAGTACGAACCTGCAGTTTGCCAAGAACATTCCAAACGGCCTTAAGCTGACCGTGCTGACCAACAGCTATTCCATTGCCCACGCCTGTTCCATGAAGGACCAGGTGGATGTAATCGTCCTGGGAGGACGGCTGTTAAAGGAATCCATGACCAATGTGGGTGAAACCGCGGCCAGCCAGGCAGCCCTCTACCACCCGGACCTGTGCTTTATGGGCGTATACGCCATCCATCCCGAATACGGCATGACCATCCCATACCCGGACGAGGTCAGCATAAAGAGGCAGCTGATTCAGTCCTCCCGAAGGGTCATTGCCCTGGTGAATCCCATTAAACTGAATACCGTATCCAGATACCATGTGTGCGGCATCGAGGCTTTTACCACATTAATCACGGACAACGACGTGTCCGTCGAGATGGCAGTGGACTACCGGAACAAGGGATTGGATTTTTTATAGTTAGCACTCCAAAAAAACCGCTGCAATTTTTTGCGTTACTTTTGCGGTATTTCATTTGTGTTCCGGTATCATTCTGTGTGCATTCCAGCAAAAATCGCATACTAACGCACATTTTTGCAATAATTTGCTTGACATAGCATGTATATGCGCTATAATACACTTAGAGATAAAAAGGAAACGGGCAGGGGAGCCTGTCCCACACATTTTAGGAGGGTATTTACTATGAAATTTTTTGTGGACACAGCGAATGTTGAGGATATCAAAAAAGCCAATGATATGGGTGTCATCTGCGGCGTTACCACCAATCCATCCCTGATTGCAAAAGAGGGAAGAAACTTTGCCGAAGTCATTAAGGAAATCACCGACATCGTGGACGGACCTATCAGCGGCGAGGTTAAGGCTACCACCGTTGACGCAGAGGGCATGATTAAGGAAGGCCGCGAGATTGCAGCCATCCATCCCAACATGGTAGTTAAGATTCCTATGACAATAGAAGGCTTAAAGGCTGTCAAGGTGCTTCACGCAGAGGGCATCAAGACCAACGTTACCCTGGTATTCACATCCGCACAGGCTCTCTTAGCCGCACGGGCAGGCGCGTCCTACGTATCCCCATTCCTTGGACGTCTGGATGACATCTCCATGCCGGGTATCGACCTGATTTACGACATCACCGAGATTTTCCAGATGCACAACATTGAAACCGAAATCATTGCCGCCAGCGTGCGCAACCCGATTCACGTAATCGACTGCGCCAAGGCCGGTGCCGACATTGCAACTGTTCCCTACAAGGTACTGGAGCAGATGACAAAGCATCCTCTGACCGACCAGGGCATTGCCAAATTCCAGGCTGATTATAAGGCTGTGTTTGGGGATTAAGGGTAGATGTGATGTAAAGGTGCAGGGGGGGAGGTGCATCCGTCCGTGAGTGAAATGGGGGCGGGTGAGTCGGACGCGGGCTGCGGAGCGGGAATCACTAAGGCCCCGTGAAACGGCTTTAAACAAGATTCAGGCGACCCAACTCGCGCTTAGGTGTTACCTGGAATCCAGGTACTGAGCTCAGACAAGGGTACGCCTGAATCTTAAAGCCGCTTCCCACGGCCTAAGTGATACCAACGCTCCTGTAGATGCATCCGCCTCCCCCGCCCCCATTTCACTCACCCGCAACGTATTACCGCGTCTGCATCGTTTATATCACATATCTAATAAAGAAAAATGGCATGCCGGGATTCTGGCGCCTTAGTCTCTCCCACTGCGGAAACGGTCACCTCCCGCCCTGCGTTCCCGGCTCTCACGGACGCGGCTCCCTACCCGCGTCCGCGTATTTTCCCTCACATCCTTACCTATTATCTTCCTCCTCTGTAATCAAAACCGCCTCACCCAAATCAAACACCTTGGAAAACGCATACTTATTCTTTTTAGATGTATCCATCAGCACATAGACCACCTTGGAATGGTCTTTTACAATCACCTTTTTCCTGGCCTCTCTGTCATCGTAGGTGTAGATGCCTCCGTCCGGAATATAACCGTTGGCGCCAATGAACGCCTTATCAAAATACATGTCGGATATCATCTTTTCCGTCAGGGCGCCCAGTACGGATTCCAAATCATCCCTCACCTCTCCCCCCAGCAGGATACACTTTGCGTTCTTGATGGGCAGATTGTCCAGCAGTTCCGTGCTGCTGGAGACAATGGTGATTCGCTTTCCCTGGAGATATTTGAGCATCCCTACCGTGGTAGTGCCTGAATCCACGTAAACGCAGTCTCCGTCCTCCACCAGCGCAGCCGCCTTCCTGGCTATGATCTCCTTCTCCTCGCTGTGAATCAGCTTTTTCTTTACCACAGGCTCGTCGAAATCCTCCGCCTTATACTTAACCGCGCCTCCGCGCATGACGATGACACTGCCTTCCTGTTCCAGAGCAGCAACATCCCTGCGCACAGTGGACAGGGAAATGTTTAATTCCGCTGCCAGGTCTTTTATATAAGAGATATCCCTCTTTTTAATACTCTTCAGTATCTCTTCTTTTCTCAACTCAGGAACCATATGCTTACCCCTTTGAACTATAATAGCTTTATTATATCAAAGAGCCCATCCTTAGTTCAACCATGATTATTGCATTTTCTGTCACATTTTTTCATTTCTCGTAACAGATAAGACGGCAGGAACAAGGGTTAGTTAATCTCCCTTAAGCAGGGCATGGCCTCCTGCGCCCCTATCTTTGTCACGGTCACTGAAGCTGCCCTTGCTGCAAAGCAGCACGCCTGGCGGTCCGTCATACCTTTATATTTGCCATAGGCAAATGCCCCTATATAGGAATCCCCCGCCCCGGTGCTATCTGTCACATGCTCCACCTTTACAGGCTCAATGGGGACCACTCCCTCTTTCTCCAGCAGCATGCTGCCCTTGGAGCCCAGGGTGACGATAACAGTCCCGTCTGTCAGCTGCCTCAGCCTGTCTGCATGAGCCCTTACCATGCCGCCATCCGTCATGTCAACTCCCGCGTAAAAGGATGCCTCTGTCTCATTGACAATCAGGCCGTCCACCAGTTTAAGCACATCCCGGTCTATTTCCTTGGCCGGGGCGGCGTTAAGTATGGTGTATACATGATACTGTTTTGCCTTTCGGATGATATGTTCCACCACACCGGTAGGTATCTCCAGCTGGAGAATGATAATCCCGCTGTTCCTGACCAGCTCGTCCAGCCCATCGATTTCCAGGGATGTAATATCAAAATTGGCGCCTGTAATGATGGATGCATACACACTTCCATCCTCCAGGGCATGGACCACGCCCACGCCCGTGGGGCTGCTGCTCCTGCCAATGCAGGAACAGTCCACCCCATACTCCTTCAGCTTTTCCACCAGGGTATCCCCAAAGGTGTCCCTTCCGACCTTCCCCACCATAATGGTGTCGATTCCCAGCTTGGCGCACTGTACCGCCTGATTGGCACCCTTTCCTCCCCCGGAATAGGTTATGCTGTCAGCGGTGTATGTCTCCCCCAGAAAAGGCATGCGCTTCTGCTTCATGATGATATCGTAGTTAAGGCTGCCGATGACACAAATGTAATCTCTCTCCCAGTCTCTCACTGTCCGGACCCCCTTATACGTTTATTCCGCCTTTGCCTTCTTATTCAGTCTCACGGCTGCCAGTTTACCCTGGATTACGTCCACATATACCGCGAAGACTATGATAAGACCCGTAGCAATATACTGCCAGAAAGTATCCACGCCGCAGACCACCAGCCCTACCTTCAGGGCCTGGAGAAGGATTGCTCCCAGGAACGTACCTATGATGCTTCCCTTGCCGCCTGCCAGGCTGGTGCCTCCAATGGCCGCAGCGGCAATGGCATTGGTCTCATAGCTGGCTCCGGCCGCAGGCTCGCCGGTTCCCAGTTTCGCCAGCATGACCATCCCAGCAAACGCAACGCAGACACCACAGATTGCGTAAGACATGATTTTGTTGAAATCCACATTGACGCCGGACAGACGTGTGGCCTCCTCATTGCTGCCAATGGAATACAGGTAGGTGCCAAACTTTGTGTGCTTCAGCAGGATATAGGCAGCCACTGTCACAACCAGGAACAGAATCATGGACGAGGACAGGGCGCCTATTACATCACCGTCCATGATATCCCTGAAATTCTGCGGAATGTTAAGTACAGGCCAGCCCCCTGTTATAAGGTAGGCAACGCCCCTGTATACGGACATCATGCCCAGAGTAGCCACAAAGGGCTGCAGCTTCATCTCAGCCACAAGGATTCCGTTCACAAGCCCCAGCCCAAAGCCGATGGCCGCGCCTGTAAGGACGGCTGCAAAAGGATTAAGACCCATAACCAGGAAATTACCCACGCTTACGATTACAATAGCCAGCGTGGAGCCAACTGTCAGGTCAATTCCTGCGGTGATGATAACCAGGGTCATGCCGATAGCCAGAAGGCCGTTGATGACGGACTGGTCCAGGATATCAAGCAGGTTGGACGGTGAAAAATAAATGGGCTGTATGACGCCAAATACCACCATGATTACAGCCAGCGCAGCAACTACTTCTAATTCCCTTAAAAATTTCTTAATTACATTCTTCATAGTCAGCCTCCCATCGCAAAACTCATTATGACTTCTTCATTCAGTTCATCGTGGTTCAGAAAGCCCATGATCTTTCCTTCCCTCATGACCACGACCCTGTCGCTCATGCCTATGACCTCCGGCAGCTCCGAGGACACCATGATGATGGCCTTTCCTCCAGCTACCAGGTCCTCCATCAGGCGGTATATCTCCGCCTTGGCACCCACGTCGATTCCCTTTGTGGGTTCGTCAAATATAATGATATCGGCGTCCGTGGTCATCCACTTCGCGATGATGACTTTCTGGGCATTTCCGCCGCTCAGACTCTCTGTCAGATAATCCGGATCCGCAGGATGCAGATTCATTTCCCCTGTGTAATACATACAGTTGTCATATATCTTCCTGGCATTCACGAAGCCCTTGCTGCAGAACCGGTTCATGGAGGCCAGCGCCATGTTGCCGGCGTTGGTAAAGTTCTTTACAAAGCCCTGGGTCTTTCTGTTTTCAGGTATCAGCCCCAGACTGTACCCCAGGGCATCCTTAGGGCTCTTTATCTCCGCCCTTTTACCTTTTATGTAAACTTCCCCGCTGGTATAGGGGTCGGCTCCAAATATTGCCCGCATCACATCCGTTCTCTTGGATCCCACCAGTCCGGCGAAGGACAGAATCTCGCCTCTGTGGAGCTCAAAGCTTATATGCTCAAATACTCCGTTCCTGCACAGGTCCCTGGCCTCCAGCACCACCTCGTCAGTGGCGCACAGAGGATTATTCCTAACGGCATAGGCGGACACATCCCGGCCCACCATGTGGCGTATCAGTTCTTCCTTGGATGTCTCCTTCATGTCCAAAGTGGTGATATACCTTCCGTCGCGCAGAATGCTGGCCCTGTCCGCTATGGCAAACACCTCGTCCAGACGGTGCGTGATGTACAGTATAGTGATTCCCTGGTCCTTCAGTTCCATAATCATCTTAAGCAAACGGTCCACTTCACGGTCAGTCAGGGCCGATGTGGGTTCGTCAAAGGAAATGATTTTTGCATTGTGAAACAATGCCTTGGCAATCAGTATCATCTGCATCTCGCCGGTGCTGAGGGAGGTCACACGGTCCCTGCCTCTGAATTTACACCCCAGCTTTTCCAGGATGATGTCCGTCTTTCTGTACATGGCGTCGTAGTCCACCAGGAATCCTCTTGTCACCTCGTAGCCAAGGGCTATATTCTGCCCCACCGTCAGCTCTGTCACAAGGTTTACCTCCTGATGCACCTTGGCAATGCCGAATTCGATGGCGTCATTGGCATTCTTAAAGTCCACCTTTCCCCCGTCAATCTCCACACCTCCATCGTAATCAGGATAGATGCCGTGGAGGATATTGAGAAGGGTGGATTTACCCGCGCCGTTTTCCCCAAGAAGGGCGTGTATCTCCCCTTTGTCCACCGTAAAATCCACACTGTCCAGCGCCTTGTTGCCGGGGAACTGCTTTGTTATATTGGAAAAATGTATCATTGTCGCCATATTTTATCCCCTCTTTGAAATATCAGCCAGGGTTTGACCCTCTGGCTGATGATGGTTTCCATGCTGTCTTTGTCTATTCTGCATATACAGGGTCGGTCCAGCCGATGATTTCCTCTGCCGGCTTATCCACGTTCTCGGAATCAATGAGAGCCTGAGGAGTCCACAGCACCCTGGGAATCTCCTGTCCGCCCAGGCTTCTGAGCATTACCTCGCCTGCAATTTGAGCCTTATAGAACGGAAAGGAATCAATAGTGGCATCCAGCTCGCCCCTGCGGATGGAATCATACGCCTCACCTATGCCGTCAACGCCAACCACCAATATATCCTTGCCGGAAGACTTCACAGCCTCCACCACGCCCAGGGCCATGGTATCGTTGTTGCAGAAAATGGCATTCAGGTCCGGATACTGTTTAATCCATGTGTCTGCCAGGTCTTTGGACTTCTGGCGGTCCCAGTCGGCATTCTGCTTTGCCACAATCTCAATATCCTTAGCATTGGCCGCCATCCAGTTCTCAAAGCCTTCCGTCCTCTGCCTTGCGGCAAACGCCTTAGGCATACCGATGACAATAGCCACCTTGCCCTTGCCGCCCAGCTTATCGGCAATCCACTCTGCTGCCAGCTCCCCGTTCTGGTCCGCCTTGGGGCCCACAAAGGAATCCGCATTGGCAATCAGGCCGTCGTTCACATTGATAACCGGGATTCCCGCCTTCTTGGCATCCTCCACGCCGGGTGTCAGGTTTCCGTCGGATATAGGCGACAGGAGAAGTCCTGTGTACTTCTTATTAATCATATCCTTAACAATGGAAAGCTGTCCCTGCTCGTCGTTCTCGCCCTGGGCCGAGGTCACGTCTATAGTGATATTATAGCCGGCGGCAGCTGCCTTGGTCTGGTACTCGCCGTATCCCTCTCTCAGGGTTCTCCAGTACTCATTATCAAAGGATTTTGCCACTGCTCCCAATTTGACTTCGCCGTCCAGCTTCGGAACATCCCCCAGCTTCTCTCTCAATTCCTCAATGCTGACCCCTGCCTCCTTATCCGGATTAAAGGTATCGGCAGCCGCCTCTGTCTGCGCCGTGGCAGCCGCCTGCTTATTGGTACATCCTGCCATTAGCCCTGCTGCCATGGCAATTGCTGTCATAGATAAAACCAAACCTCTCTTTTTCATCTTCTCTTCTCCTTTTACATTAAATAGTTTTTATAATAAAGCAACCATCATGTTGCTTACAGCTACTGCATCGTTCTGTTCCACCACCTTCTCCATCCGGCAGAGCCCATAGGTGTCAATGAGCTGTTCAATCCGGCGGCACATCCTTATGTTTGCCTCACATTCCTCCACCGCCTTCTCCCGCTTCGGAAATGTGTCAAAATATATCACGCCCTGGAAGTCATATTTTTTGAGGTAGTACACGACCTCCACTGTCTTCCAGAAATTCACGGTTCCCACCATAAGGCCGTCGTCCGTGGAACCCTCTCCGTCATTGAGATGTATATTGTAAAGCTTCCCCCGTTCCAGCAGCCAGGCCGCCGCAAACGCAGGATTCTCCTTTTTCATCAGCATGTGGCAGAAGTCCAGGGTGACCCCCAGGTTTTCCCTGTCCACGTCGTGGAGAATGGAAACCGCGGTTCCAAAGCTGTCAATGAAAGCATGGACCCTCTCCTCATAAGGCTTGTACTCAATGCTCACAGGCACCTTGGAATAGTCGCACACATCCCGGAACGCCTTCACAATCCGGTTCCAGTAGCTTACATAATCGATCTGGAAGGAATAATCAAAACCGTCAAATCCCAGCCATATGATCATCTGGTTTCCTCCCAGCCTCCTGCACACATCTGCCGCTTCCCTGCATAAGGTTATGGCGTCCTGCGATATGGCCGGCTCATGGTTTCCGAACTCTCCCCCTATGTACTTGTCCCTGAACCTGAGGTTAATGGCATTACACCTCAGCCCGCATTCCTCCATCTTTGCCTTTATCACCTCTATATCATAGTCAGCAAAATGTTCCGGATAATTCAAATCCACATAATCCACTCCCTCAATGGCTCCTATGGACCGGAATGCATTCAGCAGGTTGCTGTCAAATCTCAAAAACGAGTTAATCCGTGTGGCGTACTTCATATGATTGCTACCTCCTTGTAGCTTCATAATAGCATTTGTTTCAAATTATGTCAATACTTTTCAAAATATTTTATTTTAATTTTTGGCATAAGTTTCTATATTTTTTCATTTTTGTTCAGTGGTATTCTACACTTTTTATTTCATTATAGTTGTTTCTGTATTTATCAAGGTGGTTTTAACTAATTCAAGGACTAAAATATGAAAATCAATGCAACATCCCTTTCTTTGTCATTTCACATTTTTTCATATATTTTCATTTGAAGACATCAATTGATTATGTATAGGTATTTTTCGCTGAAAATAATACAAATGCCGCAGAACCATGCTGGACTCACAGCATTGCTCTGCGGCATTCATCCTATTTTAAGTTTTTAACTTATATTCCAAACGCGACAAATAGCTGTCGGCGGTACTCCTTATCCTTTGAAGCCCTCTCCAAATCATCATACCGTTTCTCAGCCATGAGCAGCAGGTTCAGTTTGCTGACCCGTTCCTCGCCTTCTTTTTTCCTTCCTCTTTGCCATCCTCAATCAAATCATCTGTTTATGATACACTAGAATTACCGAAAAAAAGCGTCAGAATTCCCTGAAAAGAGCAAGGGAAAGTCCCTAAAAAAGGCGGGACATATTGAATCCCCTTTAACCAACGCTTATCCTTTATCTAAGCACGACCAAAGATAAAGGAGGAAAGGAAGATGCTCACTATGTCCCAAATCAATCATATCAAAGATTTGAGCAGTTGTGGATACCGAATCAGTGAAATTTCCGAAAAAACCGGCTCGGATCCCAAAACAATACGCAAATACCTCTCACAGGATGATTTCTCCCCTGTTCCACCGATTGCACAGGAGAATCCTTCAAAACTTGATCCATTT
>NZ_AUJR01000051.1 GCF_000424325.1 [Clostridium] clostridioforme AGR2157
CCGGTCCCGCTCTGCTTGACTTTCTCTCCCATCTGCTTCATACTACATTTATTACAGATGGGAGGCAGTTGCAAATGAATCAAAGATATGTGGATGAACTCAGACAAAAATACATCAAAAATCCTCCAGAAGGAATGACACCCAAACTGGTCAAGGACATGACCGATTCTGATTTATTGGATATGCATTACTTTTTAACTGAAGATGACGACCTCGACGATGATGGATGGGAAGAAGGGTTCTATATCGACCTGTTCTAAACCACCGTCTGTTTTCTATACCCTCCTTTGGCAGAATCATTAGTTTACATAACTTCGTTTCAGCAAGGACTTTCCTATAATATAAAAAAAGGAAAAGCAGAAAACATCCTTTTGCTTTCTGCTCTTCCCGAATTTCTTTCCAATATTTACGTTTTCGCGATAATTTTCCGGCCCTATTCCATATAATCTAACGGGTCCACCGTCTTATCCTGATGCTTCAGCTCAAAGAATACATTGACACCTTCCACGGAATAATACTTGGTAGGCTCTGACACATAGCCCAGGGTCTGTCCCTTTTTCAGGTACTCTCCCTCTGCCGCGCAGACCTCCTTTAACTGGCCGCAGGTAGCTGTGTACTCATTGCCCAGGTCCATGACAATGTAATTTCCGATTTCCTCATTGGAACCCACTTCCAGTATCCTGGCATTTGCCGGGGCCCTCACCGGAGTGCTAACATCAGACTGAATCACAAGGCCGGGATTACATTTATACTGGTCCAGTGTGGGGAAATAAATGGTCCGGTCCATGCTGTAGTCCAGAAGCACATTTCCCTTTACAGGCCACTCCATCTTACTGGTATCTGTAAAATTCAGCACCAGTGCATCGGCCGCATCCTTTCCTGCGCCGGCTTCCGCCGCCAGGTCATTTCCCTGGTTGGCGTTCTGGGCCACGGCTGCCTTGGTAGGAGCCGGCTCGCTCTTTTGTGTCTCTTTTGCCGCATCAGAGGCACCTGCCACCTGCGGCATTTCCGGTGCGGTCTCCTGGGCAATCATTTCGGGCTGGGGCACTTCAAGGTATGGATTGGTCTCATTACCTTTTCCTCTTTGTACGGTAATCACTCCTGCTGCGGCTACTATAGTCAGCAGGCCTAACACTAGCATGACAAGAAACAGCTTATCCTTGAACATCTGGTTTACTTTCTCTTTCACGTTTATCACCTCGGTACTATTCTTACCAAACCAAGGCTACTTATTCAGAAATGAAAGCAATATTTTTATAAAAATATCCAAGGATATCTTCGGCCTTCCATCCCTCCTTTGCTTTGTCATTGGCAGTGGCCTGACTCAGCCCGTAGCCGTGCCCAATGCCCTTCACTACTGCCCTGATTCCGTCCTCATAGGGCTCCAGCACAAAGCAGGAGGAAGCCAGGCCCAGGGCATACTGAACCTCCTCTCCTGTGTAGCCGGCGCTGCCAATCTGTACGGTATCCACATACCCGGCATCGTCCCTGGACACAATCTGTATGGTATCCGGCACCTGGGATGCCTCAATGGTCCTGGGGCCGGAGTCCCCGGCCGGAATGCTGTTGATATCCGACACAAACGACTCCCTGGAAAAGGAAAGCATCTGTATGTATCCCTCTGCCTCCACGTCCCCGGGACAGTCCACGGTCTGAAGATAGGGATGGGTAAAATCTCCCTGTCTGGTCATGCCGGCCGTAGCCCTGCAATACATGGGGTCAATACATTTTCCCTCGTAGGTCATGACAATGCCGGAGGTGGCCTTTACCGCGTCCTCCAGTTTTTTGTAATATTCCGGGAACCGGCTGGAACCCCACAGTTTTTTTAACTGGTCCGCCTCCAGATAATCCATATCCAGGGCGGATTCCGCTATCTCTTCCTCATCCCCGGCGCCCTCCATCTGCCTGCATATGTATGTCCTGGCAATGATGGCCTGGGCTTTCAGTGCTTCCGGCTCGTACTCCACCGGCACCTGCCTGGCAATGACTCCGGGCAGGTATTCCTCCATATCCATATAGTAGGAGCCGCCGGTCCGGTCCAAAAGGATCCGCCGCCTGCCGGATACCTCCTTCTGCTGCTCATATCGCAGCTCCTCTCCCCGGATCGTGCCTGTCCATGCAAGGGTTCCTACATAAGGCACCATGAGCCCGGTGAGGGCCGCCCATATGATGCGTTTATTCACAAAATACAATCCCCTCCTTCCTGTATGCTGACACGGGAACCTGTTATCTGTATTCGAAAACGATTCCTGTCACCGGAACCTGTCCCTGTATCAGGAAAATTTCATTTCACCGGGAAGCTTACCTGTATCAGGGCACTCCCCTGTAATTAATATATGAATAGAAGGACATACCTATGTGCCATGCCTTTTACAGCACAAAAAATATCGCCGCACCGTTCTCATGCCGGCAGGCGATATTTAGGTTATTATATAATATTTTCCCAGACTTACCCGATATATGCCTGAATCAGCCTGAACGTATTCTCTGCGCCGTCCCTATGGCTTCTCTCATATCCATGGGATGCGTAGACGCCTGGCCCAATCAGGGCATGGCGCACGTCATGGCCTGCTTTCAGTGTAGTCTCAACATCAGAACCGTAATGCGGATACACATCCACGGCATAGCTGATTCCATGCTCCCTAGCCAGCTCCACCAGGCGGCACACGATATCGTAGTTATAGGGGCCTCCGCTGTCCTTTGCACAGATGGATACCTCACGCTCCGTACACTGAAGGCCCTCTCCCACACAGCCCATGTCCACGGACCAGGCTTCGGTTACGCCCTCCGGAACAGAGGCAGAGCCTCCGTGCCCCACTTCCTCATAGATGGTAAAATGGGCATATACCCGGCGCTCAGGGGTCACGGACTCATCCTTAAGATATTTGGCATATCCCATCAAAATGGCTGCGGACAGCTTATCGTCCAGAAAACGGCTCTTGATATAACCGGATGAAGTAATCCTTGTCCTGGCTTCAAAGCACACATAATCGCCAGGCATGATGCCAAGTTTCACCGCGTCTTCCCTGCACTTAACATCCTCGTCCACCAGCACTTCCACCGTATCCCATGTGCGCTCGGTCTTCTCATAGCTGCCGTTTACATGTACGGAGGCATCCACCAGCTGGCAGGTTCCCTCATAGATTCCGTCCGCCTTGGTGACAATCCGCACATTCTCAGCCTCGGCATTAGCCGGCTTCATGCCTCCTATATTGGTCAGCTTCAGCCTGCCGTTTTCCTTAATCCGGACAACCATGCCTCCCAGGGTATCGCAGTGGGCCTCCAGCAGGATTCCGTCTTCCTTATTCCTGCCGCCAAAATCAGCGATGACTCCTCCCTTTACCGTGCGCCTGGCCGGCACCCCCAATGCCTCCAATTCCTTTAACAGGTACTCCGTCACTTCTCTGCCATAGCCGGAAGGACTGTCAATGGCCAACAGATTCTTCGCCTGCTCCATTATATAATCCACATACTTCCTACAGTCAGACATATCCGTTCTCCTTTGTTGTTGGTATTTCTTACTCAGAGTCATTCTACCAGAAAAAAGGCGGTATTACAAGCAGGGTGTTCAGACCACTATTATAACAAATATCAAAATATGGATTTATCAACATCACAAAGGGAAATCCTATATTATCAAATATCCTCATAATAAATTTATATCACTGGATATTCTATTTGCTTAATAACAGCGATAATACCTTAGGTCTCGCTCCCCTTTCATATTTAAACTTTAATGCATGTCTAATTATCTCTGGAAGGTAATATTTATCATTATCAATTTTCAAATATCCCTCCTGTTTCATTAGTTTTTCGTCCGTTGCTGTTAATTCAAAAGTATCACTATGAAATGGAAGTATTCTTTTTTCTTCCGGAAGACTTTCCAATTTAGTGAAAATTGGTTTAAGAGCAGCTATTTCCTGTATAACCTCATTTAATTTTTTATTAGAGCAATTGGGGACTGCTTTCTTTATTTCTGCTGGCATAATATACCTATCTTCATATATTGGCCGGCCTGCATCTTCGGTCGCATATTGTAAAAACCTGATGATATCACGAGCCTGTAATTGTCCATTAAAATCTGATAATGCTGCCAAAATCCATCTTGCTGAATATGCTTCATTTGATGTTATTTTCCCCAGCTTCACTCCCCATAGCTTAGTAAGATTCCTTTCAATCAATTCTTGAGACGCTACCTCAACAGCAACCTCTTCTTGGTAAAATCCCGGGACCGCTTGATTTACAAGCCAGACTACCAATCTCAGTGCTTCCGTCCTGGACCACTTTAGTTCTACCGAATTATAAAGCGTATTAAATTGTTCAAAATTAACCTCTATTGAATCTCTAGCCAAATCTTTTCTCAAAAATATAATTGCACCAATATTTTTATATTTCACTTTCCATTCATTTAACATATCCTGGCAGAGACCTAAAATAGCGTTTTTTTCTGTCTTAGATGATAATGTTTGAATAAAAATTTCTTCTAAACCATCAAATAAAAAAACCACCCTTTGAGCACGTTCTCCTAAAACGTTTTCTAAGGATTCTAAAGAATCAAATCCCCCTCCCAATGTCTCTAGCATTATCTGTTTCCAAAAATCTAACCACTCTAAGGAATCATGCTCATTTCTATTAAAAGTTTTAATTTTATTGCTATTATCCAGCCAAACAGAGTTACTAATATTTCCGTTAACTCCACATGCATTATACTTTTTAATAGCTGCTTGTAGTATATCCTTAAAACCACTGGCATTGGAAGAGGCTAAGACAGGAATGAAAAATGTCCTTGGTTCTTTTATCTCTTTATTGTTTTCCATCTTCACTATAAAAGTTTCCCAATATTTATTTCTCAGCATTTCTCTATATAAAAATGTCTTACCTGATCCTTTAGCTCCCATAATAACTGTATGAGGAATATTAACCCTAAATTTTTTTATTAAATTATTAATAGGAGCTGTCATTAGTATGTTAAATTCAACATTCCCTTCTGCATTTATTTGAGTATCTGCTAATCGATTAATCTTTCTTATAACTTCCTCTCTTCTATTAACAGATGTTGTTAAGTTCTTTTCTTTTTGGACAACATAATTATCCTTGACTAGTGAATAAATATTCTTATAAAATGCACATCCATCTAAATTTTTGATAATCTGTCTTAAGGAACCTAGATGCAACAACTCACTAGCAAATGGAAGTTCAGTTACAAGATTATCAATTAAGGATTCTTCCTTCTCGTCTACCTCGTCATATAAAGAGACCAATCCACTAACAATATCCAAAGTTTGTAATCCATCCGGAATCATTGTCATAAAAATTTCAGGAATTAGTGTACTCTCATTTATAGGCAGACCTTTATTTAACTCTTGTATCAATAATTCTGTTCCCTTAACCGACTGATACGATGTAGATGTTACCAAATATTTTTTCACCCTAGGATCGAATAATAACGGAGCTGAAAATTCGCTTACGCCAGCTCTTAAATCAACCAGTACAGCCGATACATTTAACCGTTTTCCTAACATTGACAAAATCTCTGCCAAAATAAACTTCTTATTATAACTGACAACTATACTCTCCGGACTGGCATACATATCCAATAACTGTTCGATATATCGATAAGTAGGTAAAACAAAATGTTCAACAACTTTAACATCTGTCTCAACCTGAAAAGTCATCTCGCTTACTTTATCTGCCACTAATCCAACTATCTCTTCGATTCTATCCATTCCCTGTGTTATTTCCAATAAATCCAAATAGCTAAAAGAACACTGCCCATCCTTGGCCGTAAGCCAGGTGATTCCCGGGGCTTCTATATCTGAATCCACAATCAAAAGTCTGCTGGTCTCTTTAACATCTGCAAGCACTGACCATGCTTTTACAAAAGCAAGAAGTGATAAAGTCCTACCTACTCCTCCCTTATATGAATGAAATGCTATAACTGGACACCCAGGAAGACTTTCTTGAATCATATCCTCATAATAGGCAGATTTCTTATATAATACATTTCTAAATAATGGCACTATCTGCTTGTCATGTTCTTTTTCTTCCCCAATCTCATACGTTACTGTTAAATATGCTTCTTTTCCCAATTCAAGATAAAGTTTCTGATCTTTATGAATATATTTATACTCAAAAATATCTGCCAAATTTTCTCC
This sequence comes from [Clostridium] clostridioforme AGR2157, assembly GCF_000424325.1. Classification (GTDB taxonomy): domain Bacteria; phylum Bacillota; class Clostridia; order Lachnospirales; family Lachnospiraceae; genus Enterocloster; species Enterocloster clostridioformis_A. The sequence goes on from NZ_AUJR01000051.1 coordinate 6,156, forward strand.
AACTCTATTTATATTATCTAAAGATTTTACATAAATGTAAATATCAGAAGAATAAATTTCTGCATCCAAAATATCTTTATCCCATCTATCCCGGTTTAGAAACAAATGTCGCTCTACATCTTTCCATGTATAAAATATCACTCTTCTCACATCCCTTCCTCAATCCAGTCTGCAATTTTTTTTAGCTCAATTTCATATTTATCTTCTTTTACTCTATCCTTATCCTTTACTCTTATGCAATATCTACATAATTGATGGTAATTTTCGGATGTTATGCTATCTTGATGTGCTGTAATCAATTGAGGAAATTTGAATGTTCCTAATTGTCCTAACTCTTTTAATATCTTTTCCAGATTATGACTTTTCAAAACATCTCTTCTCTTGTCTTTTTCGTTTCCTATTATCTTTTCTGGATTTTCCTCATGCCATTTATCCAACAGCAAATATTTCAATCCACACTCAACGCAATAAGAGAGTAGTAACCGTTTACTGTTTATGCTTGCATTTGTTTCCATGAGTTTATAGTAGGCTGAGTAATGTTTCTTATATCCTTGCCTGTAATCTCTTTTATCTGCCAGTATCACTTACTGTCCTCCTCCAGATAATTCTTAACATTGTCTTAAGTATACAATAAATGGTTTAAAAAAGAAAGGCAAAATCTCTAATGATAACAAAGAGACGTGTTCTTGCATAACTTAAACATAAAGTTATACAATAACACGTCTTTACACTTCTGGCAGTCCACCTTCTACAGTCCATATACAGTGGAATACTTTTCCTTCAGATACCTGACATAATATTCCGGATTAAAATCCTCCCCGGTCACATCCTTCAGTATCTGACGGCTGTCTTTTAACTTTCCATACTGATGGATGTGTTCCCTAAGATAATCCCGTATCACATCCACCCTGCCTTCCTTAAGCAGGCCGTCAAAATCCATGATTTCCTTCATATGATAATATAACTGGGCTCCAAAAGCGCTGCCCAGGGCATAGGACGGAAAATATCCAAAGGAGCCCTGGGACCAGTGGATGTCCTGGAGCACTCCCTCTGCCGGGTTCTCCGGGCGAACGCCCAGATACTCCTCATATTTATCAGCCCAGAGCTGCGGCAGTTTCTCCACATCCAAATCTTCCTCTATCAGCATCTTCTCAATCTCATAACGAATCAGCACATGGAGACTGTAGCTCAGTTCGTCGGCCTCCGTGCGGATTAAGCCCGGAGTAACTTTGTTGACCGCCTCCACGAACCGGTCCAGTTCCACCTTTCCCAACTGTTCCGGAAACATCTCCTGCACCCTGGCATATATGGGAACCCAGAAGGAACGGCTGCGCCCAATGATGTTCTCAAAAAACCGTGACTGGGATTCATGCATGCCCATGCTGGCCCCCTGACCCACAGGCGTCAAAGTCAGATCATCCCGTATGCCCAGCTCATAGATGGCATGACCGGCCTCATGGATGACAGAAAACATGGAACTGTCCACACAGTCCGTATAATGGGTGGTGATACGCACATCCTTGTTGTGAAGGTTGGTGGTAAAAGGATGGGCGCTGACCGCCATAACGCCCCGGTCAAAGTCAAATCCCACATATTCCGCCAAGAACCTCCCCAGCTCCTCCTGCTTTTCCTCCGGGTAATCGCCCTTTAAGAAAGAATCCTCAATCTTCTTTCCATCTTCCATCACCTTCTTAAGAAACGGCACCAGCTCTTTTTTCAGTAAGCCGAAAAACCGGTCCAGGTTCTCCATGGAAAAACCCTTCTCATAGTCATCCAGCATCACATCGTACAGCTTCTTTCCATCCTTTGCCCTGTAACCCGCAAACTTCTTCTGGAATCCGATGACCTTCTTTAGCGTGGGGGCAAACGCCTCAAAATCCTGGTCCTTTTTTGCCCCGGCCCAAACGCTGGTAGCCCTGGCCGTGAGACGGGCGAATTCCTGGTATTCATCCTGGGGAATGGGGCAGATATGCTCCCTCTCTTCCAGCAGCTCCCTTACATTGGCAGCCTCTGCCCCGGTCAGGCTTTTGTCAGCCTGGCATTCCTCCAGCAGTTTCTTCATCTCATCGCAGGTCACTGCCTGAAAATACTCCCCTGACAGGACCCCGATTACCTTGGAGGTAAGCTCTCCCGCTTCCCTGGGAGCCAGTGTCTCGTTGTCCCACTCGAACAGCGTCATGGCTGTCTTGATAGCCATGGCCTTATCCATGTATGTCTTTAACTCATCGTACGCTTTGCTCATTGTTTAGCTCCTCTCACATTTTATGTTCTCCGGATGACTCATTTTCATTCGCCCAATACAGGTGTAAAACACTCTAAACAAGTTTCTCCTGTATTTTCATTATTACTCATGACAGAAAAAATTATCTTTGGCGTGGCTTGAATCAATCTAAATTATAGTCCGGTTCCGGTTCGTATTCAATGGGTAAAAGGAGCACAGGACTGGATGTGACCTATGTGCGCCCGTTTTCCGTGGGGCTCAGTAAACAGAAGGCGCTGCAGAGCATCTGTGTATATCAGCTACTTTGCAGGGCCTTCCCGTCATATCAGATATCCATTACACCAGATACCTATTACACCAGATACCCCTTCATCAATTCATCCACCGCTTCCTGGTTTCCTCTGGCAGCATCTATTTCCAAGGACCAGTCCAGTCCCCTGTACTTCTCGCAGGACGAATCATGTTCAATAAAATTTATCATTTTGTCTACCATTTCCTCAGGCCAGACCGTGCTGTCTATTTCAGCCGCAGTATACATTCCCTGTTCCAGCATGGCAAAACCAAATATGTCCTTGGCATGTGATTTTTCAGCGCTGTTGACCAGCTCCTCCACAAGATATGCCGGGATGAACAGGATACCGCTGGTGGTGCCCATGACAATATCGCCGGGCATGCATACTGCCTTTCCAATCTTTGCAGGTCCGTTATAAGATGTCATCAGGCATTCCCTGATGGGGGTAGGGTCCGTTCCTCTGTAATACACCTGCGTGCCAATCTTTTGCATCTGCTCGATATCGCGCACGCCTCCCCATATGACAGCGCCCCCTGTCCTGGTCCTGACATTGATGGCTGTGGTCAGATTCCCGCCTACAAATGTGCCGTTCCAAACCTTGTCAAACATATCGGCAACCACAACATCCCCTTCCTGCAGATGGTCAACCACCCATTGGTTACACGTACCCTTATAATCTCTGGCATCCCCTTCCGTCCTGACAGCTTCCATCAAATCAGGCCTTGCAGGCATAAAGACTGCCGTTACAGCCCTCCCTATCAGTTTCAGTCCATCGTGCAGCTTCTTCATCTCCCCCTCAAACTGGAACTTGTAATCCTTAAGAAATAAAGGCAGCCATATCTCCTCAATTGTCATGGTCCGCAGTTTTTCCAGAAGATAGTCCGGTACCCTGGGCCTTCCGTCTTCAAAACGCTCTCCCTTCCAGCGGCTGGTCAATTCTATAATCTGATCCCTTGTATAATAAATCATATTTTCCCCTCTCCCATTACGACCAGGTGCGGTCATGTGAATAATCATTGTCCCAATCCGCTGTATCTGCCCACACATCCTGATAGTCAGGATGGAGATGCTCACGAATCACATCATCCTCCAGGTTTTCAATCCCAAGCCCTGGCGCATCAGGCACTGTTATATATCCATTGTCTACGATTGGTTTTGGCAATCCTGTTACCAGGTCAGACCACCATGGAACATCCACCGAATGGAACTCCAAAGCCAGGAAGTTCTCAGTGGCTGCGATACTGTGGACCGCTGCCATACAGGCGATAGGGCTTTCCGCCATATGTACTGCCATGGCGACTCCGTATTCCTGTGCCATATCCCCGATTTTCTTGTTCTCCAGTATGCCTCCGCTGGTCAGGATATCCGGATGGATGACTGATACGCCTCCGCGTTCCAGAAGCGGACGGAAATTCTCTTTCAGATATATGTCTTCACCTGTACAAATCGGCACTGTAGTGGAATTTTTAAGTCTAACGTACTGGTCTGTTAACTGCCAGGGTATCAGGTCCTCCATCCATGCGATATTGTACTTCTCAATCCTTCTGGCCAGCCTGATACAGGATTCTACGCCTATATGCCCGAAATGGTCAATGGCGAGAGGGATCTCATACCCAATTACACTTCTTACATCCTTTACATACTGCTCCAGAATATCATAACCATATTCCGTTACCTGGACACCCGTAAACGGATGGGGAATATTCTGCATGTCATACATCCGGTTCCTTAAGCTTCTCTTTTCCGGTGTCAGCTTGCGGCTGATAGCCTCATATGTCCTGGACGACTGTTTTAAATCCCCGACCATACCCAACGGTGCGCACAAAGTCCCCGGAATATCGTACAGAAGATCAATTCCCAAATCCATTTTCAGGAAGGTAAACCCCTTATCCATTCTCTTCTTAAGGGCTTCTCCCATCTCCTTGCCGGTATGTTTTCCCTCAATATCCGTATCACAGTACATTCTGATGCGGTCTCTGAACTTACCTCCCAGCATCTGATATACCGGTACTCCATATGCTTTCCCTGCCAGGTCCCAGAGGGCAAGCTCTATGCCGCATACGCCTCCGCCCTGTCTGGCAGGGCCTCCGAACTGTTTAATCCTGCGGAATAGTTTATCAATATTGCAGGGATTCTCACCTATGAGACGGCTTTTAAGAGCCAGCACATAATTCCGGGACCCGCCGTCCCTGACTTCTCCATAGCCCACCAGTCCCTGGTTTGTATAAACCTTTACCAGGGTACAATGCATGGGAGCCCCTACGATATCAGTTACCCTTATGTCTGTAATCTTTAAGTCACCTGGTCTGGAATTGGTATTCACATGATTCATAAGCATATCGTCTCTATCTTCCATTCCTGTTTCCTCTCTTTTATTCTCACGTTTTACTTAACACTTCCTTCATATTTGCCGGATATGAGCATGCTCTGCGCAACAATATAAAGCAACGTTACCGGCAGTGAACAGACCACCGAAGCGCTCATGATTCTTCCCCATATGGCGGAATCAGCATACTTAAAGCCTGATATGGCTACCGTGGCCGTTTTCTGCACATTGCTGGTTGTCATAATCATGGCATACAGATATTCATTCCACGCCATGGTAAATGCAAAGGTGGCCACCACCGCAATTCCGGGAAGGGCAATTGGCATAATGATATACCACAGCGTCTGCAGACGATTGCAGCCGTCTATAAGCGCCGCCTCCTCCAGCGCATATGGAATCGCCTTAAAATAGCTGATAAGCATATAACAGCAATAGGGTACTACAAATGTAGGGTATATGATCAAAAGCGCATATTTGTTATCATAGAACCCAAGACTGCTCACAAACACATACATGGGTACGAACAGCACCGCCGTAGGCATAAGGTATGAAATAATAATACTGTTCCTGAAAAATGATCTTCCCGGATACTTAAGCCGTGTCATTGCATACGAGCCAAGTATACCGATTGCCAGGCATATGATTGTAGTAATGGCTGCTATTGCAAAGCTGTTCCAGACATTGTGCATAAAAGAGGTGTTATAAATCAAATCAATATAATGATCAAAGGTTATTACATTAGAAAATAACGGCGGTCTGGCCACATACATTTCTTCGTTTACGGTAAGGGATGATTTTATCATCCAGTAAATGGGAAAGATTGTCCATAAAAGCGCAATCATTAAAATCCCGTACGTGGCTGTGGTCCGCATGAGCCGGCTGCGTTTCTTCATTACCATCCAGTCCATCTCCTTCCCTATTCATTTCTGTCCCCATTAATTACCTTCTGGGATACCAGAATCAGTATGAGCATAAGCGGTATCACCGACACTGCCACCGAGAGAGCCCTGCCAAAAGAATTCTGTATAAATGCCAGGTCATAGGTGTAAGTGGAGATTACGCTGGAGGAGTAAATCGGTCCACCTCCAGTGATTAAAAATACATTCTCAAAATCATTAAAGGTCCATATGGTGGACAAAAGTGTGGAAATGCCCAAAACGCTTGAGATTCCCGGAAGCGTTATATACCAGAAACGCTTAAACATACCTGCACCGTCTACATAGGCTGCTTCAAAAATCAGTCCGTCCAGCGTCTGCAGCGCTCCCAGGAGACTGAACATGAAGAAGGGGACGCCTCTCCACACATTCACAATCATGGTGCTTAACAGCGTGATATCAGGGTTACTCAGCCATGGGACAGGAAGGCTGATAAGCCCGGTTTTCAGCAGCAGGCTGTTGATAATGCCATAAGTGCTGTCATACATCCATCTCCAGGTAGTGGCAGCCACCATTCCGGGCAATGCCCAGGGAATAAGAAGCGCAGTCCTGAAAAATGCCTTTCCCCTGAACTTCTGGTTCAGGATAACTGCCAGCAGAAGCCCCAGCGCCAGTTTCCCCGTGATACATCCCACCGTATAGATAATCGTATTGTACAGGGACTTCCAGTAAATCTTATCCCCAAAAAGAGCCAGGTAGTTATCAAACCCAATAAACTGTTCCGGTACCCCTACCACTTTGTTCGTAAAGCTTAAGTACAATGCCCTTATGAACGGGATTCCGGTAATACCAAATATCACGGCAACAACCGGCACCATCAACAGAAGCCCGAGACGCTTATCTAACAGCTGCTGGGAATGCGAATACTTCCTTATTCTCTGATTCTTTACTGACATCTTATCCCCCTGTCATGCCAATTCCATTACTAGTTATAAATCTTATTGAATTCTGCCTCCAAATGGTCCAGGGCCTCCTGCGGGTCAGCCTTGTTAACAACAATTTCCTGTACGGCCTTAACGCAAAGCTGGTTTGTAAAGGATACCGTAGCCCTTTCATCTGACGGCGCCGGATAATAGGTCTTATATGTATTCTTAGAGTTGGCAAGCCATCCTGCATTGACCGGATCCTTCCAGAAATCCGTGTCATCCACTCCGTTCACCACCGGCTGCCACATGGCCCCCATGGCTTCAATCATGGCATTATAATTATCCAGGTCCTCAAAATAGTATTTAACAAAATCTTTTGCGACCTCTGTATTTTTACCTGTCTCAAATATTCCGAATACATTGGCGCCGCCCAGGGTGAACGCCTCTCCGGTAGGCCCTGCGGGATATGCAATAATCTGTGTGTTCGCGAGAAGATCCGGCTTTTCCTCCTTCATGCTGGATACCACGGAACCTGAATTTGTGATGACACCCACAGTACCGGCCAGGTAAGCGTTGTTATTCCAGCTGTCGTCTCCGGTAATCGCATCAGGCGGAATCAATCCCTCTTCATATAAGCTTGCAATAAATTTAAGTGCTTCCAGTGTTTCAGGAGAATTGACCGTGACCTTTCCGTTCTCGTCTGCCGGGATTCCTCCCCAGTCCAGTATAATGGTTCTGCAAAATCCCTCGGCATCTCCTCCGCCTGACGCACCCATGGCAAATCCAAGACCGTAGAAGCCGTTAGCCGGGTCATTCATCAGCTGGGCGCCTTCCTTCAGTTCTTCCCAGGTTGTGGGAATATCCATCCCCGTTTTCTCCCACTGGTCCATCCTTAGATACATGCCGGGCGCTGTAAATGCCAGAGGCACAAGATAAGGCTTACCGTTGAACGTTCCCAGTATTTTTGAATTCTCCGTAAAATCCACAGCCTCAAATATATCTGAGCACTCTGCTATCTGCTGCATGGAAACAAACTGCCCAACCAGCGTATCATCGCCCACAATCAGATCAGGGGCATTGCCTGCCTCAATGGCAGCCATCAGCTTTTGCTTCATATCAGCAGCAGGTATGACCACATAATCCACATCCACATGATTCCCGCTGGCAAATTCGTCTACCTTTGCCTTCATCATAGTGTTATAGCCCTCAACATACTCTGACTTATCCCAGAATACCATCTTCTTCTGTTCCGTGGCGCTTCCTCCTGATTCGGCTGATGCAGTTGTCTCAGCCTTAGCAGTGGTGGGCGCTGCTGTTGTAACCACATTTTCTGATGATTTCACGGAACATCCCGTAACCATGGATGCTGCTAATCCAAATACAAGAGATACTATTTTTATATATCTTTTCTTCATGACTTCCTGCCTCCTTGCTTTTTAGGCTTTGAAGTTGAGTTTTTCACACACACCTTCAAACCAACCAATTCCGACTCAAAAGGCTTTCCGCTGTCAATCAGCTTTACAAGCTTCCTCATGGCGATTCTCGTTACCTTCTCAGCCTTGGATTCCACACAGGTAAAATCCTGATACTCCTCATCTACATTGGAATTCTTATAATACTCAAGAATCATCACAGACAGGTCTTCCGGTATCCTGATTCCATATCCCCTTACCACATCCATGAATTGGCTCATAAAACAGCTGATAATGCCGACTGCCGTTGGACGGTTTGCAGGATTGAGCAGTTCATTGAACAGCAGTTTGATATCGGATGATGATTCATTCTGGTTGATTCTGATATAAGAATAGTCCAATTTCTCGTCTTTCATTTCAGACATAAATTCATTAAAAGCCATACTTCTCACAGTCTGCACCACGCTGTTGGACTTTCCCTCCGTGATAATGGCCACTTTTTTGTGCTCCAGGTTATAAAAATACTCCAGGACATCCTTCATCGCTTTGCCGTGGTCAGACGCCACATAATTATAATTATCCAGGCTGAGTATCTTACCCACGCACACATAAGGGATGCCTGCCCTCTCAAACTCCCTGAAGGCCAGACTGTCTTCTTCCAGGTCATACAACAGGATTCCGTCTACCAGAGACGATGACAGGCTCTTTAAATACTCTGTGTCTTTATTGATATCATCTGAGTCCATGGAATAAATCAGAGTATTATAATCAAATTTCTTTGCTTCCTCGCCAAGAGCCGAGAATATGACCGGGTAATACATGGTATCGTTTAAATGTGAAATGTTTCTGGGAATGGCTAAGCAAACTGTCTTGCTGTGATTTTTAGACGACAGCCTGCGGGCGCTCAAGCTTGGTGTATACCCCAATTCATCAATTGCATTTTTTATCTTCTTTTTAGTCTCGTCAGACATTCTCTCGAAATTTCCATTAAGATAATTTGAAACAGTGGACTTGGAAACCCCTGAAAGCTTTGCTACATCAGATATTGTTGCGTTCTTCATACCCTCACCTCATGAATTATGATATTAAACCAATATTACCACACTTCCTGCTCAAAAAACATGGTCTTTTTCGCAAAATGAGTGTAGGTAGAGCGGTTTAGTAGAACGGTTTATCAAATGTTTAAAAAAATAAAAACTGCTTTGGTGGAGCGGTTTATCTCTTCCCTTGTTTAATACTATAGCATTGAACATTATGCTTGTCAATGTGTAATTCATTTTTATTTTTTTATGCATAATTCACATTATTTTAAAAAACACCAGCCAGGCCGGAACACTTCCGGCCTGGCTGGCTATCTTCTCCTATCTTACTTTATGAATAGCTGTGTCCAATAATCGGTTCCGCTGGCATCCTTATAATGTCCTACCCCAATGGAAGTAAAATCACGGTTCAGAATATTTGCCCTGTGGCCTGAGCTGTTCATCCAGCTCTGCATCACTGCCTCAGGCGAGTTCTGTCCATAGGCAATGTTCTCCCCAACACTTCTGTAGCTGATCCCGGCCTGTGTCAGGACTGTACTGAAATTGCTGCCATCAGGTCTGGTATGTGAAAATGTGCTCTTGATTTCATGTGCTCTTGTGTTGGCTGCCTCTGCCACGCCTTTGTGGACAGACAGTGGATTAAGGCCCGCCTTTGCCCTCTCTGCATTTACCAGTTCAACCACTGCATCCGCATATGCGTCCTGGCTGCCGCCGTTATCCGGCTCACCTGGCAGTGAATTATCCGGCATCTCAGGTCCCGGCAGTTCCGGTGTGGGAAAGATGAAGTCAGGCGGCGTAACCTGCGGCCGACTGTTATCTGGCAGCACTGGGCCTGCGCCCCACCCGTTATTCTGGCCCCAGTTCCCATTCTGGCCTATATTACCAGGAAGGCAGTTCTGTCCTCCCACTCCAATCACGTATGCTCTTCCTTTGGCAAAAGGAATCTGATATGTAGATACGGCTGCCAGTGATGTCACCGGTATTGCTGTGGATACAAGCATGGCTGCGGCTGCGGACAATGTGTACATGGATATCTTTCTCATGGTTACCTCCTTATGTGTTACATAATTATTACATTTCTGTTACAAAACTATAATAACACATAATATTTGGAAAGCCATTAGGGAAAGATTGGAAAAAATGTATGCCGCGGGCCCCTCTCTGGTGCTATCCCTTTATGCCAGTGGATGCGATACCTTCCACGTAATATTTCTGAAGAAATACGAACATCAGCAGCATGGGGATTGCCGATATGGTCAGGGACGCCATGATGGCGCCATAGTGTATTGGCTTTGAGCCAAAGAACGTCTGGATGGCAAGCTGGATTGTCCTCATATCCTCCCCTGTGACCACCAGCATGGGCCACATGAAGTCATTCCAGTGGGCCACGAAGTCCAGGATGAATATAGTGGCGTACACCGTGCCTGAGATGGGCATTACAATGGTAAAAAATGTCTTGATTGGGCCGCAGCCGTCTATGGCCGCCGCTTCCAGCAGGTCATCGGGAATGTCTAAGAAGAACTGACGGAACATGTAGATGGAGAAGCATTTCCCCACAAAGGGAACAATCAGTCCGGCCCAGGTATTCACCCAGCCAAGGCTGGCAACCTCCTTGTAAAGGGGCAGCATGATGGCCTCCATGGGAAGCACCATAAGGCTGATGACCACTGTCAGCAGCAGCTCCTTTCCGGGGAAATCGAATTTTGCCAGGGCATATCCGCAGATGGAATTGACCGCCAGGTCCAGGATAACAATGACAAACACATAGAACAGGCTGTTGAGGATGAATTTCATCATATTCACCCTGGTAAACACCTCAACATAGTTCCCAAGGGCGGCACCTGTGGGCCAGAACGTCCTGATGGTGCTCATGTCGGAGAATATCTGCGCCTCCGGTTTCAGGGACGCGGCAATCATCCACAGGAGCGGCGATACAAAAATCAGGGCGACAATTGCATTTCCGCCATAGAACAAAACGCGTTTCAGGATATCTTTTTCCTTTATTCCCATGATTCTCCCTCCTTAATCTGCCTTGATAACCCGCTTTAACATCAGCGACATGGTTACCACTATAACAAAGAATACGGTTGCCACACTGCAGGCGTACCCGAAATTCCTGCTCTGGAAGCCCTGTTCATAGATATAATACACAAGGGTCCTGGTGGAGTTCTGGGGGCCGCCCTGGGTCATGACATAGGGCTGCGTGAACAGCTTCATGGCCTGAATCATAGTAATCATGACAACGTATTTAATGACATTTTTAAGCCCCGGCAGGGTCACATACAGGAACTTCTGGAAAGCGCCCGCACCGTCGATGGACGCCGCTTCATACTGGTCTCCCGGTATGGCCTGAAGTCCTGCCAGGAAAATCATCATCTGATACCCTGCCGCCTGCCAGGCCGACATGAAGATAATGGAATTCATGGACGTCTTGGGGTCTGTCAGGAAACCGCAGGGGGAAAAGCCCAGCTTTGTGAGAAATGCGTTCAGAAGGCCTGTGCTGGGATTGGGATTGTACAGCACGCTCCAGAGGATGGCAACCACCACCATGGAAGTGATGTTGGGGCTGAAATAGGCTGCCCGGAATATGGATACTCCTTTTCTCCTGGATGAAATCAGCATGGCTAAAAGCAGGGCCAGAATACACTGGAAGGGAACTACCACCACCGTAAAGTAGATGGTGTTTACCAGGGATTTCTTAAAGTCCCTGTCCCCAAAAAGCTCCACGAAATTGTCCAGTCCGCAGAATTTAATCTTATCCGGCCTGAGGATATTGTAATCAGTAAATGCATAGCGGACCGTGGAAACAGCGGGCAGTATGAGGAACGCTGCCAGCAGCACCACTGCCGGAAGGATGAACAGGAACGCGGCCCGCCTTTCATGGACCTTATTCTTAGTACCATACTTCATGATATACCTCCTTTCCCTGTTAAAGGGAAGGGGGAGCATCGTCCCCCTCACCATTACTCTGCGTAGTTCTTCTGGTAGTTGGAATCAAAATCAGCTGCCAGCTGGTCTAAGGACTCTTTTACACCCGCGCCCGTGAACATGTTCATCATGGCCTCTGAGAATCCGGGTGACAGCACGGTATAGCCAGGTGTTCTAGGTCTTGGATGGCCCGTATTCAGTGACTGCTCCTTAAAGAGGGAACGGGGATATTCATTGTACTCTGTCAGCGTGTCATAGCTGGATGCCCTGGTGGGAAGTTTTGCTATGGCCTGGGCGTAAGAGGTCACATTTTCCTCATTCATCAGATAGGAGATAACAACGCCTGCGGCTTCCTCGTCCGCATTCCTGGTGATACAGGCAGCCCAGTCCCCGGTAGGCGATGTGTTGATGCCGCCATTGTCAGCTACCGGAAAGTATGTAACGCCCCAGTTCAGGTCCGGGAAGGACTGCTCCAGAGTGGCCACTTCCCAGGAACCGCCCAGCATGGTGGCGCATTTTCCATTGTGGAACTCCTGCTTCATGGGGTCTATATTGGCATAGCCATCCTGAATCAGGCTGTTGAGGAAATTGGCTGCCTGAATTCCTTTTTCACTGTTCACATAGCCGTCTGCCTTGGAACCGTCCTCGCTTACAAAGTCAGTGCCGTTGGAAATCCAGAACTGCTCCAGCACATAGGGCAGCCCCTCTCCCTTATCCATGATAATGTTGGTCCCGGCCACGTCGCTGGTGGTCAGCTTCCCGGCAATATCAGCGAATTCAGACCAGGTCAGGGCATCCTCCATCTTATCCGGCATGGTGATGCCGGCTGCGTCTGTCATATCCTTATTGTAGTACAATGCCACAGAACTCTCAGTGGCTCCCAGGGCGTACAGCTTGCCGTCATAGGTTCCCTGCACCTTGATGGATTCCACGAAATCACTCAAATCCTCCTCTGTAAAATAGGCGTCAATGGGTACGATGATTCCGTCCGCCGCGTAATTGGATATGTTGGGACCGTCCACAAACAGGATGTCAGGCAGGTCGTTGCTTGTCACGGCCGCGTTAATTTTATCCTCGTATGCATAGGAATCCGCCCGCACGATGGCTTCTCTCTTAAGCTCGATTTCTCCCTTGTGTTCTTCATTGAAAGCATTGATTTTCTCTCCCCACCATTCTTCAATAGCCGGTTCATCCGTGGGACTCCAGATGGTCACCATCTTAGCTCCGTCGCTGTTGGTCCTTCCTCCCCCTGATTTGGAACCGCCGCCGCAGCCGCTCAGTACGGATGCCGCCAAAACAGCCGCCAGTGTCATACATGCCAATCTCTTATTCTTCATAACCAATCTCCCTCTCTTCATGATTTATGGTTCCAGATGGACTCCATGGTCCATACCTCCAAACGATTCAGACTCCCGGCCGCAAAATCCGCCTCCAGATGCCCCTCTGTGCTGTCCTGGTAAAACAGCTTGGTGCCTGCGGCCTCTCCGTGTTTAAGTAAACCTCCGCCCATCATTTCCTTCCTTTGCAAGGCCCGTTCATGCTCCTGGAGGAGAGGACCTTTAAAGCTCCACCCTCCATCCTCCCGGACATACAGCAGGATGGACGGCACGCCGTCCAGGCTGGAGCCCAATACCATATAGTCCTTGCCTTCCACCTGCTGTACCTTGGGGTCCCTGAAATCAAAGGACGCCCCCTCTGGTCTTTCAGTGATGCATGGGCGCTCCTTCTCCACATGGATGCCGTCGCTGCACACGGCCTCTGTCTGCCATTCCCTGGTTTTCTCACCGTCCTCCTGCGGACCGTGGTGACGGGTCAGATACAGATGCATCTGTTCCCCCATCACCTGGGCGCTTCCCGAAAAGGCCCCTCCTTTGTGTTCCTTATCCCTCCACAAGTCCGGCTGTGGTTCCAGAACATAAGGCATATGTGTCCAATGAACCAAATCCCGGCTCACCGCATGGCCCCAGTACATGTCATTCCATTCCTGCCCAAAGGGATTGGACTGGTAGAACAGATGGTAATATCCCTTAAACCAGCAGAGTCCATTCGGATCATTTACCCAGTTCATAAAGGGATTGAAATGATACTGCTCCCTTACAGGAGTATCATACCATTTTCCCAGTTCATTACCGCTGTCCGGGTCCAGGAACCTTATCCCCCGTTCCATCAAATCCGGTCCCCCGCTCAGATACATCTGGGTGAGACCAATCCCTTTATGCCTGATGCGGTATGTACCCTTCTCAGGAAGAGCCAGCTGTACCAGACGGTACCAGTCGTCATTCATGTGAACCTGCTGTTCCTTTCCTCCGGGTCCTTCCAGGCATATCCAGCCATCCCTGTCATCAGATTTTTCAGCAAATATACAGATGGATTCATATTCCCCGCTGTCAAATTCCAACAACCACCCCCCCCCTTTTTTTTTTTTTTTTTTATTCTGTTTGTGTCTATTTTCCTGAATGGAACCCGTTTCACATCCACACTATAGTACTACTAGATTAGTATGTCAATATTTTTTTGTAAAAGAACGCAAAAATAGTGCACAATATACAGTTTTTCACTTCGCATATTGTGCACTATTTTCATTTCATTTCCAATTATTGTATTTATGTTTCTCAGGTATCCTCTGTGTCCATGTGGAACATTTTATGTTGTTCCACCTTTTTGTATGGAAACAGGCAGGATTTGTTCCATTTCTACTTTCTTACCATCCAACAGATCCATCATGGTATCCACACAGGCCGTTGCCAGTCCCGGTATATCCTGCGCTATGCTGGTAAGCTTGGGGGTAAACAGCCGGGTCATGTCAACTGCGTCATAACCAACGATATGGAGTTTCTCCGGAACCTTCACGCCTCTTTGGTTTGCTATGTTAAGGCAGTAGAGGGCTCCTATATCCGTAGTAAACACCCCGTCAATATCCCGGTAAATATCCATGTACTGTTCCATGATACGGCAATAGTAATCATATTCCATCATGTTCCAGGCCATTTCAATGGTTTTGACAGATGCACCATTTTCCTCCATAACCCGCTTAAATTCCTGATGCCTGTCATTGGAAGGCGTATGTACGCGAAAGGAACCGCCAAAGTTCAGCACATTCCTGCATCCCGCATCCAAAAGAAGCCGGGCCGCCATCCTGCCTCCCGCCTTGTGGTCCGAGTGTATAACAGGAATATCCGGTCCCAGATTCCGGTCCATGGCAACCACCGGCTTGTTCAGGTTCAAGTACGCGTAATCCTGGAGGGAATGGGCACCGGTAATGATGCCGTCCATTACATTCTGGCGCAGCATGTCAATAAAGTCCTGCTCACGGTTGCTTATCTCAATGGTATTGCAGATCATGGCCTTATACCCGTTCTTGTAGAGCTGGATTTCCATGTGCTTCAGCAGCTTGCTGAAAAATGGATTTTCCATATCAGGGACCACGATTCCAATGATTCCCGTCCTGTTCCGAAACAGGTTCCTGGCCAGCTCATTTGGCTGATAGTCCAGCTCCTTAGCGACTTCAAGGATTTTTGCCTTGGTATCCTCCGCCACATAGCCTGTCCCGTTAAGAGCACGAGAAACAGTCCCCACCCCTACACCTGCTTTTTTTGCCACATCCCTGATACTTGCCATTTGCCCAGACGACCTCCATCGCATAAAACTTCATTACGTAGTACTAATATCTTAGCAGGAGGAAGGTAAAAACGCAAGCGGGACCCAGAAAGGATTTGACAGAGAACCACAACCAAATGTTTCCGCAATCTGTATTTTTTGTTATTTGGATATATCCTGTATTTGTATGCTTTTAACATTGACTGTCACCGCCTTTCTACCCTGGGACCTGAGCGCATGCACTACATCCATAAACTCCTTGAACACGTTCCCTGTCAACCAGTTTCTCAAATTTTCCGTCTATTTTAAATGTAGTTCCTACAACTGCTCCAGTATGGAAGCTAGATTCCTACGAAACAGTAGTCACAAATCTTGACAAGGGGGGGGATTCCCTCTTGATGAGTTAAAGAAACTGAATGCATTTACTGTCCTATATGGAGAACGGTTGAGCGGTTATCTGTAGATAGGGAATGGCCGGGAACAGCGCAAACTGTAACTCCCGGCCATCTTATTCTTTTGGCATTAGCAGTATTACCAGAAATGCCCAACCTTATTCATGAGGCCGGGTGTGGGCAGCGCCCACGATCTGGAAAACCTGCGAATGCCTATTTGTCGTGTATCTGCCTAATTCTCCATCACTTCCTGATATGTGGCATGGTTCTCCAGCGCCTCCGTCATAGCCGCCATCTGGGACAAATCACCTAACAGAATCACACCGCTCATCCGGTTATTCAGGAAATAGTATTTCCGGTACTGCTCCTTACCCATATCCCTAAATTCCACTGTCTTATAATAGAGATTCGGGTTTCTTCCGTTGTCGCCCGCCGCAAACAGGGCGGTGTTCATGCCGTGGAAGGTTAGGGCCGCAGGTACCGGCGTGTATTCCAGACTGTCACCGGCCGCGTTGGCGCCGGCAGTCTTGCCCTGCTCCACAGCCTCCGGCCAGATGCCGTAATTAGTGTCATGGTACTGTGCACAGTCACCACAGGCATAGATGCCGGAAACGGAGGTCTCCATCAGCTCATTGACAACTACCCCCTTCTTCGTCTCCAATCCCATCTTCTTCGCCAGCTCTATGTTGGCGCGGATGCCTGCGGACACAATCACCATCCCGGCTTCCACCACTTCCCCGGTTTTCAGGCGGACACCGCTCACATGGCCGTCCCCCTCGATGGCTTCCACATTGACACCGGTGCGGATAACCACGCCGGCTTTGGATGCAATTATCTTCAACTGCTCCCCGGAACTCTCATCCAGCTGACGTCCCATCAGGGATGGCGCCATTTCAAGCACTGTCACCTCAAGGCCGGCCTTCTTAAGCTCCCACGCTGCTTCCAGTCCCAAAACGCCGCCTCCGATAACCACGGCCTTCCCCGTGCTCTTCATCAGAGTCTCCACTTTTCTGACATCAGAAAGCCGTCTGATTGCCGCCACCTCCGGTAACTTGCTTCCTTCCATAGGCGGAATAAAGCATTCACTTCCCAGCGCGTAAATCAGCTTCGTGAAATGCAGCTTCGTTCCGTCGTCAAGAAGCGCCTCCCTGGCATCCATATCCACGCTCTCCACCCGTTTTCCAAGCATCTGGTGCACCTGATTTTCCTCATACCATGCAGCATCCACCATAGCTATCTGCTCCGGCTCCAGACCTGCGACCAGGGATTTGGTCAGCATGGGACGGTTGTAGGACGGATAGGGCTCCTCGGATACCATAATAATCCGCCCTGTGGCATCCCTCTCCCGGATGGCTTTTGCGGCATTAAATCCGGCCGCGCCGTTACCGAGAATCAGATAGTCGCTGGCCGTGTTGTTGGTGAAATCATTTACCACATCGTCCACCGGCACAAAGTTCTCCCGGCCCACGCCGCAGACAGGACAAATCTCGATGGAGGAATCAAAAATCTCCCCGCAAACCAGACATTTAACCAGCTTCCTGCTGCCCTTTGCCACCACCGCCTTCGGCTTCTTCGACTGCACCAGACATCCGAACTGATATCCGAACTCATAGGCACTCACCAAATCTGCCTCCGACGGTTTGAACCGCACCTTGAATCCGTCTACCACCTTCATTTTCAACTGTTTCAAGCGCTCGGTGATATGGGGTACTCCCTCGCCGCTCCAGCCGTAGCTGCCGAAAGCTCCCGCATATTTTCCGCCGTGGGTCACACTGAACATGCCCAGCGTCAAATCCCAGATAGGACGCAGCGCCTCGGCAATAATGGTGGGCGTACCAAACAGAATTCCGTCTGCAAACTGTAACTCCTCCTGCACCTTCGCCGTGTCGGCCGTCACCATATCGTAGCTGCGCACGTCGATATCGCCGCTGTCGGCAATTCCCTCCGCAATCTTCTCCGCCAGCAGTCCCGTATATCCGTAGGCGCTGACGTAAGGGATGATAACGGTTTTCTTCCCGTTTGGATTTACCACCGTGGACCATTCCCGGTAAAGGGCCATCACCTGCTTAATTCTGTCACCCACCAGCACCGGACCGTGACCCGTGCACACCATGCTGATATCCAGGGATTTCACCCGGTCCAGGGCCTTCAGCATAAACGGTTTATATGGACCGATAATACAGTCAAAATAGTAGCGCAGCGCCTTTATGTAATCGTCCTCATTCTGAATCTTATCCGACACCACCTCTTCCAGGCAGTAGTGGGAGCCAAAGGAATCGCAGGTCACCAGAATCTGCTCCTCCTCGATAAATGTGTACATGGTATCCGGCCAGTGCAGGTTTGGAACCAGCATGAAATGCAGCGTCCGCTGGCCAATGGTCATCCGCTGGCCGTCCTTCACCGCAATGCTGACAAAGTCCCGGTTCACGATTTCTTTTAAGAAACTAATGGCACAGGGAGTCGCCAGTATCTTCATCTGGGGACTGTAATCCAGCAGCCGCTCCACACTCCCCGCATGGTCCGGCTCCGTGTGGCTGGTCACCAGATAGTCAATCTTCGTGACGTCAATCACCTCTTTCAATTTTTCCAGATAGTCGTCAAAAAACCTGGCCTTTGCCGTCTCAAATAACACCACCTTATTCCCGGTCTTCATCACATAGGAATTGTAGGTTGTGCCAAACTCCGTATACATCACAATATCAAACACCCGCAGCTTGTCGTCAATAATACCCGTCCAGTAGAACCCGTCTCTCAATTTAATCGCTTCCATAGTCAGCACCTCTCCTTTACACACATGAATTACAGATAATAAGTTATTCTATGATTCCACTTTAACGCAAATCCCGCCCTGTGTCTATTGCATTTGCCACATATTGGCAAACTATTATAAATCTTTTTCTGGAATCTGCTCAACCAATGAGAGCGTTGACTCGATTTTAACATTCACTTTGCCACTCGTCATAAACCGGCGGAAGCCGTAGTCCCCAATATAATCTGCATGGGCAACTCCGGAGCAGGGAATATCATGATTCCAGTGATACAAGCTGTATTACCTACAGATAAATCAAAATCTGATGACAATATACACAACATTTGCCCCATGGCAACAATACCCAAAACCGAAGTGTTAAGTCCAATGGCAAAAATATTTTCAACTGTCAGGAAGTATTCCGACAACATTGAAAAAATATTATACTACAAACTGCTCTATGTAACGTTTTGAAAGCTTTAAGATGTCCAGAATTCTTTCCCGATCTGCTTCAAACGCCCGGTCCTCCACTTCCACACAGGTAAACCCATCATAACCAATATCAGTCAGCGCAGACACATAACGTCCCCAGTCCACATCTCCCAGTCCTGGAAGCTTGGGTTCCATATATTCAAGCGGATATGCCATGATTCCCACATCCTTAAGCTTCTGGGGATAAACCTTGATATCCTTATAGTGTACATGAAATATCCTCTCTCTGAATTCATAGATAGGCTGGATATAATCCATCATCTGCCACACAAAATGGCTGGGATCGTAATTGATGCCAAAGCTTTTGCTTGGTATAATATAAGGTGCCGTATGGCAGCCTCCCGTTTCTGAAGATCACCGTCCATGGTGTTGGGATAATATGCCAGGGCGCTGATCTCAACTCCCGTCTTTTTACATGTCTCATGAATATGGTCCACGTACTCATGGCTGTCATTATCCACGTCAATATGGCTGACACCCGCATAGCGGCGTTCCGCTTTCCCTTGGGGCCAGCACGCGGCTTCCACGCACTCATACCCCAGTCCGGCAGCCGTATCCATCATTTCCTCAAAAGTCCATCCATCCAGGATGGCACTGACAAACCCTAACTTCATCTCATTCTCCTTAGCCTATTTTAATTGTTTTTCCTGTTTTGGCAGATACTATACTTGCAAAAACTGCTTCCATGGCGCTGAATACGCTTTTTCCACTGAGCTGTGCTTCCTTTCCGTGAACAATACAGTCCATAAAGGCATCTATTACGCCTGATTTCGTCTGCTTGTCATTGGTCTGAATCTGATCTACATTGTACAGGATGACCTCATTGTCTGGCTTTATAATCTTGATGCAGTATTCCGGGTCTTCATAGATACGCATAATTCCCTTGGACCCGTATAATATGGTGGAGTTGTCTTCCTGACCATAGTAGGTCCAGCTGGCTGTCATAGTTCCCACTGCGCCTGATACCATCTTATAGATACAGATGGCATTGTCGTCCACCTCGATCAGGTTTCCGCTTCCATCTTTTTTATCCAGATGGTAATCACAGCGGTTGTCTCTGTCACATGTTCTCCCATCAGGTACTGGATCAGATCTGTCTTATGGATTCCCAGATCCGCCATAGCTCCCATGGCAGCCTTTTTTTGTCAAATACACTATACTTAGGCGGGATTGCCACCAGCATATGTACATGATCCGGCATTAATTTTCCCTCCAATATTTCTACCCCTTTATAGCTTAGTTGTAATATATCTCGCAAATCCTCTTTATATTGATTATAAATGATTTTTCGTCTATACTTAGGTGTGAAGACGATATGGTATTTGCACATCCACTTAGGTCAGTTTATAAGGAACTACACGCAGACCGTGAAACGGGCTGCTGACAACAAATAAAGGCTGAACATCAAGTACAGGGAAAGTGCGAGATATTCAGCCTGTTTTGTTGTCTGGGGTTTCCAAAGGGGCTTGCCCCTTGGCACACGACTTTGCTTGCAAAGTGTAGTGTGTTATACGCTCTGTCAGCGTTGCCGTAAAAATGCTGTTGCCGCCGGTGAGGGCAAGGGCATTTGAAGCGGCAGGAAAACAGGGCTGTGATTGCGTGGCGTGAAGCCGCAAGCGCAGGACTGGTTTCATCAGCAGACAGGGCGTATATGAAAGCCCCGTCCCCTGTCCCTCGTCCCACGCCCCGACTTGTGGACAAAGTGTCCCGAAGTGTGGCCACACTCCCGGAAAAGTAGCAGGACAGCGGGCAACCGTCAAGACTGAAATGAACGGGCTTGCGCCCGGTCTTGACTGTCGCTCGCCGTCCCGCTAAATGGATGGACAAGGCGGCCAATCTGTCAAAGTGCTTGGCCACCCTCTTTCTGATTTTGGGGCGTTTCCTTTTCTCAAAATTGAAATGGGCGGGAAGCCGCCATCTTAGGGCTTTTCCGCCTTGATTGCCCATCAGCAAAGACAGGTGGGACTGTCAACGGCGGCGCATGAAATGCGCCGTTCATCTTGACCGTTGACTGGCTCGACTGGCTTTGTTACCTCCCCGACAAACTGGGGCTTATACAGATTGAATTAAATGGTGTTCAAAAAAAGTTTCAAAAGTATTTGTAGCACCACCATGTTCTACAATTTTTCCATCTATAACTTTATCAATATCCACCCCTGTAATTTCCAAAACCTTATTTGTAGGTGTTATTCCGAGAAATTCTCCCTTATGAGTGCCTCTCATAATAAATTCTGAAATAACATAATCATCTACTTCATATTGACGGATAATTTTCATAATGTAATCAGGATAAGTTTTTTTCAATGCTAATAGGTGTTCTTTCATTCCGTCTATTCCTATGAACGTTTCTTTTTCTCCAATTCTTTGAACACAGTCCTCTGATATATATTTAGAGATTTCATCAAGTAAATTATCCGAAATAATAACTTCATAGAAATATTTTACAATATCCTTATTTTTCATGCGAAACCTCCACAACTTCTAAATTTGTTGCCCTATCATTTTCGTCCTCGCTGTGGATTTGGATTTTTCAGCAAGTCCGACTTCTCAGCAATCTTTTTCAGCCACTTCTTTTCTTCTTCCGACAGCTTCTTATAGTTCAGTTTGAGCCGCTTACAGATAAAGACCATAGCCGCCTGTTCCGGGTCACTATCCGGGCTGGCGGTTTCCTCAGCGGTCTGCAAGAAATCTTCCAGTGGGTTATCCTCCGGGACGCTGAAAAAATCGTCCTTGTGGGCTTCCCGCAGGTCAAGTGCTATCCTGTTTATGTCCTGCTGTATCACATAGCGGCAAAAGCTATCCTCGTCAATGTGGGCGGTAATTAGCTGTCTTAACTGCGGGTCGGTCAAGCCGGGATTGTGCCGTTTCATAATTGTTGCACTCATAGCATCCACAATGGCGTTTGCGGCTTGTACCTGCTTTGTTGCTACGCCGTTCACATAAATTTCAAGGTCGGCCATGAGTCGGGGAAAATCCGGGTGTGTCGCCAACTCGCATAGGAGGGAATTGTCCACCAGCCCGCTTTTCAAGAGTTCAATCATATCATCACTCAAACGCAGGTCTGCAAGATCAGCGTTTGGGTGATTTTTTATTTGAGAACGGCCCAGCAGATAATCAACAGACACTTCGTAAAACTTCGCCAGCTTGATAAGGGCATAGTGGCTGATGTCCTTGAAATTGTCGCCCTCATAACTGCCTAAAGCAGATTTGGACAGGTGGGTTTCCTCTGCAAGCTGTTCCAGCGTCAAGCCACGCTCCACACGCAGGTCTTTTAGGCGTTCTTGTATGGATAGTTCCATGCGCTCCCTCCTCGTCTGCTCGATAAACTGGGAGTTATCACTCTGGCAATTCCATTTCATTATTCATTTTTATAAATCCGTATTTTTCATATAACAGCCGCCCCAAATCAGTTGCTTCTAATGATATAGCTGTAATCCCTTTATTCCTAGTATCTTTAATCAGCATATCTAATGTTTTAATAGCAATACCTCTTCTTCTGTATTCAGGGTCAGTATACATATTCATTATATAAGCTTTTTTTCCGCTCGGATTATGATAAGTTGGCATTACTTGAAAAAAACTGACACCACCAGCTCCAATGAAACGTTCTCCGTCAAAAACCAAATATGCAATATGGGAACCATCATGCAGTGCTTTTTGATAATAGCGATAGGACTCTTTTTCTACTTCATTCATATCTACCTCATCAGATAGTTGATTAGCTGCCCTTAATACCTTTATCCTTGTTTCTGTTAACAGATTGATATCTTCAAGCGTTGCCCTTTTATAAGTTAAATCCATATTATATTCTCTCCTCAAACTCCAATTTACCGTTCTGTTTCTTCCATTCTACCACAATTCCGAGAGCGTGGAAATAGAGA
The DNA here is from genome assembly GCF_000424325.1 of [Clostridium] clostridioforme AGR2157. Taxonomy (GTDB): domain Bacteria; phylum Bacillota; class Clostridia; order Lachnospirales; family Lachnospiraceae; genus Enterocloster; species Enterocloster clostridioformis_A. The sequence continues at coordinate 29,287 of NZ_AUJR01000051.1, forward strand.
GTTTTTCGGGCTGATTTCCTACCTTTCGGATATACGGCACAGGCGGTCAAAAAAGTGTAGACTTGAGATAGTTCATCGGTGGACAGCACTTTGAAAACAGAATGACCGTCCGAAAAGGAATACCCCGGCTGGGGAAGCACAGCAAGGAGCGTCGGGGCCCCCGCAAAGCCGTATGGCTTTGTGGGGAGAGGAGGAGCAGCGGAGCGAGTGAGTTTTGCCGCTTGCGGCGAAACGAACGATACACAGCTTGCGACGACGAGGCAGGAAACCTTTTCGGATAGAACGGCAACGGAGAACAAACGGAGGGACGCATAAAAGAAAATCCATATAAACGCTTGCCGCCGCTGGAGCGCAGACCGGACGGAACGCCCTACCGTATGACGCCAGCGCAAAGGAAACAGGCCAACGCCTTAATACGGCGGGAGTGCTGTAACTGTGAGGACGGCAACTGCATTGTCCTTGACGATGGGGACACCTGCACCTGTCCGCAGATGGTTTCTTTCTCGGTCTGCTGTAAGTGGTTTCGGTGGGCGGTCTTGCCGCACGCCGGAACGCTGGAAGCGGAGATTTACCGGGGCAGGGACTTGAAACGCTGTGCGGTCTGCGGCGGCGTGTTCGTCCCCAAATCCAACCGGGGAAAATACTGCCCGGACTGCGCCGCCAGAGTTCACAGGCGGCAGAAAACAGAAAGTGAACGGAAAAGGAGGTCTGCTGTGGACAGTTAGACAGGAAAAAAGCCTTGATTTATCAGGCTTCGCAAGCCCCAAACCGGGGCGGGTGGTATAAAAAGTATCATTTCCCCCGGAAAACGGGCTTCTAACCGTCCACAAAGTACGCTATGACAAGCACGATTTATATTCATCAGCCGGAAAAGGCGTTCAGCTTCACCCGGCTCCCGAATTTCCTCTTTGAAGCACCCACATTCCAGCCCTTGTCCAACGAAGCAAAGCTATTGTATGCCTTTATCCTGCGGCGGGCGGAGTTATCCCGGAAAAACGGGTGGGCGGACGAGTACGGGCGTATTTACCTGTACTATCCCATCTGTGAGGTGGTGGACTTGCTCCATTGTGGGCGGCAGAAAGCCGTCAACACCCTGCGGGAGTTACAGTATGCGGAGCTGATTGACATTAAGAAACAGGGCTGTGGAAAACCCAACTGTATTTACCCAAAATCCTATGAAGCGGTTTCAAATACCAACTTCAAGAAATCCGATTATGGAACGCCGGAGGACTGAAAACCGTACCCGACAAGTACGATAATCAATCCTCTTGAAGTATGAAAATCGGACGGTATATAGAAATACAAAGATTAAAAATATTTTATTTATATCCATTCCATTCCAATCCTATCAGAGATAATTTCGGCGGGATTTTCCCTGTGGAAAACCCGCCGGAAAGAAATGGAACGTGGAAAGGAGCAGAATGGCACAACACGCAATTTTGCGGTTTGAGAAGCACAAGGGCAACCCGGCAAGGCCGCTGGAAGCCCACCACGAAAGGCAGAAAGAACAATACGCCAGCAATCCCGACATTGACACCAGTCGGAGCAAGTACAACTTCCATATCGTCAAGCCGGAGGGACGCTATTACCACTTCATTCAGAGCCGCATTGAACAGGCAAGGTGCCGCACCCGCAAGGACAGCACCCGGTTTGTCGATACGCTGATAACCGCCAGCCCGGAGTTTTTCAAGGGGAAATCCCCAAAGGAGATACAGGCATTTTTCCAAAGGGCGGCGGATTTCCTTATTGGCCGGGTAGGACGGGAAAATATCGTGTCGGCGGTGGTACACATGGACGAGAAAACACCCCACCTGCATTTGACCTTTGTTCCGCTGACAAAGGACAACCGCCTGTGCGCGAAAGAAATCATCGGCAACCGGGCGAATTTGACGAAGTGGCAGGACGATTTTCACGCCTATATGGTGGAGAAATACCCGGATTTGGAGCGTGGGGAAAGCGCAAGCAAGACGGGACGGAAGCATATCCCCACTCGTCTTTTCAAACAGGCGGTTTCCCTCTCTAAACAGGCCAGAGCAATTGAAGCCGCCCTTGACGGCATTAACCCGCTGAACGCCGGAAAGAAAAAAGAGGAAGCCCTCTCCCTGCTGAAAAAGTGGTTTCCACAGATGGAGAATTTCTCCGGGCAACTGAAAAAGTACAAGGTCACGATAAAATACCTTTTGGAAGAAAATCAAAAGCTGGAAGCAAGGGCAAAGGCCAGTGAAAGCGGCAAAATGAAAGACCGCATGGAACGGGCAAAGCTGGAAAGCGAACTGGAAAATATGCAAAGGCTGGTTGACCGTATTCCGCCGGAGGTACTGGCGGAACTGAAACGGGGGCGGCACTATAGAAAGGAAAGGTGATTTTATAAGTAATATCAGATACAAAAAGGAAACAGAGGTCGTAACTTTTCAAGGAAAGGAAATCACGCTGGAAAACCTCTCCCCGGTGTTCACGCCGGAGCAGGAAACGGCCAAACGCCGGGAACTGGAACAACAGCTTTATGAGGTATTCCGCAAGTATGCCGACAAACGGCAGAATGAGGAAGCCGGGGCGTAAGGTTTTCCGAAGCCATCGTTGATTTGCAGGGCTGCTGGCGGTATAATATAAGTGTCAGCAGCTCCGTTTCTTTTTTAAGAAAAGGAGCGACAAAATGAATAACAGAATAGACGCGATCTATGCAAGGCAATCGGTAGACAAAAAGAACAGCATTTCCATTGAAAGCCAGATTGAGTTTTGCAAATATGAATTGAAAGGCGGGAACTGCAAGGAATACACAGACAAAGGGTACAGCGGCAAGAACACAGACCGTCCGAAGTTTCAAGAACTGGTGCGGGATATTAAGCGGGGCTTGATTGCAAAGGTCATTGTTTACAAACTTGACCGTATCAGCCGTTCCATACTGGATTTTGCCAATATGATGGAACTGTTCCAGCAGTACAATGTGGAGTTTGTGTCCTCTACGGAAAAGTTTGATACCTCCACTCCGATGGGGCGGGCTATGCTGAACATCTGTATCGTGTTCGCCCAGCTTGAACGGGAAACGATACAGAAGCGGGTGATGGACGCTTACTACTCCCGTAGTCAGCGGGGCTTTAAGATGGGCGGGAAAGCCCCCTACGGCTTCCATACGGAGCCAATCAAAATGGACGGTATCAACACAAAGAAGCTGGTGGTAAACCCGGAGGAAGCGGCCAATATCCGGCTGATATTTGAGATGTACGCACAGCCCACAACCTCCTACGGGGACATTACCCGGCACTTTGCGGAACAAGGGATTTTGTTCTATGGCAAAGAACTGATACGCCCTACGCTGGCGCAGATGTTACGCAATCCCGTTTATGTTCAGGCAGACCTTGAGGTGTACGAGTTTTTCAAAGGTCAAGGGACGGTCATTGTCAATGACGCCGCCGACTTTACAGGAATGAACGGGTGTTATCTGTATCAGGGGCGGGATGTAAAGCACAGCAAGAAAAACGACTTAAAAGACCAAATGCTTGTGCTGGCTCCTCATGAGGGCATTGTCCCGTCTGATGTGTGGCTGGCGTGCCGTAAGAAGCTGATGAACAACATGAAAATCCAGTCCGCCCGGAAAGCTACTCATACATGGCTGGCGGGAAAAATCAAGTGCGGGAACTGCGGCTATGCGCTTATGAGTATCTTCAATCCGTCCGGCAAGCAATATCTCCGCTGTACGAAACGGCTGGACAATAAAAGCTGTTCGGGCTGTGGGAAAATCATGAACTGGAAGCGGTGGTTTATCAGCAGATGGTGAAGAAACTGGAAAAGCACAAGACGCTGACGGGCAGGAAGAAAGCGGCAAAGGCCAATCCGAAAATCGCCGCCCTGCAAGTGGAACTTCTCCATGTGGACAGCGAGATTGAAAAGCTGGTGGACAGTCTGACAGGCGCAAACAATGTCCTGCTCTCCTATGTGAATGTGAAGATAGCGGAACTGGACGGACGCAAGCAGGAACTTGTGAAGCAGATAGCAGAGTTGACAGTGGAAGCCATCAGCCCCGAACAAGTCAATCAGATTTCCGGCTACCTCGACACATGGGAGAATGTATCCTTTGACGACAAGCGGCGGGTGGTGGATTTGATGATTACCACCGTAGCCGCCACAAACAACAGCTTGAACATTACATGGAAAATCTGACGGGCGGTACGCCTCCCGTCGAGGGCGTAAAAAATTCTGTGTCCATGGAGGTTTAGGTTTCTCTGGAAAGAGTTCGATATGTATTTTTTGGAGGGCGTAAAAAATTCTGTGTCCATGGAGGTTTAGGTTTCTCTGGAAAGAGTTCGATATGTATTTTTTGTTGTCGATTCTTTAGATTTTCCTGCTGTCGATTGTTCTTTCTATTTATAGTATAACCACTGACGGGGGTTTTATACATCCGGATCGGATTTTTTGCATTAAAATAAAGGCATTCTCTGCATTGTCTCTTGTAGGCTCTGCCCACGCCCGGCCTTCGGAATAAGACCAGGGGTTCTGGCAATACTTTTAATGCCGATGGAATAAGGCTGGGGTGGCTGACCTTTCAAAATCAGTAGCCACCCTGGCTTTTTCTTTTAT
>NZ_KE384166.1:0-27273 GCF_000424325.1 [Clostridium] clostridioforme AGR2157
TGATTAACTGCTCCTTCACACCGCCTTCTTTTTTGCGGATACGTGGACGGGAATCCCGGTAGGAAAGCGTAGCCTGACAGATCGGGCACATATGGGTGGTCACACTGCTCTCAACAAAAAACACAAACTCCTCCTTGAGGACAAGTGAATAATCTGATATAATAACCATGGTTAGTGACCAGGGTCTCAGAGTACACAACTTTCCAGGAGGGTTCTCTGAGACCTTTTCCTTTTTGTATGCTGATGACAGTATACAGGTCAATTCAGAGACAGGCAAGTAAATCAGTATTTTGATAATTTATGAGGTCAACAACAATAAAGAATGCTAAAAAAGGCTCTTATTTCAAAAACCCATTTACTTTTTGAAATAAAGAGCTTATAATTTGGTATATATTTCAAAAAAGAGGTGATTTTAATGAACCGATCAGGTGAATGGGTAAATAACCTAACAGGAAATGCACAATATAAATCGTTTAAGCCTGCAGCGTTACCACCAGACCCTGTCTTAGAAATAGGCAGTGATATGGTAAAAAAACTAGTAGAAGCGAATCGAGAACTGGTGAAATTGGACACAGCTTCAAAACTGATACCAAACGTTGAACTATTTATTTCTATGTACGTTCGAAAAGAAGCCTTGATTTCTTCCCAGATTGAAGGAACACAGTGTACCTTGGATGATGTGCTAGATCCAGAGCTAGACAATACAGCGAATCTGGATGTTATCGATGTCATCAATTATGTGGATGCATGTTCCTATGCATTGGAGAGAATTAAGAAATTACCTTTGTGCGGACAATTATTTAGAGAAATACACGAGAAATTGTTATCGGGTGTTCGTGGACAGGAAAAAAATCCAGGGGAATTCAGAAGATCCCAAAACTGGATTGGAGCTGCGAATTGCTCCTTATCGGAAGCCAGGTATATTCCACCGAATGTAGAAGATATGAATCAGGCAATGTCAGAACTGGAAAAGTATATGAACGAAGGGGATGATTATGATCCGCTGATCCGGATTGCATTGATTCATTATCAATTTGAAACAATCCATCCTTTTTTGGACGGAAATGGCCGCGTTGGGAGAATGATGATTTTATTATATTTGATGGAACAAGGATTGTTGGACAAGCCAGTCATATATATTTCTTATTTTCTGAAGAAAAATCAGATTGAGTATTATGACAGGATTTCAGAAGTAAGACGAAGCGGTAATTATGAACAATGGGTAACGTTCTTTTTAGAAGCAGTATCAGCGGCAGCGAAAGACTCCTTGATAACAATTGAAGCACTGTCAAAACTTCATGAGAAAAATCTTGGAATATTACCAAAAACAACTCGTAAAAAAGATAATGTGAGAGCACTTTTTGATTATATCGAACAGTACCCAATCATTGATATCAAAAAAACAGCGAGTGCTTTGGAGTTAAGTTATAATACGGTGTCAAATGCGGTAAATAAATTAGTGGAGATTGGAATTTTAAAAGAAACAACCAATGCTTCCAGAAACCGAGTATTTGCATATGAAGAGTATTTAAAAATCTTAAGAAAAGATACTTGAGTTTTAAAAAGAAAAGTCATAGCCTCCGATACTGGAGAACTATGACTTATGGGCTCAAATTCAGATTACTTAGCCCGCTATGCGCCCTTCATTTGAGCCAAATCTCCCACAAAGTGGAACGCACAGCTGGCGGAAAGCAATTTTCGAACACGCCCTGGTCATCGGCTCAACTATGTGGTGTGATTGTCAGCGTCGCTTCTTCTCTTTTTCCAGTACTCTTTTTGCAATCATAATAAAATTTAATTTAAAATTGTCTTCCGTATCATTGACATCCAGGCCGGTTTTTTCTTTCACTCTGTATAATGCATTCCGGACTTCATCCTCACTGATGTGTAATGCCGCAGCGACAGCAGGAACCTGTTCCTTACACTTATAGTATTTTCCAAGAATCGTCTGTTCCTCATCGGTCAACTGCAGTAAAATGGTACTGATTAAAGACTGTCCGTGAGCCAGAACCATGGCATTAATTGCGCTGTATATCTCCATTCCGATAAAATCCAGAACACGGCGTTCTTTTTTGAATTTTTCTCCGGCATTAACGGCTCGCAGGCTGTTTTGGTATGTGCGCTCAATGCCGGTCAAACCGTTTTCTAAAGTGCCGATGCCGATACGGATAAAGACGTCTGGCAGGCTCTTCTTTAAAAGTTCCAGAGCTTTATCACATACCATGGTGCTGGCATTTAATAATTCTTCCTTTGTGTGTGCCGCCAAAAAGAGTGCGGTTCCCTTATCGCATGTAATGAACTGCGGGGAATCAATGGACTTATTTAAAGGACCATATGCAACAATTGGGGTTAACAGTTCCATTAATGCATGCTTATCTTCGTAGGCGACAATCATGTCAGAGGGATAGAGAAACGACATCGCAAGAAAGTAGTCCTTGTTAACATCAATGCCGAATTTTTTTCCGACAGATTCCATGAAAGCAATGTCCTCATAGAAATGAATTGTAATATCATTAAAGTATGAGGAAAATGTAATATTGGTATCATTTTTGTTCATAAAGCATATCCTCCTTTAAATTGTGAGAAAATACTAAAATATGGTAAAGTAAAACTGAACCTAAATGGGAAAACCTTATAATATATCTTCTCATTGAGAAAGTCAAGAGAAAATAGGAAGTTTATTAAAAACAACAAATTATTAATTATAAATTTGTTCTAAATAACAAAGAAAATGGATTGCATTTTATAAAAAATATCATTATAATAAATTTTTTACTCTACTTAAACAAAAGGATAGGGGGAAGGAATTATGGCGAAGGTGAGCGACTTATTACGTCTTCCGGCATTTAGGGGAATCCATGTATTGTCTGGGGAAAATGGACTCCAAAGGAAGGTAGAGCACGTGACTGTCATGGAAGTGCCGGATATTAAACGATGGCTGAAAGGAAATGACTTTCTGATTACAAGCTTTTACTCTGTACGCAAAAGCGAGGAAGCACAGTGCCGGCTGATTGAGGATTTGGCAGATACGTGCTGCTGTGTTGCTGTCAAAACAGGGCAATATGTTAATGGTATTTCAGAAAGAGTAAAAGAGACCGCGGACAGATGCAGCCTTCCTCTGCTTGAAATTCCTTTTAAAACGCCATATATTGATTTGCTGATGAATGTAATGAACCTGATTTTTGAAGAGGAAAACACCTCATCTATCCTGGAAAAATATGTAAAGGATATTATCTATGAAAACTATACTGATGAAATTCTTATGGCAGAGAGAGGACGCCTCTTTGGCTTTGAAGCAGATGAGGACTATTTTTCAGCAGTTAATATCTGCTTCAGGAAAAAATACATACCTTCGGAACAAGAAAAGAAAGCAATCCGTTTTTTATGCCAAACCTTACAGCGCTACCTGCTGGACAGCGGTTCAATCCAAGGATGTCCCATGATCCGTCTGGAGAAGGGCTTCTTATTACTGGTGGAGGCGAAGGAAGCAGAAAGGCTGGAGCAGTATCTGGAAAATAATCTGGATGAGGATTATTTAAAAAAATTATGGAAGGTAGAGGATAAGGGGATTGTGTGCGGCGTTGGTCCTGTAAAAAAAGGCTTAAAAGGAATCCGGGATTCTTACATCCTGTCGTTTAAGGCAATGAAGGTGGGGTATACCCTTTCCAGAAACCAGTTTCTGTATTTTTATAAGAAGCTGGAACCATACTGTGAGTTGGAAAAGATATTGGTTTCGCCGTCCGAACATGTATTTACCAGTGTCTTAGGGGCTGTCAAAAATCAGGAGCTGCTGGATACATTGGTTATGTATTACGAGTGCGGGGCCAACATGGAACGTGTATCAGACCGGATGTATACCCACAAAAATACGGTGAAATACAGGCTGAACCGGCTTCAGGAACTGACGGGACTTGACCTTAGAAATCCCGATGATAATTTCAGACTATATTTGGCGGTGCTGGCGTTGAAGATGAATTTTAAAATAAGTTTTTGACAAAAATGAATAAAACAGAGTGGTTTGATAGCATGCGGCATAGTGTGTATTGTCTATGCCGTTTTTCGATGCTTTTGTTTATTTGGACAAATTATACAGAAAAACCTTGACTCCCAGGATATAGAAACAGGATTCTAACGCAATTATAATGAATATATCAAAGCGAGGGAGGTGTTTCAATGGAGCATTGTATTGCTGACATCCGGTATTGTGAAAAGCTGTTTGACAGTTTCTATGATATAGGCAGTACGGAAAATGGCGGAGTCACAAGGTTGGGCTATACGGAGCAGGAAGACAGGATGCATGCTATGCTCGCAAAGCTGGGGAGAGAACTGCAGTGCCAGGTTGAAGAGGATGAGGTAGGGAATACATATGTGATGAACAGTCAGGACTCGGATTATTATTTGATTGGCTCACATCTGGATTCCGTAATTGAAGGCGGAAGGTATGACGGGGTGGCGGGAATCATTGCAGGGCTTATGGTTATGAAATGGGCCAAAGAAGAAGGAATGAAAGTGCCGATCCGGGTGGGTGCGTTCCGGTGTGAGGAGTCCAGTAATTTTGGCTGCTGCACCATAGGAAGCGGGCTTATCACGAGGGAGATATACAAGCAGGATATCGGGGGGCTGGTTTCCAAAGAAGGGGAAACGCTGGAAGCGATCTTTTGCAGACGGAAGCTGAACCTGCATCCGGCAAAAATCACGGGGATACGCCAATATCTGGAACTGCACATTGAGCAGGGGAAGGTTCTGGAAGAATCCGGGACGACCGTTGGAATTGTTCAGACCATAGCCGGGCCGAGACGGTTTAAGATGTATCTGAGGGGAATGGCAGAGCATTCCGGTGCGACACCTATGTGTATGCGCAATGATGCAATGTGCGCAGCCGCGGAAATCATACTGGAATTAGAGCGGATCGGCAATAAGGAAGCAGTATACCAGTCAGTTGCTACGGTAGGAGTGGTGAATAATCATCCCAACGTGCTGAACGTAATTCCCGGCGAGGTGGAGCTGGGGGTTGATATACGCGGAATTGAAAGCGCCAGTCTTGACCGAATCGAGAAAAGCATGCGGGAGGTGGCGAGACGAATTTGTGAGAAACGTGGAATTGAATATCTGGAGGAAAAGACCAGCGACATTCCCCCTGTTGATATGAGCTCTGAGGTACAGACCGGTTTGGAGCAGGCCGCCAGGCGGCTGGGTATCGGCAGCAGGAAGATTATAAGCGGGGCAGGTCATGATGCCATGTCTTTCGCGGGTATCTGTGATACTGGGATGGTGTTCATCCCCTGTATGAAAGGGGTATCTCATAACCGGGCGGAATTTGCGTCTATCTTTCATATTTGCGATGGGGCAAGGGTAATCTATGAATACCTGAAAGGGGGAGCAGCATGATTCTGATAAAAGACGGCCGTGTAATTGATCCGAAATCAGGTATGGATGAGCCCCTGGATATTATTATCCGTGACGGGATCATTGCGGGCATGGGAAAATTCCAGAAGAGTGATGATTATGACACTGTGATTGACGCAAGAGGAAAGGTTGTTGCTCCAGGACTGATTGATGCCCATGTTCATTTCCGCGATCCGGGTTTTACCTATAAAGAAGACTTGGAAAGCGGAGCCCGTGCTGCGGCAGCGGGAGGATATACTACCGTAGTCTGTATGGCGAATACCAATCCGGTGGTTGACTGCAAAGAGGTCCTTTGGGATTTAAGAAAGAGAGCGGCGTCCCTGCCAATCCGGGTGCTCAATGCGGCGGCGGTAACAGTTGGGCTAAAAAGCCAGAGACTGACAGATATGGAAGCGCTTAAGCAGGCTGGAGCAGTGGGCTTTACGGATGATGGAATACCAATCAAAAATGTACAGCTGGTTCTGGAGGCCATGAGGAAGTCGAAACAGCTTGGAGTGCCTTTAAGCTTCCATGAAGAGGACCCGGATCTGGTGGGAAGCCCCGGCATTAACGCAGGGAAGATTGCGCAGGCGATGGGAGTTGAGGGAGCTTCCTCCCTGGCTGAGGAGACATTGATTGCGAGGGACTGTCTTCTGGCCCTTAAGACAGGGGCTATCATCAATATTCAGCACATAAGCAGCAAGGTATCTGTAGAGCTGATTCGGATGATGAAAGGACTGGGAGCAAGGGTATATGCGGAAGTGACCCCGCAGCATTTTTCTCTTAACGAAGAGGCTGTTCTGGAAAAAGGAACCCTGGCAAAGGTGAACCCGCCTTTGAGAACCGAGGAGGATCGATACGCCTTGATTCAAGGCTTAAAGGACGATGTGATTGATATGATTGCCACGGATCATGCGCCTCACAGCAGAGAGGAAAAGGCGAAGGGGATTGAGGAAGCGCCCAGCGGTATGATTGGACTTGAAACTGCATTGGCTTTGGGGATTACCTATCTTGTCAGGAAAGGTCATATGACTCTGCCGCACCTGCTGGAGAAGATGACGGTGAAACCAGCAGAGCTGTACCAGCTGGACGGTGGAAGCTTAAAAGTTGGAGCCAGGGCAGACTTAATTGTGTTTGATGAACGGGAAAAATGGGTGGCAGAACGGTTTCATTCAAAATCAGAAAATTCCCCATTTATTGGAGCTGAGCTGGTTGGAAAGATAAAATATACCATATGCAGCGGACAGGTGGTGTATATGGATGAGGAGGAAAACCATGAATCATAAATTAATTGGAGGTATCTTTGCGGTACTGTATCTTTTGTGTGTGATACCATTCCCCTTTACAAAGGGGGCGCCGGTATACTTATTTGGGTGGCTGCCTTCATCACTGGCATACTGGTGGATATTAATGGTTGTGAACCTGCTGTTTGTTTTATGGGTTTGTAAATGCTTTGTAGATTCCAATAAAAGGAAGGGGGAAGAGGAAGAATGAATACAGGACAAATCAGTCTTGGAATCATACTGGCTTATCTGTGTTTCATGCTGGCTATTACCGTCTTAAATGGCAGAAAGAAAAAACAGAAGAATGCGGAGGGGTTCTTTCTTGCTAACCGCGGCGTCAGCTCCGTGCTTCTTCCACTGACCATGATTGCGGCCATGCAGAGCACATTCGCTTTTTTAGGAGCGCCGGGAATGTACTATACACATGGAATATCTTATATTTCCATTGTTTTAAGTCAGGTATGGGTTGCCCTCATGGTAGTTTATTTTGGAAACAAGATTCGTAAACTGGCAAACAAAAATGGCTACATGTCTCTGGGAGATTATCTGCAGGACCGGTTTGACAGTAAGTATTTAAAGGTGCTGGCATCCTGCATCTCCGTTCTTATGACCATGGTGTTTTTAGCTATGCAATATGTGGGAAATGCCAGAGCAATGAATATAGTGAGCGGGGATGCGATTTCCTACCCGGCGGCTATTCTGATATCGGTAGTCTTTTCTCTGCTATATGTACTGATTGGAGGAGCAGGTGGTGTGGTATTGCTGGATGCCGTGCAGGCAGTGATCCTCCTGGTGGGAATTGTAGTAGCTGCATGGATTGCCATTGCGCCTGTGGGAGGTATACAGGCTCTATTCACCCAGATCATTGACAAGATGCCGGAATTGCTTTCAAGGCCGGGGCCACAGGGAACATATACGGATAAATACTGGATTATGCAGTTTATTGTACTGCCTTTTGGAATCTGGTTCTGCCCTCATATATGGATGAAATCTTTGATGGCAAAGGATGAAGACGCTTTGGCAAAATCAGCCATCAGTATTCCGGTATCCCAGATACTGATTTATGGCTTTGCCACTCTGTTCATCGGCCTTGCAGGACATTTGCTGTTACAGCCCCAACAGGTGGGGGCGGCTGATAATGTTCTGCCTCTGCTTATGACTACCCGATCCAAATGGTTTATTGCAGCCCTGGTTATGGCAGCGGCCATAGCAGCCGGTATTTCCACCATCAATGCCATGCTGCTGGTATCTTCCCAGATTGTTTCCCAGGATTTGATTCTGATTAACGGAAAGGGCAGGATATCAGAAAAGAAAAATATGATTTTATCCAGAACGATTGTATTCACCATTGCGGCAATCTGTGGAATTATGGCGCTTAACCCACCGGAGACCCTGGTTCAGATTGTTCAGGACGTAGCGTATACAGGATTGGCTCAGCTGGCGCCGGCATTCCTGCTTGGTATATACTGGAAAGGCTGTACAAAAACAGGAGCTGCCTGTGGTATGACGGCTGGAATCGCAATTCTGTTCGGAACAAGAATCATGAATGTAGCGCCTCTTGGATGGCCGGGATTCATGTGGGGATTTTTCACCAATATCCTGCTGACGGTTTTAGTTTCACTAATGACGAGGCAAAAAAAACTTTGCGTTGAATAAGGAGGACAAGATGTCGGAGATATTACATAATGAAAGGATTTCAAAGGATTTTTATTTGATGAAAGTAAAGGCTGAAAATACGGCTGCCATGGGGCAGTTCTATATGCTCCGGGCATGGGGAGAATATCCGCTGCTCTCCAGACCAATCAGCGTGTTCGATGCGGATGGACAGACTGTCAGCTTCCTCTATAAGGTAGTGGGAAAAGGCACGGAGATTTTTGCAACGCTTAAGCCTGGTGATGAAATTACTCTGGATGGGCCTCATGGAAACGGATTTCCGGAAGCAAAAGGAACGGTTGCCCTTGTAGGCGGCGGCGTGGGAATTGCACCACTGTATCTTACTGCAAAGAAACTGAAAGAGTTAAATCCCGATACAATCGTGGATATCTATCTTGGATTCAGTGATGAGGCTCTTCTGGTTGACCTCTATGAGAAGGTGGCGGATAAGGTTACTGTAAATATAGGAGGATTTGTCACGGATGATATTGACCCTCTGAAATATGACTGCATCATGACCTGCGGACCGGAAATTATGATGAAGGTTCTGTGTAAGAAATGCAAATCCCTTGGGGTTCAGGCGCCGGTTTATGTATCCATGGAAAACCGTATGGCCTGTGGAATTGGAGCATGTCTGGTGTGTACTTGCAAGACTTCCGCCGGTAATAAGAGAGCGTGCAAAGATGGTCCGGTCATGTTGGGAAGTGAGGTGTTTGGAAATGAGTAAGAGATTAGAAGTGAACTATGCAGGCGTGCATTTTAAGAATCCGGTTGCGCTGGCATCCGGCACCTGTGGATTCGGAAAAGAGATGAGTGAATATTTTGATATTCAGAGATTGGGAGGACTCTGTTCCAAAGGGCTGACATTACATCCGAGAGGCGGCAACGATGGGATCCGTGTCTGGGAGACGCCAAGTGGTGTAATGAACAGCGTAGGGCTTGAAAATCCGGGAGTAAAACATTTCATCGAATGTGATGCCAAGCGGATGAACGCACTTGATTTAGTTAACATAGTAAACCTTGGGGGACATTCTATGGAAGACTACTTAGAGGCAGTGGAACTGCTGAACGGATGTGAGTTGGATCTTCTCGAACTGAATATCTCCTGTCCTAATGTAAAGGCCGGAGGGATGAATTTTGGGGTGAAGACAGAGCTGGCCCGCCAGGTGGTCCGGGAAATCCGGAAGGTATGTAAACATAAGCTTGTAATCAAGCTTTCACCTAACGCAGAGGATATCGTGGCACTGGCCAGGGCCTGTGAGGAAGAGGGCGCGGACGGCGTATCTCTTACCAACACGTTTCTTGCGATGGCGATTGATATCAAACGGGGCAAGCCTGTGTTTGACAATGTGTATGCCGGGCTTTCCGGTCCTGCAATCAAGCCTATCGCCCTGCGCATGGTACACCAGGTTGCACATGCTGTTAAGATTCCGGTTATGGGAATCGGTGGTATTGCAACATGGCAGGATGCAATCGAATTTATTATGGCGGGAGCGACAACACTTCAGGTAGGGGCAGCTTCTTTCATGAATCCATCCATATCCATGGAGATCATAGATGGAATGGAAGATTATCTTGAAAAGAATCGTATTTCCAATATTTCAGAAATCAGAGGGATTCTGTGACAGGGAGGGAGAACAAAATGTCAAAAGAGACAGAGTATCGTATCGAACATGATTCTATTGGTGAAAAGCAGATACCAAAGGACGCGTATTATGGGGTGCAGACCCTTCGCGCTGCAGAGAATTTTTTCATCACCGGTCTGAAGATGCATCCGGAGTTTATCAATAGCTTTGCCCAAATCAAAAAGGCGGCGGCCATCACTAATTTTGAGGTGGGGAGACTGGACAAAAAGCGTGCTGACGCCATTGTGCAGGCATGTGATGAAATCATGTCGGGCAAGCTGCATGATGAGTTTATTGTTGACCCCATCCAGGGCGGCGCTGGAACTTCCCTCAATATGAATGCCAATGAGGTGATTGCCAACCGGGCTATCGAAATTCTGGGAGGGGAAAAGGGCGATTATTCCGTGGTGAATCCAAATGATCATGTAAATTATGGGCAGTCCACCAATGATGTGTTCCCCTCCTGTGGAAAGCTTACCACACTGAAGCTGCTTTACAAGGCTCAGGCAGAGCTGGAACGGCTGTACCATGCGCTGATGGAGAAGTCGGAAGAATTTAACCATGTCATTAAGATGGGACGGACTCAGCTCCAGGATGCGGTTCCCATCCGGCTGGGACAGGAGTTCCATGCCTATGCTACAGCCATACGCAGGGATATTAACCGCTTTGACAGGGCCAAGGAGGAGATGAGGCATCTGAATCTGGGTGGGACTGCCATTGGGACCGGATTAAATGCGGATGTAAAGTATTTACAGCGGGTTGTTAAAAATATTTCTTTGATTTCCGGTTTGGAGCTGATTCAGGCATATGACTTAATTGACGCAACCCAGAATCTGGACGGTTATGTAGCCTGTTCAGGAATCGCCAAGTCTTGCGCGGTGAATTTATCTAAGATGTGCAATGATTTAAGGCTTATGTCGTCAGGCCCAAGAACCGGGCTGGGAGAAATTAACCTGCCTGCAAAGCAGAACGGCTCCTCCATTATGCCAGGGAAGGTCAATCCGGTCATTCCGGAGGTGGTGAACCAGGTAGCGTTCCATGTCATTGGCAATGACATGACCGTAGCCATGGCAGCAGAGGCGGGGCAGCTGGAGCTGAACGCATTTGAACCGATCATTTTTTATAAATTGTTCCAGTCGGTTGAGACCATTGCCTGTGCGGTACATACGCTGGTTGACAACTGTATCTCCGGAATTACGGCAAATGAACAGCATTGCAAAGATATGGTGGAAAACAGTGTGGGAATCATCACGGCAATCTGTCCTTATGTGGGTTATGAAAAGGCTGCCAATGTGGCAAAGGAGGCCATTCGGACAGGCAAGTCCGTAAGGGAACTGGTAATCAGGGACAAGCTTCTGACAAAGGAGCAGCTGGACATTATACTGAACCCTGTTTCCATGACGGAACCGGGAATTTCAGGGATTGAAGCGATGAATAAGATGGGAGGGCTTTAAGATGGATTACAGGCTGGAGCATGATTCCATGGGAGAGATTGAAGTTCCGTCCGACCGGTACTGGGGCGCTCAGACACAGCGAAGCTTCCAGAATTTTAAGATAGGTATTGAAAAAATCCCAATGGAGGTCATACGGGCATTCGCAATTCTTAAAAAATCCGCGGCTGTTGCCAATAACCGGCTGGGAAAACTGGATGAACAGCGCCTGAAATCGATCAGCCAGGTATGTGACGAGATTCTGTCCGGGAAACTGGACGATCATTTCCCTCTGTCTGTCTGGCAGACAGGAAGCGGCACCCAATCCAACATGAATGTGAATGAGGTGATTGCTAACCGGGGCAATGAGATTGCAGGTGAGAAGCTTTTACATCCCAACGATCATGTAAACATGTCCCAGAGCTCCAATGACACATTTCCAACAGCTATGCATATAGCGGCGGTAATGGAGGTTCAGGAAAAGCTGCTGCCCTCCATCGATCAGCTTATCAGGACTTTCCTGCGTCTGGAGAAGGAAAATGAAGGGATTATAAAGAGTGGGAGGACCCATCTGCAGGATGCGACTCCCATACAGTTCTCACAGGAGATAAGCGGCTGGAGGAGCATGCTGGAAAAAAACAGAGAAATGGTGGTTTCTTCTCTGACAGGATTAAAGGAGCTTGCCTTAGGAGGCACAGCCGTAGGGACTGGCTTAAATGCCCCTAAAGGATTTGACACGGCGGCGGCAGCGGCAGTGTCTGAGCTGACCGGAATTGATTTTAGGACTGCGGATAATAAGTTCCATTCCCTGACCAGCAAGGACGCGACCGTATTTGCCCACGGCGCGTTAAAGGCCCTGGCGGCCAATATGATGAAAATTGCCAATGATGTGCGCTGGCTGTCCAGCGGGCCACGGTGCGGACTGGGGGAGATTCAGATACCTGAAAATGAGCCAGGCAGTTCCATTATGCCTGGTAAGGTAAATCCCACCCAATGTGAGTCCGTTACTATGGTAGCAGTGCAGGTCATGGGCAATGACTGCGCCATCGGTTTTGCGGCCTCCCAGGGAAATTTTGAACTGAATGTATTCATGCCTGTAATCATTTATAATTTTTTACAGTCCGTGCGTCTGCTGTCTGATTCCCTGCGTTCCTTTGAGCTGCATTGTGCCAGAGGAATCAAGGCAAACCGCAGGAAAATGAATGAGAACCTTAACCGTTCCCTTATGCTGGTGACAGCATTAGCCCCCTATATAGGCTATGATCACGCGGCGCAGACAGCTAAGAAGGCTTATAAAGAGGATATTTCTTTAAAGGAAGCATGTATTTCCCTGGGCTTTCTGACAGGGGAGGAGTTTGACAGGGTATTTCATCCGGAGCAGATGGTTTCATCACAATAGCAGATGATTATACCATGTGGAGGAATACGACATACCAGAAGGGAGAAAAAGATGGACATTAATCAGGAATCATTGAATCTTCACTATAAGCTTCAGGGCAAGATCGAGGTGATATCCCGGAAAAAGATAGAGACAAAGGAAGACTTATCCCTGTTATACACACCGGGAGTTGCACAACCGTGCCGGGAGATTGCCGCAGACTATAATAAGTCCTTTGAGCTTACCAGAAGAAATAACCTGGTAGCTGTCATTACAGATGGAAGCGCAGTCCTGGGACTGGGAGATATCGGTCCGGCGGCAGGCATGCCGGTGATGGAGGGAAAATGCGCTCTGTTTAAGGAGTTTGCTGATGTAGATGCATTTCCCATCTGTATTAATTCAAAGGATGTAGATACCATTGTGCAGACCATTTATCTGATTTCACAGAGCTTTGGCGGTATCAATCTTGAAGATATAGCCGCGCCCAGATGCTTTGAAGTAGAAAAGCGGTTAAAGGAATTGTGTGATATTCCGGTGTTCCATGATGATCAGCATGGAACAGCCATTGTGGTTGCCGCTGCTATGCTGAATGCCCTGAAAATAACCGGGAAGGAAATGGGGCAGATGCGGATTGTGGTTAATGGAGCCGGCGCAGCAGGCATTGCGATTGGAAAGCTGTTAATCAGTATGGGATTCGGCAATATCATCATGTGCGATATCAACGGGATTATCTGCGAGGGGGATGCGGGACTGAATCCGGGGCAGGAGGAGATTTCTCATGTAAGCAACAGGAATAAGGAGCATGGAAGCCTGGCAGATGCAATGAAAGGGGCGGATGCATTTGTAGGCGTTTCGCGACCCGGCCTGGTAACAAAGGAAATGGTAGGTACTATGAATAAGGGAATCGTCTTTGCTATGGCTAATCCTGTGCCGGAAATCATGCCGGAGGAGGCGCTAAAGGGAGGCGCGGCAGTGGTAGGCACCGGTCGCTCGGATTTTCCGAACCAGATTAACAATGTGCTTGTATTTCCGGGAATTTTCAAAGGCGCGCTGTCTGTCAGAGCAAGGGAGATTACAGAGGCGATGAAGCGTGAGGCTGCTTATGCAATCGCAAAAATGATACCGGAGGAAGAGTTGAGAGCTGATTATATCATTCCCTCGCCCCTTAACAGGCAGGTGGCAGATGTGGTGGCCAGGGCCGTGGCGGAAACAGCGAAGAGGGAAGGAATAGCAAGGGTCAATGGATAATGGGGAAATTTGCCGATAGTTCAACTTCCTAAAGGCGAATTTAAGACCAGCGTAGTCCTTGAGAATGTGCACTATGGTGACAATGGTCATGCGATGGTATGGGCGGAAACGATTTATAACAAGAGCGGTGCTGGAAACGGCCCACGCATTGAGGTAGCATGGGGCCCAGCAGGGCGGTGGCGGCCAGGGACAGCTTCCTGGACCTGATCTTGGTGGCGGCCCATTTGCCGTAGGCCTTGGAGCCGCCGGCCATGGAGATGACGAACACCAGGGCACCCAGCATGCACACGAAGAAGATGATATACAGGTCCGCGCCCACCATCAGATCAAATGCTGTCCCGACCGTGCCTGCGGCCAGGTTAAGCCCCATGCTTCATGTATAGTCGGTCAGACCGTCCGGTGGACAATAGCACCGTCCACCATGGTCAGGCACACGGACACGCCGCGGATCCGGTCCATGGGCGTCTCAAACACATTTTCATCCAGCACGGCAATGTCCGCCAGCTTGCCGGCTTCCAGGGTGCCCAGCTGCTCCTCGCAGCCCAGATTGTACTGTCCGCCCCAGGTCCATGCCTTTAAAAGCTCTGCCACGGTCAGGGTGTTCTCCTTGTTGAAGGGTTCACCGCCCTCGGGGAACTGTCCGCCCACTGCGTGGTAGATGGACTCAGGAATATTGTCATAGAGCAGGGGAAGGTCCGTGCCGCAGGAGAGCACCACGCCGCTGTCCGCCATTTTCCGGCGGTTCCAGTAGTTTCTGCCGCGGTCCATGCCGATCTTTTTCCGGATCATGGACAGCTTGCCCTCGCGGTCTGAGGTGGACATGATCTGGGGGTAAACCTCCGCCACAATGCCCAGCCTGCCCATGCGCTCCAAGTCAGCGGGATCCGAGCACTCCAGGTCTGTGATGGCCTGGCGGATCTTCACTTTGCCGTCCGGGCCCTTCCGGCACTGATCAAATATGTCGATGGTCTTGCCGATGGCGCCGTCGCCCTGGGCGTGGAGGGAGAAACGGAAGCCTTCCCGGTCGGCTGCCAGGGCGTCTCTTTTCAAACCCTCCCAGTCAATGTCCTTGGCACAGCAGGTGTCCGCGCAGAGATAGGGGGCCTTCATCTCGCCCTCCAGCTGGCTGATGGAGCCGTCCGTCATCTGATTGTAGCCGGAGAACCGGACAAAGCTGCCGGTGAAGGCTTCCCGCATCTGTTTTCCGTATTCCAGGTTCATGGTAGCGCCCACGGGCTGGCTCATGAAGTGCACCCGGGCGGTCAGGGCCTGCTCCTGCTCCAATTTCTTAAGCTCTTCTGTAAATCCGTAGAAATCGTCAAATCCCATCTCCTTCACAGAGGTGATGCCTCTGGCGTTCATCATGGACAGATAATTCTTAAATTCCGTCACAGAGAAATCCTTCTGGCCCAGTATATACCGCAGCAGCCGCCAGCAGCTCTCAGACCAGCAGGTATCCGGCGTAAACCGGTACTCCCTGAGGGCGGCGCTGTTCATATAGCAGCTTTCCCCGCCCTCCATAAAGAGGATTACGGGAACCTCACCGAACTCCCTGTCCAGGCGCTCTGTGGTCAGCTCCTTTAAACCGGGCAGTACATTTCTGGCCAGAACCGTGGCCCCGGCTTCCAGGGTCTGCTGGTAAGCCCGGGCGGCTTCGATCACCTGACCCGCATCCGCGCATGTATTTAAGTCGGCGCCTGCCCGGGTCAGCAGGTATCCGGTGAAGAAGCAGTGGACATCCGTGAAGCCGGGGCAGATCAGGCGGTCCCCCAGCTCCAGGATGCTGGTGTCCGGCCCGGCGTAGGAAGCGCCGTCCGATGGGCCTGCGGCCAGGATTTTGTTCCCGGAGACAGCCACGAAGCCTGGCTCCGGGGCGGAGCCAAGGCCTGTAAATACTGCGTTGGAACGTAAAAGAATATCAGCTTTCTGCATAATAAATCCTCCTTTAATGAACATCAGTGATTGGATAAGTAACTTTGTATTTCATACCAATTCTGGGGCCATCATAACACGGCGAGATTTCTGATTCAATCAAAAATAGCATTTCACGATTAATTTTGTAAGAAAAGTAAAAAATAAAACGTTAAAATATACATATTGCACAATATAGAAATTAAAGTGGGAGAAAAATCTGGAATGATGTTGACATTGTGCTGTTGGTTCTGTGCAATACCGGCTGCCGCAGGGATACGGTGGAGGGAGCCAAGGTGATCCGGGGCAGCGGCCGTTCGGTGCTGTACAACGAGCCGCTGGACCGGGACGGGGCGGTGAGGCTGGTGAACTTCTGCCTGGAACGCGGGCTTCAGGTCTATGTGATCAATGGGCGGGAGTGATATGTGAACCGACAATCATGGATGATACGGGTCCGGTGTGTAGCTTTGTAAAGGAGAGAGACTTCGGCCTGAGGGCGGTGGTCTCTGAACTGGGGCGGGCGGAAGGCCTGTGTGTAAAAAACAGCTGAAATGAAGAAAGGCCGTTGTGACGGAGCGCCTATGGCTCCTGGTTCACAGCGGCTTTTTTGGTATAAAAAATGTATTTGCATATTTGTAATAAGAAGCTTAAAACGGTAAAAAGCCATTCTTTCAAACCGAAAATATGTAAAAAGTGCACTAAAACAGAACTTAAATATGTGTAAATTGTCAAATTGACACTAATATATTGTTCTGCTATACTGCAATTGGTATAAAAAATTGAGTCACATATATATTCATTGGGAGGAGAGAGGAACATGAGAGTTGCTGCAATCGGTGACAACTGCATTGACGTGTATGAGCGCATTGGGAAGAAATATCCCGCGGGCAATGTGGTGGACACAGGCGTGAACATCCGGAAGCTGGGAATCCCTGTATCTGTCATCAGCACCACAGGTTCGGATGAGAACGGGGCCTGGATGGTTGAGACGCTGACCAGAGAGGGGCTGGATCTGAGCCATTTCAAGGTGGGAGACGGGCAGACCGCCATCACCTACATGGACATGGACGGTTTGGACCGGGTGCACGGGGACTATGTGGAGGGCGTGTTGGAGAACATTGTGTTTGACGAGGAGGATATCCGTTTTGCCGCAGGCCACGACCTGGTACATACCGCCCTGTGGGGGAAGGCGGAGGACGCGCTGCCGAAGATCCGCGAGATCTCCAATGCACTGATCAGCTTCGATTATGCGGACCGTCTGGATCATGAGCTGGTGGAGAAGACCCTTCCCTATGTGGACTACGGATTCTATTCCTATCACAGGGAGCGGGACGAATTCATTGAGTCCTACTTAAAGGACAAGGTGGACCGCGGCATGAAGGCAGCGGTGGCAACCTTCGGCGACAAAGGCAGCCTGGCCTATGACGGACAGAAGTTCTATGAGGGCGGCATTTACCCGGCTAAGCTGGTGAACACCGTGGGAGCCGGGGACAGCTTCATTGCAGGGTTCCTGTATGAGATCCTCATGGGATCCGGCATCGAGGCCTGTCTGGACAGGGGCGCAAGGGTGGCCGCCAAGGTGGTTGGCACCTTCAATCCCTGGGAGGACTGAAGGCTATGAGAAAGAGGATTCTCTGCTACGGCGATTCCAACACCTGGGGCTATATGCCGGGGATTGGAGATATGAGGAGGACGTGCGTTATCCGGGTGTCCTGGCAGCGGAGCTTGGACAGGCATACCGGGTAGTGGAGGAGGCTGCTGGTGAAGGCCAGGCACATCCTGGACACCAGGGGGCAGGGGCAGTGATTCTGCTGGTGTCGCCGGTGCCCATCCATCCGGAGAATGATCCCATGTTTGACCGGGAGTCCTGGAAAAAGAGCAGGGAACTGGAACCTGTCTACCGGGAGCTGGCGGAAAATTACGGCTGCCTGTACCTGGACGCAGGCGCCGTCACCGGGGATCTGGGGGAGGATGGAATCCATCTGAACGCCGGAGGCCACCGGGATATCGGAAAAGCAATTGCAGTTATCATAAAAGAAAATGAACAAAGGGAGTAATTACTTATGAAACTTGGAATGTTCACTTCTGGCTACCAGCGCAATCCGCTGGAACACTGTTTTCAGGACGCCAAACGTTTTGGCTATGACTTCATCGAGCTGTGGGGCGGCAGGCCTCACGCCTTTGCGCCGGACTTAAAGGCCGGGGAGATCGTGGATGTGAAGCGCCTGAGCGAGAAATACCAGATGCCGGTGCTGGGCTTTACGCCGGAGCACAATGCCTATCCTTACAACTTCATGATCGGAAGCGAGCTTCAGAGGAGAGACGCGGTGGACTACTTAAAGCTGTGCCTGGATATGGCCCGGGAGCTGGGCTCCGACTATATGCTGGTGTCCCCTGCCCACGCCGGCTACCTGGCCGCCTATGAGGAAATCTGGACCCGCATGGTGACCACCTTAAGGGAGCTGACGGACCACGCAGAGAAGGTGGGCGTGAAGCTGGTGGTGGAGACACTGACGCCCTATGAGAGCAATGCCTTTAAGAGCGCCAATGATCTGATCGAGCTGTTTAAGCGCATCGACTCCCCCTACATTGTGGGCATGTGCGATGTGGTGCCGCCGTTTGTGCAGCACGAGAGCATCATGGCCTATATCGACAAGCTGGGTGAGAAGATGTACCATATGCACATCATCGACGGTGACCAGGGCACGGACAGCCACATTGTTCCGGGCGAAGGCTCCATCCCGCTGCCGGAACTGTTTAAGGAGCTGAAGGACGTGGGCTATGAGAAGACAGCCACTCTGGAGCTGGTGACCGGATACATCAACGAGCCCAGGCTGTACGCCAGAAGAGCCATTGACAATGCCCGCGCCTATATGAAGGAAGCCGGTTTTTAGAAGCCAGTAAGGAAGGGAGATCAACAATGTTTATTGACATTCATGTACATCCGGCGTTTTACGAACCCATCAATGAGGACGTCACGGTGGAGAATATGCGGCATGACGCCCTGGATATCCACCTCAACGGTACTGCGCCCCTGCAGCACATATTCAACCAGATGCGCTGTGCAGGGCTGAACCGCCTGTGCCTGCTGCCGGAGGACTATACCACGGAATACGGCAGGCCGCTGGTGACAAACGAGGAGATCCGCAGGCTGGTGGATATGGCTCCGGACCGCTTCATCGGTTTTGCGGGGGTGGATCCCATGGCCCCGGGGGCGGCGGAGGCGTTGGAACACGCATTCGGGGATCTGGGGCTTGCGGGGCTGAAGCTGCACCCATCCAGACAGCATTTCCGTCCGTCGGATGAGCGGCTGAAGCCCATCTACGACATCTGTGAGCAGTACCGCCGGCCCATTATCTTCCACAGCGGCCTGTCCTGGGAACCAAACACCCTGACCAAGTATTCCAGGCCCATGGAGTTTGAGGAGCTGGCGGCCACAAGGCCCGGGCTTAAGATCTGCCTGGCCCACTTCGGCTGGCCCTGGGTACAGGAGACGGCCATGCTGATGCTCAAATACCCCAACGTCTACGCAGACACAGGGCTTCTGTATTTTGACAATGCCCTGGAGTTCTATAAACGGGTATTTAACCACGACATCCCCGCCACCTGGATCGACCGCAGCCTGCGGCACCAGGTCATGTTCGGAAGCAACAATCCGCGTTTCGAACAGATCCGCATGGCGGACTCCATCTCGCGTCTCGGATTCAGAGAGAGCACCCTGGAGCTGATCAAGGGCGGCAACGCTCTGGAGTTCCTGGGCGGAGCCATATAAAGGAGGGCAACCAGTGGTACATACAAGTTCATTTACAATTCTGACAACAGAGTACAACCAGATGATCCTGATCACCGATGAGATCCGCAAGGCTGTGGAGGAGAGTGGGATTCAAAACGGCATCGTCAATGTCATCAGCCGGCACACCACCACGGGAATCACGGTGAACGAGTCCCTGGAATGCCTGGAAAGCGATCTCTCGGAGTTCCTGGCCAGGATGGCGCCGGAGGACCGGCCCTACGCCCATGCCAGAATGCTGCGGGACTACGGCTCCACGGCAGGCAATCCCACAGGTCATATCAAATCCCTTCTCACCGGCAACCACTGCCACCTGCTGGTGTGCGGCGGAGCGCTGGAAAAGGGGGGCGCCCAGGAGGTCTACTTCTGCGAATTCGACGGCCCGGCTCAGAGAACCATTCTCATCCAGGTGATGGGAGAGCAGTAAATGTCAGCTGCACGCCCTGCGGCGTGAGGCCATATAAGGCCGGGGCGGCTGCCTCATAAGAGGAGGCGTTCCCGCCTAAAAACAAAAAGGAGAAATGAGTATGTCTAATGTAAAAACACCGGAACAAAGTGCAAACGAACTGAAACGGAAACTCGGTCTGGGCGCAGTAATCGCACTTGGAGTAGGCACCACCGTGGGATCCGGAATCTTCTCATCCCTGGGTGAGGTGGCAGGAGCTGCGGGAAGCAGCCTGTTCCTGGTGCTGTCCTTCCTGATCGGCGGTATGCTTCAGGTCCCCGCCAACTTCTGCTACGCGGAGCTGGCAAGCGCCTTCCCCGAGGACGGCGGACAGTACGTGTATTTTAAGGAGGCGGGATCCCGGCCGCTGGCCTTCCTCTGCGGATGGATCAGCTTCTGGGCCACCGACCCGCCATCCATCTCCATCATGGCTCTGGCCATTGCCAACTACCTGGCGTTCTTCATCCCGGTACACGGCATCTTTCTGCGCCTGGTGGCAGTTGGCTTTGTGCTGATTTTCATGATAATGCACCTGCGCTCAGTTGAGGGCGGCGGCAAGTTCCAGACCATTATCACTGCCTTAAAGATCATTCCCTTTGTGCTGATCGTGGGTATCGGTATCTTCTTTATTAAAGGGGAGCTATTCCTGTCAAATGCACCCCTGGCCGGAGTGACAGCCACTGGCTTTACCGCTCTGCTGGCCGGTATCTCCGCAACCACATGGTCCTTCGACGGTATGGCGGCTGCCTGCTATATGTCCGGCGAGATCAAGGAGCCCAAGAAAAACCTGCCCAGAGGACTGATCCTCACCGCATTTATCGTGCTGGCCCTGTATGTTGGCCTGACCCTGACCGCCTCCGGTCTGTTGTCCGTGGATGAACTGGCTGCCTCCGAGGCGCCCATCGCTCTGCTGGCTTCCAAGATCCCGATCATCGGCGGATACGCCGGAACCGTTGTGGCAGTGATGGCGGTTATCGTGGTAATCGGTTCCCTGTCTAGCTGTATCATGTTCCAGCCCCGTATTGAGTACGCAATGGCAAAGGATGGCCTGTTCTTCAAGGCTTTCGGCAAAGTGCATCCCAAGTATGAGACTCCTTACTTCTCCATTCTGGTGCAGTGCGCTGTGGCAATCGTCCTGATTTTCGCCACATCCCTTTCCGACCTGTTGGGGTATTTCACACTGGTGGCCCTGCTGAAGAATTTCCTGACCTTCGGAACCATCATTGTACTGAGAAACAAAGAGCACTACAAGCCCGCATACAGAATGCCGGCCAGAACGCTGATGGTGGGCGTGGCTATGCTGATCACAGGCACGCTGATTTGGTCCACATTTATCTGGGCGCCTGTTGCAGGTATCGCCTGCGCAGTGATCGCCGTAGTGACTGGGCTTCCGGTATACTATTTCTGGGAGAACCGGAATAAGAAGGCAGCGGCCAGGAAATAGCGATTATTTCCAGGCAGAATGATTGACACTTTGTGGCAGATGTTTTAAGATTGAAGGCAGGAGTAAGCATTTGTAACCAGTTGAATATCAATAGAGGAATGTCTGCCATGAATATAGATCACCAGAAGCCCCGCGACGAGGCCATGGAAAAAATCGAGAATTATATGATCAAGAACAATTTAAAACCGGATGACAAGCTTCCGTCCGAGCGCGCTATGTGCGAGATGTGGGATTTTAACCGCTCCACACTGAGAAGTGCCATCAAACAGCTGATTCTGGAAGGGAAGATCTACAACAAAAACGGCTCCGGGACCTATGTGGCAAGGCGGAAGCTGGTCCGCAACCTTCAGGATGTCTATGGATTTTACCAGACAGCGCAGAATGCCGGGCGCAGAATCGACACAAAGGTGCTCCGCGTGGACTTCTGTGAAACGCCCAAGAATATCGGGCGGAAGATGAAGCTGCCCCTGGGGCACAAGCTGATGCGGATTGTGCGTCTGCGCTGTCTGGATGGGATTCCGGTGGTGATTTCCACCATCTATCTGGACGCCGTCCGTTTTCCGGGACTGGAAGACGTGGACTTTAACGGTGTTTCTCTGTATGAGGTACTGAAGGAACGGTACGGCGTGGATGTCTCAGGCGGTATGGAGAAGCTGAGCATCGCTTACTGCGATGAGGAGGAAGCGGGGTATCTGGAGATTGAAGAAGGTGCTCCTGTGATCTATCAGTCAGGTGTGACCATGGATCAGCAGGACGTGATTTTTGAATACTTTAAAGAGATCACCCGTTCGGAATATGTTTGTTTCGCAAGTGAACTGACCAGGCGGTGAATCCCTCTAAAGTAAATGGAGGAATAATAGATGAAACTGGCTGCAGTCGGCGATAACTGTATGGATGTTTATGATAATACCGGGAACGCATACCCAGGCGGAAACCCTGTTAATGTAGCGGTCTATTTTGTGCGTTTGGGGGGCCAGGCGTCCTACACCGGAGTGGTGGGTACGGACAAGTACGGCGCTCTGATGAAGGAGAGGATTGCGGGGAAAGGCGTTGACGTCTCCCACATCCGTTTCGAGGAGGGAAATACGGCCATCACCCATGTGGAGCTGGCGGACGGGGAGCGGGTATTTGGCGATTATGAGGAGGGTGTGCTGGCTGATTTTAAGCTGACTGAGGAGGAGAAGGATTTTCTCTGTACCCACGATATAATTGTCACAGGCTTGTGGGGGAATGTCCACGACGACCTGGCAGAGCTGAAGGCAAGGGGGATCAAGATCGCTTTTGATGCGGCTACAAGGCCGGGGGATCCGGCGGCTGTGACTGCCATCCCCTCTGTAGATTACCTGTTCTTTGCCACCGATGACGGGGACACGCCGGAGCTTCGTGAGACGATGAAGGCCATCAAGGCCAGAGGTCCCAGGCTTGTGATTGTCACCCTGGGCGAAAAGGGAAGCATTGCCTATGACGGAACAGATTTCACTGCCTTTGGGATCATCCCCTGCAATGTGGTGGACACCATGGGGGCTGGGGACAGCTTTATAGCCGGATTCCTGAGAGGGATTCTGGAAGAGAAGGAAGTGCAGGAATGCATGAGAATGGGGGCCGCGAATTCCAGCGTGACGCTGGAGTATAACGGCGCCTGGTAAAATAGTGCTCATTGCGAGCCAGTGTTAGGAGGAACTTAAGTTGGCTAAAACAGCAGAAGTAGCGTACAATTCACCCATTTATCTGCAGCTTCGTGAGGTGGTCCGCTCCAAGATTGAGGACGGGGAATATGCCCCCGGGACGGCGATCCCCTCTGAAAATGTTCTCGCGGCCACATACGGAATCAACCGTCTGACGGTCCGCAGCGCCATTGACGCCCTGGTAAACGAGGGCCTGTTAAAGCGCGTCCAGGGCAAGGGCGTGTATGTTGTGGCACAGATCGAGCGGGACCTGGAGGTGCTGGGCGGCTTCACCCAGACCATGGATGAGAAAAATGTGCGGACAAAACGCAAAATTCTGCTGAAGGGCCAGCGGAAGGCCGGAGAGAAGTATGCTGCGGTCTTCGGGATCGGCGAGGAGGATATGCTGTATTATATCAAGCGTCTGGACTATGCGGATGATGAGGCCATCGCCATCCAGGAGATCTATGTTCCCTATAACCTGGTTCCGAAAATGGAGGGCATCGACCTGTCTGTTTTCAGCATGTTTGAAATCTATAAATTTTACGGGATCAACCCGGTGAGAGCGTGGCAGACCCTGGAACTGGTTCAGCTGACCCAGTCCGATGCCAGGCTGATCAATATCAGCAAAGACCAAACGGTATTTCTGTTCTCCTGTACCACGTACGATGAGAACGACCGTGTGATAGAATATTCGAAATCCTATACCCGTGGAGACAAGTGCAACTTCAAGGTACATTTCCACAAGTAGGGATTGGAAAGCGGAGGAGAAGAATGTTAAAATTTGATGAGCAGATGCAGATTGACAGCGTAAACGGTGCGCTGGCTCTGCGTCCTGAGATTGAGAAAGTTATAGATGAGATTCAGAAAAATGGCTTTGACGGGATTTACTTTATTGGAATCGGCGGCACCTGGGCTTCCAGCATGCAGGTGGAGGTGTATATGAGGGGCAGAAGCTCCATTCCCGTGTTTGTGGAGAATGGCGCGGAGTTCATCACCACCGGCAACAAGCGTTTCACCAAGGATTCAGTTGTGATCTTCTCCTCTGTAACGGGAAGCACTGAAGAGATGGTGAAGGCTGTTGAGAAGGCCAGGAAAGTGGGGGCCAAGGTGTTCGGCTTTGTTGACAAGCCCGATGCGCCCATGGTGAAGCAGTGCGACTGGTGCATTTCCTATCCCATGAACGAGCAGTTGAAGTTTTACATGGTGGCCAACCGCCTGATGTACAACAACGGCGAGTTCCCGGAGTATGACCAGTACAATGCGGAGATGGAGGCCCATCTGGCCCAGGCTCTGGTGGAGGTTGAGAAAGCGGCTGATGAGTGGGCCGCAGGCTTTGCCAAGGACAAATATGCGTATTTCAAGGCCCGCCCGGATATGCCCCATTACTTCGTGGGCGGCGGAAACCAGTGGGGGGCCACCTATTCCTACGCCATGTGTTACTGGGAGGAGCAGCTGTGGATCCGCACCAAGTCCATCACCAGCGCGGAATTCTTCCACGGCATGCTGGAAGTGGTGGATGCTGAGACGCCTGTCACCCTCTTTATCGGGGAGGATGAGCAGCGTCCGCTGGCAGAGCGCGTCAGGGGCTTCCTGCCGAAGGTCTGCAAGAACTATACCATTATCGATACCAAGGATTATGAATTAAAGGGGATCAGCGAGGCATTCCGTGGATCCGTCTCCCACCTGGTGATGCACGCAGTGAACAACCGTGTGGATGCCCATATGGAGCAGGAATTCCGTCATCCCATGGTGATCCGCCGTTACTACCGCCAGTTTGATTATTGATGTCAGAGGGCTGAGGCGGATGAAATGTCAAAGATTACCCTTGACCAAATCGGAGTGATGAGCGTACAGTACGTCCATTATTCCAGTATCTGGATTCCATGCAGAAATGTGGTTTGATGCATGTGGATCTCTGGGGAGGAATTCCCCACTACTGCAGGCTGGACTATCCCTTTGCGGAGGATGCCAGGGCTAAGCTTGGGGCCATCCGCAGAATGATGGAGGAGAGGGGGCTGGACGTGGCGGTGTATACACCCGAGACCCTGGCCTACCCCTACAGCTTCTCGGATCTGCAGGAAGCGGTGAGAAAACGGACCGTGGACTATTTTGACATGGCCATGGACGACGCCCTTGCGCTGAGCACCAACAAGGTGTTTTTAAACTCCAGCTGCGGGCTGACTGATTTGCCGGAGGGGGAATACACCGTAAAGTGAAAGGGGATAAACTGGGAAGGGTCTGGGTTGACTGCCATAAAACAATGGTACCAGAAGTGGCCGAGCCAACAAAAGAAGCGGAGACAAAAGAAGAGCCTTAATCCATATGCTATGAATGCATAAAGCCGATAGACTGTGATTTCTCACAAGTTTATCGGCTTTATGTTTGTCCTCTGATTACTTTATGGCCCCATCGCCTGCCATCATATCCGTCAATTCTTCGATTTTTTCAAGCGGAAACGGCGGCAGCGCCAGAGCTTTCATTGCTATCGACATCAGCTTCATGGGATTATCATCAGCTGCAATCCGGTTGGAGGACAGCTGTCCGCACTGGCGGCAACGGTGAATGATTGCCCATTCTCCGTTTTTACGCACCCATATTGAAATCGGCTCCATAAAACCTCCACAATCAGATTCGCGGTCACCGGGGTCATTGTCTACATGAAGACTGTGCAGGCAGTTCGGACAATGATTGCGGTGGCTGCTTCCGGCGCCTGTCGTCACCACAAGCCTGCCGCATATTTTGCAGGTGAAGCTTTCATTGCATGCATGGGTTTTATAATATCCTTTTTCGTATTTGATTCGTTTATTTTCTCGATTCATGAGATTATCCCTCCAAAAAGTCGTTTTTATCGTCCTTTTGGGAGATCTGGCATTCATAATTGTACGCAAACCTCCCGGTTAGCCTACAATGCTCCTGCTGTAATTAGTTTTCACCAATAGTCCTCCTTGTTTATTGTTTTATAAGTACAACTTTTGTTGTTCCTACTTATGTTTTCATGGCATCTTCGCAGCGTGCTTTTCTACGAAACATTCAAGATGTGTTGTAAAAAGAACTGCCACTTTTTCTTTTTCTTCTTTTCCTGATGCAACGTCCGACATGCTCAGTAATAAATAAAACGGGGCAAAAAACTCAACCGCCATTTGTCTGGGGTTGCCTTCCTGCCAGGTTCCCTGCTTCATCATTTCCCGGAACAGATCTTCAATAAAATTGACTGGCCCGCCGGCCAAAACCTTTTGGTACAAGCTTGTCATTTCAGGGCTTCTGTATTGTTCCAGGGTCAGCATTCTGCGGAAATTGCAGGCGATTTCGTCTTCCGTCCAGTAAGAAAACTGGGCTTTCATATAAGCCATAACGCTCTCCACTGAAGTGTTACGGAAAGGCTGCGGCATTTTATCAAAATCATCTTCTGGTACTCCCGCTTTTTTGGAACGCTCCATATCCAACTGGCATGCACGTTCCAAAATACTGTCAAAAATATCCCGCTTATTTTTGTAATGTTTGTAAAGCGCGCCTTTTGTCATTCCCAGCTCCCCGGCTATTTTACTGACAGAAACAGCCTCATAGCCATCCTGCGCAAACAAACGGAGTGCTGTCATCAGAATCTTTTCCTTTGTATCAGACATTCCTATGCCTCCTGTCAAGTAAACGATTGTTTACTTAACTTTATTATAAAAGAGCGGACTCTACTTGTCAAGTGATTTTATCAAACCGACCATATGGAAAGAGCAGTCAGTTTCTCACATGGTTTGCCGTCCATAATTGCAGTAGAAAATATAGGAAAGGAGAAGAACAGAATACATGGAGGAGAAGGCAATATGCTTTAGCTATCGGTTACGATTACTTTGCTTCATGGCAGAGCCCTCCGTTGTTTTCCAGAGCAGGATGATTGGCGACCCTGATTTCCCAAGGCGGGGCTGTTAACTTCACTGCCTGGCGCCCTCATACTCATTTTGATTATCGCTTCCTGCGCCTGGCTTTCCGTAAAGTCCTTTTGGAGCAGCTCTCCCTTAAACT
>NZ_KE384166.1:27823-31257 GCF_000424325.1 [Clostridium] clostridioforme AGR2157
TTCTCTACCGTCAGATAGTGCAGCCTAAACCAAAAACAAAAAACTACATAGGCAACGTCATGGCGAAGTTACATCTTCGCTCTTTTGCTATGCCATTTTTTATTTCAAGTCTATTATACACCACGACTTTACAACTTTTATAAATGCCAGTACTGTTGTCGAATTAACTGTTTTAAAGCTTTCATAACAACACTGGATTTTATGCTGGTTTCGATATTTCTAACGAAAGTGGCATAAAATACCTGCTGCCGGATTTGCTCACTAAGGGCAAACCGAAATTCCTGCACACTTTCTGTCCGGTACTTTGAAAATGATTCTTCCTGATATGGCAGTATCTTCATGGCACAATACGAGATGTTGATCAGGTTAACCAACATTTCGATTCCCTTCCGACTGCGTAACATATAGCTGCATAACGACCAGAACGTTTTCTGTTCATAATAACTCACCTCGATATTCCAGCGAAATGTGTAACACAATAATGGGATGAACTGCATACGCTCACTCCCGGTCTGGTTTAGCGGCGCCTTTTCCTGCCATGCGCAGAATATCTGCATCTGCTCTGGAAAAATCGTACTGAAAAACAGGCGAATCCCCTATCTTTTCAGCAGAAAAAGTGAAGTCCTCTTTAATAGAAAGGCGTTCCCCATGCTTTGCGGGCCTGCCTCTTCTGCCGGTTGGCTGTGGGGCAAGGTCATAAATAACAGAGTCGGTCCTGGCATTACAGATCAAATCCAGATTTGGATATTCGTCAACAATACAGGCGAGATTTTTCTTGGTGTACCAGCTGTCACAAAGGATTATGACATTCTTCTGAGAAGCAAAAGAGGGCATGACCTGACGCACCATGGCTGCGGCAAGCTCCAGTTTCGATTGTTTTTTCTGCCACATGCGGTAACCGAGAGGGACCGCCAGATAAGCAATCCGGCGGTTGCTCCATATGGGGACACAAAGCATGAGGCTGACAAAGCAATGGCCGTTCAGATAGTTGGAGCCATTGTGTGCTGCATGGTCAAAAAGTTTTGAAACATCTTCAAATTTCCTGCCAAATTTAGAAATCATGGTATCATCAATGCAGAACAAGAAGACGGTTGTGACTTCAGGGAGTCAGGAATGAGTTTTAAAGCCAGGGATGCCGTTACATGAAGTTTCCTGAAAAGTAAAAAGAAAACAGCGGCTTTGAAACCAAAGCCGCCATTTTAAATTAGCGTAAGATTGCGACTGCTGAACGACGGCTTTTTTTGCTGTCGCACGGCAGATACCTTCTATTCAATTATGAGTGTAGAAATTAGAATTATAGAATGGGCATACACAATTCACAATAATGCTTGTCTACAAGATTTTTTTTATAACGTTCCATTATAGGTCTGCTTTTATCCAACAAATATCCTAATTTCTCCAATTCAGAAAAGCACATTTTCCATGCGGTCTGGACTGCATCTGCTGTGTGAGGAATCAGAAAAGTTAAATATTTACCACTCTCCAATTCTCTACATTTAATTTGATTTAGCGCAAATTTCTGATTTTTGGGTTGATTGATACAAACATCGTAACGACACTGGCAAGGCTTTACTTTTTCAGGGTCGTCCATAGGTATAGCATAAATCACTGTATCTTCATCATATAAATTGTTCTCTTTTACCCATTTCTTAAAAGTATCCATCAGTTTGTAATTTTCAATACCATACTCACCAGTTCTTCTCATATAAATGACCATAGAGGACGGTATTCTTTCTTGCGTAGTGCTAATATAAAACCTCAAAATCATTTCTCCAATCTATAAAGTACATCGATGTCCAAACAAATCGTAACTCCAATTAAAATGATTTTCAAGAAGTTTTTAAAAATGAAAATATGAATTATAAAATTTAACTCACCTGCATATAACTACATTCCATGGACAGAGTATGAATAATACAATTCCATAATTGAACCGAAGGAGGTGAATATGGATGGGAAAGAGCGTAACCGACGAAAAAATAGTGCATGAAGTGAAGGATATTCAAAATCTGCTGGGAATCGGGAGAAATACGGCCTATGAATTTATCCGCCAGTCTTACAAGGAGAAGGGACCGTTCCGTGTTATAAAAATAGGGGATGGTTACCGTATTCCCAAAGGGTCCTTTGACCGCTGGATTAACGGTGGCAGCGGGCACTGATATATAGAGTATTTTGGTGGAATATGGTATACTAATCATATTCGAAATTTTGAATACTCCTTTTGCAAAGGAGGAATCAGATGAGTAGTTCCATGGGCAGCAGCCCAATTTTTTATGAAAACGGTTCCTGGTATCACCGCACCAAGAGCCTTTCAGAAAATCTACAGATAGAATACGGAAAGAAAGGAGGATATCAGACAGAAGATGAAGCAGCTGAGGCATATGTTGAGCACCTGAGTATCTTTAAAAACAGGTTGGCACTTTTAAAAGAGAAACAAACGCCACAGTTTTCCTTTAAGGATTACCTGGTTTATTGGCACCACAGTCGCGGGGAAGGGCCTTTCCGGCAGTGGATTCGGACATCATCCGGTTCCAGAAAATCCGGATTCATGGGGTTGACCTGGACGGATATGTGCTGTTCCATACAGCGAAGGATTTATATAAGGGAACCTGCCACATCAGCCTGTCGGAGTTGATTGACCCGGAGCTGGTAAGTGAGGATACTTTCCGCTTAGTGATTTCGGCATTCCTGATCCGGCGTTATGGGCCGGGAGTGCTGGCAGTGGCAGAAAGGGGAATATCATGCAGAGTGTAAAGATAAGGAACATGGAAACGGAAGAAAGTGTCTGGCTAAATATCCCGTCTTCCTATCAGGCGGTCAGGGAAGTATTTGCAGGATTGGGAGAGCCTGAAATGGTCCAGATTGTGAGCGCAGAGGTACAGGAACTTGTCCTGGAAAAACGGTGGATGAGATTTTATCGACCCTCGATGAAATATACGGAATTCCACAAAATATGGTAACGATACCGACAACAGCCAGGAGAGTACAGGATTCGGAACGCCTGATACCTGCTCAAAGGAAGATAACTCGCAGAAACAGTTGAACAAATGTGAAGATCAAATTATAGCGCCGGAACCCACGACTGCAGAGCAGAAAAACTAGTACAACTCGATTTAAATAAGCTTACAATTTAAGCATTGGTAGTAATCTGATTTCTTGGCTTACGTGTCCGTGCTTTGGGCGCACGTTTCCCTTGGTTTTCAGGACTTGCTGCTTTCGCATTTACAACTTCATAGACGATTGTGCCCACATCCTCTTCCGAAAGATCAATCGTGTCCAAGCGGTATTTCCATTTGTAGGGGACGGGAACCTCATTGATTTCTTCAAAGTATTTCAAAATCCGTTCCTTTAGTTCCTCTTTCGAGCCTACACGAATCCCGGACAACATCTGGCGGGTCATTTTGCTGAAAAAGCCTTCCACCATATTCAGCCAG
>NZ_AUJR01000054.1 GCF_000424325.1 [Clostridium] clostridioforme AGR2157
CAGCTTTCACGCCTGATTCCATATATTTTTTCAGGCAGAGCTTTACCGTCGGTCTCGAAATATCGAGTTTGTCAGCAATGGCTTCATCTGCCATGCCATCTGATTTTAATAAGAGGATTTTGGCTCTCCTGTGGACTCTGGCTTCAACAGTCCCCTTCTGTAGAATGGACTTTAAATATGACTTATCATCATTGGAAAGAAAAATAGGCGTAGCACTCTTTGGCATCATTTTACCTCCTGAAATGGTCTATAAGTATTATACCATTTCAGGATAATAATGTAAACTTATTAAAATCGAGTTATACTAGGAATATCACAAAAGAGAAAGTAATTAATACTTATCCTCCCCTTTTAATACCTCGTTTATTTTCCAAGCCTAGCTTTCACAGCCTCAGAAGATCTTTTGCTACTGAACTGTCTGAAGTAGGGGTTCCGATCGAGACCATTTCACAAATGCTTGGACATAAAAGTACACAGGAAGATAAGCCATATCTTTCCTATAACAGGAAGCAGATAGCGTTCTGTGCAATCGTTTTTATGAAATACCAGTCACAAACGGGATATATGCAGGAGGTGGTCGGAATGACAATCAATGACTACCTTAAAGATTATCTCATTAAGATGTTCCGCGAAGCGGCAGGCTACGCAACCGCTACATATAAAGTTACACTTATGCCGTTTATTGATTTCTGCTGTTTTAATTATAAAGATGCCGGTGTACTGACATCAGATATGCTGGATGAATGGCTGGCCTATAAAGGATATACCCTGAATACACAGGCAGCATTTATCGCCTGTCTGCGCCAGTACTGCAGATATATAAGTTTTCTGGGTACAAAGGCATATGTCCCGCTTTTGCAACAAGGAACCTGATCAAATGGATTGACAATAGACTGAATGTAAATAATCTTCTCCCATATATGGGACATTAGGAGCTTAACAGCACCTTTTATTACATTCATCTTCTTCCGGAAAGAATACGGAATTCAGCGGGTGTAGACTGGAAGCAGTTTTCTTCCATCTATGGGAAGGAAGGTGGCGGCATTGAAGATCAGGGATCCTGAGCTTTACAGGCTGATGAAAAATTTCCTTACCACTTACCTTCCTGATACAAAGCAGAAAAGCGCACATACGATCCAGGCATACAGGGATGCCCTTAACCTGTACATGGGTTTTCTGGACAGTGCAAAATCAATAAAACTTAAGGAGGTCCGTATTTCAGACTTCAATCAGGAGAACGTGTCTGCTTTTCTCAGATGGCTGCATGAAGAGCGTGGCAATGAAAGCACCACAATCAACCAAAGGCTTTCGCATATAAAAGGCTTCTGCAGATATGTCCAAAAGAAGGATATCCTGTCTTTTGAAGCGTATAGCGAAATATGCGGGGTGGCAGGATATAAAGATGAAAGGGTAAAGGATTTTATATGGCTTACGATTGAAGATGTAAAACTCGTGCTCAGACAGCCTGATACCAATAAAAAGACCGGCATAAGAGACCGCTTCTTTATTGCGCTGATGTATGAGAGCGGGTGCAGGGATGATGAAATATTGCACATGAAGCTTAAAAATATAGTCATAAATAAAGCAGGCGAACCCGATGCCCATATATTTGGTAAAGGAAACAAGCACCGATGCACGCCGCTTTCAAGGGATATCGTACCATATTTTAATGAGTATTGCGGACTATATCATCCGGATACTGAAAAGAGCAGCGATGAATTATTGTTTTATACATTCAGGAATGGGATAAAATGCCGGGCTATGCATCTTTACCTCGCAGGAGTCCCATTACCGCTTGTGTCAGAATGGCTTGGGCATTCAAACATGGAAACAACTCAGATTTATGCAAGGGCAACCGATGAAATGAAGCGGCAGGCGCAAAGAAAACTTGGTGAAAAGGAAGGCTCCGTATTCAAAGACGATATTGCATTCAAGTATGCAGATAATGAAACTGTACTCAAGAAACTGGCTGGGCTTAAATAATTAATGCCGATATTTGCTGTAGTGACAACACATTGCTGCAGCAAATATCTAAAAATATCGGTATTAAAAAAATGTCGGCATAAGGGACATTGAAGTATTTTTCAAATCCTGCTAATCCTACCTGAAACTGGCAAAAGAATGCCGGAGTATTTCCTATGATGCCTTAAACGCCCACATCGCCATTGTATTTACCATATATATGATGCTTTCCGTGGTAAAACGGCGGAATGAAGATGATAAAACAACGGAAGCGCAGCTGGAAGAATTCACATCCAGCTTTATCGGGCATCTTCCAAAATACATGCAGGATGCGCTTTCTGGTGCTCAGTCGGCTGCCTGAAAGCTATTTTGTGTTTCAGGACGGTTATGAGCATTTTCTTCCAGAGCCTACTCCGGTTTGAGGTTTCACTGCACAACCCCTCTCGAAAGCTTGGCATAACAAGGCATTCAGGTACGCTGTTATACTTCAACGCTTGGACAGACACACGCTGTTGCCTGTCTGGTACTATTAATATATGCGCGGGACAAATAAATGTCAAGAAAAAGAAATCTGTTCTCTTTTTTGGTTTATGGTGAGAAAGTAAACGTGAAGGTGGGACTCTGAAACGTTCTCTGAGTGAGCTATTTACGAATATCGATGCCATCCCACATTATTGAACTTTTTGCAATCATTTTGCGATCACAACACCTTTAATAACTGTATTAACGTATGTGCATTCTCGGTACCGGATTTGACTTTCTTGGTATCAAATCTTTTAAAACCATTCTCTGCCTCGTAAAAGTGTAGAAGTTTTTCCTCATTTTCAGCTTCAAGAAAAACAACCATTCCTCCTGCCATGTACTGTAGTTTTTTGACTTTTTCGATTGCAAGCCCAAGCAGTTGCTCCCCCGTTATTGCATAATTAGCTCCATCTGTATAGTTCTTTCCTAACTGAGCAATCAAATATGCTGATAATGAATAATTTCCATTCTCCGCATCTTGTTCACTTACTCTGGCAATTTTCTTTTTTACTGTATTACTGAAACTGTCAGTGTTAACAGTAATCGGTTTGATTGTTATGGTGAAATATCCTACAATCTGACCCTGTTCCGGTGTTACGACAATATATGTAACAGATTGATTTTTCTTTGTGAACTCGATTGACTGCTGAACTAAAAATCTTTCTACATCCGCATTCTTTTCACACGAAAAAGTGGAGAAAACCCGCCTGAGCATGTCTTCTCCATCTTCACCCTGTATTTACTATCAAAAAATCATCAATCATGTGCTTTTTTCCACTTCTCCATCAATTTTTGTATTTCAGCAGGATCATGCAGTTCTCTATATCTAAATGAAGCAGTGTTTTTCGGTCTTGTAAGAGACTCCTGATATGATTCTTCAATGGCATTAGCAAACATTTCTACCTGTTTTTCACCGGAAACGACAAAGTTCTTTGTGATACTTGAAGTTGCCATATCTAACACCTCCTTTTATAGCATGGCTTGTATCGAATTGCAGTATTCTTCATTTATATTATACGTGCAACCATCAATTTTCGCAACTGATTATTTTTAACATTTCTCAGCAAGAATTCCCCAGCCCCTGTAGGCAATCGGAAAATCTGCAAATGCCAATTTTAGTTGATTTTTTGCCGGATTGAGTATAATAGGAAAGTGACCCTGTACGACAAACTCATTATACAACGAAAAGAACCTGATTGGTAGACTTCATCAATATTTTTCCATCTATTTTAAAACGTTTTCTTCCCCTACCGCGGAGACTTCATTTCTACTGGCTTTATCCATACTTGCCATGGAGTCGGCGGATTCCATCCGTTCCCTCTACCGACATTTTTTGTCTGCCATCACCCAAAAGTCACTGACTGCTTTTTATTATGCCTGTTCCTACTCCAAAGCAGACTATTCCAGATTCATGAATGTAACGGCATCCCTGGCTTTAAAACTCATTCCTGACTCCCTGAAGTCACAACCGGTCTTCTTCTGCATTGATGATACCATGATTTCTAAATTTGGCAGGAAATTTGAAGATTTTCAAAACTTTTTGACCATGCAGCACACAATGGCTCCAACTATCTGAACGGCCATTGCTTTGTCAGCCTCATGCTTTGTGTCCCCATATGGAGCAACCGCCGGATTGCTTATCTGGCGGTCCCTCTCGGTTACCGCATGTGGCAGAAAAAACAATCGAAACTGGAGCTTGCCGCAGCCATGGTGCGTCAGGTCATGCCCTCTTTTGCTTCTCAGAAGAATGTCATAATCCTTTGTGACAGCTGGTACGCCAAGAAAAATCTCGCCTGTATTGTTGACGAATATCCAAATCTGGATTTGATCTGTAATGCCAGGACTGACTCTGTTATTTATGACCTTGCCCCACAGCCAACCGGCAGAAGAGGCAGGCCCGCAAAGCATGGGGAACGCCTTTCTATAAAAGAGGACTTCACTTTTTCTGCTGAAAAGATAGGGGATTCGCCTGTTTTTCAGTACGATTTTTCCAGAGCAGATGCAAATATTCTGCGCATGGCAGGAAAAGGCGCCGCTAAACCAGACCGGGAGTGAGCGTATGCAGTTCATCCCATTATTGTGTTACACATTTCGCTGGAATAGAGTATTTTGGTGGAATATGGTATACTAATCATATTCGAAATTTTGAATACTCCTTTTGCAAAGGAGGAATCAGATGAGTAGTTCCATGGGCAGCAGCCCAATTTTTTATGAAAACGGTTCCTGGTATCACCGCACCAAGAGTCTTTCAGAAAATCTACAGATAGAATACGGAAAGAAGGAGGATATCAGACAGAAGATGAAGCAGCTGAGGCATATGTTGAGCACCTGAGTATCTTTAAAAACAGGCTGGCACTTTTAAAAGAGAAACAGACGCCACAGTTTTCCTTTAAGGATTACCTGGTTTATTAGCACCACAACATTTATGCGCCAAGAAGTTTAAAAGAGTTATCCGTTGCCTGGGACATTATGATGAACTGCTTACACTGAATGTCTATACCGACTCGGATCAGATCATCAGCCACGGCGTTCCGGAGTACGACAGCTTCATTGACGAAATTCTTCCGTCTGATGAACCTCAGGTAATTGATTGTGCATTTTCACAGTCTTTTCTGGATTATGTTCTGCCGAATAGTGTTGCTTAATACCGTGAAATGCCTTATAATTATGCATTGTGGCGTATTGTTTTATCCCATGTTATATAGTTGGGGTAAAAAAATTGTCGTAATTTCAAAAAAAGGGCCTGATTTTCTTCGATAAAGGGGTGAAATAAGGAGCAAAAAAGAGCGAATAAGGACGTAAATCCGGGCTCTTTCGATTCGGATTGGCCCTTGCCGCAAGTCAAAAATACCGTGCAATTAGCACAATAAGTAAGGAAAAATCATGAGAAAACTAGCTTTAAATGATGAAATATTACTAAGTATCCAGCAGCCTGCCCGCTATATCGGGGGTGAGGTAAATATGGTAAATAAGGACCCAAAAAAAGTGGATATCCGCTTTGCCATGTGCTTCCCCGACGTCTACGAAATCGGAATGTCCCATCTGGGCATTCAGATTCTGTATTCCATGTTCAACAACAGGGAGGACATCTACTGCGAGCGCGTTTATTCCCCGTGGACGGACCTGGACCCCATGCTCAGGGAGAAGAAGATACCGCTCTTTACCCTGGAAACCCAGGAACCGGTAAAGAATTTTGATTTTCTGGGAATCACTCTCCAGTACGAGATGTGCTACACCAACGTGCTTCAGATTCTGGACCTTTCACAGATTCCGCTCCATACCTGTGACAGAACTGAGAATGACCCCATTGTCATTGGGGGAGGGCCCTGCGCTTACAATCCGGAACCGCTGGCCGATTTTTTTGACCTGTTTTATATCGGAGAGGGCGAGACTGTATATTTTGAGCTGATTGGCCGCTACAAGGAGAATAAGAAGGCCGGAGGCACCAGAAAGCAGTTTCTGGAAATGGCGGCAGAGATACCGGGCATCTATGTGCCTGCTTTTTATGATGTGACCTATAAGGAAGACGGGACCATTGAATGTTTTCGGCCAAATAATGAACATGCCATGCCGGTGGTTACAAAACAAATCGTAACGGACATGGACAGTGTTGGCTATATCGAAAAGCCGCTGGTGCCATTCATCAAAGTGACCCAGGACAGGGTGGTGCTGGAGATTCAGCGCGGCTGTATCCGCGGCTGCCGGTTCTGCCAGGCCGGGGATGTGTACAGGCCCCTCAGAGAGCACAGCCTGGAATATCTGAAGCACTATGCTTTCGACATGCTGAGGAGCACGGGTCATGAGGAGATATCCCTAAGCTCCTTAAGCTCCAGCGATTACAGCCAGTTAGAGGGCCTGGTAAATTTCCTCATTGACGAATTCAAGGGCAAGGGCGTGAATATATCCCTGCCTTCCCTGCGTATCGACGCTTTTTCACTGGACGTCATGAGCAAGGTGCAGGATGTGAAAAAGAGCAGCCTTACCTTTGCG
This sequence comes from [Clostridium] clostridioforme AGR2157, assembly GCF_000424325.1. Classification (GTDB taxonomy): domain Bacteria; phylum Bacillota; class Clostridia; order Lachnospirales; family Lachnospiraceae; genus Enterocloster; species Enterocloster clostridioformis_A. Next base: position 6,475 of record NZ_AUJR01000054.1, read on the forward strand.
CCGGAGGCGGGTTCCCAGAGGCTGCGGGACGTCATCAATAAGGGGCTGACCGAAGAAGTGATTCTGAAGGGAGCCACCGATGCCTTTGAGTCAGGGTGGAACCGGGTGAAGCTGTATTTCATGCTGGGTCTTCCCACGGAGACCGTGGAGGATATGGAGGGAATCGCGCTGCTTTCTGAAAAGATTGCGGAAGCATACTATGATATTCCCAAGGACCAGAGAAATGGAAAGGTACAGATTGTGGCCAGCTCCTCCTTCTTTGTGCCAAAGCCCTTCACACCGTTCCAGTGGGCCAGGATGTGTACAAAGGAAGAATTCATTGAGAGAGCTAATATTGTCCGTGGTAAGTTCCGTGAGATGAAGAATTGCAAGAGCCTTAAATATAACTGGCATGAGGCGGAGCTTACCGTGCTGGAGGGCGTGCTGGCCAGAGGTGACCGCAGGGTCGGGGCAGTGATAGAAGAAGCCTACCGCACAGGGGCCATCTATGACTCCTGGTCTGAATATTTTAAGAATGATGTATGGATGAAGGCGTTTGAGACCTGCGGCGTGGATATCGGATTTTATACCACCAGGGAGAGAAGTCTGGATGAGGTATTCCCGTGGGACTTCATCGATGCAGGCGTGTCAAAGGAATTCCTGATTCGTGAGTGGAACCATGCCGTGAAGGAAGAGGTGACGCCTAACTGCCGTCAGAGATGTTCAGGCTGCGGAGCCAGGAATTTTGGCTTCGGCGTCTGTTATGAAACCGTAAAGGAATAGGATAAATGAAAATTCGGATTAAATTCAGAAAATATGGAACAATGAAATTCATCGGCCATCTGGACGTTATGCGTTATTTCCAGAAAGCCATACGCAGGGCGGATGTGGACGTCTGTTACAGCGGGGGATTCTCCCCTCACCAGATCACGTCCTTTGCGGCGCCCCTGGGAGTGGGAATTACCAGCAACGGGGAATACGTGGACATAGAGGTGTCCTCCACCAAAGATTCGGAAACCATGAAGAAATGTCTGAATGGGGTGATGTCAGAGGGCTTTGAGATTGTAAGCTACCGGAGTCTGCCGGATGACGCGGCCAATGCCATGTCCATAGTCGGGGCCGGGGATTATACCCTGGCCTTCAGGCCGGGATACGAGCCTGAGGACATGGATAAGGAACAGTGGTTTCAGGGGCTTTTGGCCTTTTTTGAGCGTCCCAGCGTCATGGTAACAAAGAAAACCAAGCGCGGGGAAAAGGAGATGGACTTAAAGCCCCTGGTTTATGAGTTGAGCATCTGTCCTGAGGGGGATGGTGAAATGGAAGGCCCCCGCCTGTTCATGAAAATATCCACGGGCAGCGCTGCCAATGTGAAACCGGAACAGGTGCTGGATGCGTATTACGGGTTTCTGGGAAAGGAGCGCCCGCCCTTTGCCTTTATGGTACAGAGGGAAGAAGTATATGCAGACAGGGCCTCTGAGGCTGAGAAGGAAGCCGGTATTCATTCCTTTATCTCTCTGGAACAGCTGGGTGAGGAAATCAGATAATGGACAAATTAGTAGTGACCCGGCGGGGGGATAAGGTGTGTACGGCCGTGGTATCAGACGGAAAGGTAAGCCAGCTTATGCTGGAGCCGGATACCGCAGCCTCCCTGCTGGGCAATATCTATATTGGCAAAGTACAGAAGGTGGTAAGCAATATCAATGCCGCCTTTATTGACATAGGACCGGGATGTACCGGATACTACAGCCTTGAGGAGCGCTGGAAGCCAAAACGTCTTAAGACCGGCGATGAGCTGGTGGTGCAGGTCAGCAAGGATGCTGTAAAGACAAAGGCCCCGGTGGTCACGGAACGTCTGTCCTTTACGGGGCGGTACTGTGTGCTGACTGTGGGAAAGACCGGAATCGGTTTTTCTGCGAAAATCCGTGATGCCTCCTATAAGGCAAGGCTTCGATCTCTTCTGGAATGTGACCTGGCAGGGACGGAGGACCTGGGCGTCATTGTCCGGACCAACGCGGTTACGGTGGAGGACCGTACTGTACGGGAGGAACTGGCTGGGCTGATGCGGACATGGCAAAGGCTTTCGGCGGAAGCTGCATGCAGGGTCTGCTACAGCTGCCTTTACAGGGCGCTGCCAGGCTATATAGCGGCCATACGGGATTCATTTGGCGGGACCCTGGAAGAAATCATCACGGATGTTCCTGAGTACCACAAGGAGCTGAGGGCGTATCTGGAAATGTACCAGAAGGAAGACGCGGGCCGTCTGACCCTTTATGAGGACGACCTTCTGCCCCTTGGCAGGCTTTACAGCCTGGAGACTGCATTTGAAAAGGCGCTGGGTAAGAATGTATGGCTTAAGTCCGGGGGATACCTGGTCATAGAGCCCACAGAAGCCATGACGGTCATTGATGTGAATACAGGGAAGTACTCAGGCAGGAAAAAGATGCAGGACACCATATACAGGATAAATATGGAAGCTGCGGATGAGATTGGACGGCAGCTGAGGCTACGGAACCTTTCCGGAATTATCATTGTGGATTTTATTGATATGGAAAGGGAAGAGGACAGGAAGGCCCTTCTTGCCCATTTAGGATATGTTGTTTCGAAAGACCCGGTAAAGACCACGGTGGTGGACATGACGGCTTTGAACCTGGTGGAGCTCACCAGAAAGAAAGTGAGAAAGCCGCTCCACGAACAGGTCTGAATATGACAATACACAACGATAAAGGGGAAGAAATATGAAAATCATAATTGTAGGCTGCGGTAAGGTGGGAACTACACTGGCGGAGCAGCTGAACAGGGAAAACCACGATATTACGCTGATTGACTGCGACAGCGAAGCGCTCCAATCCATTTCAGACAGCACGGATGTCATGAGCGTTACCGGAAACGGAGCCGTGTACCAGGTGCAGATGGAGGCAGGAATCAAGGAAGCGGATTTGCTGATTGCCACCACCAATTCAGATGAGCTTAACATGCTCTGCTGTTTGATTGCAAAGAAAGCAGGCAACTGTCATACCATTGCCCGTATCCGCAACCCTGAATATTCAGCGGAAATCAACTATATCAGGGAAGAACTGAACCTTTCTCTGGCCATCAATCCGGAACTGGCCGCCGCCAGGGAGATTGCCAGGCTGCTGCGTTTTCCCAATGCCATCAAGATTGAGCTGTTTGCCAAGGGCAGGATTGAGCTTCTCAAATTCCTGATTCCCAAGGATTCCATTCTGGACCGGATGAAGGTAATGGATGTGGTGAGCCGGTTAAAGAGCAATGTACTGATTTGCGCCGTGGAGCGCGGGGATAATGTAGTGATACCTGACGGCAACTTTGAGATGAGAGGCGGAGATAAGATATCCTTTATTGCGCCCCATGCAGACTGTGCTGATTTCTTCCGCAAAGCAGGAATTGAGAACAACACGGTTAATTCCGCCATGTTTGTGGGCGGAGGAAAGCTGACCGTGTACCTGGCCAAGGCTCTGGCTGATACCAAGATAAAGATTAAGATTATTGAACAGGATGAGGAGCGGTGCAGGATCTTAAGTGAGATTCTTCCTCATGCAATGATCATACACGGGGATGGTTCGGACCAGAAGCTGCTTTTAGAAGAAGGCATCCGTCAGACTGAAGCATTTGCCTCCCTCACTGGTTTTGATGAGGAAAATATTCTGCTGTCCTTATATGCGGCCAGCCAGTCCAAGGCCAAGCTGATCACCAAGGTTAACAAAATAGCCTTTGAAAATGTTATCAACGCCCTGAACCTGGGGAGCGTCATATATCCCAAGATGCTGACGGCCGACATCATCCTGCAGTATGTGAGGGCCATGCAGAACTCCATGGGCAGCAACATAGAGACACTGTATAAAATCGTGGCCGACAAGGCCGAGGCGCTGGAATTCAGAGTGAGGGGGGATTCGCCTGTGCTGGGGATTCCGTTGGAGAGGCTGAGGACCAGGAATAACCTGCTGGTGGCATGCATCAACCGCAATGGCCGCATCATCATGCCCCGAGGCAAGGATACCCTGGAGGCGGGGGACACAGTTATCATTGTGACCACCCATACAGGGCTTAATGATTTGAAGGATATCTTAATGTAAAGGCGGGCGGGACATGAATCGAAGTATAATCATTTATATGCTGGGCTGGATCATGAATATGGAGGCCATATTCATGACTCTGCCGGTCATTACGGCTGTTGTCTACAGGGAAAGCATCGGCTTTATCTATCTGGGCGTTGCGGTTGTCTGCGGTCTGCTGGGGTTTCTGTGCACCAGGAAGAAGCCATGCACAAAGATGTTTTTTGCAAGGGAAGGATTTGTGACGGTTTCCCTGGGATGGATTGTATTGAGCCTTTTCGGGTGTATGCCCTTTGTCATAAGCGGAGAGATTCCCCATATCATTGATGCCATGTTTGAAATCGTATCGGGTTTTACCACCACAGGATCCAGTATTATCCCCAAGGTGGAGGATATGTCCCACGCCACCCTGATGTGGAGAAGCTTTTCCCACTGGATTGGCGGTATGGGGATTCTGGTGTTCATCCTGGCGATTCTGCCCATGGCAGGAGATTATAACATGCATATCATGCGGGCGGAGAGCCCGGGCCCTTCCGTGGGAAAGCTGGTGCCTAAAATCCGCATTACTGCAAAACTGCTGTACTCCATATATTTTTGCATGACCATCGTCATGATGATCCTTCTGCTGCTTGGAAATATGCCTTTATTTGACAGCATATGTATGAGCTTTGGAGCTGCCGGTACCGGAGGCTTTGCCTGCCGTAATTCAGGACAGGCGGATTACACGGTGTACCAGCAGGCTGTCATCACCATTTTTATGCTGCTCTTTGGCGTGAATTTCAATGTGTACTACCTGCTGCTCATACGCAGGCCCAAGGATGCGGGACGGTGTGAGGAGCTGAGGGGATATCTGGCCGTGGTAGCTATTGCCATCCTGCTCATCACCATCAATATCCGGAACCTGTTTCCGTCCCTGTTCATGGCTTTCCATCAGGCGGCGTTCCAGGTTTCCTCCATTATCACCACAACAGGATACTCCACCATTGACTACAACAGCTGGCCGGAGTTTTCCAAGACAATCCTGCTGCTCATCATGTTCATCGGCGCGTGTGCCGGCAGTACGGGCGGAGGCATGAAGGTTTCCCGTGTCATGATTGCATTTAAGGAAATAAAAAAGGAGATGGCATCTGTTATCCATCCCCGCAGCGTAAAGGTGCTGAAGTTTGAGGGAAAGCCCCTGGAGCATAATACCCTCAGGTCCCTTAACGCTTATATTATTGTTTATTTCATGATATTCGGCATATCCACCCTGATTGTGAGTCTGGACAATTATGATTTCATGACGTCCTTCTCGGCAGTGGCCGCCAACTTAAATAACATTGGTCCCGGCATGTCCGTGGTGGGCCCGGCATCCAACTATTCCATGATGTCCTACCTGTCCAAAACCGTGCTCATATTCGATATGCTGGCCGGAAGGCTGGAGCTGTTCCCCATGCTGGTGCTTTTGTCTCCGGGAACATGGAAACGCAGTTAAGATTTTTGAAATACAAGTAATAAAAATGACAAAAAATCTGGAAATTCCGGTTGACATGGGAAAAGGAAAATGCTATGATATATCAGTATGCCGCACAGCGGGGTTGTAAGAGTCTGCCAGTATTCCCTGGAAGAAAGCAGGCCACCGAAGCTGGCGAGTAATGATAATAGGAGGTGCCTTTCATGTACGCGATTATAGCAACAGGCGGAAAGCAGTACAAGGTAGCAGAAGGCGATGTCATTAAGGTAGAGAGACTGGGCGCAGGCGCAGGCGAGACCGTAACATTTGACCAGGTGCTGGCAGTAAATAACGGCGAGCTGCAGATTGGATGCCCAACCGTTTCCGGTGCAACTGTTACAGCAACAGTTGAGAAGGAAGGTAAGGCTAAAAAGGTGATCGTTTACAAGTATAAGAGAAAAACTGGCTATCACAAGAAGAACGGCCACAGACAGCTCTATACCCAGGTGAAGATTGAAAAAATCAACGCTTAATTGTAAATGATATGATTAAAGCAACCGTATTCAAGAATTCCACAGATTCAGGCAATGCTGTTTACACAGGGATTGTGATGGAGGGACATGCCGGGTATGCCGGGGAGGGTGAGGATATCATCTGCGCGGCGGTTTCGGCTCTGGCTCTTAACTTTTTCAATTCAGTGGAGGCATTTACGGAAGATGGATTTGAAGGCGGGGCGGGAGAGAGCGGTTCGTTCGAATTCCGTTTCACTTCAGATATAAGTCCTGAATCAAAACTCCTGATGAACTCTCTTATTCTGGGACTTCAGAATATTGAGAGGGATTATGGGAAATCATATATTAACGTGAAGTTTAAGGAGGTGTAACACATGTTAAAGATGAACCTTCAGTTATTCGCACATAAGAAAGGTGTTGGTTCTACCAAGAACGGTAGAGACTCCGAGGCCAAGAGACTTGGCGCTAAGAGAGCCGACGGACAGTTCGTACTGGCTGGCAACATTCTGTACAGACAGCGCGGAACCCACATTCATCCTGGCAACAACGTAGGCAGGGGTGGCGATGATACCTTATTTGCTTTAGTAGACGGAGTTGTTAAGTTTGAAAGAAAGGGCAGAGACAGAAAGCAGGTTTCTGTATACCCAAGGGCAATCAACGAATAATTTCGAAGGGCTCCATACTTAGCGTATGGGGCTCTTTTTCACACCACAGGAGGTACTGTGTATGTTTGCTGATAGCGCAAAAATATTTATTAAATCCGGTAAGGGCGGAGACGGCCACGTGTCCTTCAGACGCGAGCTGTATGTTCCCAACGGCGGTCCTGACGGAGGTGACGGCGGCCGTGGAGGCGACGTCATTTTCCAGGTAGATAAAGGAAAAAATACCCTGGTAGATTTCCGGCATGTGCGTAAGTATGTTGCAAAGGATGGCCAGGAGGGCGGGAAGAAACGCTGCCATGGAGCGGATGCCGATGACCTGATTGTGAAGGTTCCTGAGGGAACCGTTCTTAAAGATTTCGAGACGGGAAAGGTCATTGCCGACATGTCAGGTGACAACCAGAGGGAAGTCATCTTAAGGGGAGGCAGGGGCGGTCTTGGGAATATGCATTTTGCAACATCGACCATGCAGGTTCCCAAGTACGCGCAGCCGGGACAGTCCGGCGCGGAGCTGTGGGTGCAGTTGGAGCTTAAGGTCATTGCGGACGTGGGCCTGGTGGGCTTTCCCAATGTGGGAAAATCCACGCTGCTGTCTGTTGTCAGCAATGCAAAGCCTGAGATAGCAAATTACCATTTCACCACCCTGAATCCCCATCTGGGCGTGGTGGACCTGGGAGACGGAGCCGGATTTGTCATGGCTGATATTCCCGGTCTGATTGAGGGAGCTTCCGAGGGCATCGGCCTGGGACATGCGTTCTTAAAGCATATTGAGCGCACCAAGGTTCTGGTCCATGTGGTGGACGGCGCTTCCGTGGAGGGCAGAGACCCTTTGGAGGACATAAAGACCATTAACCGGGAACTGGAAGCCTATAATCCGGAGCTGTTAAAGCGTCCTCAGGTGATTGCCGCCAACAAGATGGATGCGGTATATGCGGAAGAAGACACTGAGATCATACTTGACGAGCTGAGAAACGAATTCGAGCCAAAGGGAATCAAGGTGTTCCCCATATCCGCTGTCAGCAGACAGGGAGTGAAAGAGCTCCTGTACCATATCAATGACCTGCTTAAGACGGTGGATGATGCGCCGGTTGTGTTTGAAAAGGAATTCGAGGTCCAGTACCAGGGCGACAGGAACCTGCCTTATACGGTGACCAGGGCGGATGACGGCGCTTATGTGGTAGAAGGTCCCAGAATCGACAAGATGCTTGGATACACCAATCTGGATTCTGAGAAGGGATTTGATTTCTTCCAGAAGTTCCTTAAGAATACGGGAGTTCTGGACGACCTGGAGAAGGCCGGCATAGAGGAAGGCGATACGGTCCGTATGTATGGGCTGGAGTTTGATTATTACAAATAGAAGGAGTTATTATGACAAGCAAGCAGAGAGCCTATTTAAAAGGCCTGGCCATGAACATCGATCCTGTATTCCAGATTGGTAAATCCAGCCTTACGCCGGAGATTACCCAGGCCGTGGACGAGGCCCTGGAAGCAAGGGAGCTGATTAAGGTGACGGTGCTCAAGAATTGTCTGGACGACGGCGGTTCCATCGCGGATGTCCTTGCAGAGCGCACACACTCACAGGTGGTCCAGGTCATTGGCAGGAAAATCGTTCTTTACCGACCTGCCAAAGAGGAAAAGAAACGTAAGATCGTGCTGCCGGAGAAATAGACAGACAGGTATCCGGTAAAGGTATGTGAAGAAGGGATTTGTTTGGCAAAAATAGGAATATTGGGCGGGACCTTTGACCCCATCCACAATGGCCACCTGCGTCTGGGCAGGGAAGCTTATGAGCAGTTTGGGCTGGATGCAGTCTGGTTCATGCCCACAGGAAATCCACCCCACAAAAAAGATCATAAAATCACTGCGGGAGAGATGCGTGAGCGTATGGTTAAACTGGCCATTGCAGATACTCCCTATTTTCTGTATTCGGATTTTGAACTGAGGCGTAAGGGTAATACCTACACCGCCCAGACACTGTCCCTCCTGCGTGAGGAATACAAGGAGGATGTGTTCTACTTCATCATAGGGGCGGATTCCCTGTATCAGATTGAACAGTGGTTCCACCCGGAGCTGGTCATGAAGCTGGCAGTGCTTCTGGTGGCCGGACGTGCCTATCATGATGACCACCAGCCCTTTGACAGGCAGATTGAATACCTTACTGCCAGATATGGGGCAAAGATTTATCCCATCCGCTGCCGTGAGATGGATGTGTCCTCGGAAGAGATAAGGGCATCCGTATCCGACGGACATTCCATCCATGGATTTGTGCCGGATGCAGTGGAAGAATATATTAAGGACCATGGACTGTACGGGGGCGGCGTCAAGAACCCGGTCCTGGCCGGCAAAGGAGAATGAATGTATGGAAAACCAATGCAGCCAGATTATGTTATACAGGAAAAATCTTAAGAGAAAGCTGGCGCCCATGCGCTACGAGCATTCTCTCAGCGTGTCATACACCTGCATGAATCTTGCCATGCGTTACGGCTGCGACCTGGACAAGGCGGAGCTGGCCGGACTGATGCATGACTGCGGGAAGCGGTATTCGGATGATATTATATTGAAAAAATGCTTGAAACATGGTCTGGAAGTGACGGATGCGGAGTACAAGGCCCTGCCTGTGCTTCATGCAAAATACGGGGCATGGCTGGCAGAGCACAAGTATCAGATTACGGACCGGGAAATCCTGGATGCCATCGGCTGCCACACCACAGCCAGGCCGGAGATGACGACTCTGGATAAAATCCTCTATATAGCGGATTATATAGAACCCAGGCGCTGCGAGGCCGAGAATCTGCCAAAGATAAGGCGGATGGCGTATGAGGACCTGGATGAGACCATGTATGCCATATTGGCAGGAACCTTGGATTATCTGGAAAAAAAGGGCGGAAGCATTGACCCCATGACGGTCCGGGCATATGAATATTTTAAGAAAGTGAAAGGAGAACGCGATGAACTCAAAGGAAATGGTGAAACTGGCATATCAGGCTCTCAGCGATAAAAAAGGAGAGGACATTAAAATCATTGACATCCAGTCCGTATCAGTTCTGGCAGATTATTTTATAATCGCTGACGGCAGCAACCCCAATCAGGTGCAGGCCATGGCTGATAATGTGGAAGAAATTCTGGAAAAGGCCGGCTGTGAGTGCAGGCAGATTGAGGGCTACCAGAATGCAAACTGGATTCTGATGGATTACAAGGATGTGATTGTCCACATCTTCTGCAGGGAGGACAGATTGTTCTATGATTTGGAGCGAATCTGGAGAGATGGAAAGACATTTGTGGATGTAAACGAGCTGTAATGTGTAAGAGCCGGAGATAAATAGAAATAAATGAAAAGAAATTCGGTCAAATTTGTTCTATGCGTCTGCGGACATAGATGAATCTTTAAAAAACAGGAACTGCGGTGTATGGATAACAATACACCGGCAATCCCTGTTTCGTGCAGTTACTGTAGTATTATGTGTGATACATCATGGTGCAAAAGACGTATCGTCCCCGCCGCTACATCATACGCACCAGGCCAATGACCTTGCCCAGAATCTCTACGGTCTCCGTGATGATGGGTTCCATGGCATCGTTCTCAGGCTGGAGGCGGTAATGTCCGTTCTCCTTATAAAAACGTTTGACAGTGGCTGAATCGTCCACCAGAGCCACAACAATCTCCCCGTTGGCCGCAGTGGGACACTGCTCCACAATCAGCTTGTCGCCGGGCAGGATTCCGGCGCCAATCATGCTTTCGCCCTTAACCTTTAACATGAACGTCTCCGCGTTGGGAAGAATCTCTGCCGGGAATGGGAAGTAGTCCTCAATCCGCTCCTCTGCAAGAATGGGTTCTCCGGCTGCAACGGTTCCGACGAGAGGGATATTCACCATCTCTCTGCGGTTAAAGTTAAAAGTGTCGTCTAAAATCTCAATGGTCCTGGGTTTGGTGGGGTCACGCCGTATGTAGCCCTTTTCCTCCAGGGCGGACAGATGGGAGTGAACGGAAGAGGTGGACTTTAAATGTACTGCCTCGCAAATCTCCCGCACAGCCGGCGGATATCCCTTCTGTAAAATAGTCTCTTTGATGTATTCTAAAATCTCCTGCTGCTTAGAAGTAATTTTATCCTGTGCCATAATCAACCTCCTGCGTTTTCTATATTTATAGTAACATATGTTCGATAAAAATGCAAACCTTTGTTCGTTTTTTTGCCGGGAACACTTGACAAACGTTTGTTCTGGTAGTATAGTATGTATATACAAAAGAACAGACGTTCTGCATTGCGCGCAAGAAGGAACCGCCCCAGGGAGGTTACCATATGAGAGTGAGAAAGAGAAGGTTGGCAGCTACATGTTTTACGGTTTTACTGTTTGTTTCCATTATTATGGGACGTACCATATTTACTTCCATGGCCAAGGAGGAGGGGAGCAGGACCACCCCTTATTATAAGAGCGTCCGTATTCAAGAAGGGGACAGTCTTTGGGGGATTGCCCGTCAGTACAGGGAAGGCAGTTCCATGAGTATGGAAGAGTATGTGAATCAGCTCAGGCAGATGAACGGCCTTAAGAAGGACACCATCCATACAGGACAGTATCTGACTGTAGTATATTTTGAGTAAACCGGATTAGCTTCCGCACATATAATATGATAGTATGAAATACATTTAAAGCCTTTGGGGATATCCGGCCAGCTCCAAAGGTTTTTATCTTTTCACGGATTTTCTTTATATTTCGGTTACATTTCACCCCAAAATTTCCAAGAGTCCCAAATTATATAATTTTTCAAAGCTTTATTGAGCAAAATGATACAAATTTCTTTCTTGATGTAAAGATACCGTGAAAATGAATATCATACGTCGTGATATAATACACAAATTGCAGAATGAACTCTTCTTGGATTTGTAACATTTTCTTTTCTATAACATTTATATTATGAATTTATAAATAATATGTATTTGAAATTATTAAATAAGGTGACTATAATAGGCAAAAGCAAACGAGAAGAGAAAGGGGGTTGTTTAGTATGAACGGTTTAGTGGAATCACTGATGGAAGAGCTTAACTGCAATGTGGTGTTCACAATACCGCTGTTTGGCGGTATTGATGTAATGGAATCCGTGGTAGTGACATGGATCATCATGGCGATTATGATGGTAGCTTCCCTGATACTGGTCCATGGCCTGAAGGTGAGGAACATAAGCAAGAAACAGGCTGCCCTGGAAAGCGGCATGTCTTTTATCTATGATTTCTTTGAAGGGCTTCTGGGAAAGGAAGGAAAGGATTATATACCATATCTGATTACAGTGGTGATATACATAGGAATTGCCAATATGATTGGACTTCTTGGCTTCAAGTCACCAACCAAGGATTTGAATGTGACCGTTTCCCTGGCTGTTATGAGTATCGTGCTGGTGGAAGTGGCCGGCATCCGTAAGAAGGGTGTCAAGGGATGGATAAAAGGCTTTGCAGAGCCCATTGCCATCATAGCGCCAATCAATGTGCTGGAGCTGTTTATACGGCCATTGTCCCTGTGCATGCGGTTGTTCGGCAACGTGCTGGGCGCCATTGTTGTCATGGCACTCATCAAGCATTTGCTGCCGTTAATTGTGCCGCTGCCATTCAGCTTCTATTTTGATATATTTGATGGAGTGATACAGGCATATGTGTTTGTGTTCCTCACATCACTATATATAAAAGAAGCCATTGAGGATTAAGTTTGCAGCCTTATGGAAAAAGAAAATATTGAGAGAAAAAGGAGAGTCTTATTATGACAGGATTAATCGCATTAGGAGCAGGTGTTGCAGTTGTTACAGGTATTGGAGCAGGTATTGGTATCGGCTTGGCTACTTCCAAGGCAGTGGACGCTATTGCAAGACAGCCTGAGGCAGACGGCAAGATTACAAAGGCACTTCTGTTAGGATGCGCCCTTGCTGAGGCAACCGCTATTTACGGCTTTGTTATCGGCCTTTTAATCATTCTGTTCTTAAAATAATTTTTAGCAGGAAGGCGACTTGATATGTTAAATTTAAACATTTGGAATGTAGCCTTTACGGTTATCAACCTTCTGGTTTTATATCTGTTCATGAAGCACTTCCTGATTGGTCCGGTGCGCAGTATACTGGATGAGAGGAAGCAGATGATTGAGCACGACCTGGACGAGGCAAAGAACAGGGAAACGGAAGCGCGTCAGATGAAGGAGCAGTATCAGGCCTCCATCGGCAGTGCAGACGAAGAAGCTTCAAAAATCATCGAGGAGGCCAGGAACAGGGCTGCCGCAGAGTATGAGCAGGTTCTGGCCCAGGCCAGGGCAGACGCTGCCAGGAAGATGGAAGAGGCAGACAGGACCATTGCCCTGGAGCGCGAGAAGGCCATGAATGACTTGAAGGCCGGCGTGGCCGGTCTGGCCATGACAGCAGCTGCCAAGCTGATCAGCGAGCAGAGCGCACCGGACGGCGACAGGAACCTATACAACCGCTTTTTAGCAGAATCAGGTGAAGGAAATGACTGAGACAGCCAGGACTTATGCCATTGTTCTATATGAACTGGGCATACCGGAAGATATGGTCAGGGAAGCCGTAAAGCTGCTTAAGGAGAATCCGGAACTTCCGGAGGTCCTTAATAGCCCGGTGGTTCCCCTGAAAAGTAAGCATGCCGTTATTGAGAAGGTGTTCAGGGAACCGGAATTTTCCGCACTGATGGTACGTTTCTTAAAAAAGGCTTGTGATGCGGGATGCATCGGACAGACAGAGGAGATTGCAGCGGCCCGTGACGCCTATGCCAGGAAGGCGGCAGGTGTTATGGATGCCGAGCTTCACTATGTTACCATGCCGGGTGCGGCCCAGATTACAGGAATGAAACAGTTTCTGTGCAGGAAATACAAGAAAAAAGATGTGAACATCCGATTGGTGAACCAGCCGGACCTGGTGGGCGGTTTTGTCCTTAAGGCCGGGGATACAGAATATGACTACAGCCTGAAGGGGCAGCTGGTAAGGCTGCGCCGGGCTGTGGTAAGATAGGAGTCTTGATATGAGCACAATCAGTTCCCAGGAAATCATCTCCATTATTAAGAGTGAGATTGAGAATTTTGACATGCATGCCGGACAGGAACAGGAAACTGGTTCTGTCATCTGGGTAGGAGACGGCATAGCAATCGTATACGGCATTGAACATGCCGTGTACGGGGAAATCGTTATATTTGAAAATGGTGTTAAGGGAATGGTCCAGGATATCCGCAAGAATGAGATTGGCTGTATCCTTTTCGGAAAGGATACAGGAGTGGGCCAGGGCACCAAGGTAGTCCGCACCAGGAAAAGAGCAGGCGTGCCTGTGGGAAGCGGATTCTTAGGAAGGGTGGTCAACGCTCTGGGAGAGCCCATTGACGGACTGGGCCCTGTAAAGGAAGAAGATTACCTCCCGGTGGAGGAGGAAGCTCCCGGCATTGTGGACAGAAAGTCCGTGGGAGTTCCCATGGAGACAGGCATCCTTGCCATTGATTCCATGTTCCCCATTGGCCGCGGCCAGAGGGAATTAATCATAGGAGACCGGCAGACAGGTAAGACCTCCATTGCCATGGATACCATACTGAACCAGAAGGGCAAGGATGTGGTCTGCATCTATGTCGCCATTGGCCAGAAGGCATCCACCGTGGCAAAGCTGGTTTCCACCCTTAAGAAGAACGATGCCATGGACTACACCATCGTCATGTCGTCCACGGCCAGTGATGCAGCGCCTCTTCAGTACATAGCGCCCTATGCCGGGACTGCCATGGCTGAATATTTCATGCATCAGGGAAAGGACGTTCTGATTGTCTACGATGATCTGTCCAAGCACGCAGTGGCTTACAGGGCGCTGTCCCTGCTGTTAGAGCGTTCTCCGGGCCGTGAGGCTTATCCGGGCGATGTATTCTATCTTCATTCACGTCTTCTGGAACGCTCCAGCAGACTTTGTGATGAAAAGGGAGGCGGCTCCATTACAGCCCTTCCCATCATTGAGACACAGGCCGGGGATGTGTCAGCATATATCCCCACCAATGTTATCTCTATTACAGACGGACAGATATTCCTGGAAAGCGACCTGTTCTTTTCCGGCATGAGACCGGCTGTGAACGTGGGACTTTCCGTGTCACGTGTAGGCGGTGCAGCCCAGACAAAGGCCATGAAGAAGGCATCAGGAAGCATCCGTATCGACCTGGCGCAGTACCGGGAGATGGAGGTGTTCACCCAGTTCAGTTCTGACCTGGATGAGGCCACCAAGGAGCAGCTGGCTTACGGCAAACGGCTTATGGAGCTGCTTAAGCAGCCTCTGGGAAGGCCCCTCAGCCTGCATGAACAGGTCATTACCCTCTGCGCGGCGACCCACAAGGTCATGCTTTCCGTTGAGGTTTCGGATATTAAGGAATTCCAGATGAACATGCTGGCCTGGTTTGATGAAAAGCATCCGGAGATTGGGAAAGAAATCGAGGAAACCAAGGTCCTGAACGATGACCTGATAAACCGCATCGTGGATGCGGCAAACCAGTATAAGACAAACCAGTACAAGGCATCCGTCTGACCAGGAAGAAGGAGTTAATATGGCAAATGCAAGAGAAATCCTCAGCCGTATGAAAAGCGTCCAGGATACCCGGAAGATTACCAATGCCATGTACCTGATTTCCTCCACCAAGCTTAAGAAGAGCAAGAAACTGCTGGAGGAAACAGAGCCTTACTTCTATACCCTTCAGGATTTGATACGCCGTATCCTGCGTCATATGCCGGATGTAGAGCATTTTTACTTCAATCCCAGGAAGGAAATTAAGGAGGAGGACAGGATAAAGGGACTGATTGTCATAACCGGCGATAAGGGACTGGCAGGCGCTTACAACCATAACGTGCTGAAGATGGCCCAGGAGTGGATGGAACAGAGTAAGAACCACCGGCTTTATGTGGTGGGGGAACTGGGACGCCATTATTTTGAGGCCAGACACATCCAGGTGGAGGAGCAGTTCCATTACACGGTACAGAACCCCACCATGCACCGCGCCCGTCTGATTTCCTCTACTATATTGGAGGATTACGAGGAAGGACGTCTGGATGAGGTCTGGATTATATATACGCAGATGATTAACAGCATGCAGATGGAGGCGGAGATGACAGCGCTCCTTCCCCTTAAACGGGAGGATTTCAGCAATATCGTCATCCCTGCGGATATCATCCAGGAGGAGATTCAGATGGTACCTTCCCCCAGCGCTGTCATGGACCATGTGGTCCCCAACTATGTGACTGGATTCATATTCGGCGCCCTGGTGGAGTCCTTCTGCAGTGAGCAGAACGCCAGGATGATGGCGATGCAGTCTGCCAGCGACAATGCCAACGCAATCCTGAACGACTTATCCATAGAGTATAACCGTGTGAGGCAGGCGGCCATTACCCAGGAAATTACAGAGGTAATCAGCGGTGCCAAGGCACAAAAAAAGAAACAATCGTAAATTCGTAAATATAAAAGGAGGCAGCCATGAGCAAGGGAAAAATCATACAGGTCATGGGACCTGTAGTTGACGTGGCTTTTGAGGATGACGGACTTCCCCATATCAAGGATGCCCTGGTGGTGGATAATCAGGGTAAGAAGTGCGTCATGGAAGTGGCCCAGCATGTAGGCGGCAATGTGGTGCGTTGCATCATGCTGGCATCCAGCGACGGCCTGTGCAAGGATATGGAAGTGGAGCCCACAGGCGCCGGCATTCAGGTGCCTGTAGGCGAGAAGACCCTGGGACGTCTCTTCAACGTATTGGGCGAGACCATTGACGGAGGAGAGAGCCTGGAAGGCGAGGATAAATGGGTAATCCACAGGGACCCGCCTTCTTTTGAGGACCAGAGCCCTGTTGTGGAGATGTTAGAGACCGGTATTAAGGTAATTGATTTGCTGGCCCCCTATGCCAAGGGAGGAAAGATAGGCCTCTTTGGCGGTGCAGGCGTGGGCAAGACCGTGCTGATACAGGAGCTGATAACCAATATAGCAACGGAACACGGCGGATATTCCATTTTCACGGGTGTGGGAGAGCGTTCCCGTGAGGGAAATGACCTGTGGACCGAGATGAGTGAGTCCGGGGTGCTGGAAAAGACAGCCTTGGTATTTGGACAGATGAATGAACCACCGGGGGCCCGTATGCGCGTGGCCGAGACAGGACTGACCATGGCCGAGTATTTCAGGGATGTGGAGCATCAGAACGTGCTTCTGTTCATCGATAATATATTCCGTTTTGTCCAGGCAGGTTCCGAGGTATCCGCCCTGCTGGGACGTATGCCTTCGGCGGTGGGATATCAGCCCACCCTGGCCACTGAGGTAGGCGAATTACAGGAGAGGATTGCTTCCACCAAGAACGGTTCCGTAACATCGGTCCAGGCTGTGTACGTGCCTGCTGATGATTTGACGGACCCGGCGCCCGCCACCACATTTGCGCATCTGGATGCCACCACGGTATTGTCCAGAAAGATTGTGGAGCAGGGCATTTATCCGGCTGTAGACCCTCTGGAATCCACCTCCCGTATCCTGGAAGAGGATGTGGTGGGTAAGGAGCACTATGAGGTGGCTAACAAAGTACAGCAGATGCTTCAGAAGTATAAGGAGCTGCAGGATATCATTGCCATTCTGGGCATGGAGGAGCTGTCTGAGGAGGATAAGCTGACCGTAAACCGGGCCAGAAAAATTCAGAGGTTCTTATCCCAGCCATTCCATGTGGCGGAAAACTTTACCGGCGTACCTGGAAAATATGTGCCTGTAAAAGAAACCATCCGCGGATTCAAGGCCATCATTGACGGCGAGATGGACGGGTACCCTGAGGCGGCATTTTTCAATGTAGGTACCATTGACGAGGTTGCGGAGAAGGCCAAGACCCTGGAGCATCATGAGGCTTAACCAGGACTGTCTGCCGCGGAAAGGAGCCGGGATATGTCTGCATTTTGGCTGAAAATTGTAGCCAGCGACCACGTATTTTATAATGGGCATTGCTCGTATCTGGTGGTGCCAGCACCAGACGGTGAGATGGGCATTATGCCTCACCATGAGGCCATGATTCTGGCTATCCAGGAGGGTAACCTCCGCTTTAAGGTGCCGGAGGAAACAAAATGGCATCAGGCCATTGTGGGTCGCGGAATCCTGCAGGTGGCCAATAACCGTGTGACCATGATTGTGGATACCGCGGAAAGGCCTGAGGATATTGACGAGGTCAGGGCCAGGGAGGCGCTGGAGCGCGCACAAGAGCAGCTGCGCCAGAAACAGAGCCTGAGGGAATTTAAGATGTCCCAGGCGTCCATGGCAAGGGCGCTTACCAGGCTGAAGGGAAGCCATCTGAAGGAATTGAAGTGATGGAGGCTATGATAGTAAGAAAATTAAAAAGTATGGCTGCGGGATGGAAACATCCTACAGCCATTTTGAGTTTTGTATGAGAAAATTGCAGAAGTCCATCACAATGGGATTGTCCTTGCCAAGGGGAGAACACATGAGGATAATCTGACGGCGGCATACCTGATCCTTGATGGGAAGCAGCTTTACCGGGGAGTGGGGAGACATGGGCCCCCATTCACCGCCTAGTGGCCCCCAGGAGTACTGGGGCCAGAATCCGATGCCCAGTCCGGCTGCAATCAGGTTCCTGACAGACTCTGTGGTATCACTTTCGAAAATCACGTTTGGGACAAAATCCGCCTCTGAAAAGTAACTGTTGCATATCTGGCGGATGGGCCTGGAACCGGCCAGGCATATGTATCCTGCATTCCTTGTATCAGCCAGGTTAATGGAATTCTTATCCCCATAAGGAGAATGGGTGGGAACCGCCAGATACAGATCTTCTTCCAGCATGACCATGTAATCCTCATAATCGGTATTTTTTAAGTCGGACCGGACCGCAGACACGCATAAATCATAGTCAGCATGGTTCTCAGCCTGGTACAGCTGGAAGTTCACATCCGGCCGCAGGGCCCTGTAAGCAATGATTCGGTTGGTAATCAGGGTGGATGCTGCCAGAAGCTTTAAATGGATGGTGTGGCTGGACATGTACTGGTCGGCCCTCAATTCGCCGGGAATCCGGTCCAGGGCGCTTACAATGGGAATCAGCCGCTTTTGAAGAAGGCGTCCGGCTTCATTTAGTTCTATACTCCTGTTTTTTCTCTCAAAGAGCGGCACACCCAGCTCTGCTTCCAGCCGGTGGATGGCCTGAGAGAGGGCCGGCTGGGCTATCTGAAGATGTTCGGCCGCCTTTGTCATGTGCTGGTATTCAGCGGCTGTCAAAAAATATCGTAATTGCAGTAATTCCATATGTCACCTCGGAGATATGATTTTACGAACAGGGGGTTCCTGTCCGGGTATCCGACTATTATATAACAAAATTTAAAAAAATGCATTCAAAAATTATAATGAGAAAAAAACTCGCATTATATTTGAACAGGGATAAAAAAACTCAATGCCGTAAGAACGAAAAATACTCATGGAAAATGAGATGCTGGGCTATCCTGCAAAGGATACAACCATGCCAGTGAGCACATAATCCATATGGTTTCCCGCGGTATGAAGATGTCTCTAGCAGTTTCAATGGAACCGTTTTTAATGGAATCGTTTACAAATGAATTAACTTGAAAAGCAGATGGAGTGGTGTTAGAATATATTATTTAATAAAAGGATTGGCACAGGAGCCTGGAACAGGACTGTGCCCGGGACGGAGGAATCATATGAATCAATTTGTCACGGAACAGCTCATCTACGTATTACGGCTGGTGGCCGCTGCTCTTTGCGGCGGTCTGATTGGCTGCGAGAGACAGAGTAAAAAAAAGACAGCAGGCACCAGGACCCATGTAATCATTGCAGTGGCCTCTGCCATGATGATGATTATCTCCAAATATGGGTTCGGGGATGTGCTGAACGAGTATGTAAAACTGGACCCTTCCCGTGTGGCGGCGGGGGTGGTTACGGCCATTGGCTTTATTGGTTCAGGCATCATTATTTACCGGAACAACAGTGTGAACGGAATCACTACCTCGGCCGGAATATGGGCGACTGTGGGCGTGGGTATGTCCATGGGAGCGGGAATGTATATTCTGGGGGCTGTATCCACAGCCATCGTGATGCTCTCGGAACTGTTCCTGGGCAGGAAAGGTTATTTTTCCAGAAGGAACGGGGAGGACAAAGAGGTGGAGATTGAATACTGCGAAAGTCTGGATGAGGATATCTACCAGTTCATCAACCGGACATTGCAGGAGCAGAACTGCAAGATGGTAAATATCCAGCTTACAGAGGAGGCGTCCACCTATGTGCTTACTGCCCAGTTAAAGACGCCTGCGGACTACGATATGTCCGACCTGGTGGGACAGCTCAAGAAAAAAGGCCAGCTGAAGCGCATATCTGTGCAGTAAGCCTGTCATATGACAGTATGGCAGAAATGACCGGTTACCGGCCGTGTAGTATACAATATCAAAACAAGAGGATTGTGAAATCCGATACGGCCTGGAATTACAGAGAAAGCGGATGGAAAAATACCATGTAAAAATTAAGTACAGGCTGAATCACCGGAAGAGACGCCAGGAACATGTCGGTTACGCCGTGTTTTCGGATCCTGTATTAAATCAATAAGCTGGTCTGGAAGGCCTACCGGAAAGATGGATGACTGGGTCATTACATATATACGGAAACAGCCCTAAATGTACTGTCAAATTATGCGTCGGTGTGCATTTCCCTGTGATTTTTACTGATTTTTGGTACCATGGGTTTATGGCTTTGGTGTTATGGGTGCAGGATGCTCCTGGTCAGAGGGGAGGAGGTCCTGTTCCGGGATATATTTTTCAGGAAACTATGGACTGTATGTGATTTGTTCCTGCCTGGTCCGGTTTGTCCCTGCCTGTATACGAGAGACCGTGTGACAGACCGTGTGACAGACCGTGTGATAGACCGTGTGACAAAAATCTCCCTGCCTACACGGCCTGCCGGTACTGTGCCGGTACTGTAACTCCATGGTCCCAGGCTATTTCTCCCGAAGCCTGACCTTATTCCTGGCGCTGCGCCTTCTCTCGTCCTCCAGCGCGGCATAGTGGCGCTTAGTGGTATTGACGTCGGAGTGGCCAAGCACATCGGCTACCAGGTAGATATCGCCTGTCTCGCGGTACAGGTTGGTGCCATAGGTGCTGCGCAGCTTGTGTGGGGTGATGGGTTTTAAAGGAGCCACGGTACGGGCATACTTTTTAACCAGATTTTCCACGCTGCGCACGGCCATTCGCCTGCGCTGCAGGGAGAGAAAGAGGGCGTCCTCGTGTCCCTGTTCCGGGATGATGCGGTCGCGTTCCTCCAGGTAGTCTAAGAGGGCGTCCTCCACCTCTGTTCCGAAGTATACGGTCACCTCCTTGCCGCCCTTGCGGTAGATGCGGATGCCGCCGTTCTTAAAGTCAATGTCGGAGATGTTTAGCCCCACACATTCAGACACACGGATTCCGGTTCCAAGAAGGAGGGTAAGGAGGGCCAGGTCCCGCGTCTTTGTTTTCGCATGGTAACTTTTCTGCTTATCGGTCAGCTTGTCGCCCTGTTCCACCTCGTCCAGAAGAAGGGCCACCTCATCCACGTCCAGACGGATGATTTCTTTTTCATGGAGTTTGGGCAATTGTACCAGGGCGGCAGGATTGTTCTTAATTCGTTCATTCCTGTAATAGTAATTGTAGAAACTTTTCAGGGAGGATATTTTGCGCATGATTCCCCGTTCCTTGTTCATGACCTCCTGGTTCTTGTCGTTGAAACGGTATTTCAGGTATTCCATATATTCCTCAAAATCCGTGACAGACAGCTGGTCCAGATGGTCCAGTGTGATTTCCGGCACAGTAATCTTGGCAATGGCCGGATTTTCCTTATGGAGGAAATCAAAGAACACATGCAGATCATAGGCATAGGCAATCCTGGTCCTGGAGGATGTCCTGGGCTCGATTCCGCGGAAAAAGTCACCGCAGAATGGCGGCAGGTCTTTTATCAGATTGCGCAGCCGCAGAATGTTTTCCCGGTCTACCTGTTCATGGTATGATAATTGACTCATGTAAGTGGATGCCTCATTTCATAAATAGTTTTGACGCGTCAGACACGCTCTAAGAGATATTTTAGCGTCAATTGCAAATGATTGTCAATTGATTGTTTTTTTCGTATGGTTGTATAATATAGCAATTCAGATAAACAAACAGACAGAGAAAGAAGGTAATATGGAATTAAAATTAGAGTTTGACAGCCGGTCCTGCGGCGTATCCATCTTCCTTCCGGAGGGGACAAACGGAGAAAAAGGCGGTGGATGAACTAATGATGGAGCTTACCGGAACCGTGGAGCGGATGAAAGAGTCAGGCGTTTTTTCGGCAGAAAAGGAAATCTCTGTCATAAAAGCGGTGACTCCGGACTTTCACAAGGGGAAAGGAGGTGGAGGAAACGCCCTTTGCCTATTACAGGGAGCCGGTGATGATACTGGCTCCATGGGAAACTCCAGCTATCTGCTGAGAGGCATGGGAAATCCGGGCACTGAATATTATTATGCCCAGGCTGGGCTTCAGGAAAGGAACCAATATTGACCGTGTGTCACAGTATGGAAATACTGCGGATTTGAGGGGTTTGCTTGAATGGTGTATATTTTCAATCCATATCCAGTCAACCTATTTTACCAGATCCAGATAAGCCCCGTATCCTTCCTCCTCCATCCTGCTGCGGGGTATGAAGCGGAGGGCAGCGCTGTTGATGCAGTAGCGCAGTCCGCCGGTCCCGGCAGGACCGTCTTCAAACACATGGCCTAAATGGGAATCTCCCTCGCGGCTGCGCACTTCCACGCGGTGCATGCCGTGGCTGCTGTCAGGGTGTTCCGTGACAGCGCAGGACATGACCGGTTTTGTAAAGCTGGGCCATCCGCAGCCGGAATCAAATTTGTCAGCGGTGAAAAGCGGTTCTCCTGTGACGATATCCACATAGAGGCCTGGCTCGTGATGATTCCAATATTGTCCTGTAAAGGGCCTTTCGGTGGAGGCATTCTGGGTCACGTCATATTGCTCCCTGGTCAGCCGTTTTTGAAGCTCTGCCTGGTCCGGCTTTATGCCTGTGCTGCCGTCCGGACGTACAATGAGGTCCTTAAGACTGCTGAAATCAATATGGCAGTAACCATGGGGATGATTTTGCAGATAGTTCTGGTGGTAATCCTCTGCCGGATAAAAATTCCTCAGTGGTTCTAACTC
Organism: [Clostridium] clostridioforme AGR2157; assembly: GCF_000424325.1. Taxonomy (GTDB): domain Bacteria; phylum Bacillota; class Clostridia; order Lachnospirales; family Lachnospiraceae; genus Enterocloster; species Enterocloster clostridioformis_A. The sequence continues at coordinate 29,308 of NZ_AUJR01000054.1, forward strand.
CACGGTCAGTGGCCGGCTGTAATCCTTCTGAATTTCATACATGACAGACTGGATGGGGCCGCGGTCCTTATCACTGGTATAGTAGATACCGGTCCGGTACTGACTTCCGCGGTCATTTCCCTGACGGTTTATGCTCACAGGGTCAATGATTTTGAAAAACTGTCTGACCAGTATGCGCAGTGCGACAATGTCCGAATTGTACAAAATACGGACTGTTTCAGCAAAACCAGTGGTGTCTGAGCAGACCTCCTCGTAAGTTGGATTTCCCTTGGTTCCATTGGCATAGCCGCACTCAGTATCGCAGACCCCTGGTATACGGGAAAAATATTCTTCAACTCCCCAGAAGCATCCTCCTGCAAAATATATTTCCTGCATGATCAATCAACATCCTTTCCTCTGTTTTCTTCTGAATTGAGTCCATGATTATATTATGCCCTGGTAAGGGACTAAAATCAATGAATTAATAAGCGGACATTTGAACTCCTAATAGTAGATGGAGATATTTATAAAAAATGATGCAAATGGAAATCTGGTCTATGTGTATGAATGGGAGGGCGTAAGGATGGGAGAAAAGGAGTATGAACAGGCAATTTTTCATTCGATACCAGCTGATTCACGGCAATTCTCTGCCGGTCGAAGCGGCTGGTATCAGCAGTTCCGGCATCAGAATATCCAATTGCCAGAATACAGTAGCAGGAGAGAGGCCGTTAATCTGAACATTGGTGCATAAGATAGTATGAGGATATTCCTCACATAACCGCTTAACATACTGCACAGCGGACAAGGTTTTTCCAGACCCTTGTTCTCCACAAAAGACAAGCAATCCTTCGGGCCTAAAGTAACCGGGATGTGATTTATAAAAATCGTGGTTATGCTTAATCACCTTTACGACATTGACCGGATTTAAACTACCATCCAATAAGTTAGTTTCCATAAACATTTCCTTTCAAAAAAAGGGGCCTAACCATGGAAGGCCAGACCCCAGGGGACTAGATGGACATGCGGCCTTTACGGAATGCCGCCATAAGGGAACGAATCCCCTTACGAACACCCCACCAGGTAAACACGATACCGATACCGGCGGCGACAAATGTAGCAAGAGCACCCATGATAGTACTAATGGATACCTGGGCCGTGAGGGCAGATATAACACCGGACCAATCGGTCGGACTTGCAGGAGTTACATCGGCCGCAAAAACAGGAACCGTAAGGCCCACAGATACCAGACCGGAAGCAATCGGCAATGCGCCATACTTTCTCACAGAGTTTAAAAGTTTCATGCAAAAACCTCCTTATTTATATTACAAACCAAGCCACATGAAAGCAGTGGCTGGATTGTTTACATAACGAATATTCAGTTTTAATCAATGGGTTTTGTTATAGAATTGATGTATAGACAGGATGGGGAACCTCACCCCTGGTAACTATTCGTTAAACTAGACTTTCGCGAATAGTTAGAAACCGCTCTATTCGAACCAAGTTATACCAATATTGCATTAAAATCAACATTTAACGCAATATTCATTTCACAGTTTATAGCAGCATCCATACCCTGGGGTTACATACCCTGCACACGGATGCTGCCTTCCTTTTTAAACTTTAATCCCTAAACCCCCATGCCCGCACATTTGGCACCACCATAAATGAAACTGTGCAGACGGTAGGCTATTGAATATGTCTTCGCTATTGTTTATACTGTAATTAACGGCAAAGATCGTGTTTATTTTGGGCCTGTAGCCCGTTCCCTAAACTGATTTCAGGTACTCTCATTTGCACCACCATCTGTCCAGCCTCTTATGGCAAAAAGACGTACAGTAAAATGATAACCGACAGAGTACCGTGCCGTAAATTCATCCACGGAGGTGCCATTATGGATAAAATTTACGACAATTGTTGTGGTATTGATGTTCACAAAAAACTCATCGTTGCCTGCTTTAGAAAAGGCAGC
>NZ_AUJR01000055.1 GCF_000424325.1 [Clostridium] clostridioforme AGR2157
TGGAATATCGAGGTGAGTTATTATGAACAGAAAACGTTCTGGTCGTTATGCAGCTATATGTTACGCAGTCGGAAGGGAATCGAAATGTTGGTTAACCTGATCAACATCTCGTATTGTGCCATGAAGATACTGCCATATCAGGAAGAATCATTTTCAAAGTACCGTACAGAAAGTGTGCAGGAATTTCGGTTTGCCCTTAGTGAGCAAATCCGGCAGCAGGTATTTTATACCACTTTCGTGAGAAATATCGAAACCAGCATAAAATCCAGTGTTGTTATGAAAGCTTTAAAACAGTTAATTCGGCAACAGTGCTGGCATTTATAAAAGTTGTAAAGTCGTGTATATTTATAAAGACATTCGACGGATTCGATGTCTATGTCAATGGTAAAATGTTGTATTTTCCCAGTAGCAAGGCAAAAGAAATGCTCGCTATCATGGTTGAAAAGCGTGGAAGCAGTGTATCCTTATCCCAGATGACGTATCTACTGTATGAAAATATAGAAGAACGTATCGCAAAAAATAATTTAAGGGTTGTATACTATCGTCTTCGCATGAACTTAATGGAACATGGGATTGAACAGATACTGATTAAAAAGAGAGGAAGCTATGCCGTTGATACGGAACTGTTTGTCTGCGATTTCTACGAATTTATCAAGGGGAATCCGGATTACATAACTCTTTTTTCAGGGAGTTATATGCCTGAATATGCGTGGGCAGAGGATATGCTTCCTTACCTTCGAAACCTGTATCGAAAATATAACGGGGGACTCAAATGACAGGAATTATTGACATTCATGCCCATATTCTTCCGGGAATTGACGACGGCTCCAGGGATTGGGATGAAAGCAGGAAAATGCTGGAGGAGTCCTACCGCCAGGGAATCAGATACATTATTGCAACACCGCATTATTCAAGACGCGGCCTGAATCCTGACATATACGATTTGTCAGAAAAGCTGAGAGAAGAAGCACGGAGGATTGCACCTGATTTTCGGACTGGGCTGGGACAGGAAACATATTATCACGAGGGATTGGTTGAGAATCTTAGGGATGGGAAAGCCCTTACCCTGGATGGGAGCCAGTATGTACTGGTGGAATTTGACCCCCAGGTACCTTATATGAAGATGTATCAGGCTGTCAGGAAGCTGACGATGGCCAGATATATTCCAATCATTGCGCATGTGGAACGTTATGCATGTCTGAGAGAAGATACCAATATGTCTGAATTAGTCCAGTGTGACTGCAGACTGCAGATGAATTTCAGCAGCCTGAAGGGAAACAGCATGTTGGATAGAGAGGTTCGGTGGTGCCGAAAACAGATTATGCAGGGCAGGATTTATTGTCTGGGAACTGACATGCATCGGATGGATTACAGAAAGCCGGAAATTGAAGGGAGTTTCCAATGGTTGGTTAAGCATTTGGACGGACTCAAATTACATGGGCTGTTGCGGGGAAATGCAAAAAAGGTAATACAGAAAAAATAATACAAAAAAGATAATACAAAAAAGTAAAACAGGAGAACAGAAAGACGCATGGAAAAGACTTATGATGACGACGAGATTGAAATCGACCTTTTGGAACTGCTGGGGGAGTTTCGGCGGAAGATATGGATTATATTGGGTACCATTATACTGTTTGGCGGTGTAGCAGGTGCATTCAGTGCATTTGTGCTAACCCCTCAGTATAAATCCACCGCAATGGTTTATATTCTTTCAAAAGAAACCACATTGACATCACTGGCTGATTTGCAGATAGGAAGCCAGCTGACTAAGGACTATAAAATCATTGTGACAAGCAGAAGGGTCCTCAATCAGGTAATTGAAGATATGGAACTAAATCTTACATACAAAGAGTTAGTGGAAAAGGTTACCATTGATAATCCCCAGGATACGCGAATCCTCTCCATCTCTGTGGAGGATCCGGATCCCAACATGGCAAAATTGATTGCAGACAAGATTGCAGTCACATCTTCAGACTATATTGGTGACATCATGGAAATGGTACCGCCCAAATTAATTGAGGAGGGTGAGGTTCCAATCCTTAAATCTAGTCCGAGCAATACAAAGAATGCATTAATAGGTGGTTTTCTGGGGGCCGTGCTGGTATGCGGCTTTATTACAGTGCATGTAATCCTGAACGATACAATACGTACCGAGGAAGATGTTACAAAGTATCTTGGATTATCCGTACTTGCATCCGTGCCGGAACGTGAGGGAGAGAAGCCGGAAGATAAAGAGGCCATGATTTCCTCTAAATCAGGGAATAAGCCAGTGGTAGGAAAATCCAGAAAGAAGAAAAGGGGAGGCCGTGCATCATGAGTCAATTTGTTACACTAAACAGGATAATGAAGGATGACTATCATTATAATGAAGCTATCAAGACTTTGAGAACCAATATACAATTCTGTGGAAGCGGTATTAAGACAATCATGCTGACCAGTTCCCTTCCTGACGAGGGAAAAAGCGATATAACATTTGCCATGGCATCGTCCCTCGCCCAAATAGGTAAAAAGGTAGTGATGATAGATGCTGATATCCGTAAATCTGTCCTGGTTTCCCGTTACCATCTGGAGCGGGAGGTGTCCGGATTGTCACAATATTTAAGTGGACAAAGGTCGCTGGAGAATGTCCTCTATGATACAAATATAGAAAATCTCAGCATTATATTTGCAGGACCGTATTCACCGAATCCGGCAGATCTTTTGGAGGAGAGCCTGTTTGGAGACATGATTTCCAAATTGAAGGAAAAGTATGATTATATCATTGTCGATACGCCTCCCATGGGCAATTTGATAGACGGAGCGATTGTGGCCCGTCAATGCGATGGAGCAGTGATGGTGATTGAAAGCGGCTCCATAAGCTACCGGCTGGAGCAGCGGGTTAAGGGACAGCTGGAAAAAAGCGGATGCCGCATTTTGGGAGTGGTCCTCAATAAGGTGAATATGGAGAGAAATGGATACTACAGTAAGTACTATGGAAAATACGGGAAATATTCCAAATATGGTCATTATGGAAAATATGACAGATACGGGAAGGCAGAGGCATGAGCTGGCTCCGAAACCATAAGAATTTGGTATGCCGACTGGCTGTGGGTGCTGCGGCCCTTTCACTTACCTGTTTTATATGGACAGGTGTGAAACTGTATCGGGACAGGAAGGTCCTGGAGGCAGAGATTGCATCCAGAAATCATGGGAACCAGACGGAAGTACAGGAAGACAGCATGTGCAGTTTTAGCGGCGATGTTGTGGAATATAAGGGAAAACAGTACAGACGCAACAGCTATGTCAAGGCTATTTTGTGTATGGGGATAGACCGGTCGGGAAATATGACGGAGAAGACCACCACTGGTTTCGGAGGACAGGCGGACGGTTTATTTTTGATAGCCCAGGATACAGTAAGGAACACCATAAAGATATTGATGATACCCCGGGATACCATGACCGACATCATGCTCACTGATTTAAGCGGAAATGAGTTGGGAAAAGACATGCAGCATCTGAACCTGGCTTATGCGTATGGGGATGGACGGGAGAGAAGCTGTGAATATATGGTGGAAGCAGTATCTGAGCTTTTTGGAGGATTGAAAATAGAGTGGTACATGGCAGCTGATACAAATGCCATCCCTGTGTTGAATGATGAAGTCGGCGGGGTTACCGTAACCATTGGAACAGAAGGAATGGAATCCAGGGACCCGGCGCTGGTGAAAGGGGAAACCGTAACTCTGCAAGGAAAACAGGCGGAGATATTCGTTCGATACCGTGATATTCGTGTTGATCACTCGGCATTGTACCGGATGGACCAGCAGCAGCAATACATAAAAGGTTTTTTTGAGGCAGTCCAGAAGCATTCGGTTAAAGACAGCGGGCTTGTGGTCAGATTGTTTGACCGGGTTCAGGAATACATGGTTACTAATATGGCCAAGGACCAATATCTTAAAGTAGCCATGGACGCGGTGGGCAGTGGAAAACTGAGTGATGAAGATTTTTACACAGTGCCTGGTGAAGGCGTGGTGACCCCCAGATATGATGAATTTTATGCTGACAAAGAAGCATTGACACCTATACTGCTGGAGCTGTTTTATCGGGAGATTGAATAGGCTGGCAGTACAGAGAAACGCAATACCGGCGGGGACAGTAAAATACCGCAATATCCAGCATGGTATCATGCTGTTTATTGAATATAACTACTCTTAGGAGAGAAAGGAGAGGTGAAGGATATGAAAAAGAAATGCATAGCAGCTTTAGTGCTGGCAGCAGCTTTGGCATCACAGCCTGCATGGGTTTTTGCAGCAGGCAGTGCATCCAGCAGCGGCAGTGATGGCAGCGGTTCTATTAGCTCATCCAGCAGCAGTAGCAATAAAGGCACTACAAGCTCTAAGTCCAACACCACAGTATCTGTATCAGCTACTGGTGTCAAGACTACAGGCGCCACAACCAGTTCAAGCCCAACAGGCAGCACGATTGGCGTTGCAGTAGACACAGTAACGACTACAGGACAGCAGGTAACAACTAATTCCAAGGGAGAGGCTGTTATCGGCGACACCGCTGTTTCATTTGCAGACAGCGCAGCAGCAACAGCAGGACTTCCTTCTGATGTGGTATCAGCTATCAACGATATCAATGCGGGAAGACCACTGAACCAGGTTGTACAGGGTGTTGATCTGACAGGCTATAATGCTTTGACAGGAACACACGCAATCATTACCAAGGAAGCGGCTACCGGCGCTGTTAAGACTGGTGCAGTAGAGGTATCCCTGTATGTGCCTAACCTGGTTTCCAATGTAAACAACGTGCAGGTATTGTTCTATGACAATGCTACTGGCCAGTGGCAGCTGATTCCGGCTGTTAAGGTGGATCCGGTAACAAAAACAGTAGCTGTCAATGTTCCTGGGTCTGGTACATTATCCGTAGTGTATAAGAACTAGAGCATTGAGAAAATGCTGGCCGGGGGGGGGGGCAGAAAATGGCTGAAGCCGGGCCCCCCGGTTTTACAGAAGTACTTAGGAGAAAAGAGTGGTGGAAGAAAGATGTATCGAAAAACAGATAAAGGCTGGCTGAAGCATTGTGACTTTACCTTAATAGATGCAGTATGCCTTCAGGTCGCATATATTGCTGCATATTTTATACGCCAGGGGATCCGTTGGCCTTATGCCAGCCGGTTGTACCGAAATATGGCATTTGTATTTCTGTTCATACAAGTATTCGTAACTTTTTTTGGCGAGAGCTTTAAAAATGTGTTAAAGAGGGGAAAGTTTAAAGAGTTTACGGAAACATTGAAGCACGTATGCCTGGTTATACTGATTGCGGCTTTTTATCTGTTTGCGACTCAAAAGGGGGAAGAGTATTCCAGAATAACCTTAGTAACAACAGGTATTTTATATGTTGTTATTAGTTACATAGCCAGGATTTATTGGAAGAAATATTTATTAACAAGAGGTTTGGAAGGAAAAGGAAAGCGTTCTTTACTTATTCTTACATCCAAGGGAATGGTGGAAGAAGTGGTACAGAATATTCTAAATAAAAATTATGAATGTTTTCATATCATAGGTGTATCTTTGTTGGACGCGGATTGGGCTGGGAGAACTATAAATGGAGTAACCATAGTGACAGACAAAAATGGGATTGCAGAGTATGTGTGCCACGAATGGGTGGATGAAGTGTTTATAAATCTGCCAAAGGACATGCCTTTGCCCCAGGAGCTTATGGATGATTTCATTGACATGGGTGTCACCGTACATCTGAAGCTGATTGAGATGGGAAGGTTAAAGGGACAGATACAGCATGTGGAGCGTTTGGGAAATTATACGGTTCTTACCAGCTGCATTAATATGGCGTCGTGGAGACAGGCATTTGTTAAGAGGACCATGGATATTGCAGGTGGGATGTTAGGTTGTATATTGGCAGGAATATTGTTCTTGTTCGTGGCACCTTGTATCTATATTCAGTCACCGGGACCGATTTTCTTTTCGCAGGTGCGTATTGGAAAGAATGGCAAGAGATTTAAATTATATAAGTTCCGCAGTATGTATATGGATGCGGAAGAACGTAAAAAGGAATTAATGAATCAGAACCGTGTAAAAGACGGGATGATGTTTAAGATAGAGAATGACCCCAGAATTATAGGCGGAAAAAAGGGAATTGGAAATTTCATCAGGAATTATTCCATTGACGAGTTCCCTCAGTTCTGGAATGTGCTTAAAGGAGATATGAGCCTGGTGGGCACCAGGCCGCCTACTGTGGATGAGTGGGAGAAATATGATTTACGCCATAGGGTCAGGCTGAGCGTAAAACCAGGAATTACAGGTATGTGGCAGGTTAGCGGGAGAAGTGAGATTACGGATTTTGAAGAGGTCGTGAAACTGGATAAAAAATACATAACTGAGTGGAGGATGGGATTGGATATTAAGATTCTGTTTCAGACAGTGCAGGTTGTGTTGGGGAGAGACGGGGCGATGTAGAGCAGTGTAGGGATGGTGAGGGGATTGGCTTTTGGGGAATTGCCTTTTTTAAAGTTTGGTGCAAATAATAACAATTATTTGAGGAAGAACAGGGGATGGGAATGAAATGTCTGCTTGGCAATCTGTCATCTGCTTGCCTATTCATGACAGTAACAAGACGATACCATGCAGGACTTGATGAGGTAAACAGAGCAAGACTTCGCTTTGGGGGCGGTTTTAAACAAAGATGTATAGGTATTACGGTGTAACGATAAATGGTGCTTTAAGTGCGTTTGAAAAATGCCATGAATGATGCTTCACTTAAGAGGGGTTACAACGTCGCAGGTATAGGAATAGGATGGACTTATTAATCGTGGCTCTGACTAATGGCTAGCCGAAATTATTAGTTGGATTCTGATGGGCTATGGTGACAGGAATTATCATGCGTGTCATGGGCTGGATTCTATTATGCAAGCGAAAATTATTGCAGACGATTGACGGTGCTGATAATTACATTTTTACACGAAACTTCGGGTGAACATAGAAATTTAAGTTAAGGCTGATAAGTGATATTGGCATCGAGAAAAATCTATTTAGCAAACGGAATTTAGTGTGGTGGCTTGCGGGTACTGATAATTACATTTTTACGCAAAATTTAGCATGAACCATAGTTTTTTTAGTTGACGCTGATAAATGGGTTGAAGCTATTTTGCAAACGAAAATTCGGGTCATATGTTGCAGGGGCTGATAATTACATTTTTACGCAGAACTTTGGGTGAACATTGAATTTTGAGTTATTGCCGATAGGTTAAGTAAAGAGAAACGGGTCAGATGAAATTATCAGTTTAAGGAATAAACACCATGACAGGTTTACTTGAAAGGGTTTAGTGAAGAATGAGAACCACATTTAATAATAGAAGGAATTTGCTGTGGAAATTATTGTAAAACCAGATGATTTCCACAGTGAATATAGATAGATTTTTTACGAAGATTAAAGACGGATTGGAGCAACAAACGATGAGTTGTGTGGATTTACATGGAAAAACAATATTGGTTACAGGTGCAGCTGGATTCATTGGATCGAATCTGGTGAAGCGTCTTTATGCCGATGTGGCCGATGTGACCGTTATTGGCATTGACAATATGAATGACTACTATGACGTGAGATTGAAGGACGCAAGACTGGAAGAACTGTCTGGAAATCCTTCATTTATTTTTGTTAAGGGCAGTATCGCAGATAAGACACTAATTACAGAAATCTTTGAAAAGTATAAGCCACAGGTGGTTGTGAATCTCGCGGCACAGGCCGGTGTCAGATATTCCATTACCAATCCGGATGCATACATAGAGAGCAATCTAATCGGTTTTTATAACATTCTCGAAGCCTGCCGCCATCCTTATGATGGCGGAGCTGCTGGTGTGGAACATTTGGTATATGCTTCTTCTTCCAGTGTCTATGGTTCTAACAAGAAGGTGCCGTACAGCACCGATGATAAAGTGGACAACCCGGTAAGTCTTTATGCTGCTACCAAGAAGAGCAATGAGCTGCTGGCGCATGCGTACTCCAAACTCTACAACATCCCATCCACTGGTTTGCGCTTCTTCACAGTGTATGGCCCTGCTGGACGACCGGATATGGCGTACTTTGGCTTTACGAACAAGCTGCGTGAAGGCAAGACAATCCAGATTTTTAACTACGGCAACTGCAAGCGTGACTTTACCTATGTAGATGACATTGTTGAGGGTGTTGTCCGTGTGATGCAGAAGGCGCCTGATCGGGAGACTGGTGAAGATGGTCTGCCGCTGCCGCCATACAAGGTCTACAACATCGGCAACAACAGTCCGGAGAATTTGCTGGACTTTGTGGATATTCTTCAGCAGGAACTAATTCGTGCCGGGGTACTGCCAGAAGATTATGACTTTGAAAGTCATAAGGAGCTTGTCCCGATGCAGCCGGGTGATGTGCCTGTGACCTATGCAGATACGAGTGCTCTGGAACATGACTTTGGATTCAAGCCGAGTACCAGCTTAAGAGACGGACTTCGGAAGTTCGCAGAGTGGTATAAGGAATTTTATATGTAAATATGCTCAGCTAGTAGAGCGGTATTAATACCCACCAGTGTGGGAGAGGAGAAAATAATTATGAGAAACTTTAAAGATTTGAAAATTGCTGTTGCTGGCACTGGATATGTTGGCCTTTCTATTGCAACACTACTCGCTCAGCATCATATAGTTATGGCTGTTGATATCATCCCTGAAAAGGTAGAACTGATTAATAATAAGAAGTCTCCGATTCAGGATGAATATATTGAGAAATATCTGGCAGAAAAGGATCTGGATCTGACCGCTACACTGGACGCAAAGGAAGCGTACTCAGATGCTGACTTTGTGGTAATCGCTGCCCCTACAAATTACGATTCCAAAAAGAACTTTTTTGACACTTCTGCAGTTGAGGCCGTAATCAAACTGGTTATCGAATACAACCCGGAAGCTATTATGGTTATTAAGTCTACCATTCCGTTTGGATACACAGCTTCCGTGCGCGAAAAGTTCCACTGCGATAACATTATCTTCAGCCCGGAATTTTTGCGTGAATCCAAGGCACTGTACGACAATTTGTATCCTAGCCGTATCATCGTGGGTACAGATGTTGAGAATGCAAGACTGGTAAAGGCCGCACACACTTTTGCAGAGCTTCTGCAGGAGGGGGCCATCAAGGAAAATATTGATACTCTGTTCATGGGCTTCACCGAGGCAGAGGCTGTGAAGCTCTTTGCAAATACATACTTGGCTCTGCGCGTTTCATACTTCAACGAGCTGGATACATACGCAGAGATGAAAGGGCTAAATACCCAGCAAATCATTAACGGTGTCTGCCTTGATCCGCGTATTGGGACTCATTACAACAATCCGAGTTTCGGTTATGGTGGCTACTGCTTGCCCAAAGACACTAAGCAGTTGCTGGCAAACTATGCGGATGTGCCGGAGAATTTGATTGAAGCAATTGTTGAAAGTAACCGGACAAGAAAAGATTTCATTGCGGACCGTGTTCTTGAAATCGCTGGTGCTTATGAGGCGAATGACAGTTGGGATAGCAGCAAAGAAGGAGAGGTTGTGGTTGGTGTATACCGCCTGACCATGAAGAGCAATTCTGATAACTTTCGCCAGAGCAGTATCCAGGGCGTCATGAAGCGGATCAAGGCAAAGGGCGCAACAGTCATTATTTATGAGCCGACTCTGAAAGAGGGGGAGAAGTTCTTTGGATCTGTAGTTGTAAATGATCTAGAAAAATTCAAGGAGCGTAGTCAGGCTATTATTGCAAATCGTTATGATGGCTGCCTTGATGATGTAAAAGATAAAGTTTATACGAGAGATATTTTCCAGAGAGATTAATTGGGAGACGATTACATGAAAGGTATTATTTTAGCCGGAGGTTCCGGCACTAGGCTATATCCTCTGACTAAAGTGACATCAAAACAGTTACTTCCTATTTATGATAAGCCGATGATTTATTATCCGATGTCTGTTCTGATGAACGCAGGCATTCGGGATATTCTCATTATTTCCACGCCGCAGGATACGCCGAGATTCAAAGATCTTCTTGGAGACGGACATCAGTTCGGTGTGAACCTTGTTTATGCTGTTCAGCCTTCTCCAGACGGACTGGCACAGGCATTTATTATTGGTGCGGGTTTTATTGGTAATGATACGGTAGCGATGGAGCTAGGAGATAATATTTTTGCTGGGCACGGCCTGAAGAAGCGTTTGAAGGCCGCTGTGGAAAATGCTGAATCCGGTAAGGGAGCCACTGTGTTTGGCTACTATGTGGATGATCCTGAACGCTTCGGTATTGTAGAATTCAACAAAAACGGCAAGGCTATATCTATTGAAGAGAAACCGGAGCACCCGAAAAGCAATTACTGTGTGACAGGACTCTACTTCTATGACAATCGGGTTGTAAAGTATGCGAAGAATCTGAAACCGTCAGCCCGCGGTGAGTTGGAAATTACAGACCTTAACCGCATCTATCTGGAGAACGGTAATCTGAATGTTGAACTGCTTGGACAGGGGTTTACTTGGCTAGATACCGGTACGCATGAGAGTCTTGCGGATGCCACCAATTTTGTGAAAACTGTGGAGCAGCACCAGCACCGCAAAGTTGCGTGTCTGGAGGAAATTGCATATCTGAATGGCTGGATTTCCAAAGAAGATGTTCTGGTTGTATATGAAGTACTAAAGAAGAATCAGTATGGTCAGTATTTAAAAGACGTACTGGATGGAAAGTATCTGGATGTGTTGCACTAAGAGCTATCGCTATAAATAAGAAACAGAGGGGAATATAGAAGTGAAGAAGTATCTGGTCACCGGCTGTGCCGGATTTATTGGCTCAAATTTTGTTTATTACATGCTGAAGAAATACAGCGATATCCTGCTGGTCAATCTGGATAAGCTAACTTACGCAGGAAATCTTGAAAATCTCAAGGACGTAGAGGGAGATTCTCGTCACATCTTTGTACAAGGCGATATCTGCGATAAGGAGTTGGTCACTTCTTTATTTGAAAAATATGACTTTGACTATGTTATCAATTTCGCAGCCGAGTCCCATGTGGATCGCTCCATTGCCAATCCGGAGATTTTTGTCCAGACCAACGTGATGGGGACAGTCAACCTGCTTCAAAGAGCAAAAGAAGCGTGGTATGACGCTTCTACGAAGACCTGGAAAGAGGGTAAGAAGTATCTGCAGGTTTCCACCGATGAGGTCTATGGTGCTCTGGGTGCAGAGGGGTACTTCATGGAAACCACTCCTATCAATCCGCACAGCCCGTATTCTTCTTCCAAGGCCAGTGCCGACCACTTTGTTCAGGCATTCCATGACACCTATGGTATGCCTATCAACATCACTCGCTGCTCTAACAACTATGGCCCTTATCAGTTCCCAGAGAAGCTGATCCCACTAATGATTAACAATGTGAAGCATCACAAGCAACTTCCGGTGTACGGTGATGGTATGCAGATCCGCGATTGGCTGTATGTGGAGGATCATTGCAAGGCTATCGACATGGTAGCTAACGGTGGCAAGATTGGCGAGGTTTACAACGTGGGCGGCCACAATGAGCGTCCGAATATCTTTATCGTAAAGACCATCATTGAGCAGCTCCATGATCGGTTGAAGGATGATGGCATTTCTGAAGATCTCATCAAGCATGTGGAAGACCGTTTGGGCCATGACCGTCGTTACGGTATCGACCCGACCAAGATTAAGAATGATCTTGGCTGGTATCCGGAGACGACCTTTGAAAAGGGGATTGTTCTGACCATCGACTGGTATCTGGAGCATGAGGACTGGATGAACAATGTGACCAGTGGCAATTATCAGAAATACTACGAAGCGATGTATAAAGCAAAAACGGAAATCTGAAGTTCGCTACTAATGGAGAAGGTTGTGGGGAAAATGAAATTTTTTGTGACAGGCGTGAATGGCCAGCTCGGCCATGACGTCATAAATGAATTACATAAAAGAGGGTATGAGGGTGTTGGCTCTGATCTTGCGGGAACTTACTCCGGAGTTGCGGATGACTCGGCTGTGACAACGATGCCTTATGTCAGTCTGGACATTACCGACAAAGAAGCGGTCAAGAAGGTTATTACGGAAATTAATCCTGATGCGGTTATTCACTGTGCCGCATGGACGGCTGTGGATATGGCTGAGGACGATGATAAGGTTGAAAAAGTCCGTGCTGTCAATGCTGGTGGAACCCAGAATATTGCCGATTCTTGCAAGGAAATTGACTGCAAGATGCTCTATCTGTCCACGGACTATGTGTTTGATGGACAGGGAACAGAACCTTGGAAGCCAGACTGCAAGGAATATAAGCCTCTGAATGTTTACGGTCAGACCAAGCTGGAAGGTGAACTGGCTGTCAGCCAGACTCTGGAGAAGTACTTCATTGTCCGCATTGCCTGGGTGTTTGGCCTAAACGGTAAGAACTTCATCAAAACTATGATCAACGTGGGAAAGACCCATGATGAGGTTCGTGTGGTCAATGACCAGATTGGTACGCCGACCTACACATTCGATCTGGCGCGACTTCTGGTGGATATGTGTGAGACTGAAAAGTATGGATATTACCACGCTACAAATGAGGGTGGGTATATTTCTTGGTACGACTTCTGTTGTGAGTTCTATAAACAGTACGGATTGAAAACAAAAGTTACTCCGGTGACTACAGAAGAATATGGACTCAGCAAGGCGGCCCGTCCGGTCAATAGTAGGCTGGATAAGAGTAAGCTGGTAGAAGCAGGTTTTGCACCGCTTCCTACATGGAAGGATGCAGTCAGCAGATATCTAAAGGAAGCACAGCTTTAAGGAGAGAGACGATGGGACAGATAAATATTGAAAAGAATGTTGGTGGCATCGAAGGGCTTTGTGTAATCACGCCTGCTGTTCATGGCGATGCTCGTGGTTATTTCATGGAGACTTATAGCCAGAGAGATATGGAAGAGAACGGAATTAATATAAATTTTGTTCAGGACAATCAGTCTATGAGTACCAAAGGAGTGTTGCGTGGGCTTCACTTCCAGAAAAATTTTCCGCAGACTAAGTTAGTTAGAGTTATCAAAGGTTCCGTGTTTGATGTAGCTGTGGATTTGAGAAGTGGAAGTGAAACATACGGAAAATGGTATGGTATCGAATTGACTGAGGAAAACAAGAAGCAGTTTCTGATTCCGAGAGGATTCGCACACGGTTTCCTGGTACTGAGTGATACTGCTGAATTCTGTTATAAATGTGATGATTTTTACCACCCGAATGATGAAGGTGGCATGGCTTGGAATGACCCAGCAGAGATTGGTATTCAGTGGCCAAGGGTCGAAGGTGAGTATAAGGGCACAGCCAGTGCTGAAGGTTATCACTTAGAAGATGGTACAAAGTTGAATCTTAGTGATAAGGACCAGAAATGGCTGGGATTGTAAGATACATTTAAATTTTGAGGGATAAGTAAAGATGAAACATAAAAAGGAAAGACCGACTGTATGTTTGGTGTCCTCTTCTGGGGGCCATTGGGAGCAACTTCAGAAATTGAAACCTTTAATTGAAAAATATGACGGTTTTTTGGTGACAGAGAAAACACAGTTTAAAGCAGATGCAAAGTATCTAATGATTCAGACGGATTTAAAGGATAAACTCATGCTTCCAAAAATGATCGTCAATGGATGTCGGGCATTGAGAATCTGGCTTAAAGAACGGCCGGATTTTGTGGTAACTACAGGAACAATGGTTGCTTATCCTTTTTATCTACTTGCCGTGGTTACACATAAAAAATTTGTTTTTATTGAAACTTTCGGACGGGCAGATATGCCAACTGTTGCTGGAAGACTGATGGAAAAGCATTCTGATTTGTTTATTGTTCAGTGGGAGTCACAGGTCAAGCATTATAAAAAGGCTGTGTATGGTGGCTGCATATATTAAGTATAGCACTTGATATCAAGATGTGGAGGGAAGAGCGTTGATATTTGTAACGGTTGGGTCAAGAAATTATCCGTTTGACCGCTTGTTTAAGAAAATAGATGAATTATATGAAGATGGAACCCTTACAGAAGAAATGTTTGCGCAGACTGGGACCTCTACATATAAACCAAAGCATTATGAGTATAAGGATTTTATCTCACAGGACGAGTTCCTTACCAAGATAAATGAGGCGGACATTGTGGTTAGCCACGGCGCTTCGGGTTCCATCATGAAAGCTTTAAATGCAGGGAAAAAGGTTATTGCTGTAACCAGACTCGAAAAATATGGAGAACATATCAATGACCACCAGATTCAAAATAATGTAGCATTTGGAAGTAATGGATATGTACTTGTGGCAGATTATGAACTGACTGATCTAGGTGAGTGCTTTAAGAAAATTTATGATGGCACAGATGGATTGAGAAAATGGGAGAATACTGACCCTCTTCACATCCTTCATATGATAGATGAGTTTATTCAGGAGAATTGGTGATATGGAAGCAGCAAGAGAGAAGAGCGATGTTATACAAATAATGCGCGGGCTAGCAATTGTACTTGTGCTGTTCCGTCATGCAATTGCGCAGGTTAATGCTGATGTGGTGTTGGATGCGATAGAGGAAATTATCATTTGCTTTCATATGCCAGTGTTCTTTGTGATTGCCGGATTCCTGTTTCAGAAAGGTCTAACTAAATATATTCAAAAAGGCAAAATGAATTTCCTTGTTGGAAAGGCAAAGCATCTGCTGGTGCCCTATGTGTTCTGGACTATTCTGCTATGGTTGGGCGTCCAGATAGCCTGTATGAGTAGTTCTGCGGTGCATGCTAAAATGACAGAGATTGGGTTTGCACCAATGAGTATAGGAAACCTGTTATATGGTTTACTGACTTATCAGGTTTATTATACTGAGTATTTGTGGTTCTTATATGTGTTGTTTCTGTTTTTTGTGATTAACATTATTGCGGAACGTGCTGGTTCCACAATGTGGACCCTGTGGATATGGGGGCTGATAGGTATCCTCTCTTTATTTGTGACGCTTCCACACATTATAGAGCGAGTTATGGGTTGGGGAATCTTCTTCGCTTTTGGTATATTTGTTCAGAAAAACCAAAAAGTTGAAAAAATGAGCGGGGGGGGGGGGGGTACAGAGCATGTATATGCTTAATGTTTTTGATTGGTGTTTTGATTCGCCTTATGGGTTTGGATTCTGGTATAACATTAAAGTTGTTTTCGGTATTTATGCAGCTTGATAAATACTTGATTGGATTTGCGGGGGTTGGACTGGTATATATTCTGGCAATTGAGCTTAGTAAGATAAATGCAAAAAAGTTGGTCAAATGTATAGGTGATTACTCATTCGATATTTACTTGATGCATAATCCATATTGTGTAGCACTTAGTGCGATGGTCTTAAATAGAATGCTGGGAGTTCCGGCATACATATCGGTAGTAGCAGCGACAATTGTTGGCGTAGTTTTGCCAATGGTAGCAAGCAAATTAGTGATTCGAAAAGTGAAACTTCTGTCTACGATTATGATTGGAAGATAAAGATAGGGAGAAATTAGCATGGGATTTGTAGAACTTGAGAAGGCTGGAAAACGAATGTTTGAGCAGTTTCCTATCATTAAGAGATCTGCGAAGCGAGTTTATCAGCTTGTAAGTGTAGCAACTTCAAATGAGAAGATAAAATCTGAGGGCGATGTGGTTAGGGTGTCACCTGATGATGGATATGAATATTTCTATGGATATTATGATAAATCTCCGTGGGATGCAGCTGATCGTTATATGATCTGCATCAAAGTGAAACAGGCGTATAAGTCAGTAGCTCCGAAAGAGCCTGGCATTGTAGGCGTGATTGACACTCAGAATAATAACAAGTTTATTAAAATTGGTGTTACCCATTCATGGAATGTGCAACAAAGTTGTATGGCTCAGTGGATGGGACCGGACTTTAAGAGTCGTATTCTGTACAATGACTTTCGAGATGGACATTATTGCTCAGTAATTTATAATTTTGAGGCTAAGAAAGAAGAAAAAGTACTTCCAATGGCAGCCTATGATGTTGCTCGAGACGGAAGCTTTATCCTTAGTCTGGATTTTTCGCGTCTGCACAGGATGCGTCCTGGTTACGGGTACTCGAATTTGCCGGATACGACCAAGGGAGTATTATGCCCTGATCAGGGATGCATCTGGAAGGTGGATGTTGTTGACGGCAATATTACGGAGCTCTTTAAGTATACCGATTTTGCAGCATTTGAACCAGATGGGAGCATGAACGGTGCCGAGCATAAAGTGAATCATTTGATGATTAGTCCGAACTGTAAGCGGTTTATGGTATTACATCGTTGGTTCCAGAATGGCCGTAAGCATACAAGGTTGGTTACAGTAAATATTGATAAAACGGAAATGTATAATCTTAGTGACGATGTGTTCGTTTCGCATTGCTACTGGAAAAATGATAGTGAAATTCTGTCATTTCTTCGAAAGAAAGAAACGGGAGACCACTATTATTTAATGAAGGATAAGACACAGGAATATAAGATGTATTGGCCTCGTTTAGCGACGGATGGTCATTGCAGTTATTCGCCGGATGGGACACTAATTGTAACAGACTCTTACCCGAATAGAAAAAGAATGGCTTTCGTTTATTTGTGTAAAGAAGAGCAGGAACAACCAGTCAGAATAGCAAAGGTATTTTCGCCATTCAAGTATGATAATGATTGTCGTTGTGACCTGCATCCTAGATGGAATCGTGGGGGAACAAAAATTTGTATTGATTCGGTTCATGAAGGAAAGCGTGGACTATATGTGATTCCTATCGCAAAGAAGGACATCCCGGTTATTCCAGGAGCAAAACCTGAATATAAGAAGGGCAAATATAAGATCGTTTATGTCATTACAAACTGTAAGAACAGCGGTCCAATGAATCAGACATTAAATATTATCAAGAATCTCGATAGAGATTTGTTTGAACCTATTGTAATAACGCTGTTTCAGGAAGATTTGGGGAACTCGGTCATTCAAAGGTATTTAGATGTTGTTCCTGAATTCCATTGCCTTGGTATGAGTAAAATAAGTTCAGTTGTCGAAGGTAAAAATAAGCTAGCCAAATTATTAAGTGAAATAGAACCGAATTTGATTCAAGGATTGGGGATGCCTCCGTATACAATGAGTCTGGCCTATTCAGATGCAGTACATTTGGTGACTTTGCGAAATTATTGTTATCAAGACTACCCCGACAAATATGGGAAACAGTTAGGCAATCTCCTTGCACATAAAGATATGCATCTGATTGCTGAGCAGTTAAAGAAAGGGGAAGTTTTTGTTACCTGCTCGCAAAGTCTGTCGAAGATTTACAAACAAAAACATGGCATGGAATTTAAATTCATTCGGAACGGTGTTGATATTGGTCAGTATAGTTACGCAGATGAAGCAAAGAAAAAGGAAATGAAAGTTCAGCTTGGTCTGCCGCTTGATAAGATAATCGTGGCCTACTCCGGACAGTTTATTGATAGAAAGGATCAGTCTTTTGCTATTGAAGGTATTCTGGCATCAAAATCAGCTGGGAAAATCTATATGGTTCTCATGGGAGCAGGACCGAACCTTAATGCGATTCGTGAAAAATACGCAAACGATGAAAGGTTACTGTTCACTGGCAATATTAATAACGTGAGCGATTACTTACAGGCTTCGGATATATATGTATCAGCCAGTAAAAGTGAAGGGATGCCGAATGGAGTATTAGAAGCAATGGCAACTGGATTACCTGTATTACTTAGTGATATTCCTCAGCACCTCGAAGTATTGGAGATTAATGATCAATATGGAATGAGTTATCATCTGGGCGATCGAGAGGACTATATCAGTAAGTTTGATGAAATGATGGAAAAAGATTTGCAGCATATGGGACAGGAAGCAAGTAAAACAGCAAACAAAGAACTTTCGGCTGCAATCATGAGTCAGAGATATCAAAAACTCTATCTTGAGTTAATTGGAAAGAAATAATATGTAGGGGTGGAGAAATGAACAAGATTGGGTTAAACGATCTAAAGAAGATAATATGGAAAATAAGGTATCTAAGAAATCCGGTCGAATACGCAAGAAAGAAAGGCGTTAAAATTGGAGCCGGAAACAGCTTTGTGGATCATCCTAATTTTGGCTCTGAACCTTATTTGATATCGATTGGTGACCATAATAGGATTTCATTTGGATGTGCTTTTGTTACACGACGGTGGAAGATGGGTACTCGATTATTTGTATCCTGAAGATAAACCGTTCTTGAAGTTTGGAAAAATTGAAATTGGTAATAACAACTTTTTTGGCGCAAGAGTTATCGTTAATCCCGGAACCAGAATTGGAGATAATTGTGTAATTGCAGCCGGGAGTATCGTTACCAAAGATATACCCTCTGGAGAAGTCTGGGGGGGGGGGGGTGTGGTACCAGCCAAGCGGCTTATGTCAATTGATGAATATAAAGAAAAACTTATTAACAATAAAAATATATTTGATCTTAATGCATTTGAGAAGAATAGGCGCAATGAATTGATTCGCGTACTAATGGAAGAATAGCGTACGGAGGATATTATGAAAATTATTACGTTTTATTTGCCGCAATTCCACTGCATTCCGGAGAACGATGAATGGTGGGGAAAAGGCTTTACGGAATGGGTGAATATGAAGAAGGCAAAGCCGTTATTTGAAGGGCATTATCAACCCAGAATTCCGTTGAATGAAAACTACTATGACCTCTCCGACCCGAAGACAATGCGATGGCAGGTAGAATTAGCTAAGAAGTATGGGGTCTATGGATGGTGTCTTTATCACTACTGGTTTAATGGAAAACTTTTGCTTGAACAGCCAGTAGAGCATTTGTTGGAAGATAAAACGCTTGATATACATTTTTGTTTATCGTGGGCAAATGAGCCGTGGACAAATGGTTGGGTTGCTGAAAAGGCGACAGTATTGATCGCGCAGCGATATGGAAGAGAAAAGGAATGGAAAGAACACTTCGATTATTTACTTCCCTATTTCAAAGATGAACGTTATATCAAAGTGGATGGGAAGCCGCTGTTTGTTCTGTATAAAACAGATATTATTCCTGACATGAATGAGATGCTCGATTATTATCAAAAATTAGCAGTAGAAGCAGGGTTTCCTGGAATTTCTTTTGCATATCAGGCATTGTATCAGAATCAGCTTACCATGCCGGATGATTCGCGGTTTGACTATAACATTCACTATGAACCGCCTTATGCTGTGCGTGATTTAACCCACCAGAAGCATCCTACATTACGTAAGATCAAGAGAAAAATAGAGTGTTTCCTAAATATGCACACGAATATTAATATTGAACGTGTGTCGATGAATACAGGACTCAAGTTTTTTGATTATGATCAGGTGTGGGAAACCATATTAAAAAGAAAACCTGTGTCAAAAAAGTGCGTTCCAGGAGCATATGTTGACTGGGATAATACTCCCCGCAGACCGACTCGTGGGTCGATTCATCAAGGGGCCAGTCCGGAAAAGTTTCAGAAATATCTTTCAAAGCAGATTAAAAGAGCAAAGTCAGTCTACCATAAGGATATGATTTTTATGTTTGCTTGGAACGAATGGGCAGAAGGCGGATATATTGAGCCGGATGAAAAGTATCAGTATGGATATTTAGAGGCTATAAAGAAAGCACTGGAGGAAAATGGAGAATTTCCTAACCAGTGATATTGTGGTGATAAAATGAATGTATTATTTATCGGTCATGAAAAAAACTTGAATGGTGCAAGCCGTTCAATGATTAATTTGATTGATGAGTTGTCTGATCGTTGCAATTTTACGGTTGTTCTTCCGTATAAAGAAGGAGCAGTAATTGATGCTCTCAGAAAAAGATCGATTGATCCTGTTTATGTACCATTTCGAAGATGGGTTCAGGTTAAGGACAATAATTTTTGGATAAAAAAATTAATATGGAAATTTATATGGAGTCATGAAAATCAACGACTTGCAAGAAAAACGGCGGATATTATAAGAGATAAGAAGATAGATATTATTCATACGAATTCCATTGTTGTGGATATGGGGTATCGTTATAGTAAGATACTTGGTATACCCCATATTTGGCATGCCAGAGAAATGGGAGCAGAAGACTTTGGAATGTATCCATTGGGAGGAGAGGCTCAGTTTCGACAAATTGTGTCATCAAGGGAAAATCATATAGTATGCATCTCGAAGGCGGTTATGAACAAATATGATGGATTTACCCCACAGGAGCAATTGCATCTCATTTATAATGGTGTTGGAGTGGAAAATCTCAATCCTAATAAGCACTATTTCCCTAAAAAAGTCATGACATGCATTCAGGCAGCATCTATACAAAAGGCAAAGGGACAGGATATTTCCATTCAGGCAATTAAAGAACTGAGAAAGCGGGGAATAAAAAATGTCGTTCTTTTATTGGCGGGTCGTGGAACATTGGATTCTTTAGGTGTAACAATTGACGACACGATTGGAATTACCTTACTTGGTCAGGTAAACAATCTTCCAGAAATTAGAAATAACGCTGATGTGGAAATTGTTGCATCGAGGGCGGAAGCATTTGGGCGGGTGACAGTTGAGGCAATGATGAGCGGAAATCCGGTAATTGGATCTGCATCAGGCGGTACGATTGAGCTTATTTCGGATAAAGAAAATGGACTGTTATTTGAACCGGGTAATGTATACGATTTAGCTGATAAGCTTCAATATCTATATGAACATCAGGAAGAAATTGGAAGAATGGGGCGAAATGCCTACCGGTATTCGAAGGATTATTTTTCGATAAAGAGATGCGCTGAAGATGTCTATAATTTGTATTCAAAGATATTATTTGATGGGAGAAGGCAGAGATGAAAATTAGAAGGCCAAGAGCTTTTTTCTGTATAGTACTGCTAATGCTTTATATATGTACAACATCTTTTTGGAAATATATTTATATCAATTCTGCCATCCGTTATGCTTCTGTATTGCTATGCGCATTCTTGGCATTGTCATATATTCGAGGCTCATATATCAAAAAGGATGATTTGGTTACATTTATAATCGCCGCTTTTGTGTTGGTAAATAACCAGGATATTGCTCATGGTGATTACTTTTTCTTGTTGATTTTTATGGTTTCTTTTATAGCTTATTTTACTTTCAGGGATAATCAGGATGTTGTAAGAATAGGATTTAACTGTTTTCTCATTGCTGGAATAATATACGCATTGTTTACCTTTATATGCTATGCCTTTCCTGCATTTTATTTGAATACAGTACTTCCGATATTTGAATCAGAAAATCAATATAAATTGATGATTTCATATAATAGGGGTGCTGTTGCTGGAATTGCAAAACATTATACATTGAATGCCTATTATATTCTTATGGGAATATTAGTTTGCGTATCGCGAATTTTTTCTGAAGGAAAAAAGAATAATAAGAGGTATTTTTTCTTGGCGATTGTTCTGTTCGTGGCATTACTGCTTACAGGAAAAAGAGGACATGTTATATTTGGAGCTGCTGCTATAATTGTGCAGTATTATTACTATAACAGTGACAAAAAACATGGACGCATTTTTAAAATACTGTGTCTCACGCTTGCAGTTATGATATTGTTCTTGATTTTGCGAAACTTTATTCCAGGAATAAATTTGTTTGTTGAGAGATTTATTGAAACGTATGAATCAAATAATATTACAATGGGACGGGATGCGTTATATGTAGTTGCATGGAAAATATTTAGTAATAATCCGATTTTAGGTGTAGGCTGGGGCGGATTTGTATATGCGTATGAGACTTTAACTGGTAGCGTGTTTGCGGCACATAATATCTATTTATCTCTGTTATGTGAAACTGGAGTGGTTGGATTCACTGTGTTTGTAGGTTGGTTTATATATAACTTATATCAGACAATCAAAACATATAGTTCAATCAGGAGAAAATATGTGATTGATGATAAGTGCCTTTTTACATTAAATGTATCTCTTTCGTATCAAGTTCTCTTTGTATTACTTGGAATATCGGAGAATCCGCTTTATGGAGTAGAAACAATTGTTCCTTATTTTTTATCTATATTAGCAGTAAAACAGGTTAAAAGGATATTAAGTCAAGGTGAATTTAATGCAGCATAAAAGAATACATAATATTGATATATTAAAGGGATTAGGCGTATTATTGGTTATTCTTGGACATCTTAATCTGCCTTCAGGAATAAAATCCATAATTTATGTATTTCATATGCCCCTGTTTTTTTTCCTGAGTGGAACCCTTTGGAAGAATAAAGAAACGAAAATGAACTTAAATGGTTACATAAAGCATATGTTGGATTCTCTTATTTACCCTTACGTTGTGTGGAATGGGGTTGAAATATGTATTCACGTTATCAAGTGTATCATTGGGAAAGAGACAGTGGGGTTACTCTTTAAAAGAGTGATAGCCGTTATTATGGGAGTAAGAAGTGTTGTTCCATATGATAGCCAGAATTATTTAGGCTTGTTGTGGTTTTTTCCGGCCTTATTTTCAGCAAATGTTTTGTATTTTCTTTTTAGAAAAGGAAAAATAGTAGTTCCCGGTATAATTGCCTGTACAATTGCGGGGAATATATATGCAAATGTTGTTGCTGAAAAAGTAAGACTGCCGTTCTGTCTGGATGTAAGTTTGCTGTGTATATGGTTCATTTGGATTGGAGAAATCGTTGGACAGTATGGTAAAAATGTATCACGCATAAAACAGTTTTTAGCTATTATCGGTGTGGGCCTGTGTCTTGTATTTGAATATTTTATTAGAATTGATGTTGACTTAATCCGTCTGAGGATTTCTTCTCCATTACTATTTTATATAATATCTTCGCTGATCTGTGTTGGCTTATATATTGGGACATATAGCATGAAAGCTAAATATCTTGAAGTAATTGGGGAAAGTAGTGCGTTCTATTTGGTACTTCAATCCTACGGAAAGCAATTATGTGCGGTAGTATTTTTAATTTTGAGCAAATGGTGTACAGTTGATTTCAGAGATTGTACCATAGTTTACTTTATTAGCATTGCAAGTGTTACCAGTTTATTTGTTTTTATAATCAAGAGGAAATGTAATTGGATGATAAAACGACCGCTTAAAATGGTATTATCCGAAAGAGGAGATGTATGAGTAACAAATCAAGTGTAAAGAAAAATTTTTTTTACCAAATCATATATGAACTATTGGTGCTTATTTTACCCTTTATTACGTCTCCCTATATAGCACGAGTGTTGGGGGCAGAAGGCTTAGGGATATATTCATATTCATATTCGATTGCGTATTATTTTGTCCTTTTTTCCATGCTTGGATTGAAAAATTACGGAAACCGTGCAATAGCGCAAGCTAGAGATAACGAGAATAAATTAAACAGAACATTCTCGAGTATTCTAGTTATTCACATTATTACATCCTTGATTTGCTGTGCTGTGTATTTGATCTATGTTTGCTCTTTGGAACAGGACAAAGTATATGCGGCAATACAGGGAGCCTTTGTCTTAAGTGGTCTTTTTGACATAAGCTGGTTTTATTTCGGAATTGAGGAATTCAAACTAACCGTAACTCGTAATACGATAATTAAAATCTTAAATGTAGCATGTGTTTTTCTACTTGTAAAAGACAGTGATGACTTGTGGAAATATTGTGCAATAATGGCTGTCGGAATGCTTGTCAGCCAGCTGACATTATGGATTCCGCTGAGAAAGTATGTGAGAATTGTAAAAATACGGATGGATGAAGTTACCATTCATTTGAAGCCGCTGTTTATTCTTTTTATTCCAGCCATTGCGGTAAGCTTGTATAAATACATGGATAAAATAATGATAGGATCTATGAGTAGCAAAACACAACTTGGCTATTATGAAAATGCAGAAAAGGTAATTAATATTCCGATGACGATTATTGCATCTTTTGGAACAGTTATGTTGCCCAAAATGTCCAATCTTGCGACATCGACCAATAAAAAAGAATCTATGCGATATATAGCTTTATCGATGGAATTTGTAATGTGTTTGGCATTTGCATTGGCCTTTGGCTTGGCAGGTGTAGGCAAGACTTTTGCACCGGTTTTCTGGGGAGATGGATTTTCTGTTTCTGGAACAATAATTATGGGCTTGGCTGTTACGATTCCTTTTGTTTCCTTTGCCAATGTGATAAGGACGCAGTATTTGATTCCAAATAAAAAGGATAATGAGTATTTAGCAGCTGTTATTGCGGGGGCAATTGCAAATTTAGTTGTGAATTGGACTCTAATCCCTAATTGTGGCGCTTTTGGTGCAACAATCGGTACAATTGTTGCTGAAGTAACTGTTTGTATCATTCAATCATATGTGGTGCGTAATGAATTACCGTTACTTAGATATTTTAAGTCGTTTTTCACATTTATTGTATATGGTGCATTAATGTTTATTTTTGTCTATTTCTTAGGGAAAATTCTGGGGACTTCTATCGAAACCTTGCTATTGCAAATTGTAGTTGGAGCGATTGTGTATTGTGCATTATCACTTATTACATTTATTATTGAAAAGAATGAGATAGTAATGGAAGGAATAAATCGGTTTAAGAGAAAATTGTCACAAAGATAAATTATGTCTTTTGGGAAGCGGCAGCTTTATAAAGTTTATAGCATAAAAAAACCAGAGATGCTATTTATGGACTTTGGGACTGCAAAACTTAACAATCTGAACATCTAGGCGTATCTGGAGACCGTACTGCTCTATATGCCGGACTACAAAGATGAGCCCGAAGGTATAGAAGAGCTGATGCCCTGGTCAGAAATGATACAGCAGAGATGCCGGATCAAATCAAAAAGTTGAAGTTGGAACAGTTTGCTTTAACTATAGCTGGATGCTTTACAAAAAGATAGCCATTATTTTATTGAGCGCTTACGGAACACCATCAGATCCTATAGGGATACCTTTAAACTACTCCTGCTTTTCTGTGAAAAGGAAGAAACGGTTCCGGTCGAAAAACTTACCATGAAGAAGCTATCTTCAGACGGATTGAGCGGTTCCTGGACTGGCTGGAAACAGAACGGAAAAGTTCCATTTCCACAAGGAACCTGAGGCTGACAGCCATCCATTCCTTTTTTCGGTATGCACAGGCTGAATCGCCGGAATCACTGTATCACTATCAGAAGGTACTCGCCATCCCGGTAAAGAAGAAACATCAGGCGGTAGTAGAGCATCTGTCTCCTGAAGGAATAAAGATTCTGCTGGAGCAGCCTGACAAGTCTACATCTCAGGGACGGCGGGATCTTACGCTCATAAGTTTGATGTATGACAGCGGTGCCAGAGTCCAAGAGATCATAGATCTCTCTGTAAAGGACTTTATTCCCGGAAGTAATCCTGTTTTGATACTGACCGGAAAAGGAAATAAGACACGGCGGGTTCCCATTATGAAGAATACGGCTGTGCTCGTAGAAGCCTATATTTCAGAGAACAGACTGGGGCTGGCACACAAAGCCAACTATCCGCTCTTTACAAACAAGCAGTATAATAAGCTGACCAAAGAGGGTGTTGCCTATATCATCAATAAATATGCTGTTATGGCACACGAAGTATCAGACAAAGTACCTGAAAAAGTAAGATGCCATATGCTTCGGCATTCCAAAGCAGTTCATCTCCTTCAGGCAGGTGTAAATCTGATATATATCCGTGACTTTCTCGGACACAGTGATATCAAAACCACTGAAATCTACGCCCGTGCCGATGCAGAACTCAAACGCAAAGCGTTAGAGAATGCTTATCCGGATTTGATAGATTCTAATCTTCCGGATTGGAGTGAAAACAACGACCTTATGGAATGGTTATCTGATTTGTAGTCACTGTGAGCAGAGTATGCAAAGTAAATCAGGAAAGAATCCTCTATATATGGTGGATATCGCATCTTACTTTGCATAGTCTGCAGCTTTGCATAGGGCGGACCTCTATCAGTCGTGTGTTCAAACATCTATCTGGATAAACTGGACAAGGAACTGGAGCAGAGGGGGCTGCGTTTTACAAGATATGCTGATGATGTGCTGATTTTCACAAGAAGTGAAATATCAGCCAATCGGGTAAAGAAGTCTATTTGTAGTTGGCTGGAGCGGAAATTATTCCTAAAAGTAAATGCAACCAAAACAAAGGTAGTCAGACCAATGCGAAGCAAATATCTTGGATTTACGTTTCTGAAGAATGGTACGGAGTGGAAAGTGAGGCCGACCAATGAAAAGAAGAAGAAACTGAAACAGAAGCTGAGCGAATATCTGAAAAGAGGCAAAGCTATAGCAAGACCATTGGCAGTTACAATCAAGCGTGTAAATGAAATCACAAGAGGGTGGATAAATTACTTTAGAATAGGGATGATGAAGCAGTATATGGAGGAGTTAGGGCAATGGCTAAGGCATAAAATTAGGGTCATAGTCATGAAACAATGGAAAACACCGAAAACAATCTACAGGAACTTAAGTTATCTGAACAGAAAAAATAAGAATGGATTTAATCAAGAAGCAATCTTTAAGGTTGCAAATTCAAGATTAGGATGGTACAGAAGAAGCGGTATGGATGTTGTAAATTTCATAATTAGCAAAGATTTACTTGAAAATAGGATAAAAGACGGGGTAGGACTGCTCAATCCTTTATCCTATTACCTAACTGAGGTTGGAATATAAATTGTAGAGCCGTATACGAGACCCGTACATACGGTTCAATGGGAGGGGCGAGAAAATTTATTCTCCCTCTACCCTATTATGTCGTTTTCAATTACACGGGGCGGGCAGGGAGTGTGGCTATTTCAAAATTTTTTGTGAATACAGCCGCTGTGAACTTGCAATCCGCTGGTTTTGATGGTAATATGAAAGTGGGGAAGAGGAGTGTTTTGTAAGGCTCCGGGTTTCCCAGATAAGAGACTCTATAAGATGATGATAGAATGGAGGCGGTTGCCGACATGGATTATACAGTAGCAGATAATGAACTGGAAGTACGCTACGAGAAATATAGGGGAGTGTTAAAGAACCTCACCCTTATGAGTGATGTGTTCATGCGGAATGTATTTAAAAAGCGTGAATGCACAGAATATGTCCTGCAAGTTATCATGGGCAAGAAGGATTTAAAAGTTCTGAATCAAGTAATTCAGATGGATTATAAGAACTTGCAGGGTCGGTCAGCTATTCTTGACTGTGTGGTGTCAGACGGCACATTGTGGGAGGTAGAAACTGCACGTTGATTTCGGTGTAAACACCTCTCCGATTGTGCCGTACCGGCACTTGCCGCAGACTCACAGCGGGATAACCGCAGAGTGTCGTAGCTTTGTTTGAAGAACAGCCGGTGCTGTTTTTGAAACAAGGCCATGACAATAGTCACAGCCTTAATAATGTACTTTGAAAACTTCATCAATAAAGTCCTTGATTATCAACAGCAGCACGAATGATTTCGTGATCAATGACTTTCTTGTTTTGTTGAGCACCGATAGTCAGGGCATCTGTCATCAGGTTATCAATAAGGCGGGGATTGCCTTGGGTAAAGCTATGGGCAGCTGCAAGAGCTGCCGGGTCAATGATAGAGGAAGATGCACCTGCCAGTTGGATCTTATGCAGGATGTATTTTGATACCTCGTCATCGGATAGTCCGGTGTAGTTATAGTGGACAGTAATACGTTGACGCAGTGCTTCGTGTACTGGCTTGCGGAGCGTGTCATTGAGATGGGATTCTCCACAAAGGATCAGGGTAAAGTAGTTGACGGAATCATAACCGTAGTTCATTAGCATTTTGATATCATTGAGGATACCGGTATTTAAGTACTGTGCTTCATCAATGGCAAGAAGGAGTGGCTGCCGCTTTTCTTTATAGAGGTAGGTAATCTGTTCCTGGATAGCCTTGAACATACCGGTCTTTCCTCCTTTGTCAGAAACTCCAAGGATAGCACAGAGCTGTTTGTAAAAGTCTGCGACACTGATGGTGGAAAGACACAGATATTCCATGTGGTACAGGCTGGGATTCAGACTTGCTGCAAAACAGCGCAGGGCGTAGGATTTTCCCATGCCGGGTCTGGCAGTAAATACACCGATACCACGGATATCCTTCAGGTAATTCAAACGGTTTGTCATTTCGGTGAAGTCTCTGGAAATGAAATGGTCTTTTTCCCTGAGCTGCTGTTTGTCAAAAGGATTAAAAGTAAGGCCATAGAAGGAGTTATACATCAGGATTTACCTCCAGCTTTGGAATAGTCGATCATTGGAAGATTGTTTCGCTTCGTGCGACAGTTTTCATTACGGTTGGTCTGGCGGATAGGAAACTTTTTATCATCGAACAGGATGTAGGCAGAATCCATGTCATCCGGAAGATAACGGATATCGACCTTTGCAGATATAAACTGCATGGGTACATCGAAGCAGATCTTATCGATGGTGATGGTGGAATCCTTGCGTACTTTACGGGTGATGCGGTTGTAAAAGCAGTCATCCAGCCATTGCCTCGACAGAGGTTTGCGGGGATGATCTTTGGAAGCCTGATAACGTTCCAAAGGAACTCCGCTGATACCACGGTGGAAGGTGGTGTTGTAGTTGCGCATGTAATCTTTGAGCATCCCGTTGAACTGTGAAAGGGAAGTGATGGAATTGATATCCAACGTATAAAGCCATCTTTCTTTCAGGGTGCGGAAATGGCGTTCTACTTTGCCTTTGCTGGCCCCATCACGGATTTTTGTATGCAAAAGAAGGATTCCAAGGGATACGCAGATCATGGAAAGCTGCTCGTTGGAGTAACTGCAGCCATTGTCTACATACAGCTTGTCAGGAATTCCATAGGCAGCGATGGCATTCTTTAATACTTTCTGGAAGTTGTAAGCATTATCATTGTAGAAGAGTTCGCCGCCTACCAGGAGTCTTGAATGATCATCAATGATCATGATGCAGTAGACACGACGCGATCTGCCATCTTCAGTGATGTAAGGAAGGTAACAGGTGTCAGCCTGCCAGATTTTTCCGAATTTATCTTCCTCATATGCTTTACGGTCACGCAAGTTTGGGTCTCTGGCAGATTTGAGGTCATTGTGTCTGATAAAGCGTTGGACAGAATCAACACTGACAGTAGCCGGGATGAAAGCTTCCCTTACCAGATGCTCATAGATCTGTGTGGCATTCATGCGAGGGTGTTCTTCCTTGATGTGATAGATTTCAGCGATGGCATCTTCATTTAAGGCACGGGAAATACCTTTA
Source organism: [Clostridium] clostridioforme AGR2157 (assembly GCF_000424325.1). GTDB lineage: Bacteria > Bacillota > Clostridia > Lachnospirales > Lachnospiraceae > Enterocloster > Enterocloster clostridioformis_A. The sequence continues at coordinate 29,154 of NZ_AUJR01000055.1, forward strand.
TCAGACCTGGCATTGGGCATCAGGGCGTCCAGACCGCCGAGAGTGTACTGAGACTTCCATTTTTCCAGTGTTTTATAACTGTAAGAGACAGTGGAACCATCAGGAAGGGTCAGGGGAAATGCGGTGACCCGTTTGTAGTAGGCAGTTGCCGAGGCATCAGGATAAAGCCCCTGAATGACAGGAGCAATGAGTGCGAAGCGGAACTGGGCTATTTCAGCATTATGTTTTGTTTTTTCAGTATCTTTACTCATGAAAAAGTCCTCCTTTTTAGGTTTTCTTCATCATAAGCAAAGAAAAAGCCGGTTGCCATCCCATGGTCGTGTGGTCAGAAGATGGAAATATCCGGAGTGAAACTGGTCTGATGATAACGTGCGTTTTTCAGAGTTGCCAGTATGGGATTTTGGTGTGATTGAAGAAAGGACTGAGACACCAGCCGAATAAACTCCATGGAGAAGGAAGAGTAATTGTCCAAGGTGACGAGATCCTTCAAAAAAGAGGAATCAGAAGTCTCAGCATCCAACAAAAGACCAAGCCATTGCTGTTTATGAGTTTTCCAAAGACCGAGCCACTTGAAGAATTGATTCTGTGAGACGCCAAATCTTTCACAGAGCTGTTCGATCGTGTAAAGTCTGGAAAAGTATTCACCGAGAATACGAAGGATGAAGAACAGACCATAGCTTGAGTAAGGGATGATGATATCCGGGAGGATAGCATGTGCATGCTGACAGTTTTCACAGAATACACGGAGGACACAAAGATGTGATTTCTGCTGTTTGCCGGTTACAAAGTCAATGATAGATCTGCCATAATAGTCATGGACATGGCAGTTACCAGTGCTCCCACAGATTGGACAGGTCTCCAGTTCGGGATGGAAATGCTCCATGTAGGAATCAAAAAGAGATTTTGATGAAGTTTTTATACGAATTATCTTGCATAACAGTAAGTTTTTTCTTATCATAACAGTGTGCATATATAACGATGTACACTCATACATCTTCGGATGTCATGAGGCATTTCAAGATGACCGCTTATGATACAGGCAACTATTTATTAGGGCATGACCCTGCATGAGGCCTGTAGTGCGGCTCTTGATTGGGTATGAGAGAAAGAACGAACTGTAGGAGGGGCTGTTCTTTCTCTTTTTTCTTTAGGTACGAAAAGACTATAGTGGAAAGAAAAGTAATGGTCAATAGGGCAGATAAAAACGTGCCGTAAAATACAGCACGTTAAGATAGATAATATGAAGGAGATGCCGAATTTAATTTGCGGTAATGTTGCCGTAGGTAGGAACTATAATTCGACGCATGACA
>NZ_AUJR01000056.1 GCF_000424325.1 [Clostridium] clostridioforme AGR2157
TATTTGGATGATTTTTTTTGGACTATATGTAGGCACTGACTGGATAAGAAAATGTACATGGTCTTTATCTGTACCTACTTCCAAAAATCTTATTTCATACCTTTCCTGAATTCCCTCACACGTTTCTTTGATTACCCTATCTACATCTTCATCTATTACTACTCTTCTATATTTTGCTGGACATACGAAATGATACATGAGTACTGATACATTGTGTGACTTGCGTATTGTTTCACTCATCGCACAATTTCTCCTTTCCTTTTTCCTCTAGTATATCACTTCCTCCATGTCTTGAAAAAGTTTGTTACGCAGCAAGCTGCGGGGAATTAAACCCTCTTTTTGATTAAATAATTTTGACAAATATTACCATATTTATTTTTTATATAAAGATAAATACCGCGGGCCCACTCCCCCGCCTGCACCATCTGCGTCGTCTCATCCGGATAGGGAGCCAGTGGCGTGACGCTTCCGCTGGCTTGTATCCTTAAATTCAAGGACTAAGACGAGGTCATCCGCATGGCCAACGACAATGCCTACGGCCTTGGCGGCGCCTCACCTGCCGTCCATACTTACAACATTTATTTTTCTAATTCCATTCATTCCAAACACCCCATATTGCATCAATCCATAAATATGGCGCATTCTAAAAACATCCAAAAAGCTATTTGATTACAGTTTACTCAGAAAGGAATTGCCATGAACAACAACCTCACCGGATATCTCGGTACCTATGCCTCGCCTGAAAGCCTGGGCATTTACCGTTTTACCATTGATTTAAGAAACGGGGCAATGTCTTACCCTGAATTATATTATGAAGCCCCGGATTGTAAGTATCTTTCCCTGAAGGATTCCCTGCTGGCTTCCCCATTAAAAAGAGAGGACCGGTCTGGGATATGTCTTTTGGATACAGCCCATAATAAGGATGATGCATCTGCTTCACCGGCAGCGGAAGATTTTGAGGAGTCCTCGCCGGCCTGCTACGTGGTCCGGGATGACCGTTATATATACACGGCCAACTACCATGAAGGTACCGTACTGATATACGAGATAAAATATGAGGCAGGTTCTCATGGACGTGAAAAACGGCCTGACCGCCCGTACCTTGAACTGGCCAAAAGAATCCACATTGCACCCAAGGCCGGATGCCATCAGATTTTGTTTCACAGCCACTATATGATGGTTCCCTGCCTGCTGCTGGATAAAGTGATGGTGTTTGACTGTCAAAAGGATTTTTCCCTTGTATCTGAACTGACCTTTGACACGGGCACCGGTCCCCGCCACGGAATTTTTGACAGGGACCATAAGCGGTTCTTCCTTGTCAGCGAGCTGAGTAACCAGGTCTTTGTCTACAGTCTGACAGAAGATGCTGCCGCAGGGACAGAGAGCTGCCATAACAGTATATCCCTTCCTGGCTTTTCCATGAGGCTCCTGCATATCTGTTCCATCCTTCCTTCGGATGCAGTATATGAGGAACCGCCCGCATCGGCAGCCATACGTTTATCACCGGACGAACGCTTTTTGTATGTGTCCACCCGCTATGCGGAGGTCATAACGGTTTTTAAGCTTGACCATGGATGTCTCGAGCAAATCCAGCAAACAGGATGCGGCGGCATCCATCCCCGCGACATGATTCTTACTCCTGACGGCCAGTACCTGCTGGTTGCAAACCGCACCCAGGGCGGCCTTGTAAGCTTTCAGATCAACCCGGAAACAGGCCAGCTCATGGACATATGTTCCCGCGTACCTGCGCCGGAAGCTGTTTCCATTGTTCTTTCCCAACATACTATTTAACCCATATTTCGCCTGATAGGAGGTAGCAGAATGACAAAACTTGATATTGGAATCGTAGGACTTTCCGTTATGGGAAGAAGCCTAGCCCTGAATATGGCTGACCACGGATTTAAGGTGGGAGGTTATAACCGCAGCGCCGCTGTCACAGAACAGGTCATGAGAGACCATCCTCATGAGAACCTGACTCCCTTTTATGACCTGAAGAGCCTGACAGACGCCCTCGACCGTCCCCGGAAGGTAATGCTGATGATCCAGGCAGGCAAACCGGTGGATGCCGTAATAGAACAGTTGGTTCCCCTTCTTGAAGAGGGGGACATGATACTGGACGGAGGGAATTCCTTCTTTGAGGATACCAGAAGGCGGGCAGCCCTGCTGGCAGAGAAGGGAATCCACTACCTGGGGGTAGGCATTTCCGGAGGAGAGGAAGGCGCCCGGTTCGGTCCCTCCATCATGCCCGGAGGCAATGCCAATGCTTACGAATCAGTGCGTCCCATACTGGAAGCCATTGCCGCCAGGGCCATGGATGAACCCTGCTGCGCCTACATCGGCCCGGACGGGGCCGGACATTATGTAAAAATGGTCCATAACGGTATTGAGTACGCAGATATGCAGCTGATTGCAGAATCCTATCTTCTGTTAAAATATGTGGGCGGGTTCACCAATCAGGAGCTGGCTCATATCTTTAAATCCTGGAACGACGGGGAGCTTCACAGCTATCTGATTGGCATTACTGCCGGTATCCTCCGGGAGGCCGACGACCTGGCGGACGGTGAGCTCATTGACCGCATCAAAGACAGCGCGAAACAGAAAGGAACCGGAAGGTGGGCCAGCATAGAAGCCCTGAAGCAAGGCGTGGATATCTCCATGATTACCTCTGCCTGCACGGCCCGCATCATGTCCAACCATCTGGATGAAAGAGAAAAGGCATGGGAGCTTATCCATTCCCCGGCTATCATTCTCTCCCCTGATAAAGAGGCGTTTGCAGCCATGGTCCGCGAAGCCCTGTATACAGGGAAAATCATAGCATATGCCCAGGGCTTCTCCCTGATGCAGGATGCATCCAGGCTGTATGGCTGGAATCTGGACCTGGGAAAAATTGCTTCCATATTCCGTGCGGGATGCATCATCCAGGCTGTTTTCTTAAATGACATCACCCATGCATTTGAAGCTGATCCAAAGCCGGAAAGCCTCATATTCGACCGTTTCTTCCTGTCCCGCATCAATGAGCATCAGGACAGCCTGCGCCAGGCTGTATCCACAGGCGTCATGAACGGCCTTCCCATTCCCGCCCTCTGCAACGCAGTGTCCTACCTGGACGAATTCCGGGCAAAGGCTGCTGGCGCCAATTTAATCCAGGCCCAGCGCGACTGCTTTGGAGCCCACACCTATGAGAGAACAGACCGCGAAGGTGTATTCCACCATGAATGGAGGTGGGCAAATGACAATCAGCACTAACCTTACCATATTCGGCGGCACCGGGGATCTCACCTTCCGCAAGCTTCTTCCTGCTCTTTACACCATGGATATCACCGGAAAGCTTCCGGAAGACAGCCGCATCACCATCATCGGCCGCCGTGACTACGACAGCAGCCATTACCGTCAGATTGCCAGAGACTGGGTGGAGAAATTCACCCGGCTCTCCTTTGTGGAAAAAGCATTTGACCGTTTTTCAGAAAAAATAGATTATTACCGGATGGATTTCTCCCGTTTGGAAGCATATCATGGGCTGAATCATTATTACAGGGAAAATGATATCCGCTCCCACATCTTTTACTTTGCAGTGGCTCCCCGTTTTTTCAGCGCCATCACAGAAGGACTTAAACTGGTCCATGGTTCTTCCTCCGGCAAGGTGATACTTGAAAAGCCCTTTGGCGAGAACCTGGCTGCGGCCACAGCCCTTAACAAAGAGCTGGAAGCATTCTTTGGCCCGGAGCATATTTACCGCATCGACCACTACCTCGGAAAGGAAATGGTCCGCAATATCCAGGCAATCCGGTTTTCTAATCCCATTTTTACAGACGTATGGAATTCCCGCTATATTGAATCTGTGCAGATTTCCGCCCTGGAGGACATGGGCGTGGAAACCCGGGGCGGATACTATGATGCCAGCGGCGCCCTGAAAGATATGGTGCAGAACCATCTGTTCCAGATTTTGTCCATCATGGCCATGGAACAGCCGGAGGAATTCAATCCCAGGGGGCTGCACAATGCCCAGTTGGATGTCTTTCGCTGTTTGCGGCCGGCTGATGAGACATCCATAGAAAGCACCCTGGTCATGGGGCAATATGAGGGATACCGCGGCGAACCCCTTGTAAAACCGGATTCACAGACAGAAACCTATGGAGCACTGCGACTTTTCATTGACAACGAGCGCTGGAAAGGGACCCCATTTTACATCCGGACCGGAAAAAAGACAGGGAAACGCGAGATTGAACTGGCTGTCATTTTTCGCCGGCCTTATCCGGAAGTGGAGCCCAACATACTAATCATAAAGATTCAGCCCACGGAAGGAGTTTATCTGCAGTTTAATATCAAACGTCCCGGTGATTCTGAGGATATCATTCCAGCCAAGATGGATTTCTGCCAGAACTGCAGCCTGATTCATCAGCTCAACACCCCGGAGGCCTATGAACGTCTTATCACTGCCTGTATGGCAGGGGAGCGCTCCTGGTTCTCACAATGGGACCAGATAGAGCTGAGCTGGAATTATATCAGCCATCTGAAGGAACTCCATGCTGGAAAGCAGCTGCCGGTGTATCCTTATAAGCCCGGAACCCATGGACCGGTTGAAGCGGACCGGATGCTGGAACAGTATGGGCATAGATGGCTGTAGGCAGTTGCGTGCGGCTGTAGACGGCTTTAGACAGCTGTAAACGGCAGCGGACCGCAGGAGGCACAATATGTACAGTAAAGAAGAACAGAAAAGGGCGGCTGCCTGGCAGGCGGCTGGCCATCGACGGGGTGGATGCCATTGACCCGGATTTCTATTCCCTCAAGGGCGGCGGCGGTGCCCTGTTCCGTGGAAAGATCATCGCCTGCAAGGCCCGGCGGGTCATATGGATAAGCCCGCCCACAATCACGTCCACTCCTTCATTTTTAAGCTTCTGGATCTGATGGTAGGTACGCCAAAGACTCTTGACTTAATAATAGTTCTTTTCTTAATTGGCGTATCCTGTTTCCAACTTTTATTTTTATATCACCAGAAAACTCCATCTCCCTTACCTCTTACAGGTAAGCGTAGCGAAATGTGACTTATTTATCAACGGACTATGAGTCACATGTATCTATACTACTTAAATATTTTATTCCACAGGAAATGAAAAATACCCAAAGAGCCATCCACCGCATTCACCTCAAACTCATCTTGCATAAATCCCCTGAAATTACAATTTCCGGGCACAAAAAAATGCATGACACACCCTCAGGCCCATCATGCATTTTATTTTTCAACTATACATTTCTTCCCATCTCATATGCCTGCTTCATAGCCGGCGTACCCTTGATTTCTCCGAGCTGCCAGGCACCAGTTCCATAAATGATTGCCTTCTCCCTGGCTCCTGTCAGACAATCCTGCGTAAATCCCCGGAATCCTTCAATGGTGCGCTCCATCATTTTCCGTTCCGTATCCGCGGCAGCCACTATGAAATAGAAATCCTTATTCTGAATTTCTGTATACCTGGGAACCGTACGGTCAATCAATGTTTTCATCTGTGCATCCATGGTATAAAAGTACACCGGTGTGGCCAATACAATGACATCCGCTTCCACCATTTTATCCAGTATCTCTGCCATGTCATCCTTTTGAACACACCTATGAGTCGTATTACAGACGCCGCATCCTATACAATATTTGATATTCTTACTGGCCAGAAAAATCTTTTCCGCCTGATTTCCGGATTCCTGTGCGCCGCGGATAAACTCATCGCAGAGTGTATCGGAATTTCCGCCTTTCCTTGGGCTTGCTGATATAACTAATACATTTTTACTCATATGTAAATCTCCTCTCATTTTGTTATCTCCCATCATCCTATCATCTGGAGTTAACTTCAAGTCAAGAAGTTTTTATCGAGCCTTTGTCGAGTCTTTTTATCGTTCCCTCTGTTTATCGTTCCCCCTGCAAACTTAAGTTCCACTTCCCATCTTTCACCTCAATTTCCACCCTGCCCCAATATCACCTTCCGCTTCATCCAATAATACACAAACCCGGTACAATCCGCCAAAAACCAGCCAATGGGCACTGATACCCATATTCCCACAACACCAATGGCAGGAATCGCGGACAGGATATATGCGAGAACCACCCTGTTTCCCAGTGAAATGACGGTCAGCACCACGGACATCTCCGGTTTTCTCACAGCGCGGTACAGACCGTACAGCAGGAACAGACATCCAATACCGCAGTAAAATGTCCCCTCAATCCGAAGATACTGCACTCCCACCGCCAATATCTCAGTCTCCTGGGGCTGTACAAAGATAAGCATCAGCTCCCTTGCAAACACACATACAATAAACGATATCACCAGGCAGAACAGGACGGAAGCAGTGACAGCGCTTTTGATTCCTCTTTCCACCCGGTCATGCCTGCCCGCCCCATAATTCTGGGCTATGAAAGTGGAGAATGCATTTCCGAAATCCTGCACCGGCATATAGGCAAAGGAATCTATTTTCACAGCCGCAGCAAATGCCGCCATGACCACAGCGCCAAAGCTGTTGACCAGACCCTGGACCATCAATATGCCGAAATTCATCACGGACTGCTGAACGCAGGTCAAAAATGAAAAACCGGATATTTCCGCCAGGACCTTCCGGTCCATTTTCATATGGCTTCTGTTTATCCTGAATTCAGGCATTTTCAAATATGTATACAGACAGATTCCAACGCCTGACACAAACTGGGAAACAACAGTGGCTGCACCGGCACCGGCAACGCCCCATTTAAAGACAAGGACAAATACCAAATCCAATCCCACATTCAGCAGGGCTGAAATGCCAAGGAACACCAGTGGTATGAAAGAGTTCCCCACGGCTCTCAGCAGACAGGCAAAATAGTTGTACAAAAACACAGCGCTGATGCCAAAGAATATGACCCACAGATATTCTCTCATAAGGCCATAGATTTCCACGGGTACACACAACAGGTACATAATTGGGTCAATGAACAGGAAAACCGCAGTATTCAGAACCAGAGCCACTGCCGCTACAAGTACAAACGACACGAACATGCTGGATTTGAGCATTCTCTCATTCTTTTCACCAAAGCGCAGGGAAAACACAGCCCCGCTTCCCATACACAGCCCCAGAAGAATAGAAGTAAGGAATGACATCAGCGCATAGGCGGCCCCAACCGCCGCCAATGCCTGTACCCCCAGATACCGGCCCACAATCAGTGTATCCGCTATATTATAAAACTGCTGCAAAAGATTTCCTGCTATCATGGGAAGTGCGAACCGCAGCATGGTTCCCGTGATGGAACCTGTAGTCAAATCTCTATGCATGTCCCTTACTTCCTTCTATCAATGATCGAAATATCTGGGAAGACAGGTCCTGAAACAGAGTGCCTCCCATAAGAACATTAATCAACTGCAGACCCCGGCAGATTCCAAGTACCGCCTTGTGGTCCTCCCACGCCATACGGAACACGGTTTGTTCCAGCCGGTCCCTCTCCATACAGGCAGGACCGCACAGACCGGTCTTCTCCTCACCGTATAGTGATGGGTCCACATCATGTCCGCCTGTAAACAGATACCCGCTGCACATGCTGTTTATCTGGCGTAAATCCGCCTGGTCACATATAAGCGGCAATATCATGGGGATTCCGCCTGCCTGCCGGATTCCGTCCATATATCCGGGCACCATCCATATACTGTCCTTTTCCTCGTCAAATAGTGGTACAATTCCAATCACCGGTTTCATGTGCACTTACCTCGTTTCTTTCTTACTGCTTCTGCATCAAGCATCCTGCTGCCCCTCGTCATGGACACAGTATACCACAGACTTCCAGTAATTTACAGATAATCTCTCTGTTTGTATTCTGGTTGATTAGGCTGGCCCCGATTCCCTCCTGTTCCGGGGCTTCCGGGTCCTCCCCGCATACATCCGCTCCTATTATACTGCGGCAGGATGCCGCCTCTTTTATGCAGGCCAGCACATCCTCCAGCTGCGTCTCTCCCTGGTCCCAATTGGTGACTGCGCAGGATCGGTTCAGAATATCCTTATCCAGGGATATATAGAGAGGCAGCCCGGAGTCCTTCAGATGACGGCTGATACACCCCGGCAACTTCAACTCCTCTTCATTTATTCCAACTACCCGTTCCCCGTCAGCTTCCGCTTCCATACAGGGCGGCCCTGCCAGATAGACCCGCCTCAGCCCCGTATTTGTATCCAAAGCAGCCTGAATCCAACCGCCGCAGGACAGGATATTCCCAAACATGGGCATCTGCATATCTGTATGGTGATCGAACACCAGCAGCTCAAATTCCCCCTCTATCTTATCCAGCCATATTTTACTCACATAATGATAATTTCCGGAATCTAGGAAGTGGATTCCGGAGGGTCCCATAAGGCTGATTCTCTCCTTGATGGCTGCCTCCGCCTCCCCGTCACAGTAACAATTAGTGCCTTGTATATCTCTAAGGTCCAGCCATACAGCGCCCAAATCTTTGTAAAATTCCTGGTTTTCATATACGCCCGTAAAATTCATGATGACAATATTGTTATTCTCAAACTTTTTATTATTAAGCATACCGATTCACCGCCTGTCCTTTCATCCATGCTCATATGCTTTTGATGACGCCTTTTTAAAGGAGGCATCCTAAAGGCAGCATTCTAAAGGCAGCATTTCTAAATGCAGCATTTCTAAATGCAGCTTCCTAAATGCAGCTTCCTATAAAGTGCCTTCTCAAAGGGTCATCCCAAAGGTGCTCTCCTAAAAGGTTCTTCCCGAAAGCTCTTCCTTAAAGGCTCTTCCTCAATGATTGTATCAGAATAGCCCCAAATAAGAAACCGCCTACAAATAATATTTTTATAATAATAGTAATTATTATTTATTTTATGGAATTTATATGATACAATACAAATATCTTACATATTATCAATTATACGTGGTAAAATCAAACTATAGCCGAAAAGGCAAAAGAGACACAGGAGGGGTACATTTTTATGGATTCAAAAGCATTTTTCAAATTAAGTTACGGCGTTTACATTATTTCCACCAGCGCAGACGGCAGGGATAGCGGCTGTGTCATCAACACACTGACCCAGGTTACATCATCTCCCGCCAGGTTATCCATTGCTCTCAACAAGGAAAACTATACATTTAAGCTGATTGAGACATCCGGCACTTTTTCCGCGGCGGTACTTTCCGACAATGTGGAAATGGGCCTGATTAGACGTTTCGGTTTCCAGTGCGGCAAGGATGTGGAGAAATACGACGGCATTCCACAGGGACGGGACAGTCTCTATAATCCATATCCCACAGAAGGCGTCTGTGCCCGGTTCACCTGCCGTGTTGTATCCTCCATGGATGTGGGCTCCCATATGATTATAGTGGGCGAGGTAGTGGAAGCAGAAGTCCTGGATTCCCAGACACCGGCGCTCACCTATTCCAATTACCATCTGAAGAAAAACGGAACCACTCCGCCAAAGGCTCCTTCCTATCAGGCAGACACGGAAAAGGTTACTGGATGGCGCTGCTCCGTATGCGGATATATTCTGGAATCCGAGACATTGCCGCCTGACTTTATCTGTCCGGTCTGCGGCAAGGATGCCAGCTATTTTGTAAAACTGTAGCCTCCTTATTTTTCCGTCGTGTAAACTGTTACAAAATACCCCTGAAAACAGCTGATTCATACCCATAAGCTGTTTTCAGGGGCATTTTTATGTCCTCCGGATATATCCTACTCCTGACCGGACTTATTCCTAGCCCGGTTTTCTTCCTTATCATTGGTAACGTTGCCGTCCCCGCTGACCGGTATGGCATCTCCCAGATAGGTGGGCTTAGGCATTACAATGGTATAAATCAAATCCTTGGGTCTGGCCAGCAGCTCTCTCAGGTCCCTCATTTTCTGGCCGCCGTACTGCCTGGGATCTGACTCCACGCCGTATGCCTCCATCCCCATAGCCTGTGCCACATAAAGGGCCCGGTACATATGATAGCGCTGCGTAACTATGATAATTTTCTTCACCTGGAAAATGTCCCTGGCCCGGTACATGCTCTCATAGGTGGAGAATCCTGCGTGATCCATGAAAATGTCCCCGGAAGGAATGCCCTCATCAATGGCATACTGCTTCATCCGGTTTACCTCGTCATAGTTCTTACGCCCATGGTCTCCGCTCATGAGCAGGCGGTCTGACACACCGTCCTCATACAGCTCTATTCCCTTGTCCAGCCTGTCCCGAAGCATGCCGGATGGCGTGCCGTCGGGCCTGACACTGCAGCCCAGAACCATGATGCAGTCCACATCCCCAAGGGCTGCAGCATCATCTGCACTGATGATATTGGGCTTTTCCTTCCTGATCATGTACAGGTTTATCAGGAACAGGACCAGACATCCTGCCAGTCCCAATACCAGAAGTATCTTAACCGCTTTTTTCAGAATTTCTTTTTTATTCATTCCACTCTTCCTTCTCTTACGGAGCGCCGACGGGATCAAAAAAGCCGCTCTTCCCGGCAAAATGCAGAGATTTGCGGCTTTTGATGCGTATGTCAGGTCAATCCTTATTTAACAGCAATTGCCTCGATTTCACACAGAACGCCCTTTGGAAGGGTCTTAACTGCCACACAGCTTCTGGCTGGTTTGGAAGTGAAATACTTAGCATATACTTCGTTAAATGTTGCAAAATCGCCCATATCTGCCAGGAAGCAGGTGGTCTTAAATACCTTGTCAAAGCCGCTGCCTGCTGCTTCCAGGATGGCGCCTACGTTCTTGCAGCTCTGCTCAGCCTGTCCTGCAATGTCCTCTGCAACACTGCCGTCCGCCGGATTTACCGGTATCTGACCGGATGTGTAGATAACTCCATTAACCTCAAATCCCTGGGAGTATGGTCCGATTGCGCCTGGTGCCTTTTCTGTGCTGATTACGTTCATTTTAAATCCTCCTTGTTCTTAGGGGAAATGCCCGTACAATATGTATTCCCCATTATATTGATTTTCATTCTCACGCGACATACGCGAACCCCAAAGTTATTATATCGGATTATAGGAGATGTTGCAAGATGAGGCTGGGATTGTTCTTTGTATTTTTTGCCGTACTGAGGAATTATGGCTGTACATAAAAATACAAAAAATTAATGAGCTATCAGACTTGTGCGTCAGATACCTCCCTGCCCCTCCTGCTTCTGTCCCAGATAGGCAAGCAGGTACTCCTTTGTATTCCTCTGAGGTTCCTCCAATACCATATCCAGAAGCCGGGCCAGCGTATTGCCCACTTCTCTGCCCGGTTTCACCCCTGCTCCCATAATATCATGGCCCGAGACAGCCAGGGTTTTCAGGCTGATACAGTCCCTGTTCCTGCGGATTTCCTCTGTCAGCTCCCTGACCTGACGCAGCCACCGCGATTCCCTGTCATCGGATGCCGCCTCAGAAAGACACATCTTAAATGTGAGCAAATCATCAAACAGCTCCGGCTCCATCTGGCTCATGGCTCGGCGGATGGATGCACTGGACGGTTTCCCCGGCTCCATACCATCCTTCATGCCATCCTTCATGCCATCCTCCATACCATTCTTCAAGTCATCTTCCATACCGTCCTTAAGCCCGACCTTCTTGCCCTGCCACTCCACCAGAGTCCTTACCCTGAAGGTGGTATCATTGTCCAGCTTTAAATCCTTCAGTATACCCGCTGCCCGGGAAGCGCTGCAATCCCTTAAAAAAGCAGCCCAGCGCATATGCTTTACTGCCGGAATACCGGCCGGAATGGACGGCACAGCCCAATCCCCTGACTCCGCGGCATAAGCCCTGTGAAATCCCTCTGACACAAAAGGACTGATTCCAGTCTCATACACCAGCGAGATATAATCCGGATGGGAACTCAGCAAAAGCTTGGTCAGCTCTACCTGAATCCGTTCCTTACTCACATGGACCATGTTAGGCGCAATTACCTTGATGGCCTCATAGGTGCGTTCATCTATGGAGAATCCCAACTGGGCAGAAAAACGGATGGCCCGCAGGATTCTGAGGGCATCCTCTGTAAAGCGGTCCATGGGATCCCCCACGCACCGTATTATGCCCTTCTCCAAATCCTCCACACCTCCGAATTTATCCACAAATCCCGTATGACTGTTATAGGCCATGGCATTGATAGTAAAATCCCGGCGTTTTAAATCCTCCACCAAATCCGGAGTGAACTCCACACTGTTGGGATGGCGTCCGTCAGAGTACTCTCCGTCAATGCGGTAAGTAGTTACCTCATACCCTTCCTTCCCCATCATCACGGTCACAGTGCCGTGCTGTATGCCGGTATCCACAGTACGCCGGAACACCTCCTTAACCTGCCCTGGCAGGGCGCTGGTGGTAATATCCCAGTCCCCCGGCTCCCTGCCCAAAAGCATATCCCTGACGCATCCGCCCACCACGTATGCCTCGTATCCGTGTTCATTCAGTTTATTAATAATCTCCTCTGCGGGAGAGGGAATTCTGATTTCCATATCTGTCTGCTTCCTCATACTATGTTCGTTTTATGATTGACATTGCCACGGTCTTATTCTATCAGCTTTTCCTGTCCTTTTCCAGAAATATTTTAACCACATATTATACAAATCATCAAACGTTTGATACGCGGGTATGGAAAATGGCAGATACAGGTCCAATCCCGCATCTGCCATGTCTATATACATCTTTAGTATGCCTTGCCCCAATAAACCATCTTCTTCGCCGGTTTCCCGCAGCAAACGCATTTATCAGACAGGTTCTCCTGCTCAAAGGGTATGCATCTGGATGTGGCTCCGGCCATCTCCTTGATTTTCTCCTCACAATCCAGGCAGCCGCACCACATGGCTTTTACAAAGCCTGGCTTATTGTTGACGGTATCCACGAATTCATCCCATCCGGTTGCTGTATAGGTGTGGGCATCCCTGTGCTTCCTTGCCTTCTCCAGCATGGCATCATGGATGGTATCCAGCATTTCACCTGCTCTTAACTCCAGCTCATCCAGGGATACGAAGCTCTTCTCATGGTTATCCCTGCGCACCAGCACGGCCTGGTTCTTCTCTATATCCTTTGGCCCTATCTCCACACGAAGGGGCACGCCGCGCATCTCACAGTCAGCGAACTTCCAGCCCGGGCTCTTGTCCGTATCATCCACCTTTACAGCGAATCCTGCCTTTGTAAGGCGCTCCTTCAGCTCATATGCCTTATCCAGCACGCCTTCCTTCTGCTGCTGGACCGGTACCACCATAATCTGGACCGGGGCGATTCTCGGAGGAAGCACCAGACCGTTGTCATCGCCGTGCACCATGATGATGGCGCCGATGATGCGGGTGCTCACGCCCCAGGAAGTCTGGTGTACATACTTTAACGTATTGTCCTTGTCCGTGAACTGGATGTCAAATGCCTTTGCAAATCCGTCGCCGAAGTTATGGCTGGTACCTGACTGCAGGGCTTTTCCGTCGTGCATCAGGGATTCTATGGTGTAGGTTGCCTCTGCTCCGGCAAACTTCTCCTTATCGGTTTTCTGTCCCTTGATGACAGGAATAGCCAGCACCTCCTCACAGAAGTCGGCATACAGGTTCAACATCTGAATTGTCCTGGCCTCGGCCTCCTCGGCTGACGCATGGGCCGTATGGCCCTCCTGCCACAGGAACTCCCTGGAGCGTAAGAATGGACGTGTGGTCTTTTCCCAGCGCACAACGGAACACCACTGGTTATAGACTCTGGGAAGGTCGCGGTAGGAGTGGATGTCCTTTGAGTAAAAATCACAGAACAGAGTCTCAGAGGTAGGCCTTACGCACATGCGCTCCTGAAGTTCCTCCAGTCCTCCATGAGTTACCCATGCCACCTCAGGCGCAAATCCTTCCACATGGTCCTTTTCCTTCTCTAACAGGCTCTCCGGTATGAAGATAGGCATGTATACGTTCTGTACCCCTGTCTCCTTAAACCTTCTGTCCATTTCCTTCTGGATGTTCTCCCAGATTGCATAGCCGGCCGGCTTAATCACCATGCATCCCTTGACGCTGGCATAATCGCACAGCTCCGCCTTCTTTACCACATCCGTATACCACTGGGCGAAATCCTCATCCATGGATGTGATGGCCTCTACCATTTTCTTGTTGTCTGCCATGATTCTCTCCTTTTCATTATTTACATTGACCCTTGCATATCTAACATTATGAAATAAAAAGAGCCACCCAATCCCCTGTGCCGTGTGCGCAAGGGACCGAATGACTCGGCGGTACCACCCTCATTAACCTTCGGGCTTAGTCAGCCCTTATGGTTCTCTCATAATCCGTTAACGCCGGACATACGCTGCATTCATCATACAGGACTCCAGGGTGGGTTCAGCATCTGCCAACCGTAAGGACCTCTCACCTGCGGCCCTCTCTCTGTGACGTGCAATCATGCTTACTGTTCCCTTTCTATGTCATTTCTATGAATTGGTCATCTCTTTATGAGAATGATTTTACGTCAGTTTTGGGACTTTGTCAACCACAGAATCACCATATGGCGCTAGCTCCTTTCTCCCATTTGACCCGCGGGAGACCGGAGCCGTCGTACGCTAGAATGCAATCAGCATGGGCTGGCATGTGTGCGTTTGCCTGAATCATTCCTCTTTCGTCCACGCCTCCACCATATCCTCAATCAACAGCAATCCCAGCGGCCCCAGTATGAAGCCAAAAAATCCAAACAATTCTAATCCCACATACACGGACGCCAGTGTCTCAAGGGGGGACAGCCCCACCTGTCCGCCCATCATCCGCACCTCCAGAATCTGACGCACAAAATAGCACACCAGATAAAGGGCCGTGAGTACCAGCGCCTGTTTCCAGTCCCCCACAGCCAGCCGAAGGACAGCCCAGGGTATCAACACCGTGCCGGTTCCAAATATAGGAAGAGCATCCAGTATACCGATTCCAATGCCTGCCATGATGTAATAAGGATTGCGAATCAGGAACATTCCCCCGATGCACAGCCCTGTTGTAATGAAGAGAATGATTCCCTGGCTTCTGAACCAGGCCTTTCCTGTCTGCACCAGGCGGTTTCCTATCATATTGAATTCCTTGCGGAAGGCGGACTGGTCCCGGCGGTCCCGCAGGTCCTCCATTTCCTGCAGGCTTAATATAGCTGCCAGAAACACCACCAGGCTTACGATGGCTGCTTTTGCCAGACAGCTGATCACAGACATGGAGTTGGCCATGAGAAAGGGCATGGCAGCTGTTTTGCATGTATCTACCATATGATAGAGCATATCCCCGGCCATATCGGCCACGCATCCCGGCCTCAGCCCCATGGCATGCTCCACCCTGTGGCAGTTTCCTGTGAGCCACAGATCAAACTGTTCCAACCACACCGGAAGCTGCACCATAAGCAGTTTTCCCTCTGCGCACAGCTTCAGGGCGCCTCTATAGAGCACCACTCCCAGGACGGACAGAACAGCCAGAAATTCCACGCCGCCGATGACGCCGATGGGCATATGATGCCGTTTTCCCCTCACCGTAATCCTCATCCGGTAGGACAGGAACCTGGCCGACGGCCGCAGCAGAAGGGCCAGGATATAACCCACGAAAAAAGGAGCCACGAGGGGCAGCAGATATTTAAATCCTGCATACACCGCTCCCGTGGTTCCTGTTATAATTAATAATTTCTTCAGTTTCTTACCCGGCTTTTCCATGGACTCACCTGTTTCTGATTCGTACTTCATTTGTACCCTCATAGTATAAGCCGATGGCCGGAAAATATTCTGTTTCCCATGTACAAGTCATGCCGGTAAATTATTCCTTTGTTACCAGGCTGTCCACTGTATCCTGTGTTACCAGCTGGTTGTCCAGGATTACATAAGGCTCAACCTGCTTGCCTTCCAGATAATCATAGGCAGTGTTAAGGATGGCCTTTCCTAAGAAGAATGGCGGCTCTGCGATGGTTGCGTCAACCTTGCCGGCCTTCATTGCATCCAGTGTGTCGTCGATGGCGTCACAGCCGATTTTTACGATTTCATCGGTTCTGCCGGCTGCTTCCATTGCCTCTAATGCGCCTAAAAGCATCTCGTCATTAGCGGCGTAAAGTCCGTCGATTTCCGGATTGGCCTGAAGAATGTTCTCCATAACGCTCATGCCCTTTGCCCTGTCAAAATCAGCCACCTGGCAGGCCACGATTTCCATGTCCGGGTTGTCCTTCATCACTTCGTTGAAGCCCTGGGAACGGTTCTGCGCAACGTTAGTTCCCATGATGCCCTGAATCTCAACAATCTTGCCTTTTCCGCCTAAGGTGTCAACCAGGTACTGTCCTGCCATACGGCCTGACTTGATAGCGTCGTAGCCAATGTGTGAAATAACCTCGCCGCCGTTAGCCTCGCGGTCCATGGTAAATACAGGAATCCCCGCCTCGTTGCATGCCTCAATGGAGGAAACGATAGCGTCGGAATCACATGTATCGATGATGATGGCATCCGGCTTCTTTGTAATCAGGTTCTCCACATCCTTCATCTGGATGGTGGGATCGTCCTGGGCGTCGGTAATATACAGCTCAATACCGTGCTCGTCAGCAGCCTTCTGGACACCGTCCTTTACATCCACAAAGAATGGGTTGGTCTGTGTGTTCATGGCAAGACCGATCACATACTTCTTTCCGCTTCCCTCTTCTGAACCGGTATTTTCCGCCTCAGCCGAGGTATCCTTTGCCTCATCCTTTGCCTCATCCTTTGCTTCTTCCTTGGACTCCTCCTTTGCCGCCTCAGTAGCTGCGGCGGCGGTAGTTACCCCTGAGCCTGAGCTGCATCCGGCCATCAGTGAACACGCCATTGCCATTGCCAGTACAGTTGCCCCAATTTGTTTCCTCATAATACAATCTCCTTTTCTTAAATAAATAATTTGTGACGGCCCCGCCGTTTCATGGATAAACCGGATGAACCGGCAGAACCGCAGGTACCTTATCCTTTTCGCCCGTTTTCGGGCTTTACTGCTCTGCATTTACACTGCTTTGTGTTAACTCTGTTCTCTATCTGCTATTCTGCCTTAGCCGACAAGTCCTTTACCTTCTTGTCCACCAGGACCGCAATCAGTATGACAGCGCCCTTCACAATGTTGGTGGCATGGGGATTTACGTTCATAAGTGTCAGGATATTATCAATAATACCCATAATCATGGCGCCCACCACAGTTGGGAGCACAAAGCCCACGCCGCCGCTTAAGGACGTACCGCCCAGGATAACGGCAGCGATGGCGTCCATCTCAATGCCGGTGCCGCTGGTGGACTGTGCCGAACCAAGCCTTGCTGTCAGAATCACGCCCCCGACGCCGCACATAAGACCGTTAAGCGTATAAGCCATCCACTCCGTGAAACGGACGGAAATACCGGACAGACGCGCCGCCTCCCGATTGCCTCCAAAGGCATAGATGCTGCGGCCGTAACTGGTCTGTGTCAGCACATAGTGGGCAATGAGGAATAGGATAATAAGGATGATGACAGGAACCGGCACTCCGGCGACTGTTCCCTTGCCAAAAAACTTGTAGGCATCAACTTTAATGGGAATAGGGGAGCCTTTTGTATATACAAGAATGCATCCGCGAAGGAGGGTCATCATGCCCAGGGTGGAGATAAAGGGAGGAATCTCACACACTGCCACAAAGAAACCATTTACGGCGCCGCATCCTATGCCTACGGCCAGAGCCACCAGAATGGCCACTCCCGCATTGCCTGTGGATTCCAGGATACCGGAGGCCAGAACGCCTGCCAGTCCCAGGATGGAGCCTACGGAAAGGTCGATTCCCCCGGTGAGAATGACAAAGGTCATGCCGCATCCCACGATACCTGCCACTGTAATCTGCTTAAACACGTTGAACAGGTTGGCCACGCTTAAGAAGCTGGGGGACAATATGGTTGCAAATACGCAGATTACCAGTAAAATCAGCACGGAGCGGTAGATATTGAGCCGGCCGATTAATTTTTTCTTATTTACACTATTCATTTTCACTGACACCTCCAGATGCATGGGCTAAGATAATTTCCTGATTCATCTCTGATTTTGGTATTTCCAGGACCGTATGGCCTTCCCTCATGATGACTACCCGGTCGCTCATGCCAATGACTTCGGGCAGGTCCGTGGAAATCAGTATAATGCTTTTTCCGGCCTTGGTGAGCTCATCCATGATTTGATAAATCTCCGCCTTGGCCCCCACATCCACGCCGCGGGTTGGCTCGTCCAGAATCAGTATGGACGGGTTGGCTTCCAGCACCTTGGCAAATACCACCTTCTGCTGGTTGCCGCCGCTGAGTTTACCGGCCAGCTGCTGCAGGCTGCTGATTTTAATGTTGAGCCGTTTGACCTGTGCGTTAATCCGCTTAGTCTCCAGCTTCTTATCCAGATGAATGAAATGGGTTATCTTATCCAGTGATGACAGGGAAACATTTTCCCTGATATTGCGTATGAGCACCAGCCCTTCCTGCTTCCTGTCGTCGGACACAAATCCGATTCCCGCTTTTAAGGCCTTCTTTGGGCTGGAACAGTCTTTCTTTTCCCCGTTTATGTAAATCTCCCCGGAGTCCATGGGAAGGGCTCCGTACACGA
Organism: [Clostridium] clostridioforme AGR2157; assembly: GCF_000424325.1. GTDB lineage: Bacteria > Bacillota > Clostridia > Lachnospirales > Lachnospiraceae > Enterocloster > Enterocloster clostridioformis_A. Next base: position 18,507 of record NZ_AUJR01000056.1, read on the forward strand.
TTTTAGACAGCTCGATGGTTCCTGAACCTAAAAGTCCGGCCACTCCCAGGATTTCACCCTTGTGGAGCCTGATGTTCACGTTGTGGACGCCTTTTCCGCAGATATTCTTAAGCTCCAGCACCGTCTCGTCCTCCCTGTAATCCCTCTCAGGATACAGGTTGGTCACGCTGCGGCCTACCATCATGGAAACCACCTCGTCGTAATTGGTGTCGCCTATGTCCTTGGTAGTTATGTATTTTCCGTCCCTGAACACGGTCAGACGATCCGATATCTGGAAAATCTCATCCATGCGGTGTGAAATATACAGAATGGAAATGCCCTCCGCCTTAAGCTCCGCAATGATTTTAAACAGAATCCGAATCTCTTCGTCTGTCAGGGCGGCGGTTGGCTCGTCCATGATGATGACCTTCGCGCCTATGGTCAGACACTTTGCAATCTCCGTCATCTGCGATTCCGCCACAGACAGGTTGCGCACCTTGGTACGGCAGTCAAACTTAAGGCCCAAACGGTCCAGCTCCTCCTGTGCATCCTTGTACAGCTTTTTCCAGTCCACTGCGCCGTAGGACGTCTTAGGAAGCCTTCCCAGATACATGTTCTCCGCCACAGACAGGTCCCGCACCATGTTGAACTCCTGGTATATCATGGCGATACCCTTGCGCTCCGCGTCCTTGGTGGAATGGAACACCACTTCCTCCCCGTTGACATATATGTGTCCGGAAGTATATCCCTGGGCCCCTGCTATAATTTTCATCAGAGTGGATTTGCCTGCGCCGTTCTCACCGCACAGGGCGTGTACCTCGCCCCTCCTCACATCCAGATGGACTCCGTCCAGAGCTTTAACGCCCGGAAATGTCTTCACGATCGAATCCATCTGCAATACTAATTTTTCTTCCATGTTACCCCTCCCTTGCTGCTAAGAGTTCCTGAGAATGCCCCTTTGCCAGAGCGGTATCAGTAAGCGCATCCCGCCACTAAAATCACGTTGGTGTATCCTGTAAATTCACCGGTTAGGACAATGGCCTTTGCATCCTCGCTGCGCTCCTTAAGCTCTGTATGGGGAATATATTCCACCGGAAGTCCCTGGGGCAGAAGGTCCAGCGCCTTCTTATGGAAGTCCGGCGTCACGGTCAGCGCCTCGTCCGCAAACACAGCGCCCTCCACCACGATATATTTGAGTATCTCCTCCAGAACATCCAGGTAAGCCGGATCACCGGGCCTCCAGCCCAGGTCCACGCGCTCCACTCCCTTTGGAATGGGAAGTCCCGCGTCCCCGATAATAATGGTATCATTGTGCCTAAGTTCCGCCAGTACTCTGGCCAGCTGCGGATGTAATATTCCTGTTTTTAACATGTCTGTCTCCCCTTCTCCTGATTATGATTCTCCTGATTGCGGTTCTTTCGACTGCGGTTCCTTTGATTGTGCTTTGACAATGCCCGTGATAAACGTCTGTGCGTCAACAATCCATGGTCTAACGATTTGCAGCCAAGAATGCGTCAATCTCCTCCCTGACAGGCATGGAGGGCGTAGTACCGATTTTCTGTACGGACAGGGCTGCCAGGGCATTAGCAAAATCAGCTGCCTCCCACAAATCCTTTCCCTCTGCCAGCGCTGCCAGAAGGCCGCCGTTAAACGCATCTCCTGCTCCGGTGGTGTCCACTGCGTCCACCTTATAAGCCGGAATCATTCCCTTCTTATCTCCCGTGTTTATGTATACACCTCTCTGGCCCAGTGTAATCAATACATTCTTTACCCCTTTGGAGAAGAACCAGTCCGCTGCCTTGTCCGCCGCTTCCTCACTGTCCACCTTGATGCCTGTAAGAATCTCTGCCTCCACCTCGTTGGGGGTAATCAGGTCAATTTTGCCCAAAAGCTCATCTCTGACAGGCTGCACAGGGGCGGTATTTAAAATGACCTTGACGCCCTTCCTGTATGCGATATCCACGATGCGCTCCACAGAGGATACGTTTGTCTCCAGCTGTGTCAGCAGGTATTCGGACTGGCCCACCAAATCCTCCAGGGAATCCACTTCCTGGTCCGTAATGGTATTGCAGGCCCCCAATATAACCACGATTTCATTCTGGCTGCTGTTCTCATCCACCATAATCAGGGCGCATCCCGTCTCCGTTGTCTCGGAATACAAAACCCTTCCCGTGTCCATGTGAAGCTCATTCATGGTATTGAGGGCAATGTCGGCAAACGCGTCCTGGCCAAGCTTTGTCACCATGGTCACATCCGCTCCGGCCTTGTGGGCCGCCACGCCCTGGTTGAATCCCTTTCCGCCGGGTCCCATCTTAAACACGGTTCCCTTCACTGTCTCCCCTGCTGCCGGCAGATGCGGTGTCCTGCCCATTAAATCCACCACAAAGCTTCCGAATACCGTTACTTTCTTTCCAATATGTTCCATAATATGTTCTCTCCTTAATCCATCCTGCTGGCGCGCTCCGTACACGCTTCATGCCAATCCTATGAGCGGTTCCCCATCGGCAATTCTGGCCGGCAGTTTCCTTTTCCATCAGCATAACAGTTCCCCATCAGCAGGTTTCCCGCCGGCAGATAACACTATATCAGTACAATCCCGTTGCCTGCTCCGATCCTGTCTGCCCCTGCCTCAATCATAGCCGCTGCGTCTTCCGGTGTGCGGATGCCGCCGCTGGCCTTTACCCTGGCCCTGTCCCCAACGGTTCTGCGCATCAGAGCCACGTCAGCTGCCGTAGCCCCGCCTGTGCTGAAACCAGTGGAGGTTTTCACGAAATCAGCCCCCGCCTTCACTGCAAGCTGGCAGGCCCTTACCTTTTCCTCATCCGTCAGTAGGCAGGTCTCTATGATGACCTTCACCACTGCGCCCGCAGAGGCTTTTACCACAGCCCGGATATCATCCTCCACAAAGGAGTCATCCCCATCCTTAAGGGCGCTTATGTTGATAACCATATCCACCTCGTCTGCTCCTGCCTTTACAGCCTCGGAAGCCTCAAAGGCCTTTGCGCTGGAAAGCATGGCTCCCAGCGGGAAGCCCACCACGCAGCATGTCTTTACGCCGCTTCCCTTTAACTGCTCCGCCACCAGCGGCACAAAGCAGGTATTGACACAGACAGAAGCAAATTTATGTTCCCTTGCCTCACTGCAGTATCTTATGATGGTATCCCTGCTGGCATCCGCCTTCAGCATCGTGTGATCAATCATGTGTTCAATTCCCATTTTCATTCTCCTTTTCCATTTGAAGCTCTTATAAGTTAAAATTGTTATATGTATTTTCTGCAACCGGTTACATGTTTCTGTAAAAAAAATATGTCAGGTTTTACATTTTTGTGTAACCGGTTACATATTTGTGCAGAAAACAATCTGACTTGATTGTCAGGTTGTTTTCTTGTGTTCTGAACCCCGCAGGATTACCTTGTAAGGAATGGTAATCCGCTTTCCTCTCTGGCGGCTCTTTCCGGAATCCTCAAAGCACTCCTGAAGAAGTCTCATGGCTTCCCGCCCCTGTTCCCTTGCATCCCTGTCCACCACGGATATCCTGTAATCAATCATCCGCAGGGCGTCAATGTCATCGAATCCCATCAGGGAAATATCCCTTCCTATCTTAACCTTGTGTTCCGTCAGATACTTAAGACATCCCAGGGTGGAAAGGTTGTTGGATGTAAAGATGGCTGTGGGCGGTTCTTTCAGTCCCAGAAGCCGTCCGGTACATTCGTATGCCTTGGCAATCTTAAAATCACCGCAGGCAACGTATTCCTCAGGGACAGCCAGTCCGCTGTCCTCCATAGCCTGCAGATAGCCCTGACACCGGTCCTTGCCTGGTTTTGAGGTCTCAGGGCCGGTTATAATGGCAATCCGCTCATGGCCTGCCTTTATTAACTCCATCACTCCGTCATAGGAGCCCCTCTGGTTGTCCACAAATACGCCGTCAAACTGGGCCCCCTTCACATCACGGTCCACCAGCACCACCGGTATGCCGGATTCCTCCAGACGGAGCAGGTAATCCCTGGTAACCGCGTCTGTCTCTGAAATTGGCGTTATGATTACGCCCTTCAGCCTCTGACTTTCCACGATTTTTAAAAAATCATGTTCCTTGTCCAATGTCTCATTGGTTCCCAGGAAAACAATATTATAATGATATGATTCAGCCACTTCGCTGATTCCGCTTATGACCTTGGAAAAAAACTCATTCTCAATATCCGGGATGATGGTTCCCACGCTTAAGCTGTCCTGGATACTCAGGCTTCTGGCGATGGCGCTGGGCACATAATTGTACTCCTCCACTGCCTTAAGCACCTTTTGCCTGGTCTCCTCCTTCACGTATCCTGAATTATTGAGAACCCTGGAAATCGTAGCGGAAGAGACGCCTGCCCGGCGCGCAATCTCTTTAATGTTCATGACCCTTCCCCTCTCTTTTTCCTGTAACCGTACCAGAATTATCTGTAACCGGTTACATGTATAATACTACCACACAAATTATTAAATGTAAATAGTTTTTATAATTTTTATACAAAAAAGTCAGTGAGGAGTCAGCTATGGCTTCTGCTGAACTTCTCGCCATTCGTTGTTACTCACGAACTTCATACCCTGTTTTAATTGCTGACCAAACCTCCCTTGGTACCTCACGTATCTTTTGATGTGATTTCTGTTCGTCAGACCAGAGATTTGCCTCCACCTTCCTTTATCTGAGAACTCAGATAATCTGAATAATCCTAGTAAAATTATTATCCGAGTAATCAATAGAAAAGCCAGAAAATACAGTGCTTTCTAGATTGGCTGTATCCTTCCCATTACTAGGGCGGATTAGGGTAGGGTAAAGTGGTGGCGCGGTACTTCCCGTCTCCATCACCTGTATGTAATGACATCGTCTAACCATCCCTAAGCAAAGAAGGATATAATAAGGGCAACCACAAATCCCGTGCCGCCCACCAATGTCTCCATGATGGTCCATGTCTTAAGGGTGGTTTTTTCATCCAGTCCCACCAGTGATTTCACAAGCCAGAAGCCTGAGTCATTAAAATGGGAACAGACCGTTGCTCCTCCTGCCACTGCCGCTGTGACACAGGCAAGGTACAGAGGGGATAGGGTTACGATTTCCGGCATGGCCGCAATGATGCCGGCCGCCATGGTCATGGCTACAGTAGCAGACCCCACAGAAATACGCACCAGAGCAGCCACCACGAAAGCCACTACCACAATCGGAAGGGAGGCTGATGACACTGCGTTTCCAATCACATCACCCAGACCCGAATTCTGAAGCATGAACCGCAGCACGCCGCCGCAGGCCGTTACCAGAAGAATCAGGCCCGTAGGCTCCAGGGACTTGGTCAGTACCTTTTCCAGCTCCTCATTGCTGTATCCGTGACGGTATCCCAGAAGGACCATGGCCACAATCGTCGCAATGGTGAGAGCCACAAATGGCTCACCCAGGAATCCTAACACCGGCTGTACAGAGGCAAGGGCAGGAACCACCTTTGCAATGGAATTCAGGATAATAAGAACCAGTGGAATCAAAATAATTCCCACGATTGTCCCGAACTTGGGAAGCTTGGATTCGTCAAAATCCTCCTGGTTTGCAATGTGTCCCGGAACCGGGATGTCGTACTTATTTCCACAGATAGTACCCCATATGGGACCGGCCACTATCATGGCAAATATGCCGCACACAATACCTATCATGATGACCCAGCCCAGGTCCACGCCAAGCATGGTAGCCACCAGCACCGGCCCCGGTGTGGGCGGGATAAATGCATGGCCTACTGCCAGACCGGCCAGCAGGGGAATGGCATAGAACAGAGAGGAACGTTTGGTTCTCTTGGCAAGAGAAAAGGCAAGAGGAATCAGAATGATGAGTCCCGCATCGAAGAATACCGGCATGGCAATGACAAGGCCCGTGATTCCCAGGGCCCAGGCAGCCTTCTTGTCACCGAATTTCTTCACCATGGTGACGGCCAGTGTCTGTGCGCCTCCTGATATCTCCAATATGGAGCCGAACATGGAGCCCAGGCCCACAAGCAGGGCGATTCCCTTAAGTGTACTGCCAATTCCTTCATTCACAGAGCTTACGATATCCGCAAACGGCATTCCCGCAATCAGGCCGATGGCCACTGCGCCTACCAGAATAGAAATCATTGCCTGCAACTTGAATTTGATGATTAAAAGCAGCAGAATCACCAGCCCTGCCAGAGCCGCGATAATCAGTCTGGTCGGATCCAGAGCTGCAGCAGTTGTTGTTGTCATACTTATTAACCTCCTATAATTTCACACAATATCCCTATAACCACCGATATTCCCGGCCACTCTCCGGCAATCAGACCATATATCCGCCCTTCATGGGAGATACGGCATGTTCGGAATAAATTTTAAGAACGCCTTTTTTATACTTTGCTTCCCTGGGCTTCCAGGCCTTTTTGCGCTCTGCAAGAATACGTTCCACCTCTTCCCCTGGAAGTTCCTTTCCCTTCACGCCTATGATTTCCAGGACGCGTTCCGGTATATCAATCCGAATAAGGTCATCCTCTTCCACCAGGGCAATGGGCCCTCCGTCCGCTGCCTCAGGTGATACATGTCCGATGGCTGGTCCCTTGGATGCCCCGGAGAACCTGCCGTCCGTGATGAGTGCTATGGTCTTGCCCAGCTCCGGGTCAGAGGAGATGGCTTCTGTGGTATAGAACATTTCCGGCATTCCCGATCCCTTAGGTCCTTCATATCGGATGAACACGGCATCTCCCGGCTGTATCTTCCTGGAAATGACTGCCTCAATGGCATCCTCCTCACAGTCAAAAGGTTTTGCCCTCAGAACTGCCTTGAACATTTCCTTGGGAACAGCAGAATGTTTCACCACAGAGCCCTCCGGTGCCAGATTCCCTCTCAATATGGCCACTGTTCCGTCTGTTCCGATGGGTTCCTCAAAGGTCCTGATAACATCGGTGCGCTTCAGCCCCCATTTTTTCAGATATCCGTCGCACTTGTCATAAAATCCGTTGGCCTTAAGCTCTTCCAGATTCTCTCCCAGGGTCTTTCCTGTGACGGTCATCACATCCAGATGCAGCATGGACTTTATTTCCTCCATCACTGCGGGGACTCCGCCTGCATAGTAGAAGAACTGTGCCGGCCACTTACCGGCAGGCCTGATATCCAGCAGGTAATGGGCCCCTCTGTGCATACGGTCAAATGTATCAGCGTCAACCTCCAGTCCCAGCTCATGGGCAATGGCCGGGATATGAAGCAGGGAATTGGTTGAGCCGGATATGGCAGCATGCACCATAATGGCATTCTCAAATGACTTCATGGTCACGATATCGCTTACCTTAAGCCCCTTCCTGGCCAGTTCCATGACCTGGAGGCCTGCCTTATATGCCATTTCCTTCAGATCCACGCAGGTTGCAGGCATCAGCGCAGAGCCGGGAAGCATCAGGCCCAGTGATTCGGCCATGACCTGCATGGTGGAGGCAGTACCCATAAAGGAACAGGCTCCGCAGGATGGACAGGCATTATGCTTATAATAAGTAAGCTTTTCTTCGGTAATCTCACCTCTCTGGCACATGGCTGAATAAGCGCCAATCTGCTCCAGGGTCAACAGGTCGGGACCTGCATCCATGACACCGCCAGTCACCACGATAGACGGCATATCAAGTCTTGCCAGTCCCATCAGGCAGGCAGGCACGGATTTGTCGCAGCTTGCGATGAACACACCCCCGTCAAATCCCGTGGAATTGCCGTGAATCTCAATCATATTGGCAATCATATCCCTGTGTGCAAGTGAGTAATTGATGCCGTCATGTCCCTGGGCAATGCCGTCGCATATGTCTGTGGTAAAATACCTGGCCCCCTTTCCGCCTGCATCTGCGATTCCCCGCATGGCTTCGTTCACAAACTGGTCCAGATGGGCGCTGCCCGGATGGCTGTCACCAAATGTGCTCTCAACCATAATCTGCGGTTTATCCAGGTCCTCCACCTTCCATCCCATGCCGATTTTTAGCGGGTCGTTCTCCGGTGCCAGCGCTCTTACTCTTTGACTGTTCAGTTCCATAAAAATGCCTCCTCTTTTTTTTACATCTGACGTCTGACTTATTTATGGCTTTATAGTAGCATTTCTAGATTATTCTTTCAAGTCATCAGATTTATTTTCTACTATATTATCAAAAAAATTTGATTTATTTATGCACTATATCCAAACCATTATTGTTATGCTTCCATAAAATTCCATTTCCTTGTTCCTTTCGCTGTTGTTGTTCTAGTTCTTCCCCAAAAGTCGTCAGATGTATTTTTTCAGTTTTTAAGATAATCACAACAAAAAAATACCTATAAGTCTAAGTATTCCCCTTTATCTGTTTCCAGGGACCGCTAAAACTTATAGGTACCATACTCCTGCACTGCCCCATACTCCTATGCCTCACGTCCATCCTTCATCAACTGCCTGATCATATTTCTGTTAAAAGTCATATGCATCATCATGGCGGTCTTGGCACCGATTGGGTCGTGCTCCGCAATGGCGTCCGTCACTGCCCGGTGTGTCATGATGGTCTCATCGGTCAGCTTTTTATGGGTCACATTGACAAACATAAGGACAGCCGTATCAATAATGGGGATCAGCTGTTCCACCACCTTATTCTTGGAGCATTCAGCCACACAGGTATGAAAGGCGATATCGTCTTCTATATAACTGTCTCCAATCTTTATTTTCCGCTCCACGCTGTCACACAGGTTCCTCAGCTTCTCCACATCCTCCTCCGTTGCGTTGAGAGCCGCCATCTCTGCAATTCCCGGCTCCAGTATGATGCGGACATTTACCAGGTCCAGGGCCAGGGCCATCTTGTCCTCCACAGCCCCCAGGCCCAGGGGATCTATGTCCACCGGCGTAGTGCTGACCACATACGTGCCGGACCCCCTCCTGACTTCAAGGATTCCTCTGGAAATCAAAAGCTTCACCGCCTCCCGGATGGTACTCCTTCCCACGCTGAACCTGTCTCCCAGCTCAAATTCATTGGGAAGCTTAGCGCCTACGGCTATGGGCGTGTCCAGTATATACCGGTATATCTGCTCCTGAACCTGCTCTGCCAGCAGTTTGTTTTTCAGATTGGACAGTTCTCCTTTGTTGGCCTTCTTCATTTTCCTAAAGACATCCTTTCCCGGTTATTGCTGTGTAATCTAATCCTATTTATTCTAACACATTTTAAACCGGTTTACAAATATATGCATGAATGCTTCATGGCTGTCCTCTTAAATCTGCCAGTATGTTAATTATCAGAATGCACAAAATATCTATCCATCAGTCCGGAAGTCTTTCATCGCCCGACACCGGCACCAGTTTAAAAAGCAAACACATTTTCATAGTAATTCCCGGCAAACAAGATTTTCATCGGTACAAGAAAGGAAAGAAAAAAGCTGCAGCTCCCCCGGATAATATTCCAGAAAAGCTGCCGCTAATAAACTATTTATTTTACTATGCCATATGCTATTTACGACTGTACTTATTGCATATCTGTACCACCAGGCCGCTTAGGGCAAGCAGGGCCATGGCATTAGGTATAACCATCAGGCCATTAAAGAAGTCCGCCAAATCCCATACCAGCTCCAGTTTCAGAGCGGAACCGATGATAATACAAGCTACCACCAATAAGGAATAAACCTTTGCTGCATTATCGCCAAACAGGTACTTCGCATTGATAAGGCCAAAGAAATGCCAGCCCAGAATCGTAGAGAATGCGAAGAAGAATAGGCAGATTGCAACGAACACAATACCCAAGGAGCCAAATCCTCTCATGAAAGCTGCCTGTGTAAGAGCAGTACCGTTCTTGCCAGACTCTAAGGCGCCTGTGGTCAGTACGGAAAATACGGTCAGGTTAAGGATTACAAATGTATCTATAAATACGCTGATCATAGCGCAAAGTCCCTGCTTATGAGGATTTTCTGCGGTAGCCCTTGCATGTGCATGAGGTGTGGAACCCATACCAGCCTCGTTAGAGAAAAGGCCTCTTGCAACACCGAAACGGATGGCTTCTTTTACTGCGATACCTGCGCCTGCGCCTAATACTGCCTGAGGATCAAATGCACCTACAAAAATCATCTTAATAGCTGCAGGAAGGTTGGTAATATTCATGATAATAAGAATCAGGCTTCCCACAATATACACGCCTGCCATGATAGGAACTATCTTCTCAACAACGGATGCAAGCCTCCGTGTTCCGCCCAGGAAAATAAATGCTGCAATGGCTGCTACAATAACGCCTATGATAACTGGTGAAATCGTTATGTTAAATGCTCCAAAAGCCTCTGTAAATGCAGCGCCAATGGAGTTGGCCTGAACCATGTTGCCCATGAATCCCAGGGCAAGCACAATAAAGATTGCAAATAATCCTGCCAGGACCTTGCCAAAGGTGCCCTTAAAAGCTGCCTTTATGTAATAAACAGGACCGCCGGTTACCTCACCATTTACCTCAGTCTTAAAGTTCTGAGCCAGAGTTGCCTCTGCATAAATGGTTGACATACCAAAGAACGCACTTACCCACATCCAGAAGATAGCACCAGGTCCGCCTCCTAAAAGAGCTGTGGCAGCACCTGCCAGGTTACCAGTACCAACCTGGGCTGCAATTGCGGTTGCAATTGACTGGAACGGTGTCATCTCACCCTTTTCGTGCTTCTCGCCGTTAAGGCTGAGGTGCCCGAATACCAGTTTCCAGCCTTCACCAAACTTTCTCACCTGGATGAACCTCAAGCGGATCGTATAGAAAATTCCGGTGCCGCACAGAAGAACAATCAACAGGAAACTCCAGAGAAAACTGTTGCCTTTTGCTACGAGATTTGTAATAACGTCCATTTCTAATTCCCCCTATACGTTTAATTGGCCGCATATAGCGGCATTCATATTTGTGCCGATATAATCAGCGCTCCAAAGAGCGGGATTTACACATACAATAGGGACACCCACCATAGATGAGAAAGTATGCCTCCCTTTTGCCCGTGAGCATGGAAGATTTTATGGACGCTTATATCTGTCCTGCGCTTTCGCGCTCTCACAGAATCTCCCTGGAGTTTTCCTGATTCCTCCAGCATGGTACTACATTATTCATAAAGAAAAAATCTATACCTGTACTGTTTGAAAAAGGAATTTTTATAGATTGTTTTTATATTATCATACTTTATCTATAAATTCAATAATTATTCATCTAGTTTTTAGAGATTTTTAGTCAATTTTATACTTTTTTAAAATTTATCTCATTTCAGCTTGGCAGAATATTTATAGTATGTAAACAGAAATGGAATTTACTTTCGGAAACCAACATCGCAGCAGTTGCATTTTCAATACCAATAACTCGTTCTTCAAATGCCGCATCATCCATTTCCTGAAACCTGTCTCTTATTCCTTCAAGTAATTCCCTTCCAAGTCCAGAAAACGCTTCTGCCCATCTATTTGCCATTACCTTCTAACTCCTGTGTATCTCTTTACATATTTCAGTTCCACATCATACCCTTACCTGCGACGGCTTCGGCGGCTACAATAAACTGAAAGATGTCATCCGGTGCGGCTGTCTTGCCCACATGAGGCGGTACTGGCATGACGCAC
>NZ_AUJR01000057.1 GCF_000424325.1 [Clostridium] clostridioforme AGR2157
CATTTTCTTATCCAGTCAGTGCCTACATATAGTCCAAAAAAAATCATCCAAATAGTGAAGAGCATCATAGCCCGGGAGGTGTTCGCGAAATGTCCACAAGTGAAGAAAAAATTGTGGGGAGGAGAATTCTGGACAGATGGCTATTACGTAGCAACGGTGAGTGAACATGGGAATGAGCAAATCATAAGTAGATATGTGAAAGAACAGGGACAGGAAAAAAATTATAAAACAATCTATAAAAACGTAGAGAAAACAAAGCAGTATAGCATATGGGATTATATGTAGAGGTTGCAACCTTCGATACCCCGCAGCTTGCTGCGGGGTAGTTCATTATGCCGTAATAAGTGAAAACGCAGCAAAGGAATTAGGTGATTCGATCAAAGTTGAAACCCAGGGTTCCATTGGCGTTGAAAATGAACTTACACCGGAGGAGGTCAGAGATGCGGATGTCGGGTTTTTTGCAAGGTTTTCCCGTGACCGTTTCGAAGAATTTGTGGTAAACTTCTTTGAAGAGGAGGGGATTGACACCTCCCATATCAGGCCATGTGTAAACGGGGAGAGCCTGGGGCTTACCTTTACAGGGATCCTGAGCCATGATGAGAGCAGCATTCTCATGTACCGATGAGAAGCAGCTGCTTTTAAAGTATAAAATGCTTCAGGCCCAGATCAACCCTCATTTCCTCTATAATACCCTGAACAGTATCCACTGGATGGTACGGGCGGGAAGAAATGAGGAGGCCGCGGATATGACCGTAGCCCTTGGGGAGATCCTGCGCGCGGTATCATTGCCAATGCAGATCCCGGCACATATTTGATCGATATGACAACCACCAGCCCCAGGCTGGCTGTGCGGATTTATGAGGAGGCAAAAAATGCAGGTCTTCACGCCCTGGACGCTCCGGTGACAGGAGGTGACAAGGGGGCAAAGGATGGAACATTGACCATTCTTGCCGGCGGTGACAGGGAAGATTTTGACGCCTGTCTAAGCATCCTTCAGGCCATGGGTAAAAATATCGATTATGAAGGTAAGGCAGGAAACGGACAGCACACCAAGATGTGTAACCAGATTGCCGTTGCGGGAGCCCTGGCAGGGGCATGTGAGGCAATGGTTTATGCCAAGAATGTGGGGCTGGATGTGGACACAATGCTAAAGTCCATTTCCACAGGAGCCGCCAGCAGTGTGCAGATGAACAATGTGGCTTCAAGGGCGTTGCAGGACGACTATCGGCCTGGATTCTTCATCAAGCATTTTATCAAGGATATGAACCTGGCAGATGAAGAGGCCAGGGCAGCGGATACGGAGTTAAAGGTGCTGGAGGACGTCCTTTCCATGTATAAGGAATTGGAGCAGGAAGGCATGGAAGAACTGGGAACGCAGGCACTGATCAAATATTATAATTGGTAAACTTGTAGCTGTAAAGGACAGGTGGAGACATGGACAAAGGAATTGAATACATTTTGGAGGTGGCCCGCTGCGGCGGCATCACGAAAGCAGCGGAGAACCTGTTCATTACCCCGTCTGCCTTAAGTAAATTTGTCCAGGCCAGGGAGGCTGAGCTTCAGGTGAAGCTGTTCCACCGTGTGGGCAAGCGGTTTGTGCTGACCCAGGCAGGGGAGTATTATGTTCAGAAGATAGGGGAGATCGAGCGGATCCAGCGGGAGCTGGACACGCAGATGAGCAGTTTTTCCAGTATGAGCAGGGGTGTGATACGCATCGGTGTCCAGGCTACCTTTACGGAGGTCATGTTCCGCTTTATCCTGCCGGAGCTTAAGGAGGCATTTCCGGGGATCCGGATCCTGATGCACGAGCGCACCGTGGGGGAGCTGGTCCAGATGGTAAAGGGGCGCCAGTTGGACGTGCTGCTGGCCGTGATCGATAAGCAGGAGCATGGCTTCTGCTATGAGACTGTCCACCAGTGTGAGCTGGTGATGGCAGCGGTCGGTACGCACCCGGTGGTACAGAAGGCTGTTCCAAAACCGGGATTTCGATATCCCTGGATTGACCTTTCGTACTGCTGTGATCAACCCAATGTGATGCTGATGCCCGGTTCCCCGTACCGTACCTATGCTGATAATCTGTACGGTTATTACCAGCTGAAGCCGGATATCGCCTATGAGCTTGGCTCCTCCCGCAGCGGTCTGGCCTGTGTGGCGTACACCCATGCCCTGATGATCACGCTGGACCACATGATATTTAATAATCTGTTCCATGAGGAGATTGTCCCTCTGTCCGTGGGTGAGAAACCCTTATCCAGGAATCTGGTCACCGCACATCTGGAGGAATCCATGCTGACTGAGGAGATCAATGTGTTTCACCGGATCTGCAAAAAGCATATCCGGTAAAATAGTAACCGTTCAGTTCCTCCGTCTGAACTATTACGTAAAATGTTGAGTTAAAGTTGATAAATATTGAAAATATTGAGCTGTACATCTACATTTGACTGCATTATGATAAGTATATCAAAGGACGGCGCGGTCATTGAAGAACGAGTACTCCCGGACACCAAAAGGATCCGGGACACTCTAACCATACGGAGGATACCATGACACCTTTACAGATTACGCTCATTATATTGCTGTGTACTATCATAGCGTTTTTATCGGGAAAAATCCCATTTTCCATCATTTCAGCGGGAATCATTCTCGCCCTTATTCTTACCGGTGTGATGAAGCCGGCCGAAGCCTTAAGCGGTTTCATCAACACCAATGTGGTCATGTTTGTTGCCATGTTTGTGATCGGCGCTGCACTGACCAAGACCAGTCTGCTGGACAGGGCCCAAAAACTGGTGGTCCGCTACAAAAATAATCCCAAAATGCTAATTTTGATCTCATCCTTAGTGGCTGGATTCCTGGCCTGTCTGACCAGCGCCACAGCCACAGCTGCCATCATGATTCCCCTTCTGGTGGGGATTGCCAATGAGATCGGCACCAGCCGCAGTAAGATGCTGTTTCCCGCCATGGCCATTGCCAACATAGCTACCGCCATGACATTCCTGGGACAGGGCGCCAGCAATATGACCTGGAGCGATGTTATGATCAAGGCGGGCGCTTCCACCCCGTTTTCAATCTGGGATTTTACCATTGCCAGGATCCCCATTCTGCTGATTTCACTGGCCTACATGGTATTTATCGGTTACCGTCTCATGCCCGACATCGATAATTCCCAATTTTCGGATAACATTCAGAAGAAGGACACGGTTAGCCAGCTGACACCTTCCAAGGAAAAGGTGGCTGTCATCCTTATCCTGGGCACCATTGCCTGTATGCTGTTGGAATCTGTGATCGGCATTAAGATGTACCTTACCGCCTCCATTGGGGCATGCCTCCTGGTCCTGTGCGGTGTGCTGTCGGAGCGCGAGGCCCTGGGTTCTATTCATCAGCCCACCGTGTTCCTGTTTGCCGGTGTTCTGGCCCTCTCGGACGCCATCAAGATAACAGGGGCCGGGGATGTGGTGGCGGACTGGATGATCTCCCTGCTGGGCAATACCACTAACCCCTATGTCATCATGGCAGTGTTCTTCATTATTCCATTCATTCTGACTCAGGTGATGTCCAATCTGGCAACCGTGACTATTTTCATTCCATTGGTAGCAGCTGCCTGTGTAAAGATTGGGGTGGACCCAAGGGCGGCTGTGATGGGCGTGCTCATTGCCAGCTCTACCTCTATCCTGACCCCCATGGCGGCTCCCTGCCAGATCATGATCATGGGGCCGGGCGGGTATTCACTAAAGGATTATCTGAAATGCGGAACACCTTTGGCGGTTATGATCACCATTGTCTGCATTTTTACACTGCCTATCATGTTTCCGTTTTATTAATGAAGAATGAGGTGACCATATTATGAAGATTACTGGTTTGGAGATCATTCCGGCAAGCAAATATTTATTTATCAGGATCAACACGGATGAGGGGATCCACGGTACGGGCGAGGCCGGGGCCTGGGGCTTTTTAGACGGAGTGGAGGGAGTGCTGAGACGTTTTGAGAGCTATCTTCTGGGCAAAAATCCATTTCAGATCGAGCACCACTGGAATTATCTGTACCGCAGCATGTATTTCAGGGGATCGGTGATCATGAGCGCCCTGTCCGCCATTGATATTGCGTTCTGGGATATCAAGGGTAAGGCGTTGGGCGTGCCGGTTTACGAACTGCTGGGAGGAAAATGCCGGGATAAAGTCAGAAGCTACGAGGCGGTTTTCTGCTATACGCCGGAGGAGATGGCTGAATTTTGCGTGAACTTAAAACAGAAGGGATATGACGCGGCCCGTCTGATGATCACAGGTGATATCACCAGAACCCAGGCGGACCGGTCATCCAGTATTTATAACAGCAAGGTGGAAGGTTACATAGAGCGGGTGAGGGCCTGCCGGGAAGCGGTGGGGAGGGATTTTGACCTGATCCTGGAATGCCACCGCAGTATGGATCCCTGTGAGGCCATTGCATTTGCAAAAGGGGTGGAGGTTTACAGGCCCCTGTTTCTGGAGGACCCGATCCCCCCGGACAACCCGGAGGCCATGGCGGATGTTGCCAAGGGCACAAGTATTCCGGTGGCAACAGGAGAGCGCTTTATCAATATCCAGGAGTTTGAAACAATTCTCCAGAAGCGGGCTGCCAGATACCTCCGGCCGGATGTCTGCGCCCTGGGCGGCCTGACTCCCTCCAAAAAGGTGGCGGCCATGGCGGAGGCGAACTATGCCAAAATCGTGCCTCACAATCCATTGGGTCCGGTTTCCACTGCGGCCTGCCTGCAGCTGGACGCGGCCATCCCCAATTTTGCCATCCAGGAGTTCCCATCCTTCTATCACCAGGGAAATGAGGCGGAGATGACCACCGAACCTTTCCGGGAGGAAGATGGATACATTGTGATCCCGGATGCACCGGGAATCGGAATTGAACTGGCGGAGAACCTTACGGAGAAGTTCCCGCCCAGACAGAGAAGCATTTCCGCACAAACTGCCTATGATGGCGGGGTGTATGACGTATAATGGAACAGGTTCCCAAAATCCTCATACTATAATATCAAACAACATATTAGTTAAGGATAGCTATGAACAACGACCCCAGAGGAACCATCGTCCGGCAGGGAAATGCCCTGCGTATTGATAATGCATTTGTGGAGGACAGCTCCTGTACCAACAATTCAAACGGAACCATATTGATCTCTTACTCCATGCCGGAAGCCGGACAGATGGTTTCCATCCAGACCTTACAGCTGAATATAAACAGAAATACAGTTATTATAAATTCTTTTGGACAGAGTGTGGGTCTGTGCCGGATCCAGCCAGGAATGTGGATCAATGCCATTTTTTCTTCCCGCATGACAAGAAGTATCCCGCCTCAATCCAATGCGTTTATGATTGTTGTGCGGAGCAGGATCCAGGAGACTTCTGTGATAACAGACCGTATTGCGGATGTGGATGCATGCAATGGCATTATTTACACCGGAAACCGCGGTGATATAAACAGCCAGATCAGATTCAGTGTTCCCAACACCACGCCGATCACAGACCGCGCAGGGAGACCTATCAGTATCCATTCTCTCCGTCCCGGCCAGATGGTCAGGATCACCCATGCCAACTTTATGACGGCAAGTATTCCCCCGCAGACGACCGCGTATAGGATTCAACTGATTTAAAAGTGGTTTAAATATTCATTCCCGGTAAGGATTCCTTCTGGCCGGGAATGTTTTTTCTTTTCTTGGCAAATGATTATCTGTGGGAGCGGTTTTAGAACCGCTCTCGTGCTGTTTCCAGCCATACATAATTGAGCTGCTAAGACAGATAATATCATTATGAAGAAATATAATATTTGCAAAAAACATTGTAAGGGACATGAAACATTGACCAAAGAAACGCCGGCCAACGAAACATGAAAGAATTATCAATCGGAACCCATCTTTCAGTTGCCAAAGGATACGCTGCTCTGGCAAAGGACGCGGTCCAAATCGGTGCCAATACATTCCAGCTGTTTATCCGCAATCCCCAGGGCAAAGGAGTTAAAACCGGGGGAGATCGAGACATTCCTGGACATTTTGCAAAAGCACGGTTTTGGGCCGTTTATAGCCCATGCTCCGTATACTCTGAATCTCTGTTCGTCAAGCCGGCATCTGAGGGAACTTTCCGTCCAGATGATGGGGGAGGATCTGCAGCGGATGGAGCTGATGCCGGGAAACCTGTACAATCTTCATCCGGGCAGCCGTCTGGACCAGCCTCTGGACAGCGCCATTGAACAGATCACCCAGGGGCTGAACCATGTGATGTTCCCGGACATGAAGACAACGGTGCTGTTAGAAACCAGGTCCGGGAAGGGAAGCGAGGTGGGGAGAAGGTTTGAAGAACTGAAGGAGATATTGGACCGGGTGGTCCAAAAGGATCAAATCGGGGTTTGCATGGATGCCTGCCACATGTGGGATTCGATGACCGTATCTTTCGCCTGGATATTTTGTGGCGGGCATGGAAAGAAGTACGAGTAAACAAGGGAAGTGCTGGAATAGATGGCATTACCTTTGAGATGATTGAGGAATACGGAGTAGAAGAATACTTGTTGGATATTCAAGAGGATTTGCAGAATAAGGAATACAGACCTAAACCGGTGAAAAGCTACGGAAAAAGTAACAGCGGGGCAGCCTGGTTCGGCCTGGAGGACTCGCTTAGGGCATCCTCCGAGCCGTGGATACGCCAACGGATTTATGCCAAGCTCAATGGGAAGTTAAAGGAACAGGGATAAAACACAGGCCGGATCCAATTGAGGAACCGGCCTGCCAAAAAGGAATGCAAAAATGTGCGGTGGCTTATTATTTTAACTTGCTGATTTCCTTATCAATATCTGATGGTGAAACCAGACCGATTGATTTGGATAATACCTCGCCGCGCTTGAAGTAGATAAGGGTGGGAACACTCATTACCTGGAAGCGGGCTGCCAGGTCCATCTCCTCATCAATATCTACTTTATAAAAATGTACGTCTGAAAATTTGTCCGCCGCCCGTTCTATGACAGGACCCAGCATCTTACAGGGGCCGCACCAGGTTGCAAAGAAATCCACAACCACCAGCTCGTCATCAGCGTTTACAGCCTGCTCAAATTCATCCTTGTTCAAATGTTTCAATTCCATAGTTATTACCTCCAGGTTTTCTCTTTTTTGTGATTGCTCTATTGATTATAGGATACCACATTTTGTACTTGTGTTATGTGATAAAAATCACCGAACATTCATTCTTTAATCTTATATATAAGCTTGTAATGTTAAGCTGCTCTAATATAAATTAATTTTCCTTTACTGTTTCATAGGGCCAGTCCACAATTTTGCCAAAATCATAGAAATGTTTGTATTCCCAATTCCACCAGCTGGTCTGAAGCACGCTTGCTGCGGATGCCGGTGCGGCAGTGGACCAAAAGGACTGCTTCTGTGTCAGGAAGTTCCTCGGGCTTCCTTTTCTGTAACCCAAAATTGAACAGTTAATACTGTAACTATAGTATATACAGTTATATATGTCAAGGGGATTCTTAACTTTTTTTGAAAAATTTGGTTTAAGGTATAAAAATCCTGCATTCTATGCTATACTTATGCCTAAAGTGGAGAAGTATGCATAGAGATGGAGAATGCTATGTCAGTGAAAGAACAGGACAATAAATATGCCATAGACGTTGCGGACGTGACCAAGGTATATAGATTATATGAGAAACCCATTGACCGTCTGAAGGAATCCATGAGTATTTCCCATAAGAATTACCACCGGGATTTTTACGCGCTGAACCAGCTTTCCTTCAGGGTAAGGAAGGGGGAGACGGTGGGAATCATCGGCACCAACGGTTCCGGCAAATCCACCATATTAAAAATCATTACCGGGGTCCTTACCCCCACCACCGGGGAGGTAAAGGTGGACGGCAAGATATCGGCTCTTTTAGAGCTGGGGGCCGGATTCAATATGGATTATACAGGCATTGAAAATATATATATGAACGGCACCATGATGGGCTACACGAAAAAGGAGATGGACGCCAAGCTTCAGGACATTCTGGAATTTGCGGAAATCGGGGATTTCGTGTATCAGCCGGTAAAGACTTATTCCAGCGGTATGTTTGTACGGCTGGCTTTTGCGTTGGCCATCAATGTAGACCCGGAAATCCTCATTGTAGACGAGGCTCTTTCCGTTGGCGATGTGTTTTTCCAGTCAAAATGTTACCGCAGGATGGAGGAAATCCGCCAGAAGGGGACCACCATCCTCATGGTGACCCATGATATGGGAAGCATTATTAAATACTGTGACCGGGTGGTGCTGCTGAACAAGGGAGAATTCATCGCAGAAGGCCCTGCCGGCCGCGTGGTGGATATGTATAAGAAGATTCTGGCCGGACAGCTGGACTCCTTAAAGGCGGAATTAGAGCGGGAAAGACAGCAGAAGGAGAGCTTGTCAGGGGGAAGCGGGCAGGAAGATACCGGTAATGGTCCGGAACATACCGGTAATGCTCCGGAATATACCGGTAATGGGCAACATACCGGAGCAGGAGCGGAAGGAAAGGAAACTGCCCGGAGCCAGGTAGGAGCAGGAACAAAATCCGGCGATGTGGAGATGTCTGATTTTTCCGGCGGTATGGGATTAGAGAGAAGCCGTCTCATGAAGGACCAGCTGACCATTAATTATGACCGTACAGAATACGGGGACGGCCGGGCTGAGATTGTGGACCTGGGTCTTTTTGACGAGAGGGGAAATATCACCAACCTTTTGTTAAAAGGTGAGATGTTTACCATAAAAGAACGGATTCATTTCAATACAGAGATACAGTCCCCTATTTTTACCTATACTATAAAGGATAAAAAGGGTACGGAGCTTACTGGCACCAACACCATGTTTGAAGGCGCCGACATCCAGCCTGTGAAGCGCGGGGATGAGTATGTGGTGGAATTCACCCAGAAAATGACACTCCAGGGCGGGGAGTATCTGCTGAGCATGAGCTGTACCGGATTTGAGCAGGGTGAGCATGTGGTGTACCACCGCCTGTACAACGTGACCAATATTACGGTTATTTCCAATAAAAATACGGTTGGGGTGTATGATATGGAGTCCCAGGTAAAGGCCGAGAAGGTGGAGGCCGGGAATACCCAGGCCGGTAATGCGCGCCCAACTGTGAACGGAGGATTATAACTTTCCATGAAGGATATCAGTTATGAAATATTAGATTTATTCAGACAATATGGAAGCGGTCCTGAGGGCATCAGGAAGGCCCTGGACAATCAGTCCAGGCCGGAGGTGCTCCACGCGCTGTCTGACATAAGGGAAAATCTACTGGAGTGGCTTGATTATACGGGCTGCGGGGAAGTGCTTCAGATTGGCTCAGGCTATGGCGTTCTGACAGGACTGCTGGCCTCCAGGTGCGCTCATGTGACGGTCATGGACGAAGCGGATGAAAACCTGGCTGTAAATCAGGAGCGCAACAAGGCTTACAGCAATATCACATATGGCTTTAAGACGGGGACGCAGGCAGGACAGCCGGAGCCGTCATTTGACCTTGTGGTTATCGGCGGACTCAGGGAAGGGCAGGAAATACGGGATGCAGTTACCTTCGGCGCCTCCTTTCTGAAACAGGAAGGCCGTCTGGTAATTGCGTGTGAAAATGCATTGGGACTCAGGTACCTGGCAGGGGGAAACCATGAGGAAGGCTTCTGTACCAGAAAACAGGCGGAGGAAGCCTGCCAGGGGGCAGGACTCACCCGGGCGGATTTCTATTATCCGGTGCCCGACCACAGAATGCCCATATCACTTTACTCAGACCGGTATCTGCCGGGAAAGGGAGAAATCACCAGCCCGTCTGTGTCCTATGAAAGTCCGCGGTATGCCTGCCTCAATGAAGGGGAAGTGTATGACCGTCTGATTGAGGAAAATGACTTTGGCCGGTTTGCCAATTCCTTCCTGATTATTGCCTCTAAGGGCGGCGGACAGGAGAAAACCATTTTCGCGAAGTATAACCGTACCAGAAAAGAGGAATTCCGGATTCGTACCAGCATACGGGAACTGAACGGAGAGCGCCGGGTGGAGAAGGCTGCTCTGGACGGTGCGGGAAGCTTCCACATCCTTTCCCTGAGAAAAAAATGCCGGCAGTTAAGGCAACTCAATCCCAGAGTCAGAATCCTGGAGCCGGAGATATCCGGGGACGGCAGTAAGGTGGAGTTCTGTTTCCTGAAAGGTATCACTCTGGCAGAACGTCTGGGCCAGGGTATCAGAGACGGCAGGGCGCCTGTGGAGGACATTAAGGCAGCGCTTCAGTTTCTCTATGATGTGGCGGAGGACCAGATTGTTCCGTTTTCCGTGACGCCGGAGTTTACCCGGACCTTTGGGCCGGTTCCGGATTTTGATGATTTTTCTTATAAAGTAAGCAACATTGACGGGCTCTTTGAGAATCTGATGATTACAGAAACGGACGGGGATGAGCAGCTATACTGTCTGGATTACGAGTGGGTCTTTGATTTCCCGGTTCCTGCCCGTTTTGTACAGTACCGCAATCTGGCTTATTTCTATTATAAATACCAGGGCTTGATGTCATATACTGACCTGGAGGAATTTTTACAGGAGTTTGGCATAGGAAATGAGATGGCATCTGTGTACGCATCCATGGAGGACGCCTTCCAGTCCTATGTCCACGGTGACGCTGTCCAGGGATACCTGGTGAATTACCGGCAGAAAATTACGACCCTGGCTGAGCTTAAGGAGACGGACCAGGCCCTCTCACAGGCAAAGGACCGTATCAGCCAGCTTCAGGCAGAGGTGGAGGAAAAGAACCTTCAGATTCGCAAAGAGCAGGAGGTACAGCGCCTTACCAATAACCATGTGGCAAATCTGGAAGTAATGATTAAGGACCTGCGCCATGAAATCGACGAGCTGGGCAAGCTGGCAACCTATCTCAACGGGCATGAAGCCCTTGTGTTCAAGGCCCGGCGCAGGCTGGGAGCCCAGGTCAACAAGGCATTTCCAAGGGGCACGCGCAAACGCAAGGTACTCAACTACTGTTGTAATACAGTGAAGCACCCGGTGCGTTACGGCAGGCTGTACGCTACCAAAGAGGGACGCAACCAGATAGACGGCGATTTTAAGATTGGTGAGGAATATCTTAAATACGGCAGGCTGGTATTTCCCCAGGTGCCGGGCAAGGGTGGATATATGGACGCGGGGAGCGGCGCGGGAACATGGGACGGACCAATGGTTTCCATCGTGATTCCCTGTTATAATCAGGTCCACTATACCTATGCATGTCTCCAGTCCATCCTGGAGTTTACAAAGGATGTCACCTACGAGGTCATCATTGCCGACGACGTGTCAACCGATGCAACGGCAGAGCTGGGCCGGTATGCGGATGGACTTGTAATCCGCAGAAATGAGACAAACCAGGGTTTCCTGCGCAACTGCAACCAGGCAGCAAAGGCTGCCAGGGGAAAATACATCATGTTTCTCAACAATGACACCAAGGTGACAGAAGGCTGGCTTTCTTCCCTGGTGAACCTGATTGAGTCCGATTCCACCATTGGTATGGTTGGATCCAAGCTGGTGTACCCGGACGGACGCCTTCAGGAAGCAGGAGGCATTATCTGGAGTGACGGTTCCGGCTGGAACTACGGCCGTCTGGACGATCCGGATAAGGCAGAATACAATTATGTAAAGGATGTAGACTATATATCAGGAGCAGCCATCCTCCTGAGCACGGCCCTGTGGAAGCGGATTGGCGGATTTGACGAGCGGTTTGCCCCGGCTTACTGCGAGGATTCGGACCTGGCTTTTGAGGTGAGAAAGGCCGGATACAGGGTTGTCTACCAGCCTCTCTCCAAGGTGATCCACTTTGAGGGCGTTTCCAACGGTACGGATGTAAACGGAACAGGCCTGAAACGCTACCAGGTGGAGAACAGTGAAAAGTTAAAGGAAAAATGGGCCGAGGAATTCAAAAAGCAGTGTGTCAACACCGGAAATCCCAATCCATTCAGGGCCAGGGAGCGCAGCCAGGGAAAGAAAATCATTCTGGTAGTGGACCACTATGTGCCCACCTTTGACAGGGACGCGGGTTCCAAGACAACCTACCAGTACCTGAAGATGTTTCTGAAAAAGGGTTATGTGGTGAAGTTCCTGGGAGATAATTTCCTTCATGAGGAGCCCTATACCACCACCCTTCTGCAAATGGGAATCGAGGTGCTCTACGGAGACACATACGCAGCAGGCATATGGGACTGGTTAAAGACAAATGGAGACGAGATATCATTTGCATACCTGAACCGTCCCCATATTGCCACCAAGTATGTGGACTTTATAAAAGATTACACCAAGATGAAGGTGATTTACTATGGACACGACCTGCACTTCCTTCGTCTGGGAAGGGAATATGAGCTTACCGGCGATATCAACATCAAGAGGGAGGCGGATTACTGGAAATCCGTGGAGCTGACCATGATGCATAAGGCGGCTGTTTCCTATTATCCCTCCTATGTGGAGATCAACGCCATACACGCCATCGACGGAAGCATTCCCGCAAAGGCCATTACGGCGTATGTCTATGACACCTTCCTGGATAACATACAGGATGACTTTGCAAAGAGAGAAGGACTGCTGTTTGTAGGGGGGTTCGCCCATCCGCCCAATGCGGATGCGGTGCTGTGGTTTGCCAGAGAAATATTCCCGCTTATACGCAGGGAACTGCCGGATGTGAAATTCTATGTGGTAGGCTCCAAGGTGACAGATGAAATCAAGGCCCTGGAGGAGCCGGAGAGCGGAATCATCATCAGAGGTTTTGTAAGCGAGGAGGAGCTGGCGCAGCTCTACGGCCAGTGCAGGATAGTGGTGGTGCCGTTGAGATACGGGGCCGGCGTGAAGGGCAAGGTAGTGGAAGCCATATACAACGGAGCGCCCATTGTGACCACATCCACAGGGGCAGAGGGAATTCCCTTTGCGGACACAGTGCTGGAAATAGAGGACCAGGCGGAGCCTTTTGCCAGAAAGACCGTGGAATTATATCAGGACAATGAACGTTTAAACCAGCTATGCCACAGGACCCAGGATTATATAAAGAAGCACTATAGTCTGGAAGGGGCCTGGAAGGCGGTGGAGGGGGACTTTCGTTGATTCCTTAGGGTCGCGTGGGGCGCCGCACAGCCAGCATGCCTGGACAACGCAACCGCGCTCCCGCTCAGTTTCGACGTAGCGGTGCATAAGGCGCGAAAAGACCGTGCCTAAACACCGACGTCTAAAATGGGATTGCTTTTGTCCAGGCACGCTGGCTGCGCTGGTGTGCTGGCAAAATTAAGGTATAACGATGTCCGCCGGGGGAGAAGGTTGCGCCTAAGCGTACTTTGTCCTATGAAGTACCGGGCAGGACCTGGGAGATTCCTAAGAGAAGATGGCTGGATTGATTTTTGAACCACGTTCAAGGCTGATAGTATAGGAGGAAATGTTGAATGCAGGCTATTTTGTTGGCCGGCGGTCTGGGGACCAGGCTTCGCAGTGTGGTGAGCGACCGGCCCAAGCCAATGGCGTTGATTGAAGGGAAGCCTTTTATGGAATATGTGACCCGTGAGCTGGTCCGCCATGGGATTACGGATATTGTCTTTGCTGTGGGATATAAGGGGACTATGGTGGAGGAGCATTTCGGCGACGGGACTGCTTTTGGGTTTCATGCTGATTATGCTTATGAGGAGACGCTGCTGGGTACGGCCGGGGCTATAAAGAATGCGGGCAGGTTTATTACAGAGGATCGTTTTTATGTGCTGAATGCGGATACATTTTACCAGATTGACTATACCCGGCTCCTGAGACAGCAGGACAGCCAGAATCTGGATATGGCTCTGGTACTGCGCAGTGTGCCTGATGTTTCGCGGTATGGTCAGGCAATTTTGGACCGGGATGGATTCCTGACCGGGTTTAATGAAAAGACAGAGGATGCCGGGGAAGGGACTATCAACGGAGGCATTTACCTTATGAAACAGCGGCTGATGGATGAAATACCAGAGGGAAAGGTGTCACTGGAAAATGACATGATACCTAAGTGGCTGTCAGAGGGAAGGCGTCTGGGGGGCTTTGTCAATGATGGGTATTTTATTGACATTGGTATTCCGGAGGCGTATTTCCGGTTTCAGGAGGATGTAAGGAATAAAGTGGTCATTTGACATGCGGTTTTTACTACAGGAAGATGCGCCGTCTGAACTGTTACATTCATTCCGGAAGATAAACATAAGACAGAGAGAGGAGACACATATGGTAATCAGAGGAAGGGCGCCTTTAAGGGTCAGCTTTGGAGGCGGCGGTACGGATGTGGCACCATTCTGCGAGGAGCAGGGAGGGGCCATCATCGGCAGCACCATCAATAAATATGCCTACTGTTCCATTGTGCCCAGGGAGGACGACCAGATTGTGGTTCATTCCCTGGACTTTGATATGACAGTGAAATATAATACCAGCGAAAACTACGTGTATGACGGAAAACTGGACTTGGTGACAGCGGCCCTTAATGCCATGGGCATTGACCAGGGCTGCGAAGTGTACCTTCAGTGCGACGCGCCTCCCGGCTCCGGCCTTGGAACCTCGTCCACCGTCATGGTGGCCATGCTTACTGCCATGGCCCGCTGGAAGGGTGTGATGATGGATGCCTATGCCCTGGCGGACCTGGCTTATCAGGTGGAGCGCCTGGATTTAAAGATTGAGGGAGGATACCAGGACCAGTATGCGGCTGCCTTTGGAGGATTCAATTTTATTGAATTCCACGGACGCAACAATGTGGTGGTAAATCCTCTGCGCATTAAAAAGGACATCATACACGAGCTCCAGTATAATCTCCTTCTCTGTTATACTGGAAAAATCCATGTCTCTGCCAATATCATCAAGGACCAGGTGCTAAACTATGAGAAAAAGGATGCCTTTGAGGCCATGTGTGAGGTGAAGGCCCTGGCCTATGCCCTGAAGGATGAGCTGCTAAAGGGAAATCTCCACAGCTTCGGCAAGCTTCTGGACTATGGCTGGCAGAGCAAGAAGCGCATGAGCAGCAAGATAACAAATCCCCAGATTGACCAGCTGTATGATGAGGCCCTGAAGGCAGGCGCCCTGGGAGGCAAGCTTCTGGGAGCAGGCGGAGGCGGGTACCTTCTTATGTACTGCCCTTACAATGTGCGCCACAAGGTGGCTGCCCGCATGGAGCAGGCAGGCGGACAGCTGGCGGATTGGAATTTTGAACTGCGCGGCGCCCAGAGCTGGGTGGCGGATGAATCCAGATGGCAGTATGACCAGGTGAAGGTCCATATGCCTAATGGCGAGTACAGGTTTAACATTTAATGTTAAATTCCGGGCGTGGATTGAAACAAGGAATATAACATACAGGATGGTTATGCAATGGAGCGAGTTGTTTTTTTGGACCGGGATGGGACTCTGAACGAGGAAGTCCACTACCTTCACAGGACTTCGGATCTTAAGCTCCTTCCGGGAGTGCCGGAGGCGCTGCGGATGCTTAGGGAGGCAGGGTACCGTCTGGTGGTGGTTACCAATCAGGCAGGAGTGGCCAGAGGGTATTATGGTGAGGAGGACGTGAAGAACCTTCATGTTTATATGAACCATATCCTGGAGGGCCAGGGGGCGTCCATTGACGCATTTTACTACTGTCCCCATCATCCGGAGCACGGAATCGGCCCATATAAGAAGGAGTGCAGCTGCCGCAAGCCGGGGACCGGCATGTTTGAAGCGGCCGGACAGCGGTTTGAAGTGGATAAGCCCCATTCCTTTATGATAGGAGATAAGCTGCTGGATGTGGAGGCCGGGAATAACTACGGCCTCACCACCATATTGGTGGGAACCGGTTATGGAAGCGGGATACGCGGCCAGGAGAAGGAGAAAGGGATAACGCCGGTATATGATTACTATGCGGAGGACCTTGTAAAAGCAGCACAGTGGATTATTGAGAAAGGAAAGGCAGACTAAGGATGAGAGAGATGGAATATCTGGAGGAACTGACCAGCCGGTATCCGGTTCTGGAGGCAGTGAAGGGCGATGTGCTGGCCGCGTATGAAATACTGCGGGATTGTTACGCAGGCGGCGGCAAGGTAATGATAGCGGGAAATGGCGGTAGCTGCGCGGACAGCGAGCACATCGTGGGTGAACTGATGAAGGGATTTGTAAAACGCCGCCCGGTGTCCGGCGAATTTGCGGCTGCGCTTAAGGAAGCAGACGAAAAGCGGGGGGAAGAGCTGGCATCCTGCTTACAGGGAGGCCTTCCCGCAATTGCCCTTACCGGTCACGCGGGATTGTCCACCGCGTTCCTTAATGATGTAAACGGGGAAATGATTTATGCGCAGCAGCTGTACGGCTATGGAAAAAAGGGTGATGTATTTATGGGCATTTCCACCTCGGGCAATGCTGAGAATGTGATGTATGCCGTGACCGTGGCAAAGGCGTCCGGCATTAAAACCATTGGACTTACCGGCAAGAACGGCGGGAAGATGGCGGGAGCCTGCGACTGCTCCATTGTGGTGCCTTCTGATGAGACATTTAAAATCCAGGAGCTGCACCTTCCCATTTATCATGCCCTGTGTCTGATGCTGGAGGAACATTTTTATGAGGTATAAGCATGTATTTGCCATATGCGCCTATAAGGACTCGCCTTATCTGGAGCGGTGCATCCGCTCTCTTAAGGCACAGACCGTCCCGTCCCCTATTATCATCTGCACGTCCACTCCCAGCAGCTATATTGACCGGCTGGCCTGGAAATACGGCCTGCAGGTATACGTGCGTCAGGGGGAGAGCGGTATAAAGGATGACTGGAATTTTGCTTATTCCATGGCGGAGGGCGAAATGGTTACCATTGCGCACCAGGATGACATGTACCACCGTGATTACAGTGCAAGGCTCTTTGCAGCCCATAAGAGATATCCGGACATGACGGTTTTTACCACGGATTATGTGATTGTGAAACAGGGAAAGCTCATAACCGGGGATGCCATGCTCTGGATTAAGAGGATTCTGAGGGGGCCCCTGCGGTTTCCGGAGATGAACGACAGGGCCTGGGTAAAGAAGCTGGCCTTTGTCCTTGGCAATCCCATATGCTGTCCCGCTACCACCTATCACAAGGCGATGCTGGGTGAACCGTTTGTACGTTCAGAGTACAGCTTTGCCCTGGACTGGGACAACCTTGTGAGGCTGGCAGAGGAACCGGGACGTTTTATCTGCGATGAGCGGCCCCTTCTCTATTACCGGGTCCATGAGGATGCCACCACAAAGGCATGTATCAGGGATAACCGCCGGTTTGAGGAGGAGCGGGAAATGTTCTGCCGTTTCTGGCCGGAGCCGGTGGCGGACATCATCATGGGCTTTTATAAGAAGGCTTATGGAGAATATGAGTAGCAGTTCACATCGGATGTCCAAACTGTTACGAATAAGAATGAGAAATGCAGGGATAAGGATTTGTTGCATGGAAACTGGTAAAAACGATAAGATACTTGCAATCATCATAGGGGCGGCAGGGATGGCTGTCCTGGCCTTAACGGTGTTCGGGGTGCTGCTCTGGGGCCCATTGGGGCCGGTGCTTCGGAATACACGGACCCTTCTTATGATGGCAGAGGTGGTCCTTGTGTTTTTCTGGAACCTGTTCTGTCTGGCCGGGGGGCGGGGAAATAAGTCCGGACCGGGTCCTGGCATGGGTGTCAGGGCGCTGGGGCTGGCAGCGGGAATCATCCTGTTTACATGGTGCCACCGTATTTTCCTGCCCCTGGCGGTATCCGGCATGTATATGGCGGTTCTGATACTGGCAGGGAGACAGCTTCTCCGGCTGTTCTTAGAAGTGAAACGGCTGTCCGCACCAATACCCTTTTTGCAGCAGACATCCATGTCCCTTGTGCTGGGAAGCGCCCTGTGGATGGTTCTGGTGTGCCTTGTATCCCTTACGGGACACGGCGGGCTGATGCTGTGGAGGGGATTGGCGGCAGTCATGGCCCTGATGGCCGTGGTCCTGGAAATTCTTTGGGGACGCAGAAATAAGCAGGTTTTGTCCGCTTCATGGCTGAATGCTGTGATGAAAAAAGCGGATGAGGGCAGAAAGCAAAGCATGGCACAGGCCGCCTTAATTGCCTTTATTATCACCATGGTTCTGATTCAGGCAGGCCGCATGAACATTGAACTGGACTACGATTCACTCCACTATGGCCTGCGCTCCGCCTATGTTCTGGATAACGGAAAGGGAATTTACGAGAATCTGGGCATGATTAACTTGGTATATACCTACAGCAAAGGCCTGGAAGTCCTGGTGCTCCCTCTGAGCGGGACCCCTACCTATGGATTTGTCCTGGCCTTTTCTCTGTGGTGCACCATGGGGATTCTTCTTCTGGCAGCCCATATAGTGGGAAGATACTGCGGCCGGGTAAAAGGAATATGGGCAGCTGCCATACTTGCCGCCATTCCGGGAATCATGAATATGGCTGCCACGGCAAAAAGCGATAGCATTACGCTGCTGCACCAGCTCATCATATATGACTTTATCTGCTTCGCACTTTGTGATGGGAGACAGGGGAAGAAATCCGGTCCGGCCGAAAATATACCCTGGCTTCTCATGGCTGTCAGCACCTACCTGCTGACTCTGGTGTATAAGCCCACGGCCCTGGTGTTTTCAACGGCTCTGGGCGGAGTGGCCCTTGTGTGTCTGTTTCTTACCCGCCGTTTAAGCGTTGGCGGCAGGAGAGGCTGGCGGCTCCTTCTGATACCGGGGGCAGCCGTAGCCGGATTGTGGTACCGCACATGGCTTCTCACCGGCGTGCCTGTTACATCCATATTTGCCGGATTTTTCGAGAAGGCAGGATGCAGGGTGAAATATCCCTATACCTTTAGCCATGTGATTGGAGATCCATCCGCCCTGACTGCGGGAGAAAAAATATCGCGGCTGTGGTCACGGGTGCAGGGAATCCTGTTTGCTCCTGTATCAGAGGATATGGCCCATGTAATCATTGCATGGGGAACCGGAATTGTGACGGTTTTTCTTGTCATCTGGCTTGCCGTTTCATGGAAGGCGGGGAGGAGGAGACGTGGCGAAGGGGGATGGGCAGACGGAGCGGACCTAACCTACGGCCCCCAATATTTCCTGAATGTCTTTGACTGTATTCTGATTCCGGTTCTGGCCCTTGGTTCCCTGGCGAGTATTTACACGCTGTATCAGGTGGACGGGAATTATTTCATCCTGTTTTATGCCGTTCTGGTTATCAGCGCGCTGAGAATGGGATGCAGGCAGAACTGGGGACCCGCGGTCAGGCGGTCCGTATCGCTGGTGCTGGTTTTATTTTTTGTTGTGAATACAGCGGTGACCTGTACCACGGGCTGGGCCGGAGTGCCGGGCTTTACGCCTGTGAGCCTGCGTCATATGGGCTATTACGACCATCGCAGGGAAATGCTTGACAGGAGGGCCAAGGAGGGCAATCTTACCCTTTCCTGTATGTTTACACCCAGGAGCCGTGTCCTGGCATTTGGAAAGCATCCCAGGGTCCTTGATTTGCCCTGCAGCGTCCAGAGTTACTACGATGTGACCGGAAGCGGAGGAAATGTGTACCTGGTAAAGCGGCTGGCATACTTTGAGGAGTTTCTAAGATATGCCGGTACGGAGTATTTCTTCGTGGAAGCCGGATACCTGGCAGGACAGGACAGGGCCCTGCAGATGATTGAGGATATGATTGCGGAGGGAAGCCTTTCTGATATACACTATGAATGGGGCAATATGACGGCCAGGGTTACTCTTGACGCCGGACCGCCGGATGATTCCGAGCAGGCCCTGGAGGAGTTCAGGGAAAACTACAGCATGACGGAACTTAATTGACAGCCAGAAGGAGGCGCTTGCATTGGAGGCAAAAGAGAGCACGAGAACCAGGATTGGGTTCTCCAGGATGGAAAAGCAATATGAGTGGAAGGACCATGTAATATTCATGGGTATTCTGCTTGCCGTGGCAGTGTGGGTCAACAGAGGAATCGAAATAAAGGGCTTATACATGGACGACCTGTACTTCTGGTCCTGTTACGGTGAGCAGAGTTTCCTTCAGTATGTGTTTCCGGTGGGCAGCACCCGGTTCCGCTTTCTGTATTATCTGGCCGCCTGGCTGGAGATGGCAGTGGTCAGGAACCATGTGGGATGGTTCGTGCCCTTTAACATCCTGCTGAATGCAGCCGTGTCCTGGAGCATATATTTCATCGGCCGCAGGCTGTCCAGGGCAAAGGGAATCGGTTTCTTATGCGGCTCCATGTTCTTAATCAGCCGCATGGCATATTACCAGATTGGACAGGTGCTGGGGCTTATGGAGACCATGGCACTGTGGATGGCTGTTATGATTCTCTGGTATTTGTTCCGGTATCTCAATGAGAAGAACAGCCAGGTATACTTCTGCCTTTCCTGTGTGCTCTACTTTGGGGTATGCTTTGTACATGAACGCTATATGGCCCTGTTTCCTCTGCTTCTTCTGGTTCTGCTGTTTAAGAAGAGCAGAAAGCTGTGGGAATGGGGAGCCGCCCTGTTATCCTTCCTTCTGGTCCAAATCATACGCGCCTTTACTATAGGGAGTATTCTGCCGGCAGGCACAGGGGGAACCCAGGTGGCAGATACCTTCAGCCTGGCGGACACCTTCAAATACGCGCTGAGCCAGATTGCCTATGTGTTCGGCATCAATGCAGGGCCGGAACATCTCAATGGATGCCCATGGGGGCAGAGTCCTCTGGCCATAAAGGTGCTGGTGCTCCTGGCAGATGCGGCCATTGCGGTCATCGTTCTGGCATACGTGGTGAAGCTGGTAAGGGAGAAGAGGAAGGATTACCGTGTTCAGATGCTGAAGAACAGCACTCTGTTCATTCTGTTTACCGGGCTGTGTATTGCGTCCTCCAGCGTTACCATACGGGTGGAGATGCGCTGGGTGTATGTATCCCTGGTATCCGCCCTTTTATTTCTGGCTTATATGTATGGTGAACTGACAGAGGGGGTGAAGCCGGAGCTGTACCTGAAACGGCTTTGGCCCTGGGGAGCCGCCTTTGCCTGCTATGTGGTATTCATGCTCCCGGCGGAGCTGTATTACCGGGCGGACTATCCCAAGCTGTATTTCTGGCCCAATCAGCTGCGGTATAATTCACTGGCTGAGGAGACCTATGGAAGATATGGAGACGATATATTCGGCAAGACCATTTACATCATAGGCGACAGCTATGAGATGAGCGATTTCACGGCCAGAACCTTCTTCAAGGTATTTGACAGGGACCGGACAGCAGAAGGCACCAGGGTGGAGTTCATAGAAGATATCCGGGATATCGGTCTGGTGGATGACAGGATGCTGGTTCTGCGGGAAGACCCGGACCATGAAGGTTTCCAGGATATCACGGAAATTGTAAGGGAAATGAAGCTCCAGGTGGATTATGGCTACTACAGCGACGGCTGGATGGATGAACATGCCAGCCTGACTGTCATGGCCGGTGAGACAGGCGTGATTGACCTGGAGGTGGTATATCCGGGAATTATGAGCGGCGGGGAGGCAGTCAGGATTACAGAGGATAAGGAGGAACCACGTTATCTGCCGGTACGGTCCAATGTTGTAGATACAACGATTCAGGCCGAGCCATGGCAGATGGTGCACCTGACCTTTGAGTATAATTTCTTTATGCAGAACGCCCAGGAACAGAGGGGAGAGGACCGGCTGGCAGCGATTGTGCATCTGACGGTCAGGTAAGAACCGTTTTCCGGGAAAGACATAAGGAATGAGAAAGGAGCAGGATAACCATGAACGCAGAACGAAACAGGAAAATCATATATTGGCTTCTTCCGCTTGCAGGCATCTTATTCTGTCTTTGGTACGTGAGGAGCGCCACCTGCGACGTGGTGTACTCAGACTACATCCGGCTGGTGAACAGCTACCTGCCGGATGTATGGAATCCGGAAAAGTTTTTTGTTCCGGATGTTCTGACACGCATCCCAATCAATTATCTCTGCCGGATTGTCAATGTGGAGTTCTTCGGTTTTTCCATAACCCTGGAACGTGTTCTGGGAGTGGTGAGCCTGGGGCTGGCCGGCTGGGTATTTGCCGCCTATTGCAGGAGCAGGAAGATCGGATGCCTCTGGTTTGCGCTGCTGATGGCAGTGATGTTCAGCCTGAATAAATGGGAAATGCTTACCAATGGAAGCGGGTGGTCCCATTTCTTTGCCTTTGCCTGCTTCTACTACCATGAGCTGGTCCTGGACCGGGTGTGGGCAGGGGAGGAGAAAAAGCGCGACCGGTTAAAGCTGCTGGTACTGCCGTGGCTTATTATACTGGGTACTGCCGGCCCATATTGTGCGGTGTACGCCGCCACGCTGCTGCTTTCCTATGGATTCTGCATGGTGATGGACCGGAGGAAGAGTAAGGGCCGCCCGGGTAAAAAGGGGCAGGGTTCCTGGGATACGCGGTATCTGGCTTATATGGCCTGCGCCCTGCTTCCCCTTTTTCTGTACATGCTGAGCAATTCCATGGCAGTGGAGGAACACGCGGGAGCCACGGGACGTTCCCTGGGCATCATACTGGTTGAAAATCCCACATTCCCGGTCCGTTTTCTGTTAAAGTCCTTTGCGGGAGTCCTGGTGGGAGGGGAGGAACTGGAACGTTTCATGGTAAACGGCCTTCTCAGCAACAGGATGTGTTATGTTCTGGGCCTGTTTGTGGTCTTCGGCTATCTGCTGGCCTTGTGGCTTAATTTCCGGCTCCGCCTGTATGAGAGGACCATTATGCCCCTGATGCTTCTGGCAGGAGGCGGGATGAACCATGTAATCATTTTCATTTCCAGGTATATATTTGAGAAGGAAAACTATGCCCTTAGTTCCCGCTATGCCCTGCAGTTCCAGGTGGGAATACTGGGAATTATACTTACCTTTGCCCTGGTGCGGCAGCTGAGGGAGAGGACAAACAGAGGATACCGGTGGTTCATGGCTCTATTCTGCCTTGCAATCCTCATGGGAAATGGTTATACTACTTATCGTGAGATCCAGAAAGCGCCCAGCAGGGAGGAAAGCTTTGAGAGAAAGGTCCGGCTAGCCCTGGAGGTTCCCGGAATGAGCCGGGAAGAACTGCAGGACAGGGGAGAAGAACTGGAGACAGAGTTTGAATACCGCAAAGGACTGGATAAGATACAGAGCGCGTTCCGGATACTGGAAGAGAATAAGCTGAATGTGTTCCGGGAATAGGCTGCGGGCAGGATGGAATACAGGCAGGATGGAATGCGTCAGCATAGAACTCATCAGCATAGAATGCGGTGGAATAGAATGCGGCTGGAATACAATGTGCCGGAAATACAATGGAGGACAGAGATGAAGGTAGTAATATTAGCAGGAGGACTTGGTACCAGAATCAGCGAGGAGAGCCATCTGAAGCCAAAGCCGATGATAGAAATTGGGGGAAAACCCATATTGTGGCATATCATGAAGTATTATTCGGAATTCGGATTCCACGACTTCATTATCTGTCTGGGCTATAAGCAGTATGTGGTGAAGGAATTTTTCGCAGACTATTTCCTTCACACCTCGGATGTGACATTTGATCTGGCCAATAATAAGATGGAAGTCCACAATAACTATTCCGAGCCCTGGAAGGTGACATTGGTGGATACCGGACTCAACACCATGACAGGCGGGCGTGTAAAGCGTATCCAGCCTTTTGTGGGGGATGAACCCTTTATGCTGACCTATGGGGACGGCGTGTCAACGGTGGATTTGGATGAACTGGTGCGTTTCCATAAATCCCACGGCAGGACAGCTACCATCACAACAGTCAATATTGGCCAGATGAAGGGCGTCCTGGATATTGATGAAAATGATACGGTCCTCTCCTTCCGGGAAAAGGAGGATAATGACGGCGCCTTGATTAACGGAGGATTCATGGTGATGAACCCTGAGATATTTAATTATCTGGAGGGGGATTCCACTGTGTTTGAGCAGGGACCCATGCAGAAACTGGCGGCGGAGGGACAGCTTAAATCCTTCTATCACGGCGGATTCTGGCAGTGCATGGATACCCAGCGTGAGATGAATAAGCTGGAGGGATTGTGGCAGTCGGGTAAGGCGCCCTGGAAGATTTGGTAGAGGGGAGTCGCGGATGGTCCGCATGGTTCCAGGCGTGCTTCCTGATGAAACACGCTCTCGCTCGGTTTACACGCAGCGGTACTAAGACGCGTGAAAGACCGCGTCTAAGTGCCGGCGTGTAAAATGGTTTCAGCAGGAAACACGCCTGGAACCATGCTGGGCTTCCTTGAATGCCGGAGGAAAGGGTTGCTGTGCAGAGTTGATGGAATTGGTTAGGAAATGCGGATGGTTTTCGTGAGGATGATTGGAATTGGATGAGAGGATATTTTTATGAAGATGAAGGAATTGACGGATTTTTATAGAGATAAGAGGGTGCTTGTGACGGGGCATACCGGGTTTAAGGGGGCCTGGCTTTGCAGGATACTGACGCTTGCCGGGGCCAAGGTGACGGGGTATTCCCTTGAACCTCCCACGGATCCCAGCTTGTTTGAGATTGTCGGGCTGGAGGATATTATGGACAGTGTGATTGGCGATATCCGTAATCTTAAGGGGCTTAAGGATGTGTTTGAACGGGTGAGGCCGGAGGTGGTGTTTCATCTGGCGGCCCAGCCCATTGTCCGGGATTCTTATAAGGAGCCGGTGTATACCTATGAGACAAATGTTATGGGGACAGTGAATGTGATGGAGTGCGTCAGACTGACGGACAGTGTGCGCTCTTTCCTCAATGTGACCACGGACAAGGTGTATGAGAACCGGGAGTGGGAGTATGGATACAGGGAATGCGATCCTCTGGATGGATACGATCCCTATTCCAACAGTAAGTCCTGTTCCGAGCTGGTTACCCACAGCTATCAGAAATCATTTTTCAGTGACGGGCGGTGTGCTGTTTCCACCTCCAGAGCAGGTAATGTCATTGGAGGCGGCGATTTTGCCAATGACAGGATTATACCTGACTGTATCAGGGCGGCTGCAACAGGGAAAGATATCATTGTAAGGAATCCCCATTCCACCAGGCCCTACCAGCTGGTGCTGGAGCCGCTTGCCGTGTATCTTACCATTGCCATGAGGCAGTATGAGGATGGACGGTACCAGGGATATTATAACGTGGGACCGGACGATAAGGACTGCGTGACCACAGGACGCCTGGTGGACATGTTCTGCCGGGCCTGGGACGGGGATGTGAAGTGGGTGAATCAGTATGACGGAGGCCCTCATGAGGCCAATTTCCTGAAGCTGGATTGTTCCAGAATAAAGTCAGTATTTGGCTGGCGCCCCAGATATGGGGTGGAGGAAGCCATTCAAAAGACAGTAGAGTGGTCCAGGGCTTATCTGGACGGTGAGGATATGCTGGAGGTTATGGACCGGCAGATAACAGAATTTTTTTCGTAAAGAGGAGAAATGAACATGGCATTTGAACATAAGACAGAGACAGAAGCAAGGCAGCAGATTCTGGACATGGTGGCCGAATACTGCGACACCTATCACAATAAAAAGGGACCCTTTCAGGAGGGAGACCGCATTCCCTACGCTTCCAGGGTCTATGACCATAAGGAGATGGTAAACCTGGTGGACAGCTCACTGGAATTCTGGCTTACCTCCGGCAGATACACCGATGAATTTGAGAAGAAGCTGGCAGGCTATCTGGGAGTGCGTTTCTGCTCCCTGGTGAACTCCGGTTCCTCCGCCAATCTGGTGGCCTTTATGACGCTGACCTCCCCTTTGCTGGGTGAGCGCAGGGTAAAGAGGGGGGATGAAATCATCACGGTTGCCTGCGGGTTTCCAACCACGGTGGCCCCTGCCATCCAGTTTGGCGCAGTGCCGGTGTTCGTGGATGTGACTATCCCGCAGTATAACATTGATGCAGAAAAGCTGGAAGAGGCCCTGTCTGAAAAGACCAAGGCAGTGATGATTGCCCATACCCTTGGAAATCCCTTCGATTTAAGGGCAGTGAAGGCATTCTGTGAGAAGCATAACCTGTGGCTGGTGGAGGACAATTGCGACGCTTTGGGTACCCAGTATACCATGGAAGAGGACGGAAAGGAGGTGACCCGGTTTACAGGTACTATCGGTGACATCGGCACCTCCAGCTTCTATCCGCCCCACCATATGACCATGGGCGAGGGAGGCGCCGTGTATACGGACAATCCCCTTCTCAATAAAATCATCCGCTCCTTCCGCGACTGGGGCCGCGACTGCGTATGCCCCTCAGGCCGCGACAACATGTGCGGACACCGGTTTGACAGACAGTTCGGTGAGCTTCCTCTGGGGTATGACCACAAATACGTGTATGCCCATCTTGGGTATAACCTGAAGGTAACGGACATGCAGGCCGCCATAGGCTGCGCCCAGCTGGATAAATTCCCCTCCTTTGTGGAGCGGCGCCGTCACAATTTTGACCGCCTGAAGGCAGGGCTTGAAGGAACAGAGAATCAGCTGATTCTCCCGGAAGCCTGCCCACATTCCAGGCCAAGCTGGTTCGGTTTCCTGATTACATGCAGGGAAGGCGTGGAGCGGGATAAGGTTGTCCAGTATGTGGAGAAAAAGGGTGTGCAGACCAGAATGCTGTTTGCAGGCAATCTGACAAAGCATCCCTGCTTCGATGAAATGCGGGCAGCGGGCCAGGGATACCGCATTGTGGGCAGCCTTGACAACACTGACCGCATTATGGCCGACACATTCTGGGTGGGGGTGTATCCGGGAATGACAGACGAGATGATCGACTATATGGCCAGGACTATTAAGGAAGCAGTGGGGTGCGCATAGGTACTCTGAGGGAACAGCTTAGGCACCGTGCCAAAAACACGGCAAGAATAAAGGGCAGGAGCACTGATTATGATGGAAACCTATGATATGAGCCGGGTCCATGAGGCTAACTTGACCATATTAAAAGAGATAGACCGGATTTGCCGTAAGTATAATATCCGCTACATGCTGGACGCAGGCACCCTCATAGGCGCTGTACGTCATAAGGGATTCATTCCCTGGGATGATGACGCGGATGTGGCGTTTACCAGGAACCAGTATGAGGCGTTCATGAAGGTGGCTCCAAGGGAGCTGCCGGATACCATGGAGCTGCTGGAGCCGGACAGTTACAGGGGCGGAAGGGCATTTTATGATTTTACGCCCAGAATCATTTACAAGAAAAGCAAGTGCCATGAGGACAGCCTGGAAATGCAGTACTATGAGGGAAAGCTGAACCATATATGGGTGGATTTGTTCATTCTGGACAAGCTTCCTGCCTCCAGGGCAGGGGCGGAATTTACCCGCTTCCTGCACAAGGCAGTGTATGGCATGGCCATGGGGCACAGGTATAAGCTGGATTTCGGCAAATACAGCCTGATTCACAAGATATTCGTGGGAGGGCTGGCAG
This sequence comes from [Clostridium] clostridioforme AGR2157, assembly GCF_000424325.1. Taxonomy (GTDB): domain Bacteria; phylum Bacillota; class Clostridia; order Lachnospirales; family Lachnospiraceae; genus Enterocloster; species Enterocloster clostridioformis_A. The sequence continues at coordinate 27,378 of NZ_AUJR01000057.1, forward strand.
CCGTGGGCCGTCTGGTGCCCATGAAGCTTATCTTTGCCATGCAGAAGGCCGCTGCCCTCAAGGACAGGCGCAGCAAGGGGAACCTGCGCTATTACAGCAACTATCAGCCGGATTACCTGTATGTGACCGTGGATAAATCCTGCTGCGACCAGGTGGAGGACGCGGATTTTGAGGATACCCGTCTGATGATACCAAAGGGATGGCACCAGATATTGACAGAGGTGTATGGAAATTACATGGTAATGCCGCCGGAGGACAAACGGGTGCCTACCCACTCCAGCCAGCAAATCCGTATTTTTGATTAGAGTGTGCCAGAACGGGGTTCAGACACGCACTGGGGGGATGACGACAGAGAGATTGGCAGCATATTTTAACATGCCCCAGGAAAGGATAACAGACAAAAGAGATGGACAGGTTGTTATCAGTTGTGGTATCGGTCTACAACGAAGAAAAGGCATTGGAAGAATTTTACAGGGAAACCACAAATGTGTTGAGTCAAATCAGCTGGGATTATGAGCTGCTTTTTGTCAATGACGGCAGCAGGGATGGAAGCCAGGACATACTGGACCGGCTGGCCGCATCTGATTCAAGGGTCAGGGTGATAAGCTTTTCCAGGAATTTTGGACATGAGGCGGCCATGATAGCGGGACTGGACTACAGCAGGGGAGACGGCATCATCTGTATGGACGCGGACCTGCAGCATCCCCCGGAGTGTATACCGGATATCCTGGCTAAGTTTGAGGAAGGATACCAGGTCATCAACATGGTCCGCACCAGAAACAGAACGGCAGGGCTGGTGAAAAATATCACCTCCTCCGGCTTTTACTGGCTTATCAACAGGATTTCAGATGTACACTTTGAGGCAAATGCTTCTGACTTTTTTGCGGTCTCGCGCCATGTGGCCCGGGTGCTAAAGGGCAGCTACAGGGAAAAGGTGCGTTTTCTCAGAGGCTATGTGCAGAACGTAGGCTTTAAGAAAACCGCCATTGAATATGAAGCAGGGGCCCGGGTGGCAGGGGAGAGCAAGTACAGCATCAAGAAGCTGTTCGTGTTCTCCGTCAATACAATTCTGTGCTTTTCCAACATGCCCCTGAAGCTTGGAATCTACGCAGGCATATTCTCAGCCCTGCTGGGCTTCGCTGTCATGATATACACTCTTTGCACCAGGAAAGGGGCTCCCAGCGGCTATGCCACCATTGTGGTATTGATTTGCTTTATGTTTGCCATGATGTTTGTGATTATCGGTATCATCGGTGAGTATATTGCGATTCTGTTTACGGAGCTGAAGGACAGGCCGATTTATATTGTGGATCGGACGGAGAATTTGGACCAGGGAGAGAATGTGGACCGGAACGCCAATGTGGACCGGGGAGAAAATAGAAACCGGACAAAGAAAGCTCATTAGAAAAAAGTCCACATCCAGTTCTCTTCCCACGATAATTCGATTGATACGGTCCAGCTGGCTGATATTAATGAAAGCGCTGGCCTGAAAGGCCACATTGAATGGCTGCTTCGGATTAACAGGAAACCTATTTTCGCATCAGAGAGGAGACTGCCCGTGGAAACGGGTGGTCTCCTTTTAGGTGCGCCCGGCGGGCGCACGTTCTAACGGGTGAAAGTCCCTGACCCGCCCGGCAGTGGGAAGGGTGCAGCCAATGGCAAGGGCGTCATCGTGAGGTGGGGTCTGAAGGAAGCCGGAGGCAAACCACTGGCCTGTAAAAGTTGTCCGGATAGGCTGTGAAGCGTGGATGAGGTTGCCTAACAAACTAAAGTCCAATAACTGCACGGAACGCCAGCAGTAAACGGGGCAGGTATAAGTGGGAAAGAACGTGTGAGTACCCGGGGAGGTCTCACGGACGTGAAAGTGGCGATAAAACATTCGCTGTCACGGAGTAAA
>NZ_AUJR01000058.1 GCF_000424325.1 [Clostridium] clostridioforme AGR2157
ATTTAAAAGACATAGCGGTAGACCTGTCATTGGAATACTTAGCGCCGCAGGAGGGGCAAAACTTGGAGTGGCAGCGAAAAGGAACGAACTTGAGGTTACCGCAATGGGGACAACCATACATGGCGCCACCATAAGAAGGATCCCCGCAGTTAATGACCTTATCAATGTTTTCCATGACGACAGGTCTGGGTTTTATATCGTATTCAATGATTTCGTAATAGTCTCTGAGCATCTTCTGAATCACATTCATGAGATTATTATGGAATAAAATGACGCAAAAAACAAGCCCTAATTCCCCTCATGAATGAGGGGCTAGGGGAGTTGAGGTGCCGAAGGCACTTTCTTGCATACGGGCAGCCAAGGACTTCCTGGACATACTGGATCCGTTCCACTTTTGCAGGGATGATCCGCAGTTCTTCACGGACGACTTTTTTACCGATGACTTCCATCGGGGTATTGCAGTATGGGCAGTTTTGGTTTTGGCGAAATTATCTTTGGCTGGTGGTATAAGTTTTTCTGGAATGCGAGAAAAAGGTATTCAAAAAACAGGGGCATCCAGCATAACAAATTTGGGCTTTGCCACCCGGCAGTTTTCTCATTTTCAGCAGTATTTAGAGGCACCGGGTGGCAGAATACGAGACGTTGGAAAAATTGGGTGCCGCCGAGCCACCCACGCATGACATGTTTGGCCTTTTGGAATTCATATGCAGGTAAGATTTCAGTAAGGAAAACGCAAGGGAATTGAAATTGACAGTCACACCGGCGCTATGGTACAATGGCGCACACCCGGGGGGTTATGGGGGTAAAAACACACACGGAAAGCAATCGTCATAAGACAAATACACCGACCATTCCATGATGGATCTGGTCGGTGTGTTTTCTTTCTGCTGTTACAGGTTGTTGATAAACTTCATGGCCCGGATGCCATCTTTCAAGCCGCAGACATACAGGTAAAACATTTCTCATTGCCACTTCCAGGATTGATGCCTATGACGGGGATTCCGTGACGTTCCATTATCAGCGCCATGAGGATCATAAAACGATCACGGAATGCATCCCCGGCATTGACTTCATCAAACTGATCGTACATATCCCTGACAGGCACTTTAAAATGGTCCGCTACTACGGCATTTATGCAAAACACCATAAAAAGGAAAAAAATCTCCGCAAATGTTTATCCCCTCAGAAGCAGCGTTATCTTTCCAGGCTTCTGGATTGGCGTAATTCAATCCTTCTGGCTTTTGGCTATGATCCGCTCAGATGCCCGGAGTGTGGCACTTCTATGTTGGTTTTAGAAGTTTACCACAAAAAAACTGCACTATTTGAACGCTATCGAAAGGTTATGGGATATGGATAGCTCCATACGCCTTATTCCTTCTCTACCGTCAGATAGTGCAGCCTAAACCAAAAACAAAAAACTTCATAGACAACGTCATGGCGAAGTCACATCTTCGCTCTTTTGCTATGCCATTTTTTATTTCCAGTCTATTATACACCATCTTTGCCGATTTGCGAAGTTTCCTATAAAGCAAAAAAGGGGCGTTGCCCCCTTTTGATACCCCCACAAGAAACGGCGATACACTATCCCTTAACGGTGCGCGTACCGCCGTTTCTTGTTATCAGCCCTCCGGGCTGTATTGCCACAGGCAAGGCAAACATGAGTTGTGGTTTCATATCCTTAACTAAGGGAAAATGCTGAAAGCCACGGTCCAGGTATGGCTTCTGCCGTTACTGGACTGGAGCTGCTCCTTATTTATGTGCTGAGCCGTATTTCCAGGGTGCTTATGAACCGTGAACTGAAAGCAGCCAACGTTGGAGGGACAGACCCAGAAACGCCTGGAGCTGGCCCTGGCCTCGCGGCTTCACGGGGATGAAGTTGCCATATATGTCACCTGGACAGGTCAGTTCAGCAAAGCTATCAAGAGATTTAAATATCCGGCATACGTTATCCACATGATGTATGGAATCAATAGACAGGCGGCTTTTCTGGAGATGAAATAAAAATATTTAATGGTAACAAAGACCAGACACCATAAGGCCACAAGCCATATAAATGAAAATAAAAACCATTTCTGTTTAAAGAAAAATATTGGCCAGAAGAAATTGACAGCCAACTGCCCTGCATAGGCTAAAAGTGCTTTTGCACGCCCCTGTGCTTCGTTGGCAGTGATTACCAGATAGGATGCAATCCCCATAAAGACAAACAGAATGGTCCATACAACAGGAAAAATCCATCCCGGTGGAGAAAAGGGCGGCTTTTTTAGCTGACGAAATATGGACATGCTGCTGCGGGTGATGAATGCTGAGGCAGCACCAACAGCCAGCGGTGTGGCCAGACAGATAACTAATTTGCTATTGCGTTTCACGGATAGTACCCCCTTATTAAATATATTGTATGTAAAAATACATGTAATATACGAAAATGGCGGGACAGACAGTTGGAGAAAACTGATTGATTGTTTACAGTCCATGTATCCGCTGATATAATTATTATGGGGTGAGGTGGCGGATATGGATGGTCATATATGGTTTGTAGGATGGTATGATGGAGGAGACTATCATGAGATAAAAATCACTCAAAAGGAAGTGGATAGTTACGGCACGGCCGGGAGTGATTTGAATTCTATTTTATATTATGTTGGTGGGAAGTATGGTGATGAAGCTTTATACAATATGATATATCTGCAGTCCATTGAACCGTTTGGAACCAATGGCATCTTTCAGATGTGTGTAACGGACCCTATTAAAGTTCATCCTGAATTTCAAAATGGCGGGATATATTTGGTTGACTGTAACAGAACATTGATTTGCAGTAATAGGGATGAATTGTATATAAAAATGTTGAAAGAGAAGGGTGATTGATTAGCCCTGAAAGGTGCTTTCCATGATTAACAGTATACAACATTATATCGAAAAAGAAACCTGTGAAATTGAAAAGACCATGAGGAAATTTGTGGAAGGAACGCTAGATACTGATTCCTATGGGAACAGGGTGGTTCTCAAAAGTAAAAGTATAAAGGCGGACATATAAACCAAAAAAGGGCGGGAGAGCAAGGCTCAACCGTCCTTTTTTGGACTATGGGCGGCTGCTTATGATGACTGTTTTTTCGTTTCCTTGGGCGGACAGCACAGTGACTGATGTGCGGCAATGGTTGTCAGCGTATCGCCTAACTGCATAAAAATGGAACTGATAAGGGCGATTTCTTCCGGGCTCTTGCCTTCTGCAATGCAGCAGGCCAGGGTGGATATGGAAAGAGCGAGTTCGCAGGATTGCAAGACAGATTATCTCCTTGTATTTATTTCTGACCGGGCAGAGGAAATGGAAATTCCGGTATGCCCGTTGCATAGGGAGCGATTTCATATTGCTGATAATATATGACATAATATCCGGGCCGTAAAAAGAAATGATTCGGATTGAAGTTATTTCTCAGAAGATAGGGATAATCTTCAAAGTAAGAGCCGGGAGATACCTTTAACCGTTCTGAGATTTGCAGTTCCATGGTGTTTTGAAGCCGGTTCAGGGTGTCGGGAGTAAGAGGAAAGACATCATCCGGCTGCAGACGCTGGCCGGTATTAAAATCCCATGTGTCCGATGTCCGCTTCAGTTCCTGGTGGGCTCCGCCCATATAAGTGTAAGTATCCATATAAAGACTGGTAATACAGCCGGAATTATAGGTTATTTGATAACGCATATCCAGGGTATAAGGATTAAATGGCGGACGGTTGACAGGGATATATCCGGCGCTTTCAACTGCCTGAGGATAGAGGACGGTACGGCAATACTGTTCCGTATTCCCTGCAAGGTGCATATAATAAGCGTTTATTGTTTGGGCGGCAGCCAAATCACAAGTGGTTGAGAAGGATGGAAACGTGATGTGATAGGTAAATACCGGTATGTCCCCATAAAGCATGGTATCATTTAAAGTTATTTCGGTGATTGTCTGCACATTGTTACCCGGAAAAAGTATTTATAACAGTATATTCATAAAGCGTTCCAACGTGACAGCGTTAAACAGAAAGCAGGTTTAAGCGGGAAAATTGTCTTGTATAAAACAAGGACCATATGGGCAATAAAATCTATAGTGGCATTGCAGGCTGAATTTTGGTATAATATAGAAAGTTTTAGTAAACAGCTTATTATTTACAAAACAATATGAGTTTGGAGACACAATGGAGGTAGAGCGATTGTCTATAAGTTATTATCTTTTCAACCGGAAAAAAAGGGAAGAAATCCAGTCGTTTAACAGGTTCTGGGAAGAAACATTCATCCCCGGATTAAAACAGCAGATAGAGGATTATTGCAGTGAAGTTAATGGAACCTATGTCAACGCGGAGTTTGGAAATGAAATAGTCAAAGAAAACATATCCGGGATTTCAGACGCGCCAGGTAAATCCGAGAGCTATGAAACGGTAATCGGTGTGTCGCACTGGAATGGCAAGCGGAACCTGTTCCAATGGGAGGGGTCCTACGTCGAAGAACACATTATACGGGATGAGGCCAGCCTTGTGGATTTTTTCAACAGCAAGATGAATCAGCAGCAATACAGCATCGTGGATGAATTTGATAAGGAGTATACACTTGATGCGTTCCTGGATACCATAAAATACGGAGGGGATAAATCGCCGTCTTAATTATGTCCTGAATGTGGTTCCATCGTATGCCCTGACTGTAAGGCTGTGTTATACATACAGCATGATATGTTATATAACGATACTGCCGGAAAGTTTATGATTTGCGTGGCTGTCAGTTGTGAAAGACTGGCAGTTTTTTGTTATTGGTAATTTGCAGGAAAGAAATATACTTTTTGGTATATTGGCCAGAGTATTGCATTAAAGGCAGCGGGAATATGCGTTTTTGAAGTGGATTTGCTTCATCAGGAGTATGTTTTCTTCGAGAATGCCGAGGATATATTTGGAATCAGCGGTGAGGTGATTCTGAGAGAGATAGAACCCTATGTTTTGATTGACATTGATAATTTTAAGCTGATAAATGATGCATACGGTCATACGGTTGGCGATGAAATCATCCAATGTGTTGCCCATAACCTGAAAAATACATTTGCAGATTCCTTGATTGGAAGGTTTGGGGGAGATGAATTTACTGTCCTGGTGCAGAATATTTCCCATAGGGACAAATTGCTGGATAAAATCAACAGAATCCTGCGCTGCAGTAAGTCGGGGCTGAATTTTACCAACAGTATCGGGATTGCATTTTTTCCGGAGGATGCAGTGGATTATGATTTGCTTTTTGAGAGAGCGGACCATGCTATGTATCAGGCAAAACAGTACAAGGAGACATACCGTTTTTTTGCGGGGTGTGAGTAGAAAGGTCTGGGGGCCCTGCGATGAGAAGGCAGCTCTGGCCCAGGGATTGCTTATGGGAACCAATGGGGATTTATGGGAAAATGGCAATGGCGGAAAGGGGAGACTGTATTAGAGAGCAGGATTACAAACATCCGATTACAAACGTACAAATCATTCCGTCCATCCATCTGTTGCCAGAACCCCGGTTTTATGATAGAATCCTTATGGGATAAAAATCAAGATATGCACAGCGGCAGGCAGTGCGGAATGGAGAAGACGAATGAAAGCATTTGATTGCGTTAACAGGCAGGAAGTTGAAGTGACTAAGGAAGGTTTGATAGACTTCATGAAAAAGGACCGTCAGATTGATATGAAGTTTGCTGAGAAGAGGACGGATGATATGGGATATCTGACCTGGGATGCAGAGAACTGGACCTGTGTGGATGGACAGAACAAGTTCATGCGCTGCTATTCACTGGAAGGCCGCGTGCTGAGAGATTCCACCACCCACAATATATATGATATGGAAAATGACTTTTTCCCGGAGCAGGCCATGGAGATTCAGATTAACTAATCAGGAAAATGTGTTCATTTACCTAATCATTCATTTATAAAAGACGGCGAAAGCCGTCTTTTTGTTGTACTTACTTATATATACGAAACACAGATATGTTCACTTATACCCTTAAAAAGAGGAGTAGCCAGCGGGCTGTTCCCGCTGGCGGAGTATTATGAAAAAAAGTTATTAGCATTGACCTTTTACAATAGATAGTATATTCAGAAAATGTGAGCAGTCTGTTGCGTAAATGTGAACAGTTTGTAAGCAGTTTGTGACGAAAATCATGCAAAATTCTTACGAGAAAATCAAGGGGGACAGGAGGAGCGGGGATATGGGGCAGAATAAAAAAATTATGTCCATGATGAAGCCGTGACAGTCAGGGCTTTTGTTTCTGGCGGACTTTTTATGATTCAATGGTCTGCTGCCGTATTTCCCGGACCCGGCCGGATTGGATAACAGCTTCAACAACATGATGAACAGCCTGTTTTAATCCCTGGCCGCGGCAGCCATTGCAGCCAGCCTGTACAAATCCAAGATACAGGCAAAGATTGAGGCAAAGATTGTGTAAAAAAAGGGGGCGCTGCCATGAAATCCAAATCCTCATGGCAGCGTCCCTTTATCATATTGAAACTATGATTAGATGGAAGTTGACTGGAGCCAGAAGTTAGAACCGGAGCCAGCCAGTGTGACCGTATAGGTCTGATTCTGGAGGAACGTCATCCAGGTATCTACCAGAGGTGTGCTCAGGTCGTTGCCGCGGTAGACCGTGATGCGGTAGCGCCCGGGAATGACATTGTAGAAACGTGTGAAATTCAAAAAGTTCAGGTTGGAGACAACCGGACGGTTGTTCACGTAAATCTGGATTGGACCCCGGACCGCTGCGTTGTAGAATCTGACCCGTGCAGGCGACACGGGAAGGACGATTCCCGGCAGGATTGTGCCCCAATTCCAGGACCAGTCAGGTCTGGGAGGATTTGGTCTTGGGGGCGTGGGCCTGGGAGGAATGGGCCGTGGCGGCGTAGGTCTTGGCGGCCGTGGCGGCATGGGTCTTGGGGGCCGTGGAGGCATAGGTCCCGGAGGATTGGGCCTTGGAGGCATGGGTCCCGGAGGATTGGGCCTTGGAGGCATGGGTCCCGGAGGATTGGGCCTTGGGGGCATGGGTCTGGGAGGATTGGGCCTTGGAGGCATGGGTCCCGGAGGATTGGGCCTCGGAGGATTGGGTCTGGGAGGTGCCGGCCGGTTGGGAGGCATTGGCTGTCCGGGTCTGTTCGGTATAGGAGGAACAGGCCTGTTCGGCACGGGACGGGCAGACCTTTCCTGCATGTCAATATCATCCTCCTGGCCTGACCAGGTGTCCTGGTCTTCCGGAAGCGGAAGAATGGGGTCATTTAGGTCATTTTCCTGGGAATTAAGCCATTCATCGGATTCGTATGATTCAGAATCATAGTCAGGATAGATAAGGGATGAATCCATATCTTCCTCTTCCATGGACGGATAGTAATTATCGTTATACATAAGTTAACCTTTCATAATATGCTTTGTCATATCTTATGCGTGGAAAAATATTTTGTGCGGAGAGGCAGGCTTTGGGGAATGGCTGCAAAGTGCACAAAATAAGAATTTTCGATGATGAAACTTTGGGCAGACTTTTTTAATAGGGTATGCTATTATAATAAACGTACCCCCCCAATACATTATATAGTTTTTGCTACACCCCATAAGAAACGAAATACCTTCTCCTAAAATGACCAGTTCCCCGACTGGTCATTTTATTTATTGACTTGTGAGGAAATCTGGTCTACTATTAAATGGAATTTCAGATAGGAGAGACTGGCTCATGAATAAGAAAGAAGCAAATGAAATCAAGAAATTGTTTACCCCGGCAGGCTGTGCCATCACCCGAATCTGCGGCTGCTACGTGGACGCGGAGAAGAATAAGAAGACAGAGCTGAAGGAGGCGTTCCTCTCCCTGCAGGAGGAAGAAGCTTTTAAATATTTTACCATATTCAGGAATGCCATTTCCGGGACCATTGGAAAGAACCTGATTAATATGGAGTTTCCATTACATACAGAGGCAGAGGGAGGCACCCAGCATTTTCTCTTAAAGCTCAGGGACAGCCAGCTGAAGGACGACGCTGTTCTGGAGGAGTTCTATGACAAGGTCATTGCCAATTATGACTATGGCGAGAACTATTACATCATTCTCATCCACTGCGCCTATGATATTCCGGCCAAGGCAACGGACGGCACGGAGATGTTCGATGCATCGGACTATGTCTATGAATTCATACAATGCACCATATGCCCTGTTAAGCTTTCGAAGGCAGGATTGTGTTATAATACCCTTACAAACACCATTGAGAACCGCGAACGGGACTGGCTGGTGGAGCCGCCTGTCCAGGGCTTCCTGTTCCCTGCCTTTAACGACAGGAACACGGACATCCACAGCCTGCTGTACTATGCCAAGAATCCGGAGGAACTGCCGGACACATTGATTGACGAGCTTCTGGGCTGCGTGATACCCATGTCTGCCAAAAGCCAGAAGGAGACATTCCAGGCCATTGTGGAGGAGACACTGGGAGATAACTGTGACTTTGAGACAGTAAAGAACATCCATGAGAATCTGAGCGAGCTGGTGGAGGAGACAAAGGATGAGCCCGTACCCCTGACCCTGGACAAGTATCAGGTAAAGAAACTGCTGGAGACAAACGGCGCTCCCCCTGAAAAGCTGGAAGAGCTTGAACGCAGATATGCAGAGGTGGAGGATGGGCCCGGCACCAGCTTTGTGGCTGCCAATGTGGTCAATACCAGAAGCTTTGAAATCAAGACTCCGGATGTGAGCATCAAGGTATCCCCGGACAAGACCTATCTGGTGGAGAACCGGATGATAGAGGGACGGCCCTGCATCGTCATTGCCATCAATGAGCATGTGGAAATCAACGGAATCACGGTACGCCCGATAGCTGCCCCAAGGCAGACAGAGGGGGACGGGACGTCTGAACCGTCTGAATAAAAATTCCTAGAGAAAATTATAAAAACAAGAAGCCGGTCCTTACCGTGTCAGGTGTATGGGCCGGCTTTTACGGTTATAAATATGTCTGGAATCCTCCCGGGAATACTTAGATGCGCTCCGCGTTATCCCGCATGTATTTGAATTCAGCTACGGAGCGGTCAAAGGTCTGGATGTGATAGTAGAGCCAATCCCTGACTTTTTCAGAGACTTTTTCCACAAAGGCGTCAGTGGGGCCCTCCTCCTCGGTCAGCATTTCATGAAGCTCCTGGACCGTCCTTTTCAGTTCCTCATGCTTTTCCTTATGTTCCTTGATGCCTGGATAATTTATGGATTCCTGAAGGGCTTCCTCCTCGTTAAAATGGTATTCGGTGTAGTCGGCCAGGAAATTCAGCATTCTGGCTGCGCCGCTCTGATTGGAGCGCTCCTCACAGCTCTTTAATAAATCATTGATTTTACCAATCAGTTCCCTGTGCTGGGTATCAATCATCTCATTGCCTGTTACCAGGTCATCTGTAAATTCTGCATACATGTTACAATACCTCCTGAATGTTTGATATATATAATTTATCACAGATAATGAGAAAATACTATGACTTTTGCAACAATAGAGATAAATTGTCAGATGAATGGAGCTCCCTGTGGAGGTTGGAAAACCATATCTTCGACTCTCCGAATACACTGGAAATATGGGTGGGTATACATGTAAGAAGTTGTCTGGACAAAAAAGTCAATAGTTGATATAATGACCATGTACGCATGGCATTCATAAGATAATGGGAGGATGAAGATACAGATGAGTCGGACAATTAGTGCAGGTTATGTATATCGTCAATATTCTACCGAAGGTGTTTATATTGCAGATTATAAAAGCTCCAGGGCTGCCCATGAGGCAACTGGGGTCTCCATCGGCTCCATTGCGCGGGCTGCCCATGGTGAACGCAGGACCGGAGGCGGTTATGTCTGGAGAAAGGTACTGGCGGATTCACCGAAGGATAGTATTGAAATAGATTTAATCAGCAAAATAGGAAACCATGATAAGCGTCCTCTGGTCCAGAAGAATCTGGACGGAGAAATCGTTGGGGAATTCCTCTCCATTGCCCATGCCAGCCGGAGTCTTAAAATCAGTCGCAAAAGCCTGTCATGTGCGCTCAGCGGGGCTCAGAAGACAGCAGGAGGCTATATATGGGAAGAGAAGATGGAGGATGATAATCAGGTTCAGGAACAGTAGGGCTTTAGACCGCTGTTTTTATAGAAGAAATTGACACAGGAAACGGGATAAAAAAGCAGTCCGGGTATTTGGGCTGTTTTTTGTTTTTGCTGGCATTACCCCGGTATGCCCGGAAAGTCTATAAATAAAAGAAAAAAACGCAGAAAATTGATTATATTTGCAAGGTATTTCTGGAAATTTGCATGAGTTTATAGTACAATAATGAATAAGAGGAGCTGCATCCCTAAGACAGAGGAGGAGTCTGTAGTATCATCCAGGGAATTCATGGGTGGATAAGATGAGGATGAGGCGTATGATGAACAGGACAGCCATTATTAAATAATTAAGAAACAACCATGTTGTTTTATTTAAGAAAGGGGACTTTGTATGGGGAAAAAACGGAATATCATCGTGGGACAGTCGGGAGGACCTACCTCAGTCATTAATTCCAGTCTGGCAGGGGTCTATAAGACAGCAAAGGAGAGGGGATTCCACAAAGTATACGGCATGCTCCACGGCATTGAGGGACTGCTGGATGAGATGTATGTGGATTTGTCCACCCAGATTCATTCTGACATGGACATCGAGCTCTTAAAGAGGACTCCCTCAGCATTTCTGGGCTCCTGCCGGTATAAGCTGCCGGACATTCATGAGAACCCGGCCTTTTATGAGAAGATATTCAACATACTGGATAAGCTGGACATCGAGGTCTTTATCTATATCGGCGGCAACGATTCCATGGATACCATTAAGAAGCTGTCCGATTATGCCATTGTCAAGGGACATGGCCAGAAGTTCCTGGGCGTTCCCAAAACCATTGACAATGACCTGGCACTTACGGACCATACGCCTGGTTTCGGAAGCGCGGCAAAGTACATAGCCACCTCCACCAAGGAAGTGATCCGGGATGCCATGGGCTTATCCTACCGCCGCAAGACCATCACCATCATGGAGTGCATGGGAAGGAACGCCGGATGGCTGACCGGCTCCACGGCCCTGGCCAAGACAGAGGACTGCTGCGGACCGGATTTGATTTATCTGCCGGAGATACCCTTTGACATTGAGAAATTCCTTAAGAAATGCGGGGATCTGATTCAGAAGAAGCCGTCCATTGTCATTGCGGTGTCTGAGGGAATCAGGGTGCCGGACGGGCGGTATGTGTGCCAGCTGTCAGGAGGAAGCGATTATGTAGATGCCTTTGGCCATAAGCAGCTGGCCGGGACAGCGGATTATCTGGCCGGTTTCCTGGCCGGTGAACTGGGGTGCAAGACCAGGTCCGTGGAGCTGTCCACCCTGCAGAGGAGTGCTTCCCATGTGGCCTCAAGGGTGGATATCAACGAGGCATACATGGTAGGCGGCGCAGCTGTCAAGGCAGCGGATGAAGGTGATACGGGCAAGATGGTTGTCATTGACCGGGTTTCCGACGACCCTTATATGAGCGCGGCCGGCATATATGACGTACACAAGATTGCCAATAATGAGAAGACCGTGCCCAGGAGCTGGGTCAACAAGGACGGAAGCTATGTGACTCAGGAATTTGTCAATTATGTGGAGCCTTTAATCCAGGGAGACTACCAGCCATTCATGGTAAACGGCCTTCCCCAGCACCTTGTTCTTAAGCGGTAAAGGAACAGAGGGGGCTTATAATTTCTATGAAAATATTAAAAAATGCATAAAAAATGCCTTCTGCAACGGAAAAGAATCAGGGCGGTTTCCCAGTTTTCTGGGAACCGCCCTGAAGTTTTGATAAAGGAATCCGGAAGAAAAGGTAAAAAATAACATTTTTGCACAATGAATTTTTGTATTTTTTTTAGGACAAGGCATGAAAGAAAATTTGACAATTGAATATAATAGTGATATATATATTTCAACCACTTTCAATTGTTATCTGTTGGACGGTCCCTTCCTGTACCTGACAGGACAGGATGTCACAAAAAAGGAGTTTTGACTATGAAAGAAAAGAAAATCATGTTACCGACAATGGCTGAGGCAAAGAGGTTCGTTGATGAGGCTACAAAGTGTGACTTTGATATTGATGTATTCTATAACCGAGTAACGATTGATGCAAAGTCCATTCTTGGTGTGCTGAGCCTGGACCTGACCAGGGTTCTGACCGTTCAGTTTAACGGTGAGAACGAGGAATTTGAGGAATATCTGGATTCTATTTCACCGGAAGCCAATGCAAGCGCTGCCTGATAAGGGCGCGATTGGGGGGGAGGATTGCGAACACCTGTTTGCAATCCTCCCCTTTTTATGTTATGATACCCTATATTATATATGGAATGGATAGGGGAGGAAGAAAGAGTTGGGGAATCATTCACAGCCCCAGATACGCATTTCGGTGCGGAATCTGGTGGAGTTTGTAATGAGAAGCGGGGATCTGGACAACCGGAGAACGGCAGGGGCCAAGAAGGAGGCCATGCAGGCCGGCAGCAGGCTGCACCGGAAGATTCAGAAACGTATGGGAGCATCCTACCGTTCCGAGGTGATGTTACGGCATCAGGTACAGGAGGACATGTTCGATATCCTGGTGGAGGGAAGGGCGGACGGAATTATTACCGAGCCTGCCGGAGTCACCATTGATGAGATTAAATGTATCTATATGGACGTATCCAGGCTGGAAGAACCGGATCCGGTCCATCTGGCCCAAGCCCTGTGTTATGGCTGGTTTTACAGCACCCAGAATGAACTGGAAACCATCGGCATCCAGATTACCTACTGTAATATTGAGACAGAGGAAATCCGCCGGTTTAAGGAGGCCAGGAGCTTTGAGGAGCTGAAATCATGGTTTGAGGGGCTGATTCATGAGTATGTCAAATGGGCCAGATATCTGTATCACCACGGGCTCCGCCGCCAGGAGTGCTTAAAGGAACTGCCCTTTCCTTATCCCTACAGGGAAGGACAGAAGGAACTGGCTGGAAACGTGTACCGATCCATTGCCAGAAAGCGCAACCTGTTTATCCAGGCGCCTACCGGTGTGGGAAAGACCCTGTCCACCATCTACCCCAGTCTGAAGGCCATGGGTGAGGGGCATGGCGAAAAGCTGTTTTACCTGACCGCCAAGACCATTACCAGGAGCGTGGCGGAGGAAGCATTCTCCATTTTAAGGCGGGAGGGGCATCTTTATTTTAATACAGTCACCATCACAGCCAAGGAAAAGCTCTGCGTCATGGAAAAGCCGGACTGCAATCCCCAGGCATGTCCCAGGGCCAAGGGCCATTACGACCGGGTCAATGACGCTGTCTACGAAATCATCCAGGAGGTGGACGGCATCACCAGGGACAAGGTGCTGGAGTATGCCCGGAGATATCAGGTATGTCCCTTTGAATTCTGTCTGGATATCACCAACTGGGTGGACGGCATCATATGCGATTACAATTATGTCTTTGACCCCAATGTGAGGCTGAAACGGTATTTTGACCAGGGGGAGCCGGGCCAGGGCTACCTGTTCCTGGTGGATGAGGCCCACAACCTGGTGCCCAGGGCCAGGGAGATGTACAGCGCCAGCCTCATTAAGGAGGATGTGCTTCTGACAAAACGTATTTTAAAGACACAGTCCGGTGCGGGAAAGGTCATTGCCCAGCTGGATAAGTGCAACCAGAGGTTCCTGGAATTAAAGCGTTCCTACGGCGGGGATGAGGGCGGGCGCAGAACCGTTCTGGGGAGCACCTACGAGCTGCTGCCGGATGTGAATGTTCTGGCCCTGAACCTGATGACCATGTTTGGGGAGCTGGAGACCTTTATGAATGAGAATATAGAGTTTCCGGACAGGGACCTGGTGCTGGAGTTCTACTTTGCGGTCCGGGATTTCCTGTATGTGTATGACAGGCTGGATGAACACTACAGGATATATGACCAGATTCTCCCGGACGGCAGCTTCATGGTAAAGCTTCTGTGCATCAACCCGGCCGTGAACCTGAAGGAGTGCCTGGACAAGGGTGTCAGCACCCTGTTTTTCTCGGCCACCCTTCTTCCCATCCAGTACTATAAGGAACTTTTAAGCGGTAACCAGGAGGAATACGCTGTCTATGCAAAGTCCCCCTTTCCTGAGGAAAACCGCATGGTGCTGGCTGCCAGTGATGTCAGCAGCCGTTACAGCCGCAGGGGGCCTTCCGAGTATGAGAAGATAGTGGACTATATATGCCGTGTTGTGGAGGGAAAAAAGGGAAATTATATGGTATTTTGTCCCTCTTACCAGTATCTCCATGCCATAGAGGATATTCTGGCTGCCAGGGAGGCGTCAGGGGCCCTTTCTTTTATCTGGAATGCCCAGACAAACCATATGACAGAGGAGGACAGGGAGGCATTTCTGCAAAGCTTTGAGGAGGAACGGGATTGTTCCATGGCAGCGCTGTGCGTCATGGGAGGGATATTCTCAGAGGGAATCGACTTAAAAGAAGAGCGCCTCATCGGCGCTGTAATCATTGGAACCGGACTGCCCCAGGTGAACACGGAGCAGGAGATTCTAAAGGAATATTTTGATGAACATGGGGAACATGGCTTTGACTACGCATACCAGTATCCGGGAATGAACAAGGTGATGCAGGCAGCTGGCCGGGTCATCAGGACCATCCATGACAGGGGAATCATCGCCCTGTTAGACGACCGGTTCCTTCGCCCGGAATACGTGGCCCTGTTCCCAAGGGAATGGGGGACCTACACCGTGGTGAACCGGTATAACGTGGAACAGGCAGTGAGGGCGTTCTGGGACGGGGCGGTATAGCAGTCGGCCTGAGCGGTATCCCTGCAGGCCATGGCAGTGCGGCTGCATCCTATAACATATCCATGAACTGTCTGGCTGCCTGGGAGACGGGAAGGCTTTCATTGTAGGCCACCATCATCTGGCGGGAGGGAAGCTGTTCCTTTAAATCCAGGATGAACAGGTCCTCATCATTTTTAGGGATACAGAAGTCAGGGACAAAAGCAATCCCCAGGCCGATGCGGGCCAGGTCGATGAGCAGGTCGTTGCTGGACAATTCGATTTCCGGCACCAGGTCCAGCTGGCTTTTCTGGAATACCTGATGAAGGAACTCGCTGGTGGTGCTCTTGCGGTCCAGCATCATGATGGGATACCGCAGCAGCTCCTCCAGGGACAGCTTGGACCCTTGCAGGGGAAAGGCGCTGCGGCTGGCCACGAACACATCGTGAAATTCGTTGATAAACCTGGTATTCATGCTGCCCGCCAGGGCGGAATTGGGATAGTTTGCAACGATAAAGTCAGCCTGTCCGTTTTCCAGGAACTTTGCACATTCAATGGAAGTCTGGTTGATGACCTTGATATGGATGTTTGGGAATTCCTTGTGGAAGCGGTTCAGATAGGAGACCAGGTAGTAGCGGCAGATGGTGTCGCTGGCTCCGATGCGCAGCTGTCCGCCGTTTAGGGTATGGGCTTCCAACAGCTGGTTCTCACCTTTTTTAATGAGATTCATGGCTGGTTCAATATGTTTTAAAAGAATCTCCCCTTCCGGGGTGAGCTGTACTTTCTTAGTGCTCCGGATGAATAGGGGCTGGTTAAGCTTTTTCTCCAGGACTTTAATGGACTGGCTTACGGCAGACTGGGAGATAAAGAGCTGCTTGGAAGCCTCGGAAAAGCTCAGCGTTACCGCCACATGATAAAATACCTTATAAAGTTCATAGTTAATATCCATTATTAAGTCCTCCTTATAAACTAAGCTTATCTTATCACGATTGCCGGGGCTTTGTAAAGAGGGAAACTTGACTTATGGTTTGCTATGGATTATCCTATTAAGGATTATGAATGGAACATGAAATTCTGGAAAATTGAAAGGATAGAGGCATTATGGAACACGATTTTTTTGATATGTATCTGGAAGAGATGAGAGACATTACACCGCTTGACAGGGATGAAAAGGCTTCTGTCCTTGAGGGAACAGCCAGGGGCGACGCAGGGGCCCGCAGCCGCCTGGTGGAGGGATGCCTGAGGGAGGTGCTGGAGATGGTTAGGGAATACGGGGACAGCGAGCTACCCTTATCCGATTTGGTCCAGGAGGCCAATACGGCCCTGATGCTGGCCGCCATAGAGTACGATGGCAGCGAACCCTGGAATGAACTCATGACCCGCCGCGTGAAGGAAAGTGTGGAACTGGCCCTGGAGGAGCAGAGGACAGAGAACCAGATTGAGGAGACCATGGCAGCCAGGGTCAATGTGCTCCAGACCGTGTCACAGGTTCTGGCAAAGGAGTTAGGCAGGGAGGCGACCCTGGAGGAGCTTTCCGCTAAAATGAAGATGACTGAGGATGAGGTGAAGGACATCATGAAGCTGGCCCTGGATGCTCTGACCGTCAATGGGGAAGGCCAGGCAGCGGCTCCCGGACAGGATGAGGAAGAACGCCCCAATCCTGTGAGGAATGGCTGGAATCTGGAGGAAGGCCTGTAGGATGCAGGACGGCAGGAGGTAAAAACAGATGAAACTCTATATCATACGCCATGGACAGACCGACTGGAACGTACAGGGAAGGATACAGGGCAGGCAGGATATCCCGTTAAACGCAGCCGGCCGCAGCCAGGCTGAGATGCTGGCAAAGGGAATGGAAAAACGGCCTGTGACCGCCATTTACTCCAGCCCACAGATACGGGCCATGGAGACGGCAGAGACCCTTGCCAGGGCCCAGGGAGTGGAGGTTATACCCGTGCCGGAGCTGATGGAGATCGGATACGGCGACTGGGAGGGACGGACTGCATCGGATATATTGACAAAGGAACGAAAGCTGTACGAAGAATGGTGGCAGCATCCGGCTACGGTGGCGCCTCCAGGCGGGGAGACGCTGAACCAGGTGGATGCCAGGTGCAAAAAAGCCTGGGAGCGGATAAAGGGGGAGATGAAAGGGGACACGGCTGTGGTGGCCCACGGGGGAACGCTGGCCCATTTTATTGTCCATCTCCTGGAAGGACAGCCGGATGCGGCGGAAATCGTGGTGGGAAATGCCAGCATCACCACCATAGAATATGACCCGGTTACCGGACAGTGCAGTCTGGCGGGGTTAAATGACTGCAGCCATTTAATGTGAAAATATTGACATGATTTTTAGGGGAACAATTCCCAAAACACTTGCGTTCCATGGGGGAATATATTAAAATAAGAGCAGCTTTGTAAGTGCTTACAATCGGCATGCTCCATGGCATACAGGGACTTCTGCAGGAGCGGTATGTGGATTTGGAGGAAGATGAGGGAGTGAAGCTGGCGGACGGCCGGTATGTGTGCGAGCTGACAGACGCGTAACGGATATTTACGATGTACATAAGGTGGCCAATGTGGAGAAAAGGTTCCCAGAGAGTGGATCAATGAGGCGGGCTGCCCCGGCATTTGTATTATACGGATGTGGAGAAGAAGTAAAGATTCAGGCTTTTGACACAATTAATACCTTACTGTGATGGTAAATTTTACATTCCCTTCTTATACTTAATTTGTCGGCAAGTGAATCAGACAAATTAAATACAGGAAGGGATTTTTTATGAAAAAGAAAAAAGTGATTTCATGTATCTTGGCTGCTGCCCTGGCAGCAGGCGGACAGCAAGTGTGGGCAGCCACCACCCATTACAATGACTCCAGCGCAACCGGCGGCTCTGCGGAGTGGAATGCCTATGTGGAGGGGTGGAACAGTCTGGCAAATGATTATACCCATGTATCTATAACACCGGGAGCAGCGGATTCCCAGCTGAACTTCGCGTGGTACACCGAGGGCGCTGCCGCCACGCCGGTGGTTTACTTTGGAACTGACGCCGGAAACCTGAAGCCTTTTACCGGAAGCTCAGGCAGCGTGGATACAGAACTGACAGGGGGCAAGGCTTATTCCTTTAATTATGTGACGGTTACCGGCCTGGAGGAGAATACCACCTACTATTATTCTGTAAATAAAAACGGGGTGATTACCCAGCCTGAAATGTACCGGACCGGAAGCTTTGAAAATGTAAACATCCTCTATGTAGGGGATCCTCAGATTGGCGCCTCCAAGGGGCAGCCCCAGGGTGAAGGGAAGCTGGCAGCGGATTCGGGAGCAGCCAACACGGCGGCCCGCAATGACGGATTTGCCTGGGACCGCACCCTGGACATTGCCATTGCGCAGCACCCTGATTTGAATTTCGTTATTTCCGCAGGAGATCAGGTGAACAAGACAGGAAAACCAAAAGAGGAGGAGTACGCAGCATATCTCTCTGCTAGTGCTCTTAAGAACCTGTCTGTGGCAACCACCATCGGCAATCACGATTCCCTGAATCCGGATTATGCCTACCATTTTAACAATCCCAACCCAACGGGACTGGGAGCTACCCAGGCAGGAGGAGACTACTATTATACCTATGGTTCCGGCCTCTTTATCGTATTAAATACCAACAATTACAATGTAGCCGAACATGAGCAGAGCATTAAAAAGGCAGTTGAGAATTTCCCGGATGCAGTGTGGCGCGTGGTAACAATTCATCAGGACATATACGGCTCCGGTCTGGACCATTCCGACACAGACGGCATGATTCTGCGCACACAGCTCACGCCTGTGTTTGACAGGTATGACATTGATGTTGTGCTTCAGGGGCATGACCATACATACAGCCGTTCCAAGATTCTGTATGGTGACGGACAGACCCACAATGCCTATGAATTCAGGCTAAACGAGGCCGGGGACGATTACGACTGGGACAATGCTTACAACACGGGAAGCGGAGAAAAGATTCCTTTATATCCCGGAGCAGAGGATGCTGCCGGAACAGCTGCCCTGAAACAGTTTACAGGCGACAATCACTGTTACACAATCGAGAGCTCAGGCGGGAACTCTGTAACCAATCCCAAAGGAACCCTTTACATGACAGCCAACTCAGCCTCAGGCTCCAAGTACTATGAGCTTATCAGTTCCCAGCAGGATTATATAGCCAACAGAAGCCAGAACTGGCTGCCCAGCTATTCTGTTATCAATATGACTCCAAGTGATTTTAAGATTACCACCTATCAGATTACAGACGATGGAAAGGTTGAGACAATCGACAACACATTTACAATCCATAAGACGGTATCAGGAAGATAGGAAAAGAGAATGGTACAGCTTAAAAAACAGTATGTGAGATATATCATTACAGCCGTAATCCTGGCGGCTGCAGTGCTCTGGGTAATCCGTCTGAACAGTATCACCAGGACACAGCTTATTAACCGCACCGGTCAGAGTTTTGAGACCGGTGTGGTTGTCGGCATATTACAGGACAATATACAGGAGGACGGAATGCGCATTGGCCAGCAGACGGTTGTGGTGCGCATGACGAGCGGTGAGAAAAAGGGAGAGGAGCTGACCACTACCAGCAGTGCGGGTTATCTGTTTGGAGCCGCGTGTACTGTGGGTATGAGGGTAGTGGTGATGCAGAGCATAGCCGGCGATTCTGTGATTACCAGTGTCTATTCCATGGACCGCAAGGAAGTGATAATAGGATTTGCCGTGCTGTATCTGGGGACTCTCTGTGTTATAGGAGGAAAAAAAGGAATCAGGGGCGCTCTGGGGCTGGTGTTTACATTTGCGGCGATTATCTATGTGTACCTGCCTCTCGTATATCAGGGACACTCGCCTTTTATGTCGGCAGTCTTTATATGTGCGGTAACAGCGGCGGTCACTCTGTACCTGATAGGAGGGGCTGGGAAAAAGACGGTGTGCGCCACGGCCGGGACTTTGGCGGGCGTTGTGATAGCAGGGGTGGCTGCCGCCATATTTTCCAGACTTTCCGGCATTACGGGATGGAATGTGTCGGATATAGAGAGCCTGCTTACCCTGTGGCAGACCAATAACATTCAGGTGGGAGGACTGTTGTTTTCCGGTCTTCTCATCAGCTCTCTGGGCGCGGTGATGGATGTGGCCATGTCCATTTCCAGCTCCATGCAGGAGTTCTGCAGCCAGAATCCGGAGATATCCCGCCTGGAGCTTATGAGAGCAGGAATGCGGGTGGGCCGCGATATGATGGGAACAGATTCCAATACCCTGATACTTGCGTTTGCGGGAACCAGCCTGTCTATGCTGGTGCTGGACTACGCCTATGAGCTTCCCTATCTCCAGATTATAAACTCCAATAACATAGGGATTGCGGTGATGCAGGGGCTGTCCGGCAGCTTTGGCGTGGTTTTAAGCGTGCCGGCCACGGTATTGATGGCTGCTTACATTTATAAAGGTGAAAATGGATAATGAAAAGCGGACTCCGAAGAGTCCGCTGTCTGTTGTTAGTGGTAGAGCTTCTTATGCTCATATACCGGCTCAGAGGTGAGCTGCACGCCCAGCTTGCTGAATACCTTAATGTCTACGTCGGACAACATGACGGAGGTGTGGACCTGGCAGCCCCGAAGTTTTGGAAGCTGTGCCAGGGCTTTTTTTGCGGTTTCATCGGTGGCTGCGCTCATGCTCAGGGCGATAAGTACCTCGTCGGTGTGGAGACGGGGGTTTTTGCTGCCCATGTATTTGGTCTTTAAGGTCTGGATGGGCTCGATGGCCGACGGCGCAATTAGGTGTATATTGTGCGGGATGTCTCCCAGGACCTTAATGGCGTTTAACAGGAGGGCGGCAGAGGCTCCTAACAGGCTGCTGGTCTTGCCTGTGACGATGGTGCCGTCATCTAATTCCATGGCCGCGGCAGGGCCGCCGGATACCTTGGCCCGCTCCAGACAGGGCGCGATGACAGGGCGCATGGTGGAATCGATTTTTGCCTTGTTCATCAGAAGGTTGATTTTGTAGACTTCGTCGGAAGTCCCTTCTTCCTTGGCCAGACGGTTGAGGGCATGGTAGTAGCGTCGGATGATTTCCTGCTTCGATGCCCCGCAGCAGGCTTCGTCGTCCATGATGCAAAAGCCCGCCATGTTCACTCCCATGTCCGTGGGGGACTTGTAGGGGCTTTCTCCGTATATGCCTTCAAAGATGGCGTTTAATACAGGGAAAATGTCTACATCCCGATTGTAGTTCACCGTGGTTATGCCGTAGGCTTCCAGGTGGTAGGGGTCTATCATATTCACATCGTTTAAATCAGCGGTGGCCGCCTCGTAGGCCAGGTTCACCGGATGCTTTAAAGGAAGGTTCCAGATAGGGAAGGTCTCGAATTTGGCGTATCCGGCCTTGATGCCGCGCTTGTTCTCGTGGTACAGCTGGGAGAGACAGGTGGCCATCTTCCCGCTGCCGGGACCAGGAGCCGTGATGATTACCAGGGGACGGGTCGTCTCGATGTAATCGTTTTTGCCGTAGCCTTCGTCGCTGACAATGAGAGGCACATTGCTGGGATAGCCTTCGATGCAGTAATGGCGGTACACCTTGATGTTGCGGTGCTCCAGCTTGACCTTGAACTGGTCGGCGCCGCTCTGGCCGCTGTACTGGGTGATGACAACGCTTCCCACATAGAGACCCTTGTCCCTGAATTCCTGAATCAGACGGAGGACATCCTCGTCGTAAGTGATGCCCAGGTCGTGGCGGACCTTGTTCTTTTCAATGTCGGCTGCATTGATGGCAATGAGGATTTCGGCCTGGTCAGCCATTTGAAGGAGCATACGAAGCTTGCTGTCCGGTGCAAAGCCGGGCAGGACCCTGGAGGCATGGTAGTCGTCAAAAAGCTTGCCTCCGAATTCCAGATACAGCTTGTCTCCGAATTCCCCAATACGCTGTTTGATGTGCTCTGACTGCATGGTTAGATATTTTTCATTATCAAATCCGATTTTCATTTCTTCTGTAATCTCCCGGTTTTTTATAATCACATACTTTTTTAGTATAGCACAACTTTCAGGCCTTCGCTACAAGGAGTTTTGAGGGGATTATCGAAATATTTATAAGCACTACGTATAACGATAATTAAATATATTAATTTTACTAATTTATTATCTTTGTGTTATGATAGGAGCAGATAAAAGGGCAAAGGTCCTTTTTGCGTTGTGTTCTAAAGAAAAGGTCATGATGAGAGCAGGAGGTTGCTAAATGAGCGTAAGACGAATATTTGTGGAAAAGAAGCCAGCTTATGCAGTGAAGGCAGGAGAGCTTCGTGAAGAACTGGATAATTATCTGGGTATCAGCAATGTGGAGAATGTGCGGGTATTAATTCGCTATGATATTGAGAATCTGTCAGAGGAAACCTATAAAAAGGCGCTGGTGACCATTTTCTCAGAGCCGCCGGTGGACCAGGTGTATGAGGAAGAGTTTCCGAAGAATCCGGGAGACTTGGTATTTTCCGTGGAATATCTGCCGGGACAGTTTGACCAGAGGGCGGATTCGGCAGAGCAGTGCGTGAAGCTTCTTAAGGAAGATGAGGAGCCGGTCATCCGGTCCGCCACCACCTATGTGGTTACAGCGCCCCTGACAGCAGAACAGGAGGAGGCGATCAAGAGCTTCTGCATCAATCCGGTGGACAGCCGCCAGGCGGATGATGAGAAGCCGGAGACACTGGTGACGGAATTCGAGGTTCCGGCGGACATACTGTATTTTGATGGATTCGCGGATTCTTCAGAGGAGGAGCTGAAGGCTCTTTACGGCACCCTGAATCTGGCCATGACCTTTAAGGACTTCCTCCATATACAGAATTATTATAAGAAGGAAGAGCACAGGGACCCGTCCGTGACGGAAATCCGTGTGCTGGATACCTACTGGTCAGATCACTGCCGCCATACCACCTTTTCCACAGAGCTTAAGAATGTAAGCTTCACAGACGGCGATTACAGGGAGCCCATTGAGGAGACCTATAAGCAGTATCTGGCTGACAGGGAAGTGATTTATAAGGGAAGGGACGATAAGTACGTATGCCTTATGGACCTGGCTCTTATGGCTATGAAGAAGCTGAGGAGCGAGGGAAAGCTCCCGGACATGGAAGTTTCCGATGAAATCAATGCCTGCAGCATCGTGGTGCCGGTGGAGATTGACGGGGTGACAGAAGAATGGCTGGTTAATTTCAAGAACGAGACACACAACCATCCCACTGAGATAGAGCCTTTCGGCGGCGCTGCCACCTGTCTGGGCGGAGCCATACGTGACCCGCTGTCAGGGCGCACCTATGTGTACCAAGCCATGCGCGTCACCGGCGCGGCTGACCCGACCAGGCCGCTGGGGGAGACCCTTAAGGGCAAGCTGCCCCAGAGAAAGATAGTAAACAGCGCGGCCCAGGGATATTCCTCCTACGGCAACCAGATTGGTCTGGCAACCGGCTATGTGAAGGAAATCTATCATCCTGGTTATGTTGCAAAGAGAATGGAAATCGGTGCTGTCATGGGCGCTGCTCCCAGGAAGGATGTTATCCGCGAGACCTCTGATCCGGGGGATATCATCATCCTTTTGGGCGGGCGTACGGGCCGCGACGGAATCGGCGGAGCCACCGGTTCTTCCAAGGTTCATACCACTTCCTCCATTGATGTGTGCGGAGCCGAGGTACAGAAGGGGAACGCTCCCACAGAGCGCAAGATTCAGAGGATGTTCCGCAGGCCTGAGGTCAGCAGAATCATCAAGAAGTGCAATGATTTCGGCGCAGGCGGCGTATCGGTAGCCATCGGAGAGCTGGCTGCGGGCCTTAAGATTGATTTGGACAAGGTTCCTAAGAAATATGCGGGTCTGGACGGCACGGAGATTGCCATTTCCGAGTCCCAGGAGCGCATGGCAGTGGTGGTGGACCCAAAGGATGTGGACCAGTTCCTTGCATATGCCGCAGAGGAAAACCTGGAGGCAGTGACCGTGGCAGTGGTGACAGAGGATCCAAGGCTTAAGATGGACTGGCGCGGCAAGACCATTGTGGACCTGAGCAGGGCTTTTCTGGACACCAACGGGGCGCATCAGGAGGCGGACGTGACCCTGGAGGTTCCAGGCCGGGCGGGAAACCTCTTTGATAAGGCTGATGTGGCTGACGTCAGGGGAAAATGGCTGGGCATGCTTTCCGACCTGAACGTGTGCTCACAGAAGGGGCTGGTGGAGCGTTTTGACGGCTCCATCGGTGCTGGTTCCGTATTCATGCCTTACGGCGGCAGATATCAGCTGACCGAGACCCAGGCCATGGTGGCCAAGCTTCCCGTGCTGAAGGGACATACAGATACTGTTACCATGATGAGCTACGGCTTTGACCCCAGGCTTTCCAGCTGGAGCCCATATCACGGCGCTGTGTATGCAGTGGTTTCCTCCGTTGCAAAGATTGTGGCGGCCGGCGGCGATTACAGCAGGATTCGTTTCACCTTCCAGGAGTATTTCCGCAGGATGAACGAGAACCCAACCAGGTGGAGCCAGCCCTTCTCCGCACTTCTGGGCGCATACAGCGCGCAGCTGGGCTTTGGCCTGCCCTCCATCGGAGGAAAGGACAGCATGTCCGGAACCTTTGACACGGAGGACGGTGAAATCAATGTTCCGCCGACCCTGGTTTCCTTTGCCGTGGATGTGAACAGCCATAAGAATGTGATTACCCCTGAGTTCAAGTGTCCGGGCAGCAAGATTGTTGTGTTCAGGATTGTAAAGAATCAGTATGACCTGCCGGACTACAGCCAGGTCATGGACGGGTATGGAAAGATATTTGAGGATATAAAGGCAGGGCGCATTATATCCGCCTATGCCGTGGAGGGCAATGGCCTTGCGGAGGCAGTGAGCAAGATGGCATTCGGCAACAAGCTGGGTGTGAGGATTGAGCATAATGTGGATCCAAGGGATTTCTTTGCCGCAGCATGGGGCGATATCATGTGCGAGGTGCCGGACGGAATGGTGGGACAGCTGTCCATATCCTATACCGTCATCGGTGAGGTGACTGACAGAGGTGAATTTGAGTACGGAAATGTATCCATCGCCATGGATGAGGCATTAGACGCATGGATGACTCCTCTGGAGGATGTGTTCCCAACTGTCGCCGGCAGGGAGGCAAAGGGGAATGAAGCTGCGCTGGAAGAGAAGCTGTATCACAGCGACGCAGTGTATGTGTGCGACCATAAAATCGGGCAGCCAACCGTATTCATTCCGGTGTTCCCGGGAACTAACTGCGAGTATGACAGCGCCAGGGCCTTTGAGCGGGCGGGCGCAAAGGTGGTTACCAGGGTGCTGCGCAACATGAGCGCCGAGGATATCCGCCAGTCCGTGGACGAATACAGGAGGGAGATTGCAAAGGCCCAGATAGTCATGTTCCCGGGCGGTTTCTCAGCAGGCGATGAGCCGGAGGGCTCTGCCAAGTTCTTTGCCACTGTGTTCCGCAACGCGGTGATGAAGGAGGAGATTGAAAAGCTCTTGGGAGAGAGAGACGGACTGATGCTGGGCATCTGCAACGGCTTCCAGGCCCTGATTAAGCTGGGCCTCCTGCCGGAGGGTGAAATCAAGGAGCAGGGACCGGAGTCACCTACCCTTGCCATGAATACCATTGGCCGCCATGTCTCCAAGATGGTATATACCAAGGTGGTATCGGATAAATCCCCATGGCTGGCAGGCGCCGGCCTGGCCAGCGTATACTGCAATCCGGCATCACACGGCGAGGGCCGTTTCGTGGCCAATGAATCATGGCTTCACAGACTCTTTGCCAATGGCCAGGTGGCAACCCAGTATGTGGATGACCAGGGCAGATGCACCATGGACGAGTACTGGAATCCAAATGGCTCCTATATGGCCATAGAGGGCATCACCAGCCCGGATGGACGGATTCTGGGCAAGATGGCCCATTCCGAGCGCCGGGGCGAGGCGGTTGCCATGAATATTTATGGGGAACAGGATATGAAGATATTTGAGTCCGGTGTGAGGTATTTTAGGCTGTAGGAAAAGGTACCGATCCAATAGGGGATCAGATGGTATGCGGACGCATGTAGTGAGTCGCGTCCGTGAGACCCGGGAACACAGTCCGGGATGTGACCGTTTCCGCAGTGTGAGAGACTCAGGCGCAAGGGGCGTAAACTTACTTTAGATAACAATCAGCCAAAGGGCCGCATATTAAGATGACACCAAGATAATGCGGCCCTGTATATTTTTTGGTATGCCGGTAGCCATGGCATGCCATTTTTCTTTTTCCTGATTATAAATGATGCAGACGCGATGTTACGCTTAGATATTATCATTCGGATTAAACTCATGTGATACATTTTCTTGTGAATGAGAAAAATACTTCTTCATTTTGAATATATTCCATGATATAATTTTCAAAACAGACTACCAAAACGAGGGAAACATATGGACGATTTAGCATTAAATTATCAAAGTGATTCTATTAGGGAATTGGAGAATTTGTCTCCCATAAGGCCATGCAGGATGGATGGGGACGCTCTACCGTATCAGCGTCATGGTAATGTTGGAATCAGATCTGACTTGGAAACGCTGACGTTCAAAGAAAAAAGCGCTTTTGCCGCAGGACGCGGCGGCAAAGAACAATAATGTATGTGTGGTTATATCGGTAGCGGACATCAAGGCCGCAAGAGAGTTTTATGAAGAACTATTCGGATTATCAGGATTACGGAAGGAACATCGCTTTCACCTGCGGTCTGGCGTTTCACACTATGAAACAACAGCGGGAATTCCAACAGTCTTCCGATAAGTTATTACGATAAATTGGTGGATACAATTAACCATAATGATATTGGAACTGATGAATTTGCGACAGGCGGTTTTACGCAGTCCAAGGCAAAAACAATCCATGCACCAGTCATTGAAGAAGCATTTATAAACATGGAATGTACTTTGAAAGATGTGCAGGATTTAAGCGGTGCAGGCATTACATCAATGATTATCGGACAGGTATGTTACAGGAGAGCCTAATCAATCTGCGATTGCTACTGTGAATATCGAAAAATATGATTGATAAATCTGAAATTGCCCGCTGGGTTAGATGAATGGAGGATATAAGGAGGGACAATAGGAAGCTGTGTGGAGGAATCAACGAATATGAAAAGATATATTGCGTTTTTGCGCGGTGTCAATATAAGTGGTAAAAATAAGGTACCAATGGCAGAATTAAAGAAAGGCTTTGAAGAGCTTGGGTTTAGAAAGGTTAAGACATATCTGAACAGTGGAAATGTGATTTTTTCAAGTGATGAAGATAATATAGGGAGTCTTACAAGCTGGATTGAAACCATGATAAAAGATCAGTTTGGTTTGGACATTCCTGTTTTCGTCACGTCAAAAGAAGATCTCGAAGACATTTTGCATAATGCACCTGACTGGTGGGGCAATGAAAACAGGGAAATCTATGATAATCTAATATTTATTATGCCTCCAGCTACATTTGCTGAAGTATGGGGTGAGATTGGAGAACCCAAGGAAGGCTTAGAAAAGATAAAGGATTATGAGGAAGCGGTATTCTGGTCTTTCAGTCGAAAAGATTATCAAAAAACAAACTGGTGGTCAAAGACGGCAAGTGCAAACATCAGCAGCAAACTGACAATAAGAACGGCAAACACCGTCAGGAAGATAGTTGCAATGTAATTGCTTTCCAAATTTAGCGAGGTGTGAAAATAGAATTAGTGGATTTTTAAGAGCTGCTAAATGCCTGGAATGAGAAATTAATATAAGCAAAAGACCCATTCCAAGGGCGCAGAGTACCGCTATGTTGAACATCTGTACTGCCCGGCCATCCTCTCCCCAGCCCAGGTGGCCGGAGAACAGCTGGATAGCGTCCAGCTTATGGCCGCTTTTGGCGCAGTGCACACCTTGAACCCGAAATGCTTTCCATCCATCATCACGAGTCGTAGTATTAGAAGGCACATTCTTCGTCAGGCAAACAAAGAATTTTCCTCGTACATGGCCTGATTGTCCGGATGGGTGTCGATGCGGATATTAAGGACGCCTGTTTTCAGGACATACTGTTCTGCCTCCGAGAACAGCCGGGCAGCCAGTCCACGGCCTTTCATGGATTCTTCCACACATACCCGGTGGAATGCAAAGTAAGGCTCCTGGTTCAGCCAGGCCCCGTCTATGGAGGCATAGCTGGCTTCCGGTCCGGGGACAATGGTAATCATCCCAACGATCTGTCCCATGTCCTCAAGTACATGAAGCTGGTACTGGAGGATGGAAGCCTCCAGTACCTGGCGGTTGGGTTCCCCCTTCTGCCACTGGTTGCTATTGCATTTTACCCCCCGGCTGTTTATAATTGTGATATTATATGATTTCACACAGAGGAAAGGAGATTAAGCAAGATGAACACAGCACTGACAAGGGAGACGGCCTTAGAGGCCCTGAAAAAATATAACAAGGAACCGTTCCACATCCTCCACGCTCTTACCGTGGAAGGCGTGATGCGTTGGTTTGCCCGGGACCAGGGATATGGGGAGGAGGCGGATTTCTGGGGAATCGCCGGCCTGCTGCACGACGTTGACTTTGAGATGTACCCGGAGCAGCACTGCGTCAAGGCGCCGGAGCTTCTGAAGGAAGCAGGGGCAGAGGATGAGCTCATTCATGCCGTGTGCAGCCATGGGTACGGTCTTGTCTCGGATGTGAAGCCGGAGCACCAGATGGAAAAAATTCTGTTTGCATCGGACGAGCTTACAGGCCTGATTGGGGCGGCGGCCAGGATGCGCCCGTCCGGGAGCGTCATGGACATGGAGGTGTCCAGCCTTAAGAAGAAGTTTAAGGACAAGCGCTTTGCGGCAGGATGTTCCAGGGATGTAATCAGGGAAGGGGCCGAGGGCCTGGGCTGGACCCTGGAGGAGCTTATGGACAAGACCATCCAGGCCATGCGCTCCTGTGAGGCCGCTGTCAATGAAGAGATGAAAGCATACGAGGCATGATGCCGGCCTGAGGATAAGTATTGACATACATAACAAAGTAAGGTATTATTTCCACTTGTAACGCCATACATATAAAGTGGCATTTATTTTCCAAGCCTAAGGTAAAAACCACCGCCTTTAGGCGGTAGAGCTTCAGCGGCATTTCCTTTTCCAGGAGGCAGTGATATAATTGGCGTATCGGGAGGTACGTAGAAATGGCAAATTACAGAAATGGGAGTCATACGGTATATGATATAAAGTACCATTTTGTGTGGATAACGAAATATAGATATGAAGTATTAAAAGGAGATGTAGCCTTTAGGCTACGAGATTTGCTGAGACAAGGCTGTGACAGTCAGGGAATAAAAATATTACAAGGAAGTATACAGCCGGATCATGTACATATGCTATTGTCATGTCCAGCGAACTTGGCCCCCAGTGAGATTATGCAGAACCTGAAAGGA
>NZ_AUJR01000059.1 GCF_000424325.1 [Clostridium] clostridioforme AGR2157
TTCACACCCACACATGGCTCCTGGCTGAATATGGTGGAAGGCTTTTTCAGCAAAATGACCCGCCAGATGTTGTCCGGGATTCGTGTAGGCTCGAAAGAGGAACTAAAGGAACGGATTTTGAAATACTTTGAAGAAATCAATGAGGTTCCCGTCCCCTACAAATGGAAATACCGCTTGGACACGATTGATCTTTCGGAAGAGGATGTGGGCACAATCGTCTATGAAGTTGTAAATGCGAAAGCAGCAAGTCCTGAAAACCAAGGGAAACGTGCGCCCAAAGCACGGACACGTAAGCCAAGAAATCAGATTACTACCAATGCTTAAATTGTAAGCTTATTTAAATCGAGTTGTACTAGTATTAACATAAAACTGCTCAAATCCGCTGTAGAGACCTTTTTTGAATCCAAATCCAATGCTATACTGCATATTCTCTGCAAAAAGGCTTTCCATCATTTCTAGGTCTTTTTTTTGCTTATCAGTAAGGACAGCGTCTAAATATTGTTTACTTTGCTGATAACTAATTTCACTGATTTCCAACTTCTCTTTATTCATTTCATCCATATAGTCTTTGAGAATTTCATCCAGCAATTCCTTTGAACTAATGTTTCTAGTTATCTTTTCCAATTCCTTTTCAATGTACATAACTATTTCCCTTTCATTCATAGTGTGTTTTAACGTATTAATCATACTTCTTAAACAACTAAAAATCAAGTTTTTGTCGAAGTATAATATACGTATAAACAAAGTAAAGGTGAAAATACTATGATAGATATTCTAAAGAAAATCACAAAACTTCGATTGGAACGAAATTGGTCTGAATATGAATTAGCTAAATACTCTGGTTTGACGCAATCAACAATATCCACTTGGTATCGTAAAAACCAAGTTCCAACACTACCAACTTTGGAAAAAGTATGCAATGGTTTAGGTATTACCTTATCCCAATTCTTTGCAGAGGGCGAAGACCTTATTTGCCTTACACCAGAACAGAAGAAAATGTTAGATAATTGGTCAACCTTAACTACAAGCCAGCAAGAAATCATTATGAATTTAATTGAAAACATGTAAACCCATTTTTAACGTATATTTTATACGTCCAGTCCAATTACTGCATGTTTTATAACACACTATAATATACGTCATAGAGTATTACAGAAGAGGTGATAATTATAAAGGATATTTTAGAAGAAATTCAAAAACTCCGTTTAGCTCGGAATTGGACAGAATACGAGTTAGCTGTACATTCTGATTTATCACAATCTACAATATCTACTTGGTATAGAAAAAAGCAAGTGCCCACTATTCAGTCATTAGAAAAGATTTGTATAGGATTCGGTATCACATTGTCTCAATTTTTCGCTGGTGATGATGAAACCTTCTCTCTCACGTCAGACCAGCGAGAAATGTTGAATTACTGGTCTGCCTTAACCCGGAGACAGAAAGAATTATTTATAGAATTATTTAAAACTATGCCCTAATCTTGAAATTCTTGAATACAATCAAAGAACTTGTCTACAAACAAAAGGAGATTGCTACATTATATCAGCAATCTCCTTTTTATATTTCAGGTATTAGATTTAATAGTTCTTTCCGATTTCTCTACACCATTTTCATATCAAACTACACCATTTAATAACATGATATGGTATTTTACCGCACGCCAACTATCTCACAGCCCCTATAAGTTCCCGGATATCCTCGATTCCGTACTTCTCCATATATGCCCGGATTCCATCCACTGTCTCCACCGTGGCATACGGGTTATGGAAATTAGCCGTGCCAATGGCAACAGCCGTGGCGCCTGCCAGTATGAATTCCAGGGCGTCATCCGCATTTCTGATTCCTCCCATACCGATAATAGGAACCTTCACTGCCTGGGCAGCCTGGTATACCATACGGACAGCCACCGGCTTTACAGCAGGACCGGACAGCCCTCCTGTCTTGTTGGCCAGCGCAAATGCCCTCTTATGAATATCAATCCTCATGCCTGTAAGGGTATTGATTAAGGAAATGGCATCTGCCCCGCCTGCCTCAGCCGCCCTGGCCATGACAGTGATGTCCGTCACGTTGGGACTCAGCTTCATGATGATGGGCTGCTTTGCATGGGCCTTTACCTCTCTGGTAATGGCCTCCACTGCCTTCGGGTCCTGGCCGAAAGCGATTCCGCCTTCCTTTACATTGGGGCAGGAAATATTGATTTCCAGCATGTCTGCCGGCTGGTCCCCCAGACGCTCCACCACATCAATATACTCTTCTGTGGTCTTTCCGCAGACATTGACCACGATTTTTGTATCATACTGCTTTAAGAAGGGAATATCTCTCTTTGTGAAAACGTCAATGCCCGGATTCTGAAGGCCGATGGCATTGAGCATGCCGCCGTATACTTCCGCTATCCTTGGAGTGGGGTTGCCCGGCCACGGCACACTTGCCACGCCCTTGGTAACCACTGCACCCAGACGGTTCAAATCCACGAATTCACTGTATTCCATGCCGGAGCCAAATGTGCCCGACGCTTCCATTACCGGATTCTTAAATTCCACACCGGCAATATTTACACTCATATTCATCTAAACGGTACCTCGCTATCTTTCACCTATACATGCCGTATCCGGCCAGACTTTCCCACCGCCAGACACGCCCTGTCAGCTGCGCCTGCAGCCAGGCGCATCCTGCCGGACGCTCTTACAGCTCAATCTCCTCTGCCGGGAACACCGGACCGTCCTTGCAGATACGCTTATTGTGTACCTGTGAATGGTCGTCCACCTCTTTGGACTGGCACACGCAGGCCAGACAGGCGCCCACGCCGCAGGCCATCTTCTCTTCCAGGGAAAGCCAGCACTCCAGCCCCTTCTCAGCCGCATATGCCTTCAGCGCGCGGAGCATGGGAGTGGGACCGCAGGCGTAAATGATATCCGCCGAAAGGCCCTGTTCACGGATAGCGTCCAGCACATTACCCCTGGTGCCGGAGCTGCCGTCCTCTGTGGCAACGTATACCGGGCCGTATGCTTCAAATTCATCCTTTAAGAACATCTGGCTGTCCCTGTATCCCAGCACAGACCGGACCAGACCGTCCTCCCCTGCTGCATTCAGCCCATGAAGGGCTTTTGCCAGCTCCAGCATAGGAGGAACGCCGATGCCTCCGCCTATCAGAAATGCCTTTTTGCCGGCTTTTAAGGGGAATCCATTGCCCAGAGGTCCCAGGACATCAATGGTATCGCCTTCCGCCAGTTCAGAAAACTCCTTTGTCCCTTCCCCTGCAATGCGGTATACCAGCCTCAGTTCCCCCTTTTCCTTATCAATGCCGCACAGGCTGATGGGGCGCGGAAGAAGCCTTGCCCCGTCTTGGGAATAAAGGGATACAAACTGGCCCGGAACCGCTGTCTCCGCTATCTCAGGCGCTTTTATCCTCATATCGTATATATCGGCAGCCAGCTGTTCCTGGAACGTGATGGCTGCTGTCATTTTTACCTTTGCCATAACATGATTCTCCTGTCTCTTACAGTACGCTGCTGATATCAGCAACCATGTCAATCACTGCCTGTCTAGATGCCTCGCCGAAATGCTCCGGCCCAAAGTTCTTATACTTCTCCTGTTTATAGGCTGCAATGATTCCTCTGGAGGAATTGACAATGGCTCCGAGTCCGTCCTGGTTGAAACAATCCTTAAGGTCAGCGGCTGTTCCTCCCTGAGCCCCGTATCCGGGTACCAGAAAATAGGTGCGGGGCATGAGCTTTCTCAGAATCTTACTCATCTCAGGATAGGTGGCTCCTACCACGGCTCCCACATTGCTGTATTCCCCGTCCATGCAGTCGGCTCCCCACTCTTCCACCTTGGCAGCCACCCACTCGTATAGGGGCTTTCCGTCAATAAGGCGGTCCTGGAATTCACCGCTGGAAGGGTTAGAGGTCTTGACCAGGACAAAGAGGCCCTTGTCCTCGCTCTTGCATACATCCACAAATGGCTTCACGCCGTCTGTTCCCAGATATGGGTTTACAGTGAGTATGTCCACATTGAATCCGCTTAAGGATTTACTCCCCACCTGCACCCTGCCGAGATGGCCTGTGGCATAGGCAGCGGATGTGGAGCCGATATCGCCCCTTTTTGCATCGCCAATGACAATCAGCCCTTTTTCATGACAGTAATCCACCGTCTTCTTATATACAATCAGTCCTTCAATGCCAAACTGCTCGTACATGGCAATCTGCGGCTTTACAGCCGGAATCAGGTCAAATGTATGGTCAATGATTTCCTTATTAAACTGCCAGATGGCATCGGCAGCCCCCTCCAGTGTCTCCCCATATGCATCCAGGGATTTCTTTACCACATGTTCCGGCACATAGGACAGCATGGGGTCCAGTCCTACGCAGATTGGGGCATTGGTTTTCTTTATCTTTTCAATTAACAGGCTTATCATAATGTTCTCCTTTGTTAAGAATATTTTGCACTTCGCGTAAATTCTTTCCCCATTTTAACATATAAAGTACCTTGTTTCAAGAAATGATATTCCAGTATTGCAATTATTTTCGCAGGAGAAACGCTTTATTGATTCCAGTGTTAATCCTTTCAATGTTCAATAAATCCTTCCCCAAACACCTCTCTTGCATCGCTGACAATCAAAAAAGCATTCCTGTCAAACTCAGCCACAATTTCCCTCAAAGTAACAATCTCCTTTCTGGAAACTACGCAGAACAGCATTTTTTTCTCCTGGTTGGAATACATTCCTCTGGCCTCCAGGCTGGTAACGCCTCTTCTCATCCCCTTCATAATCGCATCTGCTATTTCCTGAAAATGATCGGATATAATATACGCCTGTTTCGAAAACTTAAGTCCCTCAATCATACCGTCCGTCACCTTTGCCGCGCAAAAAATAGCAATCAGCGCATAGAGGGCAATTGGAACGCCAAATACAGAAGCCCCTGCCAGAACAATCATACCGTCCAGTACCTGTATGATCTGGGCCATTGTATAATATTTCAGCTTCTTTTTAATCAGGGCGGCCAGCATATCCGTTCCTCCTGTAGTGCAGCCGGAAAAAAGCACCAGTCCCATACCCATGCCGCTTAGGATTCCTCCAAACAGAGCGGCCAGCAAACGATCTTCTCCCAAAAAGGAAGCCTCCGGCAGCAGATACAAAGCTACGGACAGCAGCACTGTGGATAACAGCGTGCGCTTGATAAATTTCCATCCCATCATAAAGGCAGCTGCTGTAAACAACGGAATATTCAATATGGTATTGGTCAGCCACAAAGGCACGCCCCACAGTTCTTTTATGATAATGGCAATGCCCGACACTCCCCCCGTTACCATACTTACCGGATCATATATATTTTTGATAGCGATTCCAATCAAAAGGGTGCCCGCCAGCATACATCCATACTCTAAAACCGGGTTTCTCTTTAACATCTCCTGTCTCCCTCCATTCCTCCTGCCTAAAGCCGCAAAAGGACAGCCACCCTGCATGGTGCTGTCCTCTCAATACTGTCTAAGCCATGTTCTGCATACAGTAACACGCCTGTACTGTATCTTCCTCCGTTCCCGTCACCCAATCCTCAACCTTATAGGGCGGCTGGTTGTGGGCATAGACCCGCATGGCGGCTGCTCTTGTCCACATAAAGGGTGACCAGTCAGCGTTCCCCCTTTTCACCGGATGGGTCTGCTCCCTCTGGTCTTTCGCCGCAATCTATTGCATTTATTACTTTGCCCGGCCGTCGCAAGCAGCAGCTACCGTGCCTCCGTCTGCAGCCATATAACTGCGTATTTGTAGCGCCCTCATTTTTTAAAGTATTCCTAGGGCTCCCAGGATGATACCGCAGATAACAATGCCAAGAAGAAGCACATTGGTATTGACTTTTTTCTGAATCAGTCCGTAGATACCCAGAGTAAATGCAAGAGGCAGCAGCTTGGGGATTATGGAATCTAGCATATCCTGAAGTACAAGCTCAGTACCGCCTGTGGTAAAGGTCAGCGGAGTTGTGATGCTCACCATGCTGGCCACCATTCCTCCCACAACTGCCAGACCGACGATGGACGCAAACTGCATCACCCGATCCATAATCCCTTCCTGATACAGCTTTGCCAGATATTTATTACCCGACTCATATCCCAGAACCGTTCCGTAGTAACCCAACAAAATTGACGGGATCGCAAACAGCAGCACCGCCAGGATCGGTCCCAGAACACTTCCCTGCCGCGCAAATGACAGGCCGATTCCAAAGGTAATGATTCTTAAAGTCCCCTGAAAAAAGCTGTCACCAATTCCTGAAAACGGTCCCATCAAACTGGTTTTTACCATGGAAATGGAATCCGCCTGGAAAGTACCGTCCTCCGATTTCACATTCTGCTCCTCCATGGAAGCCGCCAGTCCCATGATAAAGCCGGTCATTTGCGGAGTACAGTTAAAAAACTCCATATGGCGGCGGTAAGCCGCTTTCTTTTCTTCCGGCTTATTTTTGTACAGCTTGTCCAAAATCGGAGCCATGCCGAACATAAATCCCATATGCATCTGCCGCTCATAATTCCAGGAGCACATGATGGTCCAGGAACGTAGATACAAGCTTCGCAGATCCTTTTTGGTGATCAGCGCGTCCTGATGCGCCTGCTCATTATAATCCATTCTGCGCTCCCTCCCTTCTGCCATAAGAAACCTTATCTAAGATAAAGGCCAGAATACATGCAAACATCGTCAGTCCGATTAAATCCAGGCCGGAATAAGCCACCACCAAAAAACCGAACAGGAAATAGGGGAACAGCTTCTTAGAGATCATGGTGCTCAAAAGCATAGCAAAACCCAGAGCAGAAAGCAGATTTCCGGCCACCGTCAGTCCATTTGAGATTACCTCCGGAATGGCATTCACAATTACCTCCACAATTCCCGTACCCAGATAAACTGTAAGGAAAATGGGAATAAAATAAATCAGCGCATTCAATATGAAGGACCACCAGATATGAATATTTTTTGCCCTGCGGTAATCGCCTCCTTCGATCGCTGCATCTGCCACATGAGAAAACTGGGCAACGACGATACGCATGATCGCGCTCATGAACTCTCCGATTACAGCCACCGGGATGGCAATCGTCAAAGCCGCCTCCGTAGAAGCTCCAGACAAGCAAACAAATGCCGTGGCAATAATGCTGCCAAACTGCATATTTGGCGGTCCCGCCGCTCCGATTGCCACAAACCCCATTGAAATCAGCTCCAGACTTGCTCCCAGGGTGATTCCCATCCTCAAATCGCCCAGAACAAGACCGGACAACGTACTTAAGATAAGAGGGCGGCCGATATTCTGACGTCCAATCAGCCGCGAGTCGATCACGCCGATCACTCCAACCAGCCCTAACAAGATTGACTTTACTAACACGATTATCCTCCTTCCATAACAAACGCAGCCTATTTAGAAAAATCAGGATGCTCCACAGAAGCGGTGGGCACCTGCTGAATGTAGATCCGTACTCCCCTGGCCAGAATCTCTCTGGTCTCCTTCAGCTCCTCTTCATTCAGATATACCGCCTTTCCATATTCCCTGGAGTCCTGTTTTTTCGCCACGCCTCCATAGTTAATCTCCTTTACCTCAGGAAGAATCTCACAAAGCATCCTGGCTTCCTGGGGCCCCTTTACGATAATCATGATATTTTTATTTTTGTTCTGTTCCACTGCCTGCGCCAACTGGGAAAAAGGGATGATATCCAGCGTACAGCCCACCGGTTTGGCAATGGACAGAGCCATCTTTCCAATGGGATCGTTGGGCACCTTATCATCCGCTACAATAATATGATTAATATCCATCTGCCTGGTCCAGGAAAACACCACCTGTCCATGAAGCAGTCTGTGGTCTACACGCACCAGCTTTATCATAATAATTTATCCCTCCTTCACTAGCCTGTTGTAGTAAACAATGCTGTTCTTTCCATCCTCTACAATTCTATCCAGGTTCAGGTCTTTCCATAATGTATGGTTCAATTTCTCAATCATAACCTCCAGCGCAATCACCAGATTAATCCCTGCAATTAGCTTTCTGGACTCAGACATAAACCGAAGAGCAATATTAGCCGGTGTTCCTCCCGGCAAATCCAACAGAATGACCACACATTCATCCCTGTATTTTTCATCAAGCACAGCCTCAATTCTGTCTCCAAACTCGTCCAGTCCTTCTCCCGCCTTCAGACATAATATATCAAGCTGTGATTCTTCCATGTTCAAAGCCAGCTTCAGAGCGCTCTCGTAGCCTTTTGCCAGCTCGCCATGGGTGAGCAACAATACGCCAAAATCCCTTTCTTCCATACTTCACCTCACTAAATCCGGAACAAAGAATTCAAAATACACTCCGCTTTGCCCCTCTCGTCCGGCCCCGGCAGCTCCGCCTCCCCCGGCTTCAGACGAAGCTCTGTTTTTAGCTTCTCCATTCCTATACAGCGCATTTCACATCTATTAATATTCCATATGCCACATATAGCGGCGTACATCCAGAGAATGTCCTCTCTCAAAGGCAATAGCCTCCACAAACACCCGGATAACCACGCCAGACAGGATCGCAGCCAGATAAGGCTTTGCCTCCCCGGCCACGTTGTCCAGAGGCAGCTCCTTCTGATCCAGGATCAGCATTTTTCTGCTGTACTTGGTGCTGAAATTCTCTACCCTCTGATCCAAAAAACGGGTATTGCCGATGCTCTTCACCAGAAGGAAGGGAACATCGTAATCTGTTACTTCAAAGGGTCCGTGAAAATAGTCGCCTGAGTGGATGCACCCGGAATGAATCCACTGCATTTCCATAAACCAGCACATAGCTGTAGAATATACCTCTCCGTAATTTATCCCACTGCCGATGGTGTAGATCAGCTTCTCACGCTTATTCTCCTTTGCCCACTGCTTGGCCTGTTCCTGATACTGTGTCTTGGCCTTCTCAGAAAGCTCCGTGAGCTTATCCAGCTCTCTCAGACATACATCCCACTTTTCCTTCGGCTCAAGAACCTTTAAAAGACTGAACAGCAATCCATACAGAATCCCCTTATTTTTATCACTGTCACTGACCTCCTTTCCCCAGTCATAGTGAACCGGATACTCCGCCGCATTCCAAAGTTCCGACTCTTCCGAATTCGACAAAGCGATGGTCATTGCCCCTTTCTCTCTGGCCAATCTAGTAGCCTCCACCGTCTCCGGTGTATTTCCAGAATGTGAACAGGAAATAACCAGAGAATTTTCATTCAGACTCACCGGCGTATCATACACAAATTCGTTGGACGTGTACACATGGCTGGGCACCCTGGTCTCCTTGTCAAATATGTATTGCCCCGCCATTAAAACTGCCTGTGAACCCCCGCAGGCTACAAAATAGCAAACATTTACTCCACCTTTCTTCTTCAGTGCCTCTACCGCACGGCTAATCTGGTCAAAATGCTCTTTTCTCATATCTTATCTCCTTTCCGATTATTGATTATATATCATTATATAACTTTATGTATTTTATTATAGTTATATATTACTATAAAAGCAAGCCCTTTCTGATAAAAAAACAATAAAATTACAAAATTGCTTATCATGGTAATATGTGATATAATAAAAACCCAAAGGAGATTCCTGACTATGAATTCAAAAAGCGCAAAACCTCTGTATCTTCAGATTGACGCCGCCATCCGAAACGATATCCAGTCCCACGTCTATAAAGACGGCGACAAGCTTCCTACAGAGGTGGAACTCAGCCAGAAATACAATGTAAGCAAAATCACCATACGAAAGGCCATGGAAAAGCTTTCCCGGGATGGGATGGTACAGAAAGTTCAGGGAAAGGGCACCTTTGTCCTTCCCCGAAAAGATAAAGTGAACCTTTCCGAATCCAAGGGCTTTGCCGATTCCCTCTCGTCCATGGGACACTCTGCTAAACAAAACGTATTGGCAGTCAAAAGCATACTCTCTGATTCCAAATTGTCAGAGTGTCTGGAGATTGAAGAAGGCAACCCGCTCTTCTGTGTAGAACGCCTGATGTGGGCGGATTCCAGGCCAATCGGAACCGATACCATCTATGTTTCGGAAGAAAGATTCCCCGACTTTATACAAAAAGCCGTTACCGGAAAGCCACTCTACCATATTTTTAAAGAAGACTATGGAGTGGAAATTACATCATCCACCATGGAGATCAACGGAATCTCCGCAGATGGCGCTAATGCCGCGCTGCTAAAGTGTGTGATCGGAGATCCTCTTTTCTATATCGAAAAAACAGCTTATGATCAGAATGGTCTTCCTATTCACCATTCCTCTACTCTGATCCGCTGCGACTCCATCACATATGTGGTAAAGACCAATAAGCACCTGCATATGGAAGAAAGAACTTCCGTCGAATAAAGCACCCCTGCTGTCAGCTCAAAAAAACTGCCGGCAGGTATAACCTGCTGTCAGCTCAAAAAAACTGCCCGCAGGTTATACCTGCCGGCAGAAAAAATACTTATCCAGCTTTCACATTCTGTATCTGTCTTATTAATTCCGGCAGGATATGGCAACGGCCATCCTGCTCTCGTCCACAGACAGGCAGGACAGCCGCCAAAACCCCGGTTATATTGCTATTGCCTTTCTACAATGGCCGCGCAGCCCATGCCGCCTCCGATGCAAAGGGTGGCAAGGCCCTTTTTGCATTTCTTTTCTCCATCTCATGGAGCAGGGTCACCAGAATGCGGCAGCTGGGCGGCAAAGGCTTCATTTGCCTCAATCAGGTCAAATGCCTCAATCCCCATCCCTGTTTCCTCCAATACCTTTTTGGTGGCAGCCACAGGCCCGACGCCCATAATCTCCGGCGCCACACCCGACAGGGTGCCTGCTCGCCAGTACGCCATGGGCTTCACGCCCAGCTCCTCTGCCTTTTCCTCGCTCATCACCACAACAGCCGCGGCCCCGTCATTGATGCTGGAAGCGTTTCTTCTTAATTTTGCTCCGCGCCGCAGCTCTAGCAGGCCCAGTAGCCGCCTGTGGCATCGTAATTTCCTCCTGTAAGGAAGTCCGATGCCGGCGCCGCCAGGAACACTGCCATCCCCACAAAATCCGATGGCTCGCCCAGCCGTCCGATTGGAAGGCGCTTCAGGAAGTTCCTGTAAACCTCGGATTCCGTATCAAACATCCATTCTGTAAGCTCTGAGCGGAACACGGTGGGATTGATGGTGTTTACATTGATATTGTATTTTGCCGACAGGTCGCAGGCCAGGGACTGAATCATCAGGTCGCAGGCCCCCTTGGAAGCGCAATAGCCTGTATAGCCGGCCATGCCCATCTTAGATCGGGCGGAGGAAACCACTACCATCTTGCCGCTGAGGCGGGTCATGAACTGATACCTGCCCTGGATATCTTCTATATATGCGCCATCCGCCAGATGACGGATAAAGGGATTCCAATCGATGCCGACAATTATGTAGTGCATCTGTCGGAGAAATACGTGGATTCGCTCAGGGAGTATATCGAGGAGGAAAATTTGTTCCAGGCAGCTCAGAGAAAACGCAATACAAAGAATGAATGAGATGGATATTGGCAAACTCGGGGTATAGCAAAAGTCGTCGTAAATAGCAACAGCTTGGCAGGGTACGCAGACAGTACGAAAGCCCCGGTCATGATCTGCCATGACCGGAGCCCCTTCCATACTGTCTATTTGTTTTCCTTCAATACCTGGACTGCCTTCTGAAGCTGGTTGTCTTCCTCCGGCTTCACCACGGCCTGGGTTTTAAGTTCCTCGTTCAGCTCCACTTCCACATCCGGCTCAATTCCCTTTCCGTGCAGGTCAAAACCGCTGGGCGTATAATAGTGGGCTGTGGTAATCTTGATGGCGGAACCGTCTCCCAGAGGAATCAGGTTCTGTACAATTCCCTTTCCGTAGCTGGTGGTTCCCACCACGGTAGCCCAGTCATAATCCTTCAGGGCTCCCGTAAACACCTCGGAAGCGCTGGCTGAGTCTCCATTAACCAGGATGGCGATGGGCATTTTCAGCTCATGGCCGTCTGAGGCGGTGTATACATCGCCCTTTTCGTTTTTGTCTGCCGTGTAAACAATCAGGGTCTTGCCCTTCCCCTTTTTATACTGGTCCAAATCGTCGGGTAGAATATAATCCACCATTTTAACAGCGCTGTCCAGGACTCCGCCGGGATTGCTCCGCAGGTCGATGATTAAGCCCTTCATACCGTCCTTTTGAAGCTGATCCACTGCCTGCGCAAACTGCTCCACTGTAATCACGTCAAATTCCGACACAGTAATCCGGCCGATTTTATCGTTCAGCATGCTGTATTCCACGGTGGGCACATCGATTTTGCGCCGCGTAACAGACATATCCACATACTCGTCCTTGTCCGCCCTGTATACCGTGATAGCCACATCCGTGCCTTCTTTGCCCTTAATGTAATTGTTCACCAGCACATCAAGGCTTTCGGAAGCCACCAGGGTATCGCCCACCTTATATATAATATCCCCGGGCTGCATCCCTGCCTCCAGGGCCGGGGAACCCTCGAACACCTTCACGATGGTGCATAACCCCGTGGTCCTGTTCTGGCTTAACATGGCTCCGATACCGGAGTAGGTTCCCTTTGTGCTGTCATTGATGGAACGAAAATCCTCCTCCGTGTAATACGTGGAATAAGGGTCATCCAGACCGGCCAGCATCCCTCTGTAAATAAAATCCTCCACATTGCCGGCGTCCTCGTCGTACAGGAAATGAAGATCTATGATTTGCTGAATCATGGACATTTTGGCCGTAACCCGGTCAAAATCCACACCGCCTTTATGGCTGCTTCCATCTGTGATTCCGGGTCCCTTGCCCTCCATGGCCACGCTGGGCTGACGGCTCATGACCCGCTTGCCGAAGATATAGATACCGGCCGACATGCCCACCACAATCAATCCTATGAACGCGGTTACAAGGGCTCCCACCAGAGCCCCGGCCCAGAACCGGTTCTTTCCTGCTCCATTCCGGTTCCCGTCCTGAGGCCCCGGCCCGTTATCCCTGTAGGGACCATCCGGCTGCCCGCTCATATAATGTTCCTGTCTGTCAAATTCACGATTTTCCAATTTACGTCTCCTATCTGTCCGTTCCTTCTATCCTATGATGGGTCACGGGCTTACATAACTTCGGGGATTCACATAGGTCCCCCCTGAGCGGATTCCAAAATGCAGGTGGGAACCGGTGGAATAACCGGTGGATCCTACCTTTGCAATCACCTGGCCCTTTGTCACCTTTTCCCCCATGCCCACCAGCAGCTTGGAGCAGTGCATGTAGACCGTGCTCACTCCGCCTCCGTGGTCAATCATAATATAATTGCCCGCCGAATAGCTGTATGTAGATATCACAACCTCACCATCAGCCGCAGCTATGATATCCGCCCCTGTGCTGGCGCTGATATCGATTCCCTTATGGTTGCTGGATGCCCCTTCTGTGGGAGACTCCCTGTCTCCAAAATTAGAGGTAATCCTGCTGCTGGACGGACAGGGCCACTTAAAACTAATATTCCCCAAATTTGATACGGTATACGTCTTACCGGCTGCTTCCGCCTTTTTCCTGGCCTCTTCTTCCCTCCGCTTCATCTCGGCCTCGATTCGTTTCATCTGTTCTTCCTGGGCTTTGATGTCTGCATTGTACTGGTCCAGCTCATCCTGGGCCATGGCAATCCTGGAATTATATGAGTCCAGCTCCTTCTGCTTGGAATCCATCAGCTTCTGCATG
The DNA here is from genome assembly GCF_000424325.1 of [Clostridium] clostridioforme AGR2157. Classification (GTDB taxonomy): domain Bacteria; phylum Bacillota; class Clostridia; order Lachnospirales; family Lachnospiraceae; genus Enterocloster; species Enterocloster clostridioformis_A. Next base: position 13,680 of record NZ_AUJR01000059.1, read on the forward strand.
GAAGCCTGTTTGGCCTGGGTGGACTCCTGAAGCACCAGAAGCTCGCCATGCTCCTTCTCAAGGTCCTGTTCCCTGGCAGCCACCTGCTCCTTTGCAGAAGCATAGGCTGTCAGCATCTTCCTGTCATATTCCGCAATCTGGCTCACATATTCCGCGCGGTTCAGCAGTTCCGATATGCTGCCGGACTCCATGACCATATCGATCAGATTGTTCTGACCGTTCTCATACATGTACTTAATGCGGAGCTTCATGCTGTCATACTGATGCTCCTCCTCGCGTTTCGCCTCTTCTAACTGTATCTGTGCCTGACCTATCTCCTCTTCCTTCAGGGTAATCCGGTTTCCCAGCTGTTCCAGCTCCTCTGCCAGTGAGGACAGACTGCCGTCCAGCTTCTTCACATAAGCTGCCGTATCTGCCTTTAATCCTTCCAGCTGGTTCAGGGTACTCTCCACCTTCTTCTTTTCCTCTTCCAGGGCAGATACCTGCTTCTTGGCATCCTCTATCTCCACACTGGTGGCGTAGGCTGAAAATGCCGCCGTACCGCCTATCAAAAGACCGCCTGACAGCGCTGCCGCACAAATCCAATGTCTCATCCTCATTCACATCCTCCTTCCCTATACCTTCAAGTGACGGTGGATGGTAAAATAACTGACGAAAAAGCCAATGCCCACACCCAGGCACCCGGCTGTGGCCGCCATATAGGGGAATATATCTCCCAGCGGTATGGGTTCAAACATGCCTGCCAGCATCTGATAGTGCTCACCGATATAGATGACTGCCTTCTGGTAAAGCACATACATGCCGGCCAGAGGCACTGCCGCCCCCAAAGCGCCAAGGAGCACACCCTCCACCACAAAGGGCGCACGAATCATATAGTTGGTGGCGCCGATTAAGCGCATGATTTCATTTTCCCTCCTGCGGAAGGCCGCGGCCACGGAAATGGTATTGCTAATCAGGAAAACCGCCACAGCCAGCAGTACGCAGATAATCACGGCCGACATGGCCCCCACCATCTTTCCCGCGCTGGTCAGTCCGGCCACGGCTGTACTGGAATAGCGCACCTTTCTCACACCTTCCATTCCTTCCAGACGCTCCACGATTTTATCCTGTTCCTCAATATCATTAAGAAATATCTCATAGGAGGCGGAACCGGACAGCGGATTGTCATCTGCAAATCCCTCTGCCAGCTCCTCCATCCCCTCAAAATACTCTGTCTTAAAGTTCTCCCACGCCTGAGCAGCGGATATATACTGCGCCTCCCGCACCTCTTCCCAGCCCCGGATAACATCGCCGGCAGCCAGAATCTGGTCCTCCGGCATATCCTCATCAAAAAATACAGTGATTCCCACTGTTGTCTCTGCTGTCTTTGCCACATTCTGCACATTGGCTATCAGGGCGAAAAAAAGACAGAATAAAAAAATACATGCAGAAATAGTCGCTATAGATGCCAGCGAGAACAAAATATTTCTGCATATATTAATGATGCCCTGTTTCAGGCAATACCAAAATGTACTGATTCTCATTGCTGTCCATTTGCCTTTCCGGCGGAAAACGCATGCCCGTAAGCTCTCCAGAGCCTCTGGGGCAGTGCCCTAATAATATCCGCCCACATCACTGATAACCGACCCCCGTTCCATGGTAATGATCCGCTTGTTCATCTCATCCACCATTTCCTGACTGTGTGTAACCACAATCACAGTAGTCCCCCTCTGGTTGATTTCCTCCAGAAGCCTCATGATTTCATGGGTATTAAAGCTGTCCAGGTTACCGGTGGGCTCGTCCGCAAGGAGCACCTCAGGGTCATTAATCAAGGCCCTGGCAATGGCCACTCTCTGCTGCTCGCCTCCGGACAGCTGTCTGGGGTAGGCTTTGTACTTGGACGACAGCCCTACCAGCCTGAGCATCTCCGGCACTGTCTCCCGAATTACCCTGGGCGGTACCCCGATTACCCTCTGGGCAAATGCAACATTCTCAAACACAGTGCGGTCCTTCAGGAGTCTGAAATCCTGAAAGACCACGCCTAATTTTCTGCGGTATTTGGGAACATACCTTCCCGGCATCCTTCCCAGGTCCATATCATTCACCACAATACGTCCCTTTGTGGGTTCCAGCTCCTTGAGGAGCAGCTTCATCAGCGTACTCTTGCCGGAACCGCTTCTTCCTACGATGAACACGAACTCACCATCATCAATGGTAAGGGATACATCCTTAATGGCCTTGTTCCCTGTCTCGTAGATCTTGCTCACATTGCTAATCTCTATCATCCACTGACTCCGGCCTAATAATCCAGGCTTTCCATATACTTCATATACTTGGCAACCATCAGGGCAATCTTAAAGGTGATGGCGTCCTCGAAAATACGCAGGTCCAGTCCGGTGCTCTTCTGAAGCTTATCCAGACGGTATACAAGGGTATTCCTGTGGATATAGAGCTGTCTGGAGGTCTCGGACACATTCAGGCTGTTCTCAAAGAACTTGTTGATGGTAGCCAGTGTCTCCTCGTCGAACTCGTCCGGAGACTTGCCGTCAAATACCTCGCGGATAAACATCTTGCACAGCGGAATAGGCAGCTGATAAATCAGACGTCCGATACCCAGGTTGTTGTAAGCGATGACGTTCTTATTGGCGTAGAAAATCTTGCCTACATCCAGCGCCATCTTGGCTTCCTTGTAGGAACGTGAGACTTCCTTGATGTCATTGATAATGGTGCCGTATGCCACCCGCACCTTTGTCATGGCCTCGGTGTTAAGCATGTCCAATACGGTGTTGGCTGTTTTGTCCAGCTCCCCGTAGGTCTCTCCCTGACGCACTTCCTTTACCAGAATGATGTTCTTCTCATCCACAGCCGTAATGAAATCCTTTGTCTTGGACGCGAAGAGGCTTCTCACTGTCTCCAGTGCATTGATATCCTTTTCGTTGTGAGTCTCGATGATGTAGACCACGCGCTTTACATCCGTGTCAATGTGCAGCTTCTTTGCCCTGTTGTAAATGTCTACCAGCAGCAGGTTGTCGAGAAGCAGGTTCTTGATAAAGTTGTCCTTATCGAAACGCTCCTTATATGCTACCAGCAGGTTCTGAATCTGGAATGCGGCCAGTTTGCCAACCATATATACATCATCGCTGGCCCCCTTTGCTAAGAGGATGTATTCCAGCTGGTGCTCATCAAACACCTTGAAAAACTGGTATCCCTGGATAACCTGGCTGTCAGCCGGTGAATCCACGAAAACCAGAACCGAGCTCTCGGAGTCTTCCGCATCGGTAAATGTAGAAGCCAGCACTTTTCCCTCTGTATCACATATACCCAAATCAATTCTCGTAATTGCCTTTAATCCATCCAGTGTGGTTTGAAGTATCTGATTTGAAATCATTCTATACTCTCCTTTTCAAACGTATTCGGAGTAACTAATAACCCTATTTTCATATTTTAATGCAAAATTACAAAAAAAGCAAGAGAGTTGTATACTCTCCTGCTTCTTTTTACCTTAATTTTCGCTTACGGTTCTTTTGTATTAGTTAAGAACAACCAGTTCCGTATCCTTGTCGAAAATGTGGATCTTCTCTAAATCCATGGCCAGCTTGATAGTATCGCCGGGCCTTGCGGTGGTACGCGGATTTACCTTAGCAACAAAGCTTGCGTCCTCGATATCAAAGTATAACAGAACCTCGGAGCCTAACATCTCGTATACGCGGACAGTAGCCTCAAATACGCTCTTTGGAGACATAGCCAGGTAGGATTCCTCGTCGTGAAGGTCCTCGGGACGGATGCCCAGGGTAACTACCTTTCCTATGTATCCGGCGTCTTCTAACTTCTTGGACTTAGCCTCTGAAAGGGCTACGGTATGTCCGCCGAAGCTTAAGGTTGTCAGAGCGCCGTCCTTGCCAACGGTTGCGTCTATCATGTTCATCTGGGGAGCTCCGATGAATCCTGCCACGAACTTGTTGCATGGCTTATCATACAGATTCTGCGGGTTATCCACCTGCTGGATGATGCCGTCCTTCATAACGACGATTCTGGTACCCAGTGTCATGGCCTCGGTCTGGTCATGGGTAACGTAGATGATGGTGGTCTCCAGTCTCTGGTGAAGCTTGGAAATCTCAACACGCATCTGTCCTCTCAGCTTTGCATCCAGGTTGGACAGCGGCTCGTCCATCAGGAATACCTTGGGGCTGCGGACAATGGCACGTCCCATGGCAACACGCTGTCTCTGGCCGCCGGAAAGAGCCTTTGGCTTACGGTCCAGCAGATGCTCCAGGTCGAGAATCTTGGCTGCGTCATGCACTTTCTTGTCAATCTCATCCTTTGGTGTCTTTCTCAGTTTCAGTCCGAATGCCATATTGTCATATACAGACATATGTGGATACAGAGCATAGTTCTGGAATACCATGGCGATATCTCTGTCCTTCGGTTCAACGTCATTTACCAGCTTATCGTCGATGTAGAGCTCACCGGATGAGATATCTTCCAGACCGGCAATCATACGAAGGGTTGTGGACTTACCGCATCCTGAAGGACCTACGAAAATGATAAATTCCTTATCGGCGATTTCAAGATTGAAATCCTTAACTGCTACAAATCCATTTGGATATTTCTTTGTTACGTTTTTCAGTGATAAACTAGCCATTCTGTCTTTTCCTCCTAAATAATACGCTTAACACATATGTGTTTTACCCTCTTTTGTAACTGCTCTTATAATACATTAAACCCCCTGGGGAATCCATATCGCAATTCCACAAAATCAAAATTGGGGTTTTAGCTAATTTGTATACGAGGAAAAAAAAATGTCCTAAATCACAAAGCATTCCAATATTTACCACTAACTTTTTGTTAATTATGTTAATCAACTGCGTTTTTCCCGAAAATATCGGCAAAAGCCACAAAATTAAGGGCCTAATATTCGATGAATCCTTCACCAAATACCTCTCTGGCATCACTTACGATAACAAATGCGCCGCTGTCAAACTCCGCCACAATCTCCTTTAACCGAACAATTTCCTTTTTCGAAACCACGCAGAACAGCATCTTCTTCTCCTGGTCCGAGTACATGCCCCTGGCCTCCAGGCTGGTCACTCCCCTTCCCATCTGTTCCATGATGGCCTCTGCAATCTCCCGGTAATGCCCGGAGATAATATAAGCCTGTTTGGAAAACTTAAGTCCCTCTATCAGGCCGTCCGTAACCTTAGCCACACAGAAAATGGCAATGAGGGCGTAAAGAGCGGTCCTGATGCCGAACACGGAGGCGCCCGCCGCCACAATCAAGCCGTCCAGCACCTGCATGATCTGGGCCAGTGTATAGTGCTTAAGGCGTTTCTGAATCAGGGCCGCCAGCAAATCCGTACCTCCGGTGGTGCAGCTGGTCAGAAACACCAGGCCGGTTCCCACACCGCTTATGATTCCCCCGAATAAGGCTGACAGAAAAAGGTCGCTTTCCAGGCAGGACGCCTCCGGCAGAACATACAGGGAAACCGAGAGCATGACCGTGGCAAAGAGGGTGCGCTTGATAAACCGCCAGCCGCAGAAAAAGAATCCGGCCGCAAATAACGGGATGTTCAGCACTGTATTGGTCAGCCACAGAGGAACAGACCACAGCTCCTTGGCAATAATGGCCACGCCCGACACACCGCCTGTAACCATGTTCACAGGGTCATAAATATTCTTGATGGCAAAGCCAATCAGAAATGTCCCTGCCACAATCATGGTATAATCCGCCGCCGGATTCCTCTTCTTCATGTCTCCCCGTCCTTTCCCCAATCCATGTCCCCATGTACCGGAGCCGGCCCGCACTGGCTGCAGACACAGACATTCCATCCCTCCGGCACTTTTTATGCTGTACTAAAAAGTATGTACCCTCCCTCTCCATTCCATACGCTTATACGCGCTCAATGGTCTTATCCGTAATACGAATCTTACCTTCCTTTAAAAGCCTGCCCACGGCACGCTTAAAGGCATTTTTGCTCATGCTGAACTCACGCATGATAACCTCCGGCTTTGCCTTGTCATTAAAGGGAAGCACCCCGTCGAATTCGTCCATGACCTTTAATACCTTCTCTGCGTCAGTCCCCATCTGCACATAGGATTTCTCCCTGACGCACAAATCCAGTTTTCCGTCCTCGCGCACCCTGGTGACCCTGGCCTGGACCGTATCGCCCTCCCTGAACCTGCCGTAAAGCTCCTTTTTGGGAATAAGTCCGTAATATTTGTGGTCAACCGCCACAAAGGCCCCGATGGTTTCATTGATTTCATAGATGGTGCCTGTGACCCAGTCCTCTGCCTTATAAGGCGACTGGTTGCTCATATGGGAATAGACGCGCATGGTAGCTGCCAGGCGTCTGCTCTTGTCCACATACAGGGTGACAAGGCACTGCTCCCCTTTTCTCACCGGGTGGGTCTGCTCCTTAAACGGAAGGAGCAGGTCCTTCTCCAGTCCCATATCCAGAAAAGCCCCAATTTTGGACACATCCTTGACCTCCAGCTTCGCTGTCTCGCCCACCTGCAGTTTTGGCTTTCCCGTGGTGGCAATCAGGCGGTCCGATGAGTCTTTATAGATGAACACCTCCACCTTGTCCCCAATCCTGGCTCCTTCCGGCACCTGTTTCCTTGGGAGAAGAACAGCTGCCTCATCCCCCTCCTTCTCAGCCAGATATACTCCGAATTCTTTTGTCCTTATTATTTCAAGCTCCTGCACTTTTCCTAATTCAATCATCTCAATCTTCCTCCTGTCCTTTTGTCCTCAGCCATACCACAGCGCAGGTTTCTCCTGTGCTGCCCTCAAGGACCACTGTCCACTCCCGACAGTCCCGGTCCATGCTTACCCGGGGAGTCAGGACATCTCCCAATACAGCCGCCTTTTTGTAATCAGCCCGTATCTCCTTTATCACAAGCCCCTCCGGTATGGCCTCTCTGGCCATCTCCACATACTGGGCATTATTCACATGGTGGTTTGTGTCAATGTGGTGTCTGGCAACCACGATGGGCCCGCCTGCCTCGCAGTTGTCTGGCACAGGTATTTTCCTGGGGCAGGGGCTTAATAACAGCCTTGGCTCAGGCTCGCCGTAAGGAGCCGTATCCCCGGGCCGCACCCGGATCGGGATGTTCTTATCTGTATCGTAGAGGAACCACAGGGATTCAGCCCTGACCACATCCGTCCCCTCCTCATCCCGCAGAACAAAGTTCCGGCAGCCGTATATGCCCTTTGACGCACAATGCCATGTTCCCACCACCAGCTTCTCCCCCAGCCCGGGATACCGGTCTATCATAATCTGCCAGGAAGACAAAAGCCACGCTTTATGGCTGGCTTCCAGATAACCCACTCCCACACCGCAGTCCTCTGACTGGAATGTACTGCAGTCCTGCATATAATTGATGATGCCTGAAACCGACAGACACCCTCCTTCGTCCGTTTCGCTGTAACGGACCCTGCTGTTAAATGTATACATATCTACCTCATTCTCCCGGGACCAGGACTCAGCTTCCGCTGCCGCACTGCCATGTCCCGCCCCGGTGCTACGCCCTTTATTGTATCATAAATTCCCTTGGGTATACAAGCAAAATCCCACAGACTTTCATCTGTGGGATTAGTAACTGGGCTACAAGGATTCGAACCTTGAAAATGACGGAGTCAGAGTCCGTTGCCTTACCGTTTGGCGATAGCCCATTATTCAGTTTATCTGCAGCGCCCTGCCCTGACTGTTTGTCCTGATTGCCGGCTGCGGAGTTAATTATACCCATATTGTGGCATTTAGTCAAGAACTTTTTTTATTTTTTTTAACCTTCTCGAAATGGAAGCCCTGCGGCACTAAAAGCTTTTAGGTTTTTCTGTGCTTTCTCACCAAGGTAAGATGGGCGTACATAGTCACCGCCGCACTGAATCCCAACTGCACATAATACGCAATACCTCTGGACAATACCATGGCCGGCAAAAGCAGATCCCCGTAAAAAATAGGGTCGAAAATGGTCAGGAACAGATGCTCGCTGATTCCCATGCCCCCCGGAAGAGGCAGCATATCAGCGGACACGGAAATAGTTGACTGGAGAAGCACCAGGGTAATCATGGCAGTCCCCTTAAGCCCGAAGGCCCTGTACACAATATATGTCACTGAAAACAATGCCAGCCGCTGGCAGAAGGTGAGGAACCACACCTTAAGCAGCACATGCTTGTGCTGGCGCAGGAAGGCAGCCGTATCATTATAATTCTCCATGGTAAGGAGCAGGCGCTCTGTTCTGGAGGTTTTCTTCTTAAGGATATGGAAATACTCCAGAATTCCCAGAAGCCGCATCACCATGTCCCTGGCAAGGGAGGTGTGGAATACCAGAATCAGCATGGCGGCGCAGAACACCACATTAAGCCCCAGACCCAGATAGTAGACAGGCATGACCTCATACAGGTAACGGTTTAAAAAGCCCTGACCGAATATGGCCAGCAGACAGCCAATCACCACCAGCACGGATTTGTATGTAATGGTTACCACCATGAGCACCACCGTGGCCACAGGCACTGGTATCATGTTCTTCCTCATATAGTATACCTGGGCTGGCTGTCCTCCCCCTGCCGAAGGCGTGATGCAGCTGAAGAAGAACCCCACGGAGGAATACAGAAAGCAGGTCCTTCTCTTAGTCTTTACGCCCAGGGTGCCGAACAGATAATGCAGGATGGCAGACTCCGCCCATATGAAAAAAACAACGCAGCCAACCCCCATAAGCAGGCATACAGGAGATGCCTCGGATATGGTGTCCGCTATGTCACTTAAATCCTTGCCTGAAAATACACTGTAAATGGTCAGAACAAATACAGTAAGAAGGAATATTCCATTGAGCAGATTCTTCTTTTTATCGGACATGTCTTCCTCCTCTCCCAGTCACGTCTTTCCGTTTCCACAGCTTCACGTCCCCGCAGGTTCCTGCCTCCATGGATATCCAGACTTGCAGGTTCCCGCCCCACAGGATTCCCGGTCCGAAAACAGAAATATAACAAAAAATCCCGTCAGGCAAAACGCCTACGGGACCAAGATTTAACAAACTGGGCTACAAGGATTCGAACCTTGAAATGACGGAGTCAGAGTCCGTTGCCTTACCGTTTGGCGATAGCCCATCAACACAACGAAATATATTATATTATATAGTCCGCATTTCGTCAAGTGCTTTTTTCATTTTTTTATTTTTTTATCCAATTTTTATCCTATTTTCCGGTTCAATCTTCTGTTTTTTACTGAAGCCACGATTCAGGGCGTTTTATACGCTTTTCCAATCCCTGCCCCTTTTTCTCACCGGGAACATCTGAGCAGCTCCTGAAGCTTTTTCATGGATCGGTTATACTTTGACAGTACCGTGGCTAACGGCATCTGAAGCGCCTCCGCCACTTCCCGGTGCTTCATGCCTGCGGCTGCGTGGAGAAGCACAATCTGGCGCTCCTCGCGGCTGATTCGGCCCAGGGCGTCAAGCAGCACCTTGCGGTCCGCAGCCTGTTCCAGGGGAGCGCAGTACTCCCCCTCCTCCCTCTCAGCCAGGTCCTCCAGTGCCACATCCGCCTTCATCTTCTGCTCCCTGAACCGCATGTAGCAAAGGTTCCTGGCTATGGTGAACACCCATGCCAGAGGCTTGCCCTGGGGAACATAGGAACCTGCCTTAGTCCATACGGTAAGGTAGGTATCCTGCATCACATCCTCGGCCTCCTCCGGATTCCTGGTCAGAGACAGGATAAAGCTGTACACAGGCCTGGCCGTGTCCTGGTAAAAGAGGTGGAACGCCTCCATATCCCCATCTCCCATGGCCTCTATCATCTCCTCCTGTGACATCCAGCGTCCCCCTTCCAGGACCAGCCCGGCGCCCATATCAAGCTTACTCCCGGCTTTCCGAGATAAAGCTGTTTTCCATGGTTATGACGCAGCAGCAGCGCCTGTCTTTTTTCGCCACGTCCTCAGTGATCCTTGCTTTCAGTTTACCCAGAACCGATGGCTTATATTCCCTGGGAACCACCAAATCAAAAATCAGGTTGATGCGCTCCACGCCGTCCACCATCCTGAAGTCGTGAAACGTAAGCCTGCTGTCTATGCCGTCCAGGACAGACGTCACTAACTCCTTAAACTCCACTACCCTCTCGTCGTGGGTCTCCACCGGGTCCATGTGGATGACCAGCAGAATTCCCAGCCGCCTCATAGCCTCCCGCTCAATGCGGTCAATGATTTCATGTGTGCGCTCCACGTCGCAGTCATTGGGTACCTCTGCATGAATGGATGCCATGCTTCGTGAAGGACCGTAATTATGTACAATCAAATCATGACTGCCCACAATTCCGTCAAAGCTCTCCACAAAGCTTGTTATTTTGTCATAAATCTCAGGGTCAATGGCCTCCCCAATCAGAGGCGCCAGGGTATCCTTGGCTATGTTCACGCCTGCAATCATGACCACCACAGACACGATGAGTCCCACGATACCGTCCACATTCAGTCCCAGCGCCCCGTAGATTACGATGGAGCATATGGTGGTGGAGGTAGTGGCCACATCGCCCAGGGCGTCTGCCGAGGTGGCCAGCATCACTTTGGAATTGATACGCTTTCCCAGCTTTTTATTAAAACAGGAAAGCCACAGCTTAATGCCCACAGACATAAAAAGTATCAGTATGGATATCCACCGAAAGCTCATATCCTCAGGATGCAGTACCTTGCCAAAGGAGGTCTTGAACAGGGAAAATCCCACCTGTATGACCAGGAAGGCCACGATGAAGGCCGCAATATATTCTATCCTGCCGTGACCAAAGGGATGATCGTCATCCGCTGGCTTTTCCGCCATCTTGACTCCCACGAATCCGATAATGGATGAGGCTGCATCCGACAGATTATTGAATGCATCTGCCATAACAGATATACTGTGCACCAGGATTCCGATACAAAGCTTGGATACAAAAAGGAGCAGGTTGCAGCCGATTCCCACCATACTGGTCAGCGTCCCGTAAGCCGTCCTTACCTGTACATCCTCCACATTGTCATGATTTTTTACAAACCTTCTCACTAAAAATTCAGTCATATCAAATCACCATACTCCACATTTTCCAGGAATAAACCTTCGGGCGGGGCGGTAAAACCAGCGACAGAGCGGTCCCTGGCCTCCAGGATGTCGGCCATTTCCTCCGGCTTTCGCTTGCCCAATCCCACCTCCATAAGGGTGCCTGATAAAATCCGTACCATCTGCTGCAAAAACCCATTGCCCGTAAAGGATATATGGATTCTGCTGCCCATCCGTTGAAAGCAGATGGATTCAATGGTGCGGATTGTTGATTTCTTCATTTTCTTATTGCCGCAGAAGCTTTTATAATCATGGGTTCCCGTGAGGATTGCCGCTGCCTGTTCCATCTTCCCCACATCCAGTTCCTGACCTAAGCCATAGTAATAATGGCGCTCAAACACATTCTTTTTCAAAGCTGTCTCTATCTGGTAGCGGTATGTCTTCCTCGCCGCATTCAAGCGGCTGTGAAACCGCTCCGGCATCACACATGCCCTTGTAACGGCAATGTCCTCCGGCAGGTACCGGTTCATATAATCCAGAATCGCATCCGGCTCCATCCTCTTAACCAGATGGAAGTTAGCCACCTGGCCTTCTGCGTGGACACCTGCATCTGTCCGGCCTGAACCGTGGACCTCCACCGGACTGCCTTCCAGCTTTTCCAGAACCGCCTCCAGCTTGCCCTGGATAGTCCTGTCCGTATTTCCCTGCTTCTGCCAGCCGTCGTATCTGGTGCCGTCATAGGACAGCCACACTCCTATATTCATTCTCTGCCTCCCTGCCTTACAGGTCCCTTCTTCTTCCGCAGGCAGCACAGCACCCCTGCGGTAATCGCCATCCCCACGGCTGCCCCGCTCATATCCAGCCACACATCGCTTATCTGACCGGACCGCCCTGCTACAAAGAGCTGGATGGTCTCATCCACAAAGGGAACCATAAAAATCAGCATCAGTGCATCCCTGTTAAATATCCTATGTCTTCCATATAATCCGTACGCCTTGGCCGTCAATCCTCCCAGCACCGCATACTCCGCAAAATGGGCTGTTTTCCTGATGATGTGCTCCGTCAGCCACAGATGCTCCCAGCCCAGGGATTCCATGGCTCCTTGGACATTCGCCAAAAGGAAGCCGCTTTCCTGGGAAGAGATGGAGGCCGGCGTCAGTGAATTGCCGTATATGAAGCATATATAGACCAGTATCACCACATGCCACCGGTTCAATGCGAGCCTGTTTCTGTTCTCTGGCATTTACCGTTTCCCTTCTGCTGAAAGGACGCCGCTTTCCCTGACAGCCCTTATGGCCTTATTGAGCATTTCCTCATCCTGAACCAGAGCCAGGCGCACATATCCCTCACCGGAGGGACCAAAAGCACTGCCGGGCGTGACCATTACCCCGGCCCGCTCTACCAGTTCCATGACAAACGCCTCTGAGCTGGTATAATGCTCCGGAATGGCGGCCCACACAAACATGGTGGCCTCCGGCCGCTCCATCTTCCACCCAATGGATGTAAACCCGTCGCACATAATATTCCTGCGCGTCTCATATGCCTGTCTTGTAGCCTGCACACAGGACTGGTCCCCTGTAACCGCCGCAATGGCGGCAGCCTGCACAGGAAGGAACATACCGTAATCCATGTTGGATTTAAGCAGCTTCAGACGTGACACCACCTGGGAATTGCCCAGGCAGAATCCGATTCTGGCTCCGGCCAGTCCGTATGTCTTAGACAGGGAATTAAATTCCACGCCTATTTCCTTTGCCCCCGGAAATCGCAGGAAGCTCCCGCATTCCTTCCCGTCGAAAACCAGGTCGCTGTAGGCATTGTCGTGGAGCACGATGATGTCATATTTCCTGGCAAAGGCTATGAGTTCCTCATAAAATGAATCCGGCGCCATGGCAGTGGTTGGGTTATTGGGATAGGAAACCACCATAAGCTTGGCCTTCCTGGCCACGTCCTCAGGTATCTCGTCCAGACGGATGATATTTCCATTTTCCTTTCTCTGGGGCATGTAGTGAAGTCTGGCACCGGCTATCTGCGGGCCGTCACCAAATACAGGATAACAGGGGTCTGGCACAAGCACCACATCCCCCTCGTCCACAATGGACAGCGCGATATGGGCCAGTCCTTCCTGGGAGCCCAGCAGGGAACATATCTCTGTTTCAGGGTCCAGTTCCACTCCATAACGGGTTTTATACCATCCGCTGACCGCCTCCAGCAGCTCCCTTCTGTCACTGATGGCATACACGTAGTTAGACGGCTCTGCCGCGGCCCTGCACAATGCCTCCATGATATGGGGCGCGGGCGGTATGTTAGGAGCTCCTATGCTGAGATCGATGATCTCCTCTCCCCTTGCAGCCTTTTCCTTCTTAATTTCAGCCAGCTTTGAAAAGATTCCCTCTCCAAACCGGTCCATCCTTTTTGCAAATTCCATATTACTCATCCTCTCTGTATATCTGTAACTGTATATTCCTGACAGTCCATATACTGCTCCCAACTGCCGGCTGCCGGATTCCTAAAAACCCTGTTCCTTACTCATTTCGCCTATTATAGTATAATTTTCCAGATATGACAAGGGTCCGGTACCATGAATGAATGATTGATTTATCACAAAACGGCGGAAGTCCCCACCAGAGGATTTCCGCCGTAATCAAAGATTCCATACCAATCTACATAAGCATGGCTTTCACCTGCTCCCCTGCCTTTAACCCGCCGCTTCCTGCCGGGATATCTACCAGACAGTTACAACCGGCCATGCTGGACAGCATACCCGAAGAATGGCGTCCCTCAGGCAGCCATACCTTTCCGTCCTCTATCTTCCCTCTCACCAGGCGCCTGGAAGGAGAAGCCTTGGGAAATGGGCTTTTCAGTATTCCAATTAAAATCTCCGGTTTCCACTGCGCTCTTCCACGCATCCGTTCCAGGACCGGCCTAACCAGAACCTCAAAGGTGGCTGCCGCCGCAAAGGGATTTCCTGACAGGCAGAATACAGGCTTGTCCTCCACTATCATTGCCAGCATGGGGGACCCCGGTTTTACATTGATTCCGTGAAACAGCACGTCCGCTCCAAGGACTTCTGCCACATAGGGCATACAGTCCCGTACCCCCACCGATACACCGCCGGTGGTAATCAGGGCATCGCATTCAGTCAATCGTTTTCTGATTTCCTGTGCCAGCTGCGCGGTATCATCTCCTCCGCGGCCGAAAAGCAGGGGCTTCATTCCCAGCTCCTTTATCCTGGCTGTAAGAAGAGGTCCATTGCTGTCATAAACCTTTCCCGGCTCCAGGGGAGTTCCCACAGGCACCAGCTCATCTCCCGTGGCCATGATGCCTGCCACAGGTACGGAATATACCTGTATGGACTCAATTCCCTGGCTTGAGAGAATTCCTATGTGGGAAGAACGTATCTCCGTTCCCTTTTCCATAAGCAGGGCTCCCCTGCATGTATCCTCACCCTTTTTACAGTAATTTCCATAAGATATGACGGATTGGTATATCTCAACAGATTCGCTTCCCTCGTCAGTCCGCTCCTGCATGATAACGCCGTCCGCTCCCTCCGGTATAGGGGCGCCTGTCATAATTCTGGCTGCCTCCCCCGGCCCTATCTTTAATTTAGGATACATGCCGGCGCAGATATGCTCGATTACATTCAGTCTTACCGGATTCTCCTCTGATGCCCCTGCCGTGTCCTGGCTTCTGACTGCATAGCCATCCAATGGGGACCGCGGAAAGGGGGGCTGGTCCATAACTGCATATATATTTTCGGCGCACACTCTTCCCAATGCTTCTGTTACCCATACAGTCTCGGTCTCCTCCGTAATCTTAATCTTCCTGAGGCGTTCCTGGGCCTCCTCCAACATGATTGGATTCCTCTTTCTCATCTGCTTCCTCTCCCATGGCAAATTATAAGCAAAAAAGCCGGGAAACCCTGATGAATCAAGGCCCAGCCAATAAAACAAAAAAAGCGCGAGACGGGATTCGAACCCGCGGCCCCCACCTTGGCAAGGTGGTGCTCCACCCCTGAGCCACTCGCGCATTTAGTACATATACATTTATAATCATGATACGTACCCTCAAAACCGCATATTGAATTCCAATTGTTCCACAAACCTTCTTTTCCCTTAACCTTTTGGATAAGCCCTCGACCGATTAGTATTAGTCAGCTCCGTACATTACTGCACTTCCACCTCTAACCTATCTACCTCGTCGTCTTCAAGGGGTCTTACTCGCTTTCGCGATGGGATATCTCATCTTGAGGGGGGCTTCACGCTTAGATGCCTTCAGCGTTTATCCCGTCCAGACTTGGCTACCCTGCCATGGCCTTGGTAGGCCAACAGGTACACCAGCGGTCTGTCCATCCCGGTCCTCTCGTACTAAGGACAGCTCCTCTCAGATATCCTGCGCCCGCGCCGGATAGGGACCGAACT
>NZ_AUJR01000060.1 GCF_000424325.1 [Clostridium] clostridioforme AGR2157
ATTATCGATATGCAGACATGAAAAGCCTGATGGAACAGACGGATGAGTGGCTGCGCCACAGAATCCGAGCGGTGTACTGGAAACAATGGAAGAAGGTACGCACAAGATATAAAATGTTGCGGGCGTTACATTTACCAGAGTGGAAGGTGCATGAGATGGCGAACTGCCGAAAGGGAGTGTGGAGAGCGGCGGGAATGCTCAACTCGGCACTCACCAAAAGAATCATAGTGGACAGACTTGGTTATCCCGATATGACTGCCCACTATTTGAAAGTCCGAGTAAACTATTGAACCGCGTAGTACCGAACGGTACGCTACGTGGTGTGGAAGGGGAGGTTAAAATCTCCCCTATCCGATTGTCACAGGAAATCACATGTATGATACAGGCCATTAAAAATAATAAGGAACAGAAGATTATGGAATACAAAACAGCAGATTATCACGTTCACAGCACAATTTCCCCCGATGCCAAGGGTACCATGGAGGAAATGTGCAATGCAGCCATGGATGCGGGTATAGAAGAGGTCGCATTTACGGACCACTATGAGTTTTATGCAGGTGGAATAACCGGGAAATATTTTAACCGGGAATGCCCGGACTTAGATGCCTTAAGCTCTACAGGGAGCTTGGGGGAACTGTGATTACAGTTGGTTCTGATGCGCATCGCCCTAAAAAAGGGCCTCCGGCAAAGCATCAGCCGCCGGAAGCCCTTTTGAATGTAAAAGATAATTAGTATTCCAGTTTCCACATGTATCTTCTCTGGGTCAAGGGATGATTCCTGAGGATTGCCAGCTGCTCTGCATATACCCGCAGTACTGCGGTAATCAGCATTGGGTTGAAGTAATCCTTGACCGTGGATGGTATTACGGACCCTAATCCAAAATCCTTTGCGTCAATCAGGGTGGTCTTGGCCTGGAAACGGTTCAGGAAGTCCAGGGCTCTGGAATCCAATGCTCTGGTGCTGCCGTCGTTCATCAGCAGAAGGAAGGGCACATCCTTATCTACGATTTCAAATGGACCATGGAAAAATTCACCGTCATGGAAGGAGCCTGAATTTATCCACTGCATTTCCATCAGAAGGCAGATGGAGAAGGCATAGGCCACCATATGGGTAGCTCCGGAGCTCATGACGTAAATAACAGGAGCATCCTTGTAGTTTTCTGCAAACCTTTTTGCGGAAGGAACTACGAAGGAAACTGCGTCCTCTATTAAGTCAAAGATCTTACAGAAGCCAGTCATCATATCTTCGTAATGATCATATCCTTCATACTGGTTGAGAATTTCTGCTGCCAGCTGCAGGCAGAAGGCCATTTTTTCCAGTTTGGCCGCATAATTCTTCTCAAATCCGTGAAGTACCCCATAGTGTGCGCTGTTAGCCAGTGGTGAACCGGGGGTATGTGTGATGGCAATTACCTTAGCGCCCATATTCATGGCTTTTTTGGAGGCTTCCACTGTCTCGGGGGTATTGCCGCCAAGGGAGCAGGTAATGACAATGCTTTCTTTGCCCACGCAGGCAGGAGTGGCATGTACAAATTCATTGGACGTGTACAGACTGGTCCTCAGCTTTTTTGCATTGCCCTCTAAGAAGTACTTGGCCGGATAAAGCTCTGCCTGGGATGCGCCGCATCCTACAAAGATGACTGAGGTGATTTCCGGGCGCTCTGCTTTGATTTCCTCGATAATTTTTTTTAGTTCCATAAAAATAGGGCCTCCTTTGAAAGATATGTGGTTTTTATTTGTCTTATGAATACATTATATAACGTTATATAAAAATAGTCAATAAGAAATATAATGTTCTATTACATTATGTCAGTTTTACAGTGATTGGATGGAATAGAATGGAGGATGAAAATAAAAATTCCCCAGGAGATACAGATTTGTTTCAACTGCATCTCCTGGGGAGGATTCTTAATTTATTGCACAAAATATTCAGGATAAGCCTTTACCAGCTCCGACTTCTCCACCCTGTGGCGCGTCAGATGCCGGGTCATTAACATCTCAGCCAGCTCTGCGTCGCGGCGCTCAATGGCATAGAGAATATTTTCGTGGTCCTCCACGGTCTTATCAGGCTTAACGGTTTTTAGTGATAGAGCCCTGAGACGGTCGAAGTGTACCATCTGGGCGCGGATGATCTCATAAGTGCGTGCCTTGTCCACGGAATGGAAGAGAAGCTTGTGGAACTCATTATCCAGCTCAAAGAGCCGTTCTGCTTTCTCTTCTTTCAGTATATTATCCTCCATCCTGAGATTTTCTCTCAGTTTGTCCATGTATTCCCGGGAAATACCTTCGCAGGCCAGCTTTAACACGGCGTTCTCCAGCACCAGGCGCATGAACCGGGATTCTTCAATCAGTTCATAGTCAATCTTAGCGATATAACTTCCTCTCTGGGGCTGGATCTCTACCAAACCTACTTTGCTCAGTTCAATGAGAGCTTCACGTACCGGAGTGCGGGAGAGCTGCAGGATGGCGGAAAGCTCATTCTCGCTCACCGCGCTTCCCGGAACCAGCTCCAGATTAATGATATTATATTGAAGAACCCTCAGGGCATAGGTCCGGGCATTTTCAGCAGACAGCCTGTCCAGTACTTTCATATGTTCCTCCTTGTTTCCTAAATCTCCTTATATACCAACATACTATATTATGTTATGTACTAGTATACTACCGAAAGAACGGATAGGCTATTATTATTTATCTGAAAATCATCATTTTAATTTTTATTCAGGTTACTGCTAAAAACCAAAAGTCAGAACCACCTTTCGGATGGATGGATCGTGGGAGTCAACGAAATCAAAGGCTTCCTGGGCTTTTGTCAGGGGGAAGGTGTGGGAAACACTTCCTGTCAGGTCAAGCTTCCCCTCATTGATTAGTTCGATGGCTCTGCCAAACATCTTGTTCTGAAGGCGGGAACCCCGTACATCCAGTTCCTTTGAGGTGATAAGGAATTGGTTGATTTCAGTGGGGGATGTGGAAAAGCCCATAGTGATGACCCGGCCTGCATTGCCGGTGGCTTTCAGCACACGAATCAGGGAATCATTTCCGCAGACCGCGTCGATGGATACGGTGGCGCCGTGCCCCTGTGTGTATTCCTTTACCTTCTCCTCCAAATCCTCTTTTAATACATTGATGGTGTGGGAGGCTCCTGCAGATTTCGCTCCTTCTAATTTTTCATCTACCACATCTGCTACTATGATATAGTCACAAAGCAGCCGGGCAATTTTTAAGATGGAGCTTCCTAAAGCGCCGCATCCATAAATAAGAAGCAGATCATCCTTTTTAAGCTCCGCTCTGGTGCAGGACTGGATGGCAATGGTGGCAGGTTCAATCATCACGGCGTCCGTATCCGAGATGGAGTCAGGAAGCAGATAGCAGTCCTCTTCCGGCACAGCGATATATTCCTGGTATCCTCCGTCGATATGCACTCCCCTTACAGCCAGGCTGTCGCAGACATTCCCTCTTCCTATACGGCAGGGATAACAGTGGCCGCAGCTTGTAACCTGATTGACAATAACACGGTCGCCCGTATGCAGAGAGATGACAGAAGAACCTGTTTCCTCTACCACGCCGACCATCTCATGTCCGATGATTCTGGGATAGGTTGCGGCCGCATTCGTGCCGTGGTAGATGCCCACATCTGAACCGCAGATACCGGCGGCTGTCATACGTACTAATACATTGTTCTCTTTAGTTACGCATGGTTTTTCAACATCAATTATATGTAATGACTTAGGTTTTAAAATCTGTACTGCTTTCATAGTTGATTATTCTCCTTTTTGGTTGACGTGTGCGGAGGACTTGCATACTTGTATACTAATTTGATGCCGGTAAAATGTCAAGTGTTTTATGAAATTAGAATTTAAAATATAAATTGTGCACAAATTGCAAGGAATAACATTGGCTATATTTACATATTGCAAGAATTTGACTTATATACTACCATACAAGTAAGGACGCGATATACTGAAGATATCGTATCCCCCATCATCGATTCTAACCTGAAGAATTACTAGTATAATTATCAAATGACGTGTGCGGAAACTTTAATTAATTACATTCAGGAGGGGTTCACTTATGAAGCTTGCTAAGTTTGTGAAGCAGGGATTGTATATCTTTACTTCTATAGCAGTAATGGGTACCCTGGCGGGCTGCGCCGGCCAGGATGGAAGTATGAATAAAGGAAAATTGGTGAAAATAGCAGTCTGCGTTTCCAGCCAGACACCGGCTTCCATGGCGATGAGGGAGGTATTTAAACCAAGGCTGGAGGAACTGACAGAGGGAAAATATGATATCCAGATATATGACTCCGGAGTACTGGGAAGTGAGAAGGTCACCTACGACTATACCAGAAGCGGAATCATCGAGATGTGCGTGGTGGGGACGCCTATGTGGTCTGAGACGCCTGTAATGGCTATCCCTGATTTTCCGTTTGTGTTTCGGGATGTGGAGCATGCCAGAAGGTGTTACCAGGGGCAGCTGGGAAGCTATATTGCAGGAGAGCTGGAGGCAGAGCAGCCGGTGACTCTGATGTCGTGGTTCCCGAACGGGGCAAGGGCATTTTCTTCTAATAAGAAGCTGGAGGGGCTGGATGATTTCAAGGGACAGAAGCTGAGGATGCCGAATAATCCAATTCATGTGAAGCTGGCTGAGAGCCTGGGGGCCAACGTGGTCATCATGGATATGGGAGAGGTGTTTACGGCTCTGGAACAGGGAGTTGTGGATGGACAGGACAATCCTCTGTCCACGGTTAAGAATGAGGGATGGTATGAGGTTCAGGATTATATCTATGATACCAACCACATAGTGGCATCTTTGGAGCTTTTTGCAGGGGACCAGTTCTGGGACAGCATAGATGAGGCTGACAGGGAGATATTTCGTCAGGTAGCAGATGAGACATCGGACTATGCGTGGGATCTTTACATAGACCAGCTGGCTGGCGATAAGCAGTTCATGAAGGACAACGGTCTTACAGTTACAGACCTGTCAGATGAGGACAGGGAGGCCATGAAGGTAAAGATACAGCCTGTATATGATTATCTGGACGAAAAGTACGAATGGGCCGGAGATATCAGAAGAATGATTGAAGAAATCGAGTAAGGAGAGGACTATGAACCGATTGATTGATAAGCTGTTTCACATGATTGACTGCTTTACAGGGATTCTGACCGGTCTTATGGTGCTGTTCGTATTCCTGAATGTGGTGCTGAGGACTTTTTTTAACTCCGGCCTTACATGGTCGGAAGAGCTGGCAAGATACCTTTTTGTATATGTTACATATATTGGCGCCATCAGCGCCATGCATTCAAATGCCCATTTGGGAGTGGATACCCTGCTGTCCAGGGTCGGACCAAAGGTTCAGCTGGCCTTGTATCTCGTATCCAGGCTCCTGATTGCCGCTATCATGTGCGTTCTGGTTCATGGGGCGTTTAAGATGGTCATCCAGAATACACAGTCCAGGACAGCGGCTCTTGGCATTCCCTATTCCGTGCTTTACTTCGGAGGCATCATAACCGGTATTTTCATCGCTATCCTGGCTGTCACCAATATAGTATATGCCTTGAAGCATCCTGAGGAGATAACGGACATCGTTACCATGCACAATGATGACGATGATATTGCCGCCGAGGCAATGGAACAGGCGGAGGAACTGTCTGACGAAGAATATGTCAAGCGTCTCAATGAGCAGGGAGGTAAATAAACATGACTTTGGTTGTATTTCTGGCATCACTGGTTGGGTCCATGGCAATCGGCCTGCCCATCTGTTTTTCATTATTGTTCAGCGGCATCTGCATGATGCTGTTCATGAACGGCTTTAATTCTCAGATTCTGTCCCAGAACCTGTTCTCAGGCGCCGATTCATTTTCCATGATGGCAGTTCCTTTCTTCATATTGGCAGGAGAATTTATGAACAGGGGAGGGATTACCAAACGGATTGTCAATGCGGCCAATGCCATGGTAGGACACGTAAGAGGCGGACTTGGATATGTATCCATTCTGGCTATTCTTCTCTTTGCCAGCATGGTTGGGTCTGCCGTGGCATCCACGGCTGCGCTGGGAGCTATCCTCATTCCTATGATGGTAAGGGCCGGGTATAACAGGGATAAGAGCACCGGGCTTATTGCAGCAGGTAATATTTTATCTCCCATCATGCCGCCCTCCGTTCCCATGATCATCTTCGGTGTGCAGGCCAGCGTATCAGTGACAAGCCTCTTTATGGCAGGCATAGCACCGGCAGTCTATCTGTCAGCTTCACTGTGCATTCTGTGGTTTTTCGTGGCTAAGAAGGATAAACTGCCAACAGCTCCCATGCAGAGCCGGAGGCAGGTAGTGAAATCCCTGACAGACGGATTTTGGGCTCTGCTTCTTCCCGTATTCATCCTGGTTGGACTGAGGAGCGGTAAGTTTACGCCTACAGAGGCAGGAGTCATCACAGCAGTGTATGCCCTGGTTATAGGACTCTTTGTGTACAGGGAACTGAAGCTATCCATGCTGATGGACTGTCTGGTATCCGCTGCTAAGTCCTCTTCTGTGATTATGTTCCTGGCCGCTGCAGCCATGGTATCTTCCTGGCTCATGACAGTGGGAAATATACCGTCCATCGTGACAGGAATCCTGGCTCCATTTATCGCTCACCCCACCCTTCTTATGTTGGTTATTGCAGGAATTGTCTTGCTGGTAGGTACCTCCATGGACGTGACGCCTACTATTATGATACTGACCCCGGTTCTGCTGCCGGCAGTTAGGGCAGCAGGCATTGACGTAGTCTATTTCGGGGTGGTGTTCATATTGAATACCGTTATGGGACTTCTTACTCCTCCTGTAGGGACAGTGCTGAATGTGGCGTGCAGTGCCGGAAAGATTAATATGGAGAGGATCGTAAAGGCTGTGTGGCCGTTTCTGCTGGCGGAGGTTATCATCCTTCTGCTTTTGATACTGTTCCCGCCTTTGGTAACGGTTCCTGCTGCATTTTTCTTAGGTAAATGACGGAGGACTGGAAACGGCTGCCCTGGAGGGAATTGTGGTAGGCAGGCCGGTATCTTAATGCATGATTGGTAAACACCCTCTATGTAGAAAAAACATGGAAGAGATCCTGATTCGCAGGTTCCTTCCATGTTTTTGCATATTTTAATAAGTAAAACTGCATAAAAAAGTTTTATAATCATGTGCATTTTCACAATTTACAACCAACGTAGGATGTAGTATATTTTAATCATATAACATAGGATGTTGGACGTTGGTTCTAATAGAAGAATAACAGGAGGATAATTCATGAAAGTAGCATTGGTTTACACAAGCACCACACCGGAGTTGATTGAATTAGTAGAAAAGGAAGTGGGGGATGTCCTTCCCCAGGAGACTGAGGTGGCCAGTTACCAGGATCCTTCCATTCTGGCAGAGGTCAGGGACACAGGTTATGTGACGGCTCCTCCGGCAGCCAGGCTGATAGGTATGTATATGACAGCTGTTTCAGAAGGCGCGGATGCCATTTTAAACCTTTGTTCTTCCGTAGGCGAGGTGGCGGATGCTGCCCAGGATATAGCCAGATACACGGGAATCCCTATTGTGCGTGTGGACGAGGAGATGTGCCGTGAAGCAGTGAGGCAGGGAAAGAGAATCGGGGTCATGGCAACCCTTCCCACCACACTGAATCCTACTAAGAACACCATCCTGAGGGTTGCCAGGGAGATGAACCGCCAGGTGGAGCTGGTGGACGCGCTGGTGGACGGCGGCTTTGGCCTGGACCAGGAACAGTTTAAGGCCCTTATGAGTGAGTATGCGGGAAAGATTGCGGACAAGGTGGATGTGATTCTTTTTGCCCAGGGCTCCATGGCCTGCTGCGAGGAGTATATTCATGAAAAGTATGGTAAAGTAGTATTATCCAGTCCGAGATTCGGCGCTGCTGCACTTAAGGACGCTCTTGTTAAGAAGGGATTAATGTAATATACGGAATGTACTGCATGAAATGTATTACTCTGGAATGTATTACCTGGAATGTATTACTTGAAATCTATCGCGCACAGGCACCTGAAGCACAGAGGCCAGGTGTACGCAACGAAGGGAGAGGGAAGTATGTTTAAAAGGTTAAGAAAGGCGGCGGCAGTCATATGCGCTGCGGCCATGGTATTGTCCATGACAGCCTGCGGTTCTGCCGGGGATAAGAAGGTAGTGCTTCATTTTACCCATACACAGAGTCCTGGGTCCATCAGCGACCTGACTGCCCAGGAGTTTAAGAGGCTGGTGGAGGAGCGGAGTGCCGGAAGGATTGAAGTCAATATTTATTCCAACTGCGGACTGTCAGGCGGAGACTTGACAAAGGCCATCGAGCTGGTACAGGCCGGCAACATTGACATCCATTCCTGCGCACCGCCGAACATTGCCAATTATGATAAGAAGTTTTATTCCTTCTGGCTTCCATTTCTGTTCCCTAATTCAGACGACCTGCTGGCGTTCTGCCACAGCGATAAGGTGCATGAGGTGGTAAACGGCTGGTGCAATGACCTGGAGATGGAAATGCTGGGTATCAATAACGCCGGTTCCAGGCAGATATCCAACAGCAAAAAGGAGATCACAAAGCCTGAGGATTTGAAGGGCATGAATATCCGTGTGCCGGGCGCCAATATTTTCATTGACCTGTACCGGAATTACTTTGGGGCCAATCCCACTGCCATGGATTTTTCGGAGGTGTACACCTCCCTCCAGCAGAAGACCATTGACGGGCAGGAGAATCCAATCGCGGTATTTGACTCTTCTAAATTCGCGGAGGTCCAGCAGTACGTTACCCTGTGGGACGGGGTAAGGGATACCACTATCTGGGTCATGAGCCGCAAGACCATGGACAGGCTGTCTCCTGAGGACCAGGACCTGGTAAAGGAGTGCGCGGCAGAAGCCCTGGACTGGGGAAATGAATATCTGGCTGACAACGAGGCTGTTATCATCCAGAAGCTGAAGGACGGCGGCACCGTCATCACGGAGCTGACAGAGGAGCAGAAGGCTGAGTTCCAGAAGGCCTGCGCCGGAATCTATGATGATTATGCCAAGTCTGTGGGACAGGATGTAATCGACTTGTTTACCGGCGGTTATAAGAATTAGGAGGGGCGTTATGAAGGAAAAAGGATTTTTAAAGGATTTCTGGGAGAATCTTGAGGAATATCTCTGTTCAGCCGCATTGCTTGTTATGACGTTTGTCACATTTATGAATGTGTTTTCAAGAAAGATTACATGGTTCAACATGTCATTTACTCAGGAACTGGTGACCACCATGTTTGTGTGGGTCTGCTGCCTGGCCGCGGCCAGTGTGTTTAAGACAGATTCCCACATGGGCTTTAATTACCTGACTGATAAATTCACCGGAACAAAGCGTAAGGTTTACCGTATCTGCAGGCTCCTTTTATGCTCTGCCAATTATGGAATCTGGATTATATGGGGGGCACAGATGGTTTACAGGCAGTATCACTACCATCTGCTTACAGGCGTTCTGGAGATGCCTCAGTGGACCATCGGAATCGCCATTCCTTTGTCAGCGGTTTTTTCCATAGCCCGTATGGTACAGTATGAAATCAGATTAGCAAAGGAGGGAAACTAATATGTCAGCAGCGATTCTATTTGGTTCCATGGCAGTGATGATTGGATTCGGTATTCCCATTGCCATTGTCCTGGGCGTGTCCAGCGCACTGACCCTGATATTTTCAGGCGCCCCGCTGGGCGTTATTCCTTCCATGATGCAGGCCACTGTACAGAAATTTTCCCTTCTGACCATTCCGCTTTTCGTCCTTGCAGGCGCAATCATGGACAAGGGAGGCATTTCCAAACGCCTCATCAACCTGGCGGACAGCATTATCGGACCGGTTCACGGCGGACTGGGCTATGTGGCAGTGGTGGCAGCCCTGTTCTTTGCGGCCATCTCCGGTTCCGGCACAGCAACTGTTGCAGCCATGGGCTCCATCCTGATTCCGGCCATGGTGGCCCAGGGATACGACGCAGGATTTTCCAGCGCACTTTCCGCTATATCGGGCTCTCTGGGAACGGTTATTCCTCCCAGTATTACATTCATTATCTATGGCATGATTACAGGGGAATCCATTGGCGATTTGTTCCTGTCAGGTATTGTACCGGGACTTATATTCGGCTTCATGCTCTGCATTATGGTGTTCATAAAGTCCAAGAAGAACGGATGGAAGGGGGATACCCAGAGGGCGTCCTTAAAGGAAATCGGCAGGCTGTTCCTGGAAACAATATGGGGACTTTTAAGCCCGGTTATTGTACTGGGAGGTATTTATTCGGGACTCTTTACACCTACAGAGGCAGCGGCGGTTGCTGTTGTTTACAGTCTGATTGTGGGAATCTTCGTCTATAAGGAGCTGCGTCTGACGGAGCTTAAGGAGACACTGTTCTCCACTGCCAAGACAACGGGCATGATTCTTCTCATCATCATGAACGCGGGTATTTTCTCCTGGGTACTGACTCAGC
The DNA here is from genome assembly GCF_000424325.1 of [Clostridium] clostridioforme AGR2157. GTDB lineage: Bacteria > Bacillota > Clostridia > Lachnospirales > Lachnospiraceae > Enterocloster > Enterocloster clostridioformis_A. The sequence goes on from NZ_AUJR01000060.1 coordinate 10,461, forward strand.
AGGGGATTGCGGCTTCCCTTACGGAAATGGCCCTGGCCCTTACAGATAACAAGTACATCATGCTGTTTATCATCAACATTGTATTCCTGTGCGCGGGCTGCGTTATGGATAACACCAGCGCTCTCTATATCCTGGTTCCCATCATCATGCCCATCGCCAAGGCCCTGGATATCAACATGATTCAGCTGGGCGTCATCCTGGTATTGAACCTGTCCATTGGCCAGGTAACGCCTCCGGTAGGACCCAATCTGTATGTTGCGGCTGATATCGGAAAAGTTAAGTTTGAGGAAATATGCCACAGAATGGTGCCGCTGCTGCTTATGTCCCTTCTGGCTCTGCTGTGCATCACATACATACCGGCATTGTCCCTGTGCCTGATTCCTTCATAGGCATGGAACAGAAGATTGCGCTGAACCAACATATGATGTATACTTATGGATAAGTGGACTGCCCCGCCAGGACCGTAATGGACCTGGTTAAGCAGAGGCGGTAAGCACTGCACATACGCAGCCGGAGTACGGCTGCCAGGTGTATGCAGCAAAGGAGGTTCAGCATGGAAAAGACCAGTTTTTTAAAGGAACCTGTCGGAGGACAGTCAGTAGTTAATAAGATTGTAGACAACATTACCAATGCTATCATAAATGGAGAGCTAAACCCAGGGGACAAAATCCCTACAGAAGCAGAATTGTCAGATTCAATGGGGGTTGGAAGAAATTCGGTCCGGGAAGCCATCAAGGTGTTAGAGGCATATGGCGTGGTACATATCAAGCGGGCGGAGGGCACCTTTGTGAGTCAGGAATATGACAGCAGGATGATTTATCCGGTGCTTTACGGTATCATACTGCAGAAGGATTCCACCAGCCAGATTGTGGAGCTGAGAAAGGTAATTGATGTGGGCCTCCTTCAGCTGGCTGTGGATAAACTGAAGTCCAAATCCCTGGAGCAGACTCAGATGGAAGCCATTGAGAAGGCCATGGAGGAGCTGGAATATCAGGCGCATATGGAGAAGCCCCAGGCGCGCAGCCTCTATGAGGCGGATGTGCAGTTCCATATGGCTATTGTGGGAATCACGGAAAATGTGATGCTTCAGTCCATCTGCAGCTATGTGGACAAAATCACCCGCCGTTCCCGTATGGTGACCATAGACAGGATATTCCTGGACGGGGAAGTGGAAAACTTCCTGGACCTGCACCGCAGAATCGTGAAGCTTTTGCAGGACAGGGATTCGGCTGGCATATATGCGACTGTAGAGGAACATTACCAGTACTGGGCAAAAGTAAAAGATGAATAGCAAGGTGGCTGCTGCATGATGACTGGAACAGGACAGATTATGTGTCTGAAGTCAATGATGCGGCAGCCCCTTTTTTTGAAAATGGAGAATTTTTATGATATACAGAACAAAAAATGAGCTGGAAAAGACGCGGCACAGCCGGGGGACAGCCATGGGATTGCCCAGACAGGGGATGAACCTCTGTTGCTGATTGCACAGGTTCTGTTTGCGTAAATGGCCGGGACAAAAGAAATTGTAATAAGGAAGAAATCCCAATAATTAAGAGAGAAATTGTAAAAAAGGAGATGAGATAAATGACATGCACGGATAATAAGGTTCTGGTAAACGTTGCGCCGGTAGCGGCAGCGGACAAGGTCATCATACCGGACAAGATAGCGGAGGATGTATATGAGTGTTATAAGGCAGGGGCTGCCATGGTGCACCTTCATGTAAGGGACAGGGAAGGCCGTCTGACGCCGGATATGTCCTTGCTGGAGGAGACGCTGGCCATGATTCGCCGGGATTCGGACATCATCATCGAAGTGTCCACGGGCGGGGTGTCTAAACTGAACATACAGGAGCGCTGCGCCCCTCTGTATTCTGAGATGGTGGAAGCCTGCTCCCTGAACGTGGGCTCCACCAATCTGGGAAGGGATGTGTATTGCAATCCCATAGACGATGTGGAGTACTGTATCCGGGAAATCCTGAAACAGAGAAAAACTCCGGAGGTGGAGACCTTTGAAATAGGCCACACCTGGACCATGGCACAGCTGATGAAGAAGTATGACTTCGCGGACCCGGTTCTGTTCAGCATCGTGCTAGGCCATGAGGGAGAAGCCCCGGCAACGCCTCAGGCGCTGGCTGCCATGATACAGATGATTCCTTCCAACGCCATATGGGGCATCACACAGGCTCACAGAAAGGATTTTTCGCTGCTGGCCGGTGCCGTGGGCATGGGGGCCAGGACCGTAAGAATTGGATTTGAGGACAGCAATTATCTGAATGCACAGACCCAGGTGACCTCCAATGCTCCCCTTGTGGAAAAGACAGTGAAGCTTCTCAGGGCCATGGATAAAGAGCCCATGCTGCCTGAGGAGGCCAGGGCGCTGCTGCGCATTGGAAGATAAGAGAGAGGAGAAACAGACCATGTTGAATGCATCTGTATTAGACCAGTATCCCAAGGTGGACATAGAAGCCGTGCAGGCTCTGCTGGAAGAAAAATGCCGGGAAGACAGACATAAAATCATAGTTCTGGACGATGACCCCACCGGCGTGCAGACTGTCCATGATATTTCCGTGTATACGGATTGGTCCTATGACAGTATTAAGAGGGGCTTTGAAGAGGATGGAAAGCTGTTTTATATACTGACAAATTCCAGGGGATTTACCGTGGAACAGACCACCAGGGCCCACCTGGAAATCGGGGAAACCGCGGCAAAGGTGTCGGAGGAAACAGGAATTGACTATGTGATTGTCAGCAGGGGAGATTCCACCCTGAGGGGGCATTACCCTCTGGAGACAGAGCTGCTGGCCCAGGCAGAGGAAAAGCACAGGGGCAGGGCTGTTGACGGGGAAATTATTTGCCCCTATTTTAAGGAGGGCGGGCGCTTTACCATCGGCAATGTGCATTATGTGAAGTATGGGAATGAGCTTGTACCTGCGGGGGAGACAGAATTTGCAGAGGATAAGACCTTTGGGTACCATTGTTCCAATTTAAAGGAATACGTGGAGGAAAAGACAGGAGGCAGATATCCGGCCCGGGAAGTGCTGGATGTTTCCCTGGAGGAGCTGCGCAGCCTGGATTATGCCGCCATTACGGATAAACTGCTGGCGCTCCATGATTTTGGGAAAATCGTGGTGAACGCGGTGGATGCCTGCGACCTGAAGGTGTTCTGTATTGCCCTTTATGATGCCATGAACCGGGGGAGCAGGTTCATGTTCCGCACAGCCGCGGGCTTTGTGAAGGAATTCGGCGCCATCAGTGAGAGACACCTCCTGTCCAGGGAGGAGATGGTGCAGGGGAACCGCAGTACAGGCGGAATCATAGTGGTGGGCTCCCATACAAAGAAAACAACCAGCCAGCTGGAGGCTTTAAAAACCGTTGAGGGAATCAGGTTCATTGAGTTTAATTCCGATTTGGTCCTGGACGAGGATAAATTCCAGGAGGAAATCAGTTCTGTCATAAGCCGGGAAGAGGAGCTGATTCGCCGTGGGGTGACGGTTGCCGTATATACCAGGAGGAAGCTGCTTTCCCTGGAACATGACAGCCCTGAGGAGGCATTGGTGCGGTCGGTCAGGATTTCCGACGCAGTCCAGTCACTGGTGGGCAGGCTGAAGGTGACGCCGGCATTTGTGGTGGCTAAGGGCGGCATCACCTCCAGCGATGTGGGAACCAAGGCTTTGCAGGTAAAGCGCGCAACGGTCCTGGGACAGATCCGACCTGGCATACCGGTATGGCGCACAGGGCCGGAGAGCCGTTTTCCGGGAACGCCTTATATTATATTCCCCGGGAACGTAGGGGAAACAGAGACCCTTAAGGAAGCAGTGGAGATATTGTTGGGGCAGAGCACAGAGTCCGCCTGAGGCGGACATGCGCTGCCGGAAAATATTCCTGCCTGAAAACGTACAGGGTGTGCTAATCCCGGGATTTTCTGCATATGATGTAAAAAAATCCTCAGGAGACTCATTTTGAAGGAGTATATTGAAGAACGTGCGGTAGCCATCGCCAATTACATCATAGACCACAATGCCACGGTAAGGCAGACGGCGAAGAAGTTTGGGATAAGCAAATCCACGGTACATAAGGATGTAACTGACAGGCTTGAGCACATCAATCCGGCCTTGGCGGCCCAGGCCAGAATCGTACTGGATGTGAATAAGTCAGAGCGCCATATCCGGGGAGGGCTGGCTACCAGGAAGAAGTACCAGCACAGGCTGGCAATCTGCAGCAAGCAGGAGGAGTAAGTACGGGAGAGAAGCCGGAACCAAGCAGATAAGCCGCAGATGAGAGACCAATAGGAAAAGAGAAAACCGCAGTTTTCAGATGGAAACAGTCTTATCTGAAAGCTGCGGTTTTGATATTTGATTCAGTTCTATCTTCCCACAGAATCATACTCATCGCAGATTTCCTCGGATGGCGCTTCTGTCATCAGTGACACGGCCACAATGGCAATGCAGGCCACGATAAAGGCGGGAAGCAGTTCATAGATGTTCCAGGCACCGCCTAAGGGGCGCACCCCGTATTTCCACACAAATACCATGACGCCTCCGGAAATCATGCCTGCCAGAGCGCCTTTCAGATTGCTGCGTTTCCAGAACAGGGCAAAGAGCATCACCGGGCCAAAGGATGCGCCGAAACCGGCCCAGGCAAAGGAGACAATGGTAAATACGGAGCTGTCGGGATTCCAGGCCAGCAGGATGGCTACCAGGGCAATGCCCACTACGGTAAGACGGGCAGCTGTCATGGACGCTTTTGTATCCATTTTAATCTTCAGGAAATCCTGAAGCAGGTTCTGGGATACGCCTGACGCGGCTGTCAGCAGCTGGGAGTCAGCCGTGGACATGGTACAGGCCAGGATTCCTGCCAGCACCACTCCGGCTACAACAGACAGCAGGATTCCGTGGCGTCCCAGCAAATCCGCCAGACGGATGATGACGGTCTCGGATTCAGAGCTTGATGAGAACATGGGAATCCCCCCTGCCGCAGAGGCGCCGTATCCGATGATGCCGATCAGGATGGCAACAAACATGGAGATGACAACCCAAATGGATGCAATACGCCGTGACGTCTTAAGCTTATCCTCATGGCTGATGGCCATGAAACGGAGAAGGATATGGGGCATTCCAAAATACCCCAATCCCCATGCCAGGGTGGACAGTATGGTTATGAAGCCATAGGGGGATGCTGTGTTGTCAGCCATGTTGTGGACATGGGTCATGCTCAGGTATCCTGCCAGGGAACGGGCGTTGTCAGCCACGGCATTCCAGCCGCCGGCCACATGGATGCCAAAGAATACAATGATAACCAGCGCAATGCTCATGACAATGCTCTGAATCAGGTCCGTGGTGGACACTGCCATAAAGCCTCCCATGACCGTGTAACCGATAATGACCACCGCGCCCGCTATCATTGCAACGTGATAGTTCACGCCGAACAGGCTGTTGAACAGAGTTCCTACTGCCTTGAACCCGGAGGCGGTGTAGGGAATGAAGAAAATCAGGATTACGATGGCGGCAATGCACATCAGTATGTTCTTGTTATCCCGGTAACGGCGGGAGAAAAAGTCCGGTATGGTGATGGCCTCGCATGCAACGGAATAGCGGCGCAGGCGCTTGGCAACAATCAGCCAGTTGAGATATGTACCCACAACCAGACCGATGGCGGTCCAGCCCGCATCCGCGATGCCGGTCAGGTATGCAACTCCCGGCAGGCCCATGAGAAGCCAGCTGCTCATATCCGAAGCCTCGGCGCTCATGGCAGTTACCAGTGCGCCAAGTTTACGGCCTCCCAGATAGAATTCGTCGGCAGAATCACCGCCGCCCTTTTTGCTGAAATAAAAACCTACATATACCATGGCTGCCAGATACGCGATGATGGCTGCCAGGATTCCTATTTGTGCAGTACTCATAATTACCCTCCTGTTATGTGTTTCTTTGTGGAAAACAGACATAATGCTGATATTATAGCATGGAGGTGAGGGGAACGCAATACAGAACTATGTATAGACTACATACTAGACTAAATGTTATATAATATGGATGAAATAACGTATTTATAAGGAAAAGATGCTAGACGATTAATGATAAGTATATGGAAAGGATATTTATACATATAGAGGATGAGCCCCCGGCCGTGAGCGGCCGGGGCGGGGGATGGATATGCTCCACGGACAATATGGATGTCTCCGGCTCCGGTCCGTTACTATCATCCCAGTCCGGGCAGGAAATGGCTCAGGAACGCGGGCATGACTGAGGCGCTGTACCTGCGCAGGGAATATTCACCGGCGCACAGACACCAGTCGTATAGCAGGGCACGTTCGGACAGGGCGTAAAGCTTGACCATCTCATTGACGCTGGTCTCAGCGTTCAGCTCGCCGGATTCCTGGCCCTGGGCGATGATTCTGCGGAGCAGTTTATAGTAGGTGCGGTTGTGGTCCAGCAGGTGCTTTTCACCGGTGGTGACCAGCTGGGTGGAGAGCAGGCGGGCCAGAAGGTCCAGGGATATGCTGTTCTCAATCATGCCGAAGAGCTCGCTGTTGAGAAAGAGGAGTTTGTCCATGGCTGACATCTCCGGCGTAAGGGTATCCATGAGTTCTTCGTATTTTTCATCAAAGAGCAGGCTCAGGGTGCTGAGGAGAGCATCCTTTCCGTCGAAATAGTGGTAAAAGGAGCCCTTGGATGTATGGGAGAGTTCGATGATTTCCTCCACTGTGGTATCTTCATATCCCTGTTCATAGAACAGCTGCCATGCTGCGTTTACAATCTTTCCGCGGGTGTTGCGGGCATTTTTCTTGGCCATGTATGCACATCTCCTTGTGTTCGTTTATTACTAATTTATAACTTAACACAGTTTGGCGGGTTTCGCAATGCGGCCTGAGGGTGTTTATGTGTGTATGAATTCCGGCTGAGGTTATGGCAGATATGCAGGAATTGTATAGTATATTTGCAAGGAACCCATTGATTTTGCGGATTAATACCATTATAATTGTGTTCAAAATACATCTTATATCTACCCGAATGGAGGAACAGACTATGGAAAAGAAAGACCTGGACTGGGGAAATATCGGATTTTCCTATATGCCGACGGACAAGCGCTATGTGGCGAATTATAAAAACGGAGCATGGGACGAGGGCGCGATGATCTCTGACCCCAATGTGGTGATTAATGAATGCGCGGGCATCCTTCAGTACTGCCAGGAGATTTTTGAGGGACTTAAGGCTTATACCACCGAGGATGGAAGCATTGTCACATTCCGCCCTGACCTGAATGCGGAGCGTATGATGAATTCTGCCAAGAGGCTGGAGATGCCGCCCTTCCCCAAGGAGAGATTTCTGGAGGCAGTGGACCAGGTGGTGAAGGCCAATGCAGCCTGGGTACCTCCATTCGGAAGCGGAGCCACCCTTTACCTCAGGCCATATATGTTTGCCTCAGGTCCTGTCATTGGCGTTAAGCCTTCCCAGGAGTATCAGTTCAGGCTTTTTGGAACGCCTGTAGGCCCTTACTTTAAGGGAGGGGCAAAACCTCTGACCCTTTGCGTCAGCGACTTTGACCGAGCAGCGCCCAACGGCACCGGTCATGTAAAGGCCGGACTGAATTACGCCATGAGCCTTCACGCGTCTGTCACAGCCCATGCCGCGGGATTTGACGAGAACGTGTTCCTGGACCCGGGTACCAGGACCTATATTGAGGAGACGGGCGGAGCTAATTTCCTGTTTGTCACAAAGGATGGCGGGGTGGTGACACCTAAGTCTGATTCCATCCTTCCATCCATCACAAGGCGCTCCCTTGTGCACGTGGCAGAGCATTATTTGGGTCTTAAGGTGACGCAGAGGCCTGTGAAGCTTTCTGAACTGGATGATTTCGCAGAGTGCGGACTGTGCGGAACAGCAGCCGTTATCTCTCCGGTGGGCAAGATTGTGGACCATGGCAGGGAAATCTGCTTCCCAAGCGGCATGGACGCCATGGGGCCTGTTACAAAGAAGCTGTATGATACCCTTACAGGCATTCAGATGGGAACCATAGAAGCGCCTGAGGGCTGGATTCGGAAAATCGTATAACAGCGGTTTGAGTATAATAAGGTCTGAATATACGCAAACATGTGTTTAAACGCATAATCAGGGCCTCCCGGAATATATTGATAGTAATTGTATCATATATTCCGGGAGGTTTTTAACATGAAAGGAACTATTAAGGGTAAAGTGTACCTTGGACTCATGGCGCTGCTTGCCATGATACTGTGGCTGGCCGGCTGCTCTGCATCAAAGGACAGCGGGGATAAGGTCAGGGACCTGGAGTTCACAGTGGTAGGCGATATGGATGTGCCGGATGAGCTTAAGAATCTGATTGCTGAGAAACAGCAGCAGCCGTTTAAGCTCACATACAGCGATGAACAGAACCTGTACATAGCGGTGGGATACGGCGTACAGCCCACAGGTGGTTACAGCATCAGCGTCAATGAACTCTATCTGACCGACAACTCCATTGTCGTCAATACTGAGTTAAAGGGTCCTGAAAAGGGGGAGAATGCCGGTGCGGAACAGTCATTCCCATATATTGTAATCAAGACAGAGTATCTGGAAAATCCTGTGGTATTCCAGTAGGTCAGGCAGGCCGGGGGAGGCAAAAGCCTGAAAAGAGTTATGAAACAGGCCGCAAAGTGTAAAAAGCTCTTTTTAATTTGAATATCATATGCTATACTATACGATATTTAACCTTTTTAGAAAAATGTCGTATTACCGTAGCATTGTGTTAACTTGTTAAAGAAAGGCTGGAGTAAATATGATATTCAAGGACATATGGCTTGACATAAAGGCCGTACAGGAACGTGACCCCGCTGCCCGCAATGCCCTGGAGGTATTTCTTCTGTACCAGGGAGTCCATGCCCTTATATGGCACCGGTTTGCCCACTGGTTCTATAAACACAGGATGTTTTTTGTTGCCAGGCTGATTTCCCAGATTGCCCGGTTTTTCACTCTTATCGAGATTCATCCCGGCGCCCAGCTGGGACGCGGCATCCTGATTGACCATGGATGCGGAGTGGTTATCGGCGAGACCACTGTGGTGGGCGATAACTGCACCATTTACCAGGGAGTTACCCTGGGTGGCGTGGGTACCAAGAAAGGCAAGCGCCATCCCACCCTGGGCAATAATGTGATGGTAGGCGCAGGCGCCAAGATTCTGGGCGCTTTTGAGGTGGGCGATAACTGCTCCATTGCAGCCAATGCAGTTCTGCTGAAGCCGCTGGAGGATAATGTGACCGCTGTCGGCATACCTGCCCGTCCAATCAAGAAGGATGGCGTTACCATACCAAAGGAAAAGAAAAGCCTGACGCTGGAAGAATACGAGACAATGAAACAGCGGATGGAGCAGATGGAGAAGGAGATTGAATTCCTTAAGGGTGCCTTAAGAGATGCCCGGATGGACGCCCGGCCGACACCGGCGGGAGCGGAGGCGGCTGCCGCTGCACCGGACAGAGATAATGCATCCGCTGCACCGGACAGAGATAATGCATCCGCTGCACCGGACAGAGATAATGCATCCGCTGCACCGGCAGATGATGCATCCGCCGCACCGGCCGGAGATAATGCATCCACTGCACCAGCCGGACATGAGCCCGGCTAATGGCCCAGTCCGTAAAAATAACCCACCCAGGAGAAGACACACGGCACATGAAACAGGAAGCACCCCATGTAAATATAGAGCGGAGCATCATAAAAAAGTTCCGCAGGGAAATATGGCGCCCCTTTGTGAAGGGGCTTCAGGATTATGAGATGATAAAGGACGGCGACAAGGTGGCTGTCTGCATATCCGGCGGAAAGGATTCCATGCTTCTGGCCAAATGCCTCCAGCAGTTAAAGCGGCAGAGCCGGACGGATTTTGAGCTGGAGTTTATTGTCATGGACCCCGGATACAATCCGGACAACAGGAAGCTTATTGAAGATAATGCAGCCCTTATGGATATACCGGTGCGTATCTTTGACTCGGATATATTTGACATTGTGGTGGATGTGGAGCAGTCCCCCTGCTACCTGTGCGCCAGGATGAGAAGAGGGTATCTGTACGCTCACGCCAGGGAACTGGGATGCAATAAAATAGCGTTGGGACACCATTTTGACGACGTGATTGAGACCATTCTTATGGGAATCCTTTACGGAGGCCAGATTAATACCATGATGCCCAAGCTTCACAGCACGAATTTCCAGGGCATGGAATTAATCCGTCCCCTGTACTATGTAAAGGAAGAAGATATACTGGCCTGGAAGGATTACAACGGCCTGCATTTCCTGCAGTGCGCCTGCCGGTTTACGGAGCGGATTGCAAAGGAACAGGCTGCAAGGGGGATGGCAGGGGAGGCGGCTGATATCGTGCACACCTCCAAGCGCCAGGAGATGAAGGAGCTCATCCGCTCCCTCAGAAAGACCAGCCCCTTCATAGACGGCAATATTATGAAAAGCGTGGAGAACATCAACCTGGATGCCTGCCTTGGCTATGTAAAGGACGGGGTGCGCCGCCACTTCATGGACGAATACGATGAAAGATAGAAAAAGAGCATAAATCACCTGCTGTCCGCATAGATTTTTCTAAAAGACTATGAGAGATGGCAGGTGTTATTTATGGAATTGATAAAGAAGCAGATACATATGAACCAATGGAAGGGCAACGTGACCACGCAGATTACCCTGGACGATGACTTTATTGTACCGGATACCCTGGATGATATGGAGCAGGTCATGCTGGACACCGGCGAAATACAGATTGAGACAGTGAAGAACCAGGGGGATAAGGTGGCGGTAAAGGGAAAGCTGGAATTCCAGGTGCTGTACCGGAAGGAGAGCGGCGGGCTCCAGACCCTGGGCGGCAATATTCCCTTTGAGGAGGTGGTCAATGTCCAGGGCCTGGAGGAAAAGGATTACGTCGGGCTTAACTGGATGCTGGAAGATCTGAACACGGATATGATTAATTCCAGGAAGCTGGGAGTCCAGGCCATCATTACACTTCAGGTGCGGGTGGAGACCCTGAGGGACGTGGAAGCTGCTGTGGATGTGGACATGGAAAATATCAGCCGTCCCGCGGGGGCCGGCATGTCTGACACGGACGGAACGGGACAGGTGCAGGTGGAGACACTGAAGCGCACGGCCAATGCGGCTGCCATTGCTGTCAGGCGCAAGGATACATACCGGATTAAGGAGGAACTGAGCCTGACCGGAGGCAAGCCCAACATAGGCCAGTTGTTATGGCGGGAAATGAAGCTGCGGGACGTGAACGTGAAACCACTGGACGGCAGGCTTCATCTGGACGGCGAACTCAGTGTTTTTGTCATTTACGGGCCAGAGGATGAAAATATGCCTGTCCAGTGGCTGGAGGAGACCATCCCATTTTCAGGGGACATGGAAATGAGCGATGTGAAGGAGGACCAGATCCCCATGGTGACAGTGCGTCTGGCCCATAAGGACATTGAAGCCAAGCCTGACTACGACGGGGAAATGCGGGAAATGGACGTAGACGCGGTGCTGGAGCTGGATATCAAGCTCTACGAGGAGGAGGAGGTCGAGCTTTTAAGCGATATGTACTCCAACAGCCGGGAAATAGAGCTGAACCGTTCAGACGCCTGTTTTGACCAGATTCTGACCAGGAATGTGTGCAAATCCAAGGTGGCGGAGAAGCTGAGTCTGCCCCAGGCTGAGCGGATTCTCCAGATTTGCCATAACGAGGGGACCATCAAGCTGGATGAGGTGGAAATCGGGGATGACTGCCTGGAGATTGACGGTGTGCTGGAGGTAACTCTTTTATACCTTACCAGCGACGACACATCACCGGTCCAGTCCTCTGTGGAGCAGGTGCCCTTCCACTGCGTGGCAGAGGCCAGAGGAATCCGGGAGGACAGCGTATACCAGCTGGATGCAGGCCTGGAACAGCTCAGCGCCGTGATGATGGGCGGGGATATGGTGGAAGTGAAGGCAGTGATTGCCCTGGATTTCCTGGTGCTGCAGCCGGTGTGTGAACCGGTGATTACAGGAGCTGCCATCCATCCCATAGATTTGGAGAAGCTGCAGGAGCTGCCGGGAATCGTGGGATACATTGTACAGCCGGAAGACAGCTTGTGGGGAATCGCGAAAAAATTCCATACAACCGTTGGCAATATCATATCCACCAACGAACTGGCTGACGACCAGGTGAAACAGGGGCAGAGGCTGCTGCTGGTGAAAGAGATTGCCCAGGGCCTGTAAGGCCGGATTCCACCGAAAGAGGTCAGGCAGCTTTGGGAAAATCAAGTCTGGGAATTAAAAGAGACCTGGAAACAAGACAGCTTCCAGGTCTTTTTCCTGTGAAGCAAAAAAACTGTTATAGAACCCGGTTTTATGGTATACTATCAGAAGTTAAATGAAAAGAGGTTGTTATGCTATGAATTTGGATTTTAAGCCGGTAGTGGCCGGGGATATAGACAGGCTCCGGCCCTTTTATGGGCTGAGGCCCAATAAAACATGCGACAGCGTGTTTCTGGACAGTTTTTTGTGGAAGGACTATTATCATGTACGGTGTGCGGTGAGCGAGGGAAGGGCTGTCCTGTGGCTCATGGAAAAGGACGGACAAGTTTCCACTGCCATGCCTCTGTGCAGGGAGGAGGACCTGCCGTACTTCTTTCAGCAGATGGTGGATTATTTTTCAGGGGTGCTTCACAAGCCTTTCTATATTTCCCTGGCCGATGAGGAGGCGGTACAGTACCTGAACCTGGACCCGGCCCTGTTCGAGGTGGAAGAGCAGGTGGATTTAAAGGACTATCTCTACAGCGGCGAGGAGCTGAGAACGCTGGAGGGGAAGAAGTTCGTCAAGAAGAGAAACCACCTGAACGGCTTTAAGCGCATGTACGAAGGCAGGTATGAGTACAGGCGTCTCTGCTGTTCCGACCGGCATGAGGTGTGGCAGTTCATGGAGCGCTGGAGGCAGCACAAGGAGGAAGTGGGCGCCATGGAGCTTTCCCTGGATTATGAGGTGGCAGGAATTCATGACATACTTAAGAACTGTTCCAGCCTCTATGTGAGGATGGCAGGGGTGTATATCGACGGACAGCTGGAGGCATTTACCATTGGAAGTCTGAATGCGCGGGAGAATATGGCTGTCATCCATATTGAAAAGGCCAATTCTGAAATCAGGGGACTGTACCAGTTTATCAACCAGCAGTTCCTGGTAAATGAATTTCCCGAGGCCGAGCTGGTGAACCGGGAGGACGATGTGGGGATGGAGGGCCTTAGAAAGGCCAAAATGAGCTATTATCCCATTGGGTTTGCAAGAAAATATATGGTGAGGGAACGATGATTCGGTATTTGGAGAAACGTGAGTTCGGGGCATGCAGGCCCCTGTGGGAGGAAGCATTTCCGGAGGATTCCAGGGAATTTGCAGACTATTATTTTGATAAAAAGATATTACAGAGCGCCGTATTGGTGAAGGAGGACGACACGGGCCGTATCGTCACCATGGCCCACATGAACCCATACAGGGTCAATGTGGGAAAGAAGATGTGGAAGCTGGATTATATCGTTGGCGTGGCTACGGCTGCCGACAGCCGTCACCGCGGACATATGCGGGATGTGCTTATGAGGATGCTGGGAGACATGCACCAGGACAGGAAGCCCTTCTGCTACCTCATGCCGGCCTCGCCGGATATCTACAGGCCCTTTGGGTTCCGGTATATATTTGACCAGCCGCAGTACAGGCTGGGACCTGAGGCAGAGGAGTGCCTTCACAGGAGGGAACTTCGGCTGGACGGGAATCTTTGTTCTTCCCTGGCGGGTTGGATGAACCATTGGCTGTCTTCCCGATTCCAGGTGTATGCACTGCGGGACCGGGATTATATGGAAATGCTTCAGTCTGAGCTGGACAGCGAGGCCGGAAGCGTATATGGATGGTATGACGGGACAGGGGCACTCCAGGCGTTCCAGGCCTTTTGGGGACGTGAGAAGCAGGAGCAGAGGTTCCTGTATGCTGGCAGGTATGAATGGCTGGAACCGGACAGCGGCCAATATCTGCCCAGACCGGCAATCATGGCCCGCATCACCGATGTGCGGTCCTTTATGGAAGCCATTGTCCTGGATGAAGGGTGTCCCTGCCCTGCCATGGATGTGATGGTCAATATTCATGACCCGCTGATACCGGAAAACAGCGGTTTGTGGAAATGGAAAATAGACGGAAACGGGTCATCCCTTACAAAGAGAGGGGTGTCCCTGTCAGCGGTCCATGCCGGGGAATGCGCGGAGGAGCCTGTTTTTCCGGGGACACTGGTATCCTCGGAGGTTTTGGATATTACCATAGAACAGCTGGCGTCCTGGCTGTTTGGATACAGAGCTCTGGAGGAACTGGCAGATGGAAGTCAGGGTAGTGCGCCTTTCTGGTGCGCATATGTGCGGGCTCTGGATGGCGTGTATCTGGATGAAGTTGTGTAGTCACGGTATGAATTGACAGAATCAGGAGGGGGAATGGAATGAACGAAAAATGGCAGCAGTTAAAGGAATGGATTGACGGCAGCGATAACATTGTGTTCTTTGGCGGAGCCGGAGTATCCACGGAAAGCGGGATTCCGGATTTCCGCAGCGTGGACGGGCTTTATAACCAGCAGTACAAATACCCGCCTGAGACTATTATCAGCCATAGCTTTTATATGCGGTATCCGGAAGAGTTTTACGGCTTTTATAAGGACAGGATGCTGTTTACCGGGGCTGTTCCCAACGAAGCACATAAGGCCCTGGCACGGTTGGAGGACAGGGGGAAGCTAAAGGCGGTCATCACCCAGAACATCGACGGTCTTCACCAGATGGCGGGAAGCAGGGAGGTGCTGGAGCTTCACGGCAGCGTACATAGGAATTACTGTACCAGATGCGGGCAGTTTTATGATTTGGACTACGTTGTAAAGAGCGGTGGCGTGCCTCATTGCAGCTGCGGCGGTGTGATTAAGCCGGACGTGGTCCTATACGAGGAGGGACTGGACAACAGGACCCTGCAGAAATCCGTGGATTATATCAGGAATGCAGACATGCTAATCATAGGAGGGACATCCCTGGTGGTGTATCCTGCGGCAGGACTGATTGACTATTACAGAGGCAATAAACTGGTGCTCATCAATAAGGCAGCCACCTCTCGGGACTCCCAGGCGGATCTGGTCATCAGCGCTCCTATTGGGGAGGTCCTTGGGACTGTGGTTGATTAGGAAAGGAAGGAATCACAGATGTATCAGGCAGCAGAGAACAGATATGACAGCATGGAATATAAGCGCAGCGGCAGGAGCGGTGTCCTGATTCCAAGGATATCCCTGGGACTGTGGCAGAATTTTGGATTGGAAAAGAGCCTTAAGGAACAGGAGGCTGTTCTTTTCAGGGCATTTGATATGGGTATCACCCATTTTGATCTGGCAAACAATTATGGATTTCCGGCAGTGGGGAAGGCAGAGGAAAATTTCGGGTGCGCCCTTCGGGATGGTCTGGGAAGGTACAGGGATGAGCTGTTCATCTCCACAAAGGCGGGATTTGATTTCTGGCCGGGGCCCTACGGCAACTGGGGGTCCAGGAAGTACCTTATGGCCAGTCTGGATTCCAGCTTAAAGCGTATGGGACTGGAGTACGTGGATGTATTTTACCATCACCGTCCTGACCCGGAGACACCCCTGGAGGAGACCATGGGCGCCCTGTCAGACATAGTGCGCCAGGGAAAGGCCCTGTATGTGGGGATTTCCAATTATCAGGCAGAGGAAGCAGAGGCAGCCATCCGCATACTGAGGGAAAACAAAACGCCTTGTCTTCTTCACCAGCCGCGGTACAATATGTTCGAGCGCTGGGTGGAGGACGGCCTTCTGGAGCTTCTGGACCGTGAGGGCGTGGGCTGCATATGCTACAGCCCACTGGCACAGGGCGCCCTGACAGGAAGGTATCTGAAAGGGATACCGGAAGGCTCCAGGGCTTCAAAGAAAGGGTCCACTATAGGCGGAAGATACCTGACAGAGGACAAGCTGGTCAAAATCAGGGCCCTGGACGGGATGGCCAGGGGGCGTGGACAGTCCCTGGCCCAGATGGCCCTGGCCTGGGTGCTCCGCAGGAAGGAAGTCACCAGCGTCCTCATAGGGGCCAGCAGCATTGCCCAGCTGGAGGATAATGCAAAGGCTCTTGACAACCTGGCATTCAGCCGTGAGGAACTGGCTGAGATAGAAGGCATACTGAAAGGGTGACAGGCAGCGGTCAGACCCATATATAGAAATGGAGATGCGGCATGAACGAAAAGTTAAATTATGAAGTAGGGGACATAGTAAAGCTTAAAAAGACCCATCCCTGCGGCAGCAGCCAGTGGGAAATCCTCAGGGTGGGAGCTGATTTCCGGCTCAAATGCATGGGATGCGGACATCAGATTATGATTGCCCGCAGACTGGTGGAGAAAAATACCAGGGGGCTTACCAAGGCAAACGTGGATTCTTAGGGCGCTGTCAGGGGAAATTCCTGAAATCCGCCATATAAAGCGTAATAAAACTTAATAAAAAACAAAAAACATCTTGCATTTGTGCCGGAAATTTGTTAAAATAATACTCCGTGACATATTATATCCTTGCTCCTGTTACTGAAAGCAGGGGCCAGAGACCACAAGGAGGTAAAGCAAGATGAACAAGTATGAATTAACCGTTGTTCTGAATGTGAAGCTGGAAGACGAGCAGCGTGCAGCAGCAATCGAAAAGGTAAAGGGTTACATCACCCGTTTCGGCGGCACTGTAACAAACGTAGATGAATGGGGCAAGAAGAGACTTGCTTACGAGATTCAGAAGATGCACGAAGCTTACTACTACTTCATACAGTTCGAGTCTGATTCTGTATGCCCGAATGAAGTAGAAGCTCACGTTCGTATTATGGAACCAGTAATCAGATACTTATGCGTTAAGGCAGAGGCATAAGAGATACCCAGACCGCCTATGGCGGGAGAGAAAAAGGAAGTGTGACCGTATGAACAGAGTTATCTTAATGGGAAGATTGACAAGAGACCCGGAAGTCAGATATTCACAGGGAGAGCGTTCCATGGCTATAGCCAGGTACACCCTTGCGGTGGACAGAAGGGGCCGCAGGAACCAGGACAGTTCCGCGGAGCAGCAGACAGCCGATTTTATCAACTGTGTTGCATTTGACCGCGCTGCCGAGTTTGCCGAGAAGTATTTCCGTCAGGGAATGCGGGTGCTCGTGTCAGGCAGAATCCAGACAGGTAGCTATGTAAATAAAGAAGGTCAGAAAGTATACACCACCGAGGTCATTTTGGATGACCAGGAATTCGCAGACAGTAAGGGTGCGGCGTCTGAAATGGGAGGATATGCCCAGGCAGCTCCGTCTCAGAGACCGGCTCCTACCAGTGCGATTGGTGATGGGTTTATGAATATTCCTGATGGAGTGGAGGACGAAGGACTTCCATTTAACTAGGATGTTCATGGTTAATAATAAAGGAGGACAACACCAATGGCATTTAATAAAACAGATAGACCAGATGGCGCTAAGATGAGAAGACCAGGCGGAATACGCAGAAGAAAAAAAGTTTGTGTATTCTGTGGAGATAAGAACGGAACCATCGATTACAAGGATGTTAACAAGTTAAAGAGATACGTATCCGAGAGAGGAAAAATCCTTCCCCGCCGTATCACAGGCAACTGTGCAAAGCACCAGAGAGCCCTGACCGTAGCTATCAAGCGCGCACGTCACATCGCTCTGATGCCATATACGATGGAGTAGGAGCCTAATTTTATAAGGGTTTCCGGGTTTTGGGTATTGGTTTTACTCAAAAGTTTACTAAAAGTGAATGAATTAAAAAATGAGATTTTTAGAATGACCTTATATGAGAATATAGGGTCATTTTTTGGTGCGCCCGGCGGGCGCACGTTCTAACGGGTGAAAGTCCCTGACCCGCCCGGCAGTGGGAAGGGTGCAGCCAATGGCAAGGGCGTCATCGTGAGGTGGGGTCTGAAGGAAGCCGGAGGCAAACCACTGGCCTGTAAAAGTTGTCCGGATAGGCTGTGAAGCGTGGATGAGGTTGCCTAACAAACTAAAGTCCAATAACTGCACGGAACGCCAGCAGTAAACGGGGCAGGTATAAGTGGGAAAGAACGTGTGAGTACCCGGGGAGGTCTCACGGACGTGAAAGTGGCGATAAAACATTCGCT